>CATYVQ010000001.1 GCA_958413895.1 uncultured Collinsella sp.
GGCGCGCTGCCAGTTCTCCTTGAACCAGCCGCGCGAGTCGCCGTGGACGGCGAGGTCGACGACCTTGAGGCCCCCGATGCCGGTCTCGGCGACGGAGAGGTCCTTCTCGAATGCGATGTCAGCCATATGGGAAAAGCTCCTATCGAAGAGGTTGGGAAAACGGGGGCGCCCGCGCGGGGACGCAGGATCATCCCCATGCCCTGCGGCCCCGCGCGGGCGCCCCGCGGTGCGGGGCGCCGGGGTTCGGCCTACTGGCCCTGTGCGCGGTAGCGCGCCTCGGTGGCCTCCTTGGCAGGGCGCCACCAGGGCTCGTTGGCCACGTACCAGTCGATGGTGGCCTTCAGGCCCTCGGCGAAGTCGGTGTGGGCCGGCCTCCAGCCCAGCTCGCGCTGGAGCTTGGTGCTGTCGATGGCGTAGCGGCGGTCGTGGCCGGGGCGGTCGGCGACCCAGTCGAAGTCCTCGGGGTCGCGTCCCATGGCCTCCAGGATCATGCGCAGGACCGTGATGTTGTTCTTCTCGCCGTCGGCGCCGATGAGGTAGGTCTCCCCCATCCGTCCCTTGGTGAGGATGTCCCACACGGCCGAGCTGTGGTCCTCGGTGTGGATCCAGTCGCGGACGTTCTCGCCCTTCCCGTAGAGCTTGGGGCGGACGCCGTCGATGATGTTGGTGATCTGGCGCGGGATGAACTTCTCAACGTGCTGGTAGGGGCCGTAGTTGTTGGAGCAGTTGGAGATCGTGGCGCGAAGCCCGTAGGTGCGGGTCCATGCGCGGACCAGCATGTCGGAGGACGCCTTCGTCGAGCTGTAGGGGCTCGAGGGCTTGTACGGCGTCTCCTCGGTGAACTTCGCCGGGTCGTCGAGCGCCAGGTCGCCGTAGACCTCGTCGGTGGAGACGTGGTGGTAGCGGATGCCGTACTTGCGGACGGCCTCCAGCAGGCGGAAGGTGCCCTCCACGTTGGTGCGCAGGAACGGCTCGGGGTCGGCGATGGAGTTGTCGTTGTGGCTCTCGGCGGCGTAGTGCACGATGGCGTCGTGGCCCGGCACGATGCGGTCCAGCAGCTCGGCGTCGCAGATGTCGCCCACGACGAGCTCGACGCGGTCGGAGGGAAGCCCGGCGATGTTCTCGGGGTTGCCGGCGTAGGTCAGCTTGTCCAGGACGGTGACGTGCACGTCGGGGTGGTTGTTGACCACGTAGTGCACGAAGTTGCTGCCGATGAAGCCGCAGCCACCCGTGACGATGATGTTCCTGGGGGAGAAGGTCTCCTCTGCCATGTTCGTATCTCCTCGTTTCCTAGTACTCGCGCGGGCTGTTGACGATCTCGCCGGCGGCGACCTTCTTGAGATGCTGGCCGTAGACCGACTTGCCGTAGGCCTTGGCCGCCTCCTCCAGCTCGGCGGTCGTGATCCAGCCGTTCTCCCAGGCGATCTCCTCGGGGACCGAGACCGGCAGGTCCTGGGAGTGCTCCACGGCGCGGACGAACTCCGCGGCCTCGTGCAGGCTCTCCATGGTGCCGGTGTCGAGCCACGCGTAGCCTCGGCCGAGGGTGACGACCGACAGCGTCCCCTCCTCCAGGTACATCCGGTTGAGGTCGGTGATCTCCAGCTCGCCGCGGGCGGAAGGCTGCACCCCATGGGCCTTGGCGGCCACGTCGCCCGGGTAGAAGTACAGGCCGGTGACGGCGTAGGAGCTCTTGGGCTCGGCGGGCTTCTCCTCGATGGAGACGGCCCTCCCCTGCGCATCGAACTCCACGACGCCGAAGCGCTCGGGGTCGTCGACGTGGTAGCCGAAGACCGTGGCGCGGCCCGACTCGGCGTTCTGGACGGCACGCGTCAGGTGGCGCGACAGGCCGTTGCCGTAGAAGATGTTGTCGCCCAAAACCAGGGCGCACGGCTCGCCGGCGATGAACTCCTCGCCGATGGTGAAGGCCTGGGCCAGGCCGTCGGGGCTCGGCTGCTCGGCGTAGGACAGGTTCACGCCGTAGCGCGAGCCGTCCCCGAGCAGGCGCTCGAAGTTGGGCAGGTCGGTCGGCGTGGAGATGACGAGGATGTCCCGGATGCCAGCCAGCATGAGGGTGCTAAGCGGGTAGTAGATCATGGGCTTGTCGTAGACCGGCAGCAGCTGCTTGGAGGTCACGAGCGTGAGCGGGTACAGGCGCGTGCCGGACCCGCCGGCGAGGATGATGCCTTTCATTTGTTATAACCTTTCTTTTCTCGCGGCCCTGCGGCCAGCACGATTTCCGAGAAGACGGGCGCAGCAGTCAACTCCGAAAGCAACGAACTCGCCAAAACTTCCCTCTCGTAGGAGTTGCGACGAAACCATCTTGACTAGCCGGCCTCCTTCACCAATCTCACTTGCATGCATGAGTTCGTCTGTATGCGTTTCGAGAAAGAAACCAACGGCACGGTTGCGGGCAAACTGTTGGGCTGGCGTCAAGTTATGCGAGTGATAGACCTCGGCACGCGGCTCGTAAGCGACCTTCATACCCGAGGCGATAAACTTGGCGGCCATGAGCATGTCCTCGTTGGTATTAACACGATCAAATCCACCGCATTCGAGATATGCAGTTCGTCGATAGGCAGAACAGGCATCAGATGCAAAGAACGTCTTAATACCGAGTTTCTCGAGATCGCATTTGGAACGAACGGATGGCCAGTCGGGATAGTTGAAACCACGCACCAGCTGTTCAAAACGTCGGGCATCCGCCTTAGGCAGCTGCCTGCCGCTTACGAGAGCGATGTCGGAATCATCAACCATGGGAGCAACAAGCCGCTTCAGGTAATCATCAGAAACAGGCACAGCATCTTGGGTGAGGAAACATACAAAGTCACCTCTCGACTCCCTTAGCGCCATATCTCTTGTGGTGCCGTGGTTGAAATCCCGGCGATCAATCTCCAACAGGCGGACTATTTTGTGTTGCCGGACCAGCTCGATAGTTCTATCTTCCGAAGCAGAATCAACGATCAGAATCTCAACCGGCTGAATAGACTGATGTTCGAGGGCAATTAAAAGCCCATCGATTTCATGCTCAGCATTAAGAGTCGGAATGATGACGGAGATTTCCATCTATCTGCCCGTCCTCTCCTTGCCAAACATGGCGCCGAAAGTGCCAGCGAAACACTTCCAGTCCATTCGAAAACAACGGTTCCGGACGTAATGCAATTCGATTTTTTGGCGCAGACCGCTTTCAAATGACGCATCGTTGCGATCCGTTGCCTGCCATAACCCGGTAATTCCAGGTTGAACCGAAAGAAATACATCCTTCTCCTCATCAGAAAAATGCAGTTCGAGTTCATCGCGCGTAATGGGGCGAGGACCGATAACAGAAAGGTCACCGTTCAACACATTGAGAAACTGCGGCATCTCATCGATAGAGCACTTACGAATAAACTGCCCGACCTTAGTGATACGCGGATCGTTATCGACCTTGCGCTCAATTTCCCACTGATGCAGCTGCTCCGAGTTTAAATACTTCTGAACATTACCCGCATCGGAAACCATGCTGCGCAGCTTATAAATCTTGATGGCCTTGCCATTTTTGCCAACTCGCTCCTGGGTGTAGAAGGGATTACCCGGAGACTCTAGACAAATCAGGACGCACACAAGGCCCACTGGAATGAATAAAATTACGATTGCCATAAGACTAAAAACAAGGTCAAACAGTCTCTTAACAAAGCGATAGCCCAATGTTCCACTAGGCTTTATTTGATTTACAACAAGTGCATCTCTCGTTGGCATACACGTCTCTGTTTCTTCTTTAGCAGCCACAGTCAAACTTACGTCCCTGTTGTCCAGGGATCCCCCAATCGGTAAATTCAAAAATTGCGAACGAACAGCTAGTACAACGTCTCCCCTACGTTTTGCTGGGAACGTCGAGCGGCAGCAGCTCCCTAAATGCGGAGTCACCTTCGCCCACGTCCACTAGGCACCAGCGTTTATGACGGTCGATCTTGTGCACGCGGGCCTCTTGCCCCACCAAGGGACCCTGCTCTATGTGCAACACGCCGTCTTCTATGCGCGCTACGCTGTTGCGCACCACGCCGTCGTCGTCCAGCACGCTGCGGTACCAGTCCTGCGCATCGTCCGGCATGGGCATGTACGCCCGCTCCCTACTGCCGGCGATGCGACAGCCAGAGCTCAACTGGGCCAGTGCCCTATCGAGCGCGGCGGCATCGTGCGTGGCGACGAAGAAATATTCCTTGTACATGGGTTTGGTTTGGAGCGACCAGGCGCCGTCCCGCTTAAACCAGAACTCCTTTTGCATCACAAAAGCGTCCTGCATCAGGTTGTGCGGGATAATGCGGCGAACCTTATCGCAGGTCTCGCGCTCTTTTCCATTGGGGGTGTGGACCAGATACCAGCGGACGCGGCCGTGCTGACTGTTGGTGGCGACGCCGTTAAATGCACCTGGCAGCTGCTCTTGGCGCCGTGCCATCTGTTCCATGTTCTCGCCCCCCCTCTTTTGGCTTTGCGATGCACGCAAATGCAGGGGCGTTTAGAACAGGCTTCTCGCTCGCAGCTAGGCGCAGTCGCAAAAGTATAGGTTTTTGTATCTTTCGGCAGACGACATTATACGAGCAATTAATCAGCGTTTGCCCAGATTACACAAAATGTACTGCTAGTAGGTACATCTCCATACCCCTCTACAAAAACCTGTACCTTTTTGTGCAACAAAAAAAGCCGCTCAACCAGCGGCTTTTCTTATTTTGGTAAGAAAAAAGGCGACCGCCCTTTGTGGACGGTCGCCTTTGTAAATTGTTGTGAAGCTTGCCTTAGGCGCGAGTCTTGATCTCCTCGAGCACCTTGGCAACAAACTCGTCAACGCTCATCTGAACGGTCTCGTTGGAGCGATCACGGACGGAGATGTTGCCGGCCTCGACCTCCTTCTCGCCAAGGATGAGCATGTAGGGTACACGGTCGATACTGCGGGCCTCGCGGATCTTGTAGCCGATCTTCTCATCGCGATCGTCGCAGACCACGCGAATGCCGGCCTCCTCCAGCTTGGCACACACCTCGTGGGCGTAGTCGCGGCTCTTCTCGGAAACCGGAAGGGCCTTGACCTGCACGGGAGCCAGCCAGGTGGGGAACTTGCCCGCAAAGTGCTCAATCAGAATACCGATGAAGCGCTCGATGGAGCCAAAGCACACGCGATGCAGCATGATGGGGCGCTTCTTGGTGCCGTCGGCGTCAACGTACTCCAGGTCAAAGTTGAGCGGCATCTGGAAGTCGAGCTGCACGGTACCGCACTGCCAGGTACGACCGAGCGAGTCCTCCAGGTGGAAGTCGATCTTGGGGCCGTAGAAGGCGCCGTCGCCCTCGTTGACCTCGTAGTCCATGCCAAGCTTCTCCAGAGCGGTGCGCAGGCCCTCCTCGGCGCGCGCCCAGTCCTCGTCCGAACCCATGGAGTCCTCGGGGCGGGTGGAAAGCTCAACGTGGTACTTAAAGCCAAACTTCTGGTACACGGAGTCGATGAGGTTGACCACACCCACGATCTCGTCGGTCAGCTGGTCGGGACGCACAAACAGGTGGGCGTCGTCCTGGTTAAAGCAGCGCACGCGGAACAGGCCGTGCAGGGCGCCGCGCAGCTCGTGGCGATGCACCAGGCCAATCTCGCCGGCGCGGATGGGCAGCTCGCGGTAGGAGTGCGGCTTGGAGGCGTACACCAGCACGCCGCCCGGGCAGTTCATGGGCTTAATGCAGTACTCTTCGTCGTCGATGACGGTGGAGTACATGTTGTCCTTGTAGTGGTCCCAGTGGCCCGAGGTCTTCCACAGCTGCTTGTTCATGATGAGCGGCGTGGAGATCTCCACGTAGCCGGCCTTGTGGTGGATCTCGCGCCAGTAGTCCAGCAGTGTGTTCTTAAGGATCATGCCGTTGGGCAGGAAGAACGGGAAGCCGGGGGCCTCGTCGCGCATCATAAAGAGGTCCATCTCGCGGCCGATCTTGCGGTGGTCGCGCTTCTTGGCCTCCTCCAGCATGTGCATGTGCTCGTCGAGCTCTTCCTTGGTGGCAAAGGCGACGCCGTTGATGCGGGTGAGCATCTTGTTGTCCTTGTCGCCCTTCCAGTAGGCGCCCGAGACGCCGGTGAGCTTAAAGGCCTTGAGCGCCTTGGTGTAGCAGATGTGGGGGCCAACGCACATGTCGATGTAGTCGCCCTGCTGGTAAAAGGTGATGCGGGCGTCGTCGTCCAGATCGCCGATGTGCTCGACCTTGTACTTTTCGCCGCGCTCCTCCATAAGGGCGATGGCCTCGGCGCGGGGCTTCTCGTACACGGTGAACTTGAGGTTCTCCTTGACGATCTTCTTCATCTCGGCCTCGATTGCGGGGAAGTCGTCCTCGCTGATCTTGACGCCCTCGGGCAGGTCGACGTCGTAGTAGAAGCCGTTGTCGGTCGCGGGACCGTAGGCAAAGTCGGCCTCGGGGTACAGGCGCTTGATGGCCTGCGCCATGATGTGCGCGGCGGAGTGGCGGATGACGTGCGTGACCTCGTCCTGCGGGAGCTCGGCCACCGAACCGTCATTGTAGAGTGCCTTCATGGGTATGTTTTCTCCTCTCGGATGCCTGATGCAAGTGTGTGCGATGCGCTCGGCGTTTTTGACTTGCATCATTATAGGCAGGTTGCCTTGGTATACAAGCGCCCGCCGCACCTTAATGGCACGGCGGGCGATTTTCTACGCATGCTTCATCGTGTGGGGCGGGGCTGCGGAGCGCGCGGCTTGCGCGGGACGCGCGGTGCACGTGGCTTGCGGCCGGCCCGGCGATGGATGCGTTACTGGATGCGAGTTCGACAGTAGGGGCAGACCTTCCAGTGCGCATCGAGCGGGCGATGGCAGCTGGGGCAGACGTTGCGAACCTGCGTGTCGCACACCGGGCAGACGACAAAGTCCTTCTCGATGGGCGCGCCGCACTGCGGGCAGGTGCCGTACTGGGCAAGCTGGCGCTCGCGCAGGGCCATGTCCAGCTCCTGCTCCTCGCGGTCGGCCGCGTAGGAGTGCGGACGCAGGACCAGGTAGGCGATGAGGCCCACAAACGGGATGAGGGCGATGATGCCCCATGCCACGTAGGCGCTGGCGCCGCGGCGGCGAGCGTCGATGAACACGTAGACGACCGACAGCACATACAGGGCAATGATAAAGCCAACGAAGGCATAGACGACGCCCATGAGCTGCGGCGACATGAGCTCGGAGATGTACTTGGACATTACGGGTACCTTTCGGGGTAGTTACAGCTCGAGTTAGTGTAACACGGGGGTTAACGATTTGGCAGGTCGCGGGCGTGGGCGGATAGAAACATCTCAATCTGTAACGGGTAGGGGTCGAATCGTCGGCTTGGTGTTACAGATCGAGATGAACGGCTGCGCCGCCGGGCAAACGTCTCGATCTGTAACAGTAACTCGGCAAAACCAGTCCCAGATGTTACAGAACGAGACAAACCTCTGACACCAGGGACAGCAGACGAGGTCACCGATGGTCCTGAGTCTCCCCTCGTCTGCCGTTGGCGGGTGTTGCGGGGCTGTTCGCCGCATTGCCGCCTCGCTGGGGGTGTGTAGACCGTAGGATAGTCTTATTGACGGCCTGTCAACTCGTCTGGGAGGCACTGTGGCAGAAACGTTTGATATCGCGATTGTCGGCGCGGGCATCACCGGATGCGCCATCGCGCGGCAACTCGCGCGCTATGACCTTTCCATTTGCGTGGTCGAGGCGGCTAACGATATTGCGCTGGGCGCCTCGAAGGCCAACGGCGGCCTGGTGCACGCAGGCTACGATCCGGCGCCGGGAACCGTAAAGGCGCAGGTCAATGCCCGTGGTTGCGAGCTATACGGAACGTGGGCCCAGGAGCTGGGCTTTCTGTTCTGCCGAACCGGGTCGATGGTGTTGGGCTTTAACGACGAGGACCGCGCGCATCTAGAGCAGCTGAACAAGAACGGCCTGGCCAACGGCGTGCCCGAGCTATCGATCATTGGCCCCGAGCGCATCCACGAGCTGGAGCCGCGCGCCAGTGCCGATGCAACGTGCGCGTTATGGTGCCCCTCGACTGGGTTTGTCGACCCGTTCGAGGTTGCCATCGCCGCGCTGGAGAACGCCGTGGCCAACGGGGTGACGTTTATGCGGTCCGCGTCGGTGGAAACGATTGAAGTCGCGGGCTCGGGCGACAACGCGCGCTTTACGCTGTCAACGCCCGCCGGAGACGTGCACTGCCGTTACCTGATTAACGCAGCAGGCAACGGAGCCGCGGACATCTCGCATATGGCGGGCGCCGAGGAGTTCCAGATGGTCTGGCGCCAAGGCAACATCGTGGTGCTTGACAAGGAACCGCGCGCGCTGATGCCGCTCTACCCCGTGCCGACGCCGGTGTCGAAGGGCGTCATCGTAACGGGCACCGTGCATGGCAACACCGTGATTACCGCAACCGCCGCTGTGCGCGAGCCAGGCGATACGCAGACCTACGCGAGCGATATCAACGCGCTGCTGACCGGTGCACGCAAGCTGGTGCCCGATCTGGATACGCGTCGCGTGGTGCGCGCGTTTGCCGGCGGGCGTCCGGTTATTAAGGGGACGAACGATTTCCTTATTGGACAGTCGGCCGTGGTGCCGGGGCTGTTCCAGGCGGCAGGCATTCAATCACCGGGCGTGGCGAGCGCCCCGGCCATTGCCGAGCGTATGGAACACGTGATGCGCGAGGCGGGTGTGGTTCTGCACGAACGGGACGACTGGAATCCGATTCGCCACGCACCGGACGACTTTGACCGTGCGCCGCTCGCGCACAAAGAGGGGCTCATTGAGTCCGACCCCGCGTGGGGACAGATCGTCTGCCGCTGCGAGACGGTGCCCGAGGCCGAGATCGTTGCCGCGATCCGGCGCCGCCCGGGCGCGGTTTCGGTCGAGGGCGTCAAGCGTCGCTGCCGCGCAGGCATGGGCCGCTGCCAGAGCGGTTTTTGCCAGAGCCGCGTGGTGGCGCTCCTCGCTCGTGAGTTGGACTGCGATCCCAGCGAGGTGCTGCTGGAGGATGCCGGTTCTTGGCTCGTTGAGGGACCTTTGAAGGGGGTGCGCTAGGATGGCAACGGATATCGAGATGGACGCTGGGCGCGACGCTGCGAGTGTAGCTGCGGTCGGCGCCGTACCAACGCAGGCCTTCGACGTGGTCGTTATCGGCGGCGGACCTGCCGGCATGGCGGCCGCGCTTGCCGCGCATAAGGCCGGCGCACGCGTGGTCATCGTGGAGCGCGAGCGGCACCTGGGCGGAATCCTCCGACAGTGTATCCACCCGGGCTTTGGCCTGTCGCACTTTAAGCAGGAGCTCACCGGTCCTGAATACGCGCAGCGGTTTATCGACCAGGTGTGCGCGACCGACATCGCATTGTTCTTGGACAGCATGGTGATCGGGATTGACGGGAACTCGGAAACCCCAGATGCTGGCGATGCCGAAGCCCACACCGTCACGCTCATGAGCCCCACTGGCATGCTGCAGCTCACTGAGCGTGCGGTCGTTCTTGCTATGGGTTGCCGCGAGCGCACGCGCAGCGAGATCAAGATTCCCGGTAGCCGTCCCGCCGGTGTGTTTACGGCGGGCTTGGCGCAGCGATACATCAATATCGAAAACCTCAAGCCCGGCTCGCGCGCCGTCATTTTGGGCTCGGGCGACATCGGGCTGATCATGGCGCGCCGCTGCACGCTCGAGGGCATTTCGGTCGAGGGCGTGTACGAGCTCATGCCGTACGCCAACGGCCTGCGCCGCAACGTAAAGAACTGCCTGGACGATTTTGGCATTCCGCTGCACCTGTCCACTACCGTAACGCGCGTGATCGGCCGCGACCGCGTGGAGGCCGTCGAGGTGAGTCAAGTCGACGAGCACCTGGCGCCTATTCCGGGGACCGAGCGCATCGTTCCGTGCGATACGCTGCTGCTTTCGGTGGGATTGATTCCCGAGAACGAGCTTTCGGTTGCCGCAGGCGTTGAGCTTGACCCGCGCACGCGCGGCGCCGTGGTGGACCAGAGCCTGCAGACGGGCGTGCCGGGCATCTTTGCCTGCGGCAACGTACTGCACGTGCACGACCTGGCCGACAACGTAACGACCGAGTCCGAGCGCGCCGGTGCGGCAGCGGCGGCGTGGGCGTTGGGCGGCACCGAGGCGTACGCTGTGGGCACGGGCTGCAAGCTCACGGTCTCCCCTGCCGGCATCGCGGGCTACGCGCTGCCGGGACGCATTACGGCTGTAGCACTCACCAAGCTCAACTTCCGCGTGCGCCGACCCGTCGACGCCGCCCGCGTGAGGATCTTGGCCGACGGCGAAGAACTGCTCGCCGGTAAGGTCCGCGCGTTTAAGCCAAGCGTTATGGAAAGCTTCCCGCTACCGGCAAAGGTCATCAAACAAGCGCACGACCTAGGTGCTAGCGAGATTATCCTATCTGTCGATCCCGCTGAGGAGGCATAGCTCATGAGCACGAATGCGACCGAAACGCTGCAGTTCAACTGCACGACCTGCCCATCCGAATGCCTTCTGACCGTAGAGGTGGAGCGCGACGCCAATGGCGCCGTGGTGAAAGTGCGATCTGTGGTCGGCAACAGCTGCCCGCGCGGCGATAAGTTCACACATCAGGAGCTCACCTGCCCCATGCGCGTGCTCACGACGACCGTGGCCGTCTCCGGCGGCGACGAAGCCCTACTCCCCGTCCGCACGGCCGAAGCCATCCCGCTGTCACTCCACGCCCAAGCCATGGCCCTCATCCGCGGCGTGGTCGTCAAGGCCCCCATCCGCATGGGCGACGTCGTGCTAGAGAACCTCCTAGACACCAACATCAACCTAATCGCCAGCATGGACATCAACCCCGCCTAAGCAGCTCATTTAGT
This sequence comes from uncultured Collinsella sp., assembly GCA_958413895.1. Classification (GTDB taxonomy): domain Bacteria; phylum Actinomycetota; class Coriobacteriia; order Coriobacteriales; family Coriobacteriaceae; genus Collinsella. Next base: position 10,845 of record CATYVQ010000001.1, read on the forward strand.
ACGAGGCTCTTTTAGCTATCCCACCATCCACCCCATCCCCGACCTCAGTTGCGGTGAAATAGCTCCTGATTTCCGCCAAAACCCCGGCATCCAGGAACTATTCCACCGCAACTTTCTTTTGGATCAGATTTAAGGCTGTTGCCATATTGGTGCCATTTCAAAACTATGCCGGTTTACGGGGCTAAATCGAGAACCCCTATCCATACCGGCAAATTCTAAGTTTTGACAAGCCCTCTACCTGCGGTTTTATTTTTGCCATTTCGTTCATGGACGGCCAAGTGCAGTCCAGCCCCGTAATCCGGCATAGTTTTAAAAGCAGCTCATTTGGGACGGGGTCTTTTGGCCACCTTTGCCTGCCGTCCCAGAAAAATCACGCCAGGGAGTATCCCAAGGTGCCGGCCTAAAAGGAACGTCCCCATGTGCCGGGCTTGGGATACCATGGTGGCACCCTAGCGAAAGGTTGTTTCATGGCACATGTCGATGACCAGCGTGTGGCGCGCGTGCTCGATGCGCTCGAGGCTCAGCACCCCGGCGCGCAGCTGCTCGTAAACGACCCGTGGTCGATTTATTACCTGACCGGCTTTTACTCCGATATGTTCGAGCGTTTTTGTGGCGTGCTGCTCGCACGCGGCGCCGAGCCGGTGATCCTAGTCAACGCGCTGCATCAGCTGCCCGAGTATGATAATGCGCGCGTTGCCTACCATAACGATACTGACGTCGTGGCCGATGCCATCGCGCGCGAGATCGATCCGACCAAGCCGCTTGGCATCGATACCGTCATGCGCTCCGGCTTTTTGATGCCGCTTATGGAGCGCCACGCCGCCAGCGAGTTTTTCCTGGGCGACTTTGCCGTCACCGCCGCGCGCACCTACAAGGATGCCGCCGAGCAGGAGCTCATGCGCGCGTCCTCGGCCGCCAACGACGCCGTGATGGCCGACGCCATCAAGCTCGTTCACGAGGGCGTGACGGAGCGCGAAATTGCCGACCAGATGCTCGGCCTGTACCGCAAGCACAACTGCGAGGGCTTTAGCTTTCCGCCCATCGTAAGCTTTGGTGCCAACGCCGGCGACCCGCACCACGAGCCCGACGATACGGTACTCAAGCGCGGCGACGTGGTGCTGTTCGACATTGGCGGACGCCATCGCAACTACTGCTCGGACATGACGCGCACGTTCTCTTGGGGCGAGCCAGACGAGGAGACGGCGCGCATCTACGACATCGTGCGCCGCGCCAACGAGGCCGCCGAGGCGCTCATCGCACCGGGCGCGCGCATGTGTGACCTGGACCGCGCCGCTCGCGACGTGATTGAGGACGCTGGCTACGGCAAGTACTTTACGCATCGCCTGGGTCACTCGATCGGTCTGCAAGACCACGAGCCGGGCGATGTCTCGCTTGTCAACGAGCAAGTCGTAGAGCCGGGCATGACGTTCTCCATCGAACCGGGCATCTACCTCCCCGGCCGCATCGGCGTCCGCATCGAGGACCTTGCCCTGGTGACCGAGAACGGCGTAGAGATTCTCAACGCCTACCCCCACGATCCGGTCCGCCTAGACTAACCTCGTCCCCAAGCCCCCAAACTAAGTTGCGGTGAAATACGGACTGCTTAAGGCTTCTAGCCCATAAAATAGTCCCTATTTCACCGCAACTGCCAAGGGGACCAGGGTAGTCAAAAAGCCCCGTCCCAAATTAGCTGCCCTGATGGCAAAACGAAAGGCCTCCCGATTCCCCAACGAGAACAGGGAGGCCTTCTTGTGACCTAAAGCGCTACGCTCTTGACGCTACTCCGCGCAATGACGCAGCTTTTCGATCGCTGCGGCGATAAGAGCCAGCAGGCCGGTTCCGCCAAGCGCCGCGACGGTCACGGCAGTATTGTCGCCCGTCTCGGCCAGGCTTCCCTTAGCGGCCTTCTTGCCATCCTTCTTGCCCGAAGAATCCTTGGCATCGGGCTTGGCACCGTTATCCTTGCCGCCTGTCGGTTCCTGTACAACAACAGGCTCAACGACTTCAACGGTCACCGAAGCAGTGAGCTGTTGAGGCGCCGGCGTCTCCACAGTGCCATCCTCGGCAAGCGTCGCAATCACCGCGGCGTCGCCGTCAACGGGCATCGTCGCGGTAATGACGACGGTTCCGTTCTTGAGGGCCTTGACCTTACCGTTCTCGACCGTAGCGGTCGTCGGGTCGGACGAGGTCCACGTCACGTTACCACGCAGCAGCGCGCCATCAGCCGCATTGCTCGCCGCGGCAGCAAGGTCAATTGCCTTGCCGCGCTCTACCTTGAGCACGGTTTCGGCAGTCGTGGCCTTGCCGTTTTGGTCAACGATAACGAGGCCCTTGGCCGCCGGGCGCGGCTTAACGCGCACCATGCAGCTGACCGTAAGCTCCGTGCCGCGAACCTTACCGCCCACGGTCACATCATCGGCACCCCAATCCAGTGTGGGGACATTCTCCCAATCGACGTCGTAGTCCTCCTGGCTGCCGTCCTTCATCATCACGGAGACCTTCTTGGGCAGCGCCTTCAGCACATCGGCGGCAGAGCTTGCCTCAAACACCTCAACGGGAGCGAACGTCGCAGGCCTCACGGGAATCTCGCTTGCTGGCGTCTCGACGACCAGCTTGCAGGTCGCCTTGAGCGTCGTGCCCTCAACGGAGCCCTCGAGCGTGTACTCGCCGACAGAGGGAAGCTGCTTGTCCAGGCCATCCGTATTCCATGTGACCACGGCCTCATCCGTGTGGCCATCGGAGTACGTCACGGCAACCTTCTTGGGCAGCTGCCCCGTCACGGTGTCGGCCTTGGCATCGCGCTCAACCGTAATCTGCGGCACATCGGCTACCTTATTGATCGTCGTCGTGGAGGTGACGACAACTTCGACAGGCAGGTTGCCGTTCACCGTCACGCCCTTGGCGACGACGCTGTTGCCGTACGCCGCAGCCGCGGCGGGAACCTCAGACCACGTAACCTCGGACTCCACCTTCGTCTTACCGTCTTTCATAAGGACCGTCGCCTTAACGCCCTTGAGCGCCTCGCGCACGGCGTCGGCAGACGAACCCTCGGGAACGCTAACGCCCGCGACAGGCTCAACGAACGCGGGAATCTCAGCATTGCTCTTCACGACCGTGACCGTGCACTTGGCCTTAACCGAAGTGCCCTCTACCTTGCCCTCAAGCGCAACATCGCCCAGCTTGCCCAAGGCATCTGCCGTAAGCGGGGTCTTATCCCACGTAACGGCGGCAGTCTTCGTCGAGCCGTCGGACATGTTGAGGGTCACCTGGGCAGGCAGCACGATGTCAGCAGCAGCCGTGTTGCGGGCAACCGAAAGCTTGACGCCAGCGATGCTCTCGACGACCGGCACCAGGTTGACCGTAGCGTTTACGTCATAATTGCCGACCTTAGTCTTGCCCGTAACGACAAAGCTTGTACCGTCATTCTTAATGGTGACGGCCTCCTTGGGAGCAGTCCAGTCGATCTTCGAATCGACCTCGGATCCGTCCTTCATGGCGACCTTCACGGTCTTGGGCAGCGCTGCCACAACGGCATCGGGCTTCGCCCCGTCGTCGAGCGTCACAGCGTCAACCGTACCAGCCAGGTGATCAGGAATCTCACGCAGCGGTTTGACGACCTTGATAGTGCACTCAACCTTTTGATCGGTACCGGCAACCGTACCCTTAACCGTAACTTCACCTTCCTTGGCAAAGTCCTTGTCGGAAAGGCCCTTGGTATCCCACGTTACATCGGCTTCGGAGTCGGTATCGTCAGAGTAGATTGCCGTGACCGTGTCGGGCAGCTTGGCCAAGGCATCAGCTGTCTTGGTATCGCGCTCGACCTCAATCTCGTCAACGGTATCAAAGCCCACGATATGCGCCGTCACCTTGACCTGAGCCTTAACGGTCATGCCGTTGTCCGTAAGGCCCGTGACCTCAAACTCAGTGCCGGCACGGCCCAGGCTGTCGACCTGAGACCACTTAACGGGCGTCTCTTTCTTGGTCTTGCCGTCCTTCATGACAACCGTCACCTTGGACGGCAGTTTATCCATAAGGTCGCTGACCTTGGCATTGTCCACAATCTCAATTACATCGATCGGCTCGACGTGGTCGGGCGTCTGGGCATCCTGATCCACCACGGTCACATTGCAGGTCACCTTGGCGCCGTTGAGCTTAACCGTGCCCGTAATCTCCACGGTGCCGGTTCGGTTGAGCAGCTCGGCCGTGACGTTAGAAAGATCCCACACGTCAATGTCGAGCAAATCGGTCGAGCCGTCGGAGTAAGTCGCCACAACCTGCTTGGGCATCTGGGCGTACAGATCCTGCTTGGACGTACCACTGGCAACGCTAAACGACTTGGCCTCGAGCTTGGTGATGGTTCGCGGCGCCTCGGAGACGTTGACGTACACGATAGCGTTGACGTTGTCGACATCCTTGAGCTTGCCGACGAGTTTATACGTACCCTTCTTGGCGAGCGGCTTGGAGAGATCGATGCCGTCGGTGTCGGTCCACTTTTCGATCTCGATGCCGCCTAAACTGCCCCGAGTATCCCGCGCTGAGCCATCCGAGAAATATACGGACACGGCATCTGGCAGCTCCAGCATCGATCCGACCGTGGTGTTGACCACGACTGCCTCGGGCTGCAGTGCAACCTTCTTTGCCTTCTTATCGGCAACCGTCACCTTGGCAGTCACGTTGCCGTTCTCATCCACGCCGACCTTTTGGCCGTCATCGTCAAGCAGCGCCATAACGGCAGCGGCATCAAAGCCGACCACATGGCCCGTCGCATAGAACGTGCCAGGCCGCTCGTACTTCTCGGGCGCGATCGGATCCCAATCAATAGCCGCCGTCGAAACGGAGCCGTCGCTCATCTCGACCGCCATCTTGGACGGCATAGCAGGCGCAGTGCCCGCCTTGGTGGTCACTGCGGTCTCGCCGTTATCGATTGCCTTCTCAACGCCTTGGATAACGATCTTGGTCTGAACAGTGAGACCGGTGTTAGTGCCGTCACCGTATCCGTCGAGGCCGCTTGCAAACAGCGTGCCAGACACTGTCGTGACCTGACCCGGCTCTCCGGTATAAACCGAGGGACGAACGTAATCCCATTGAACCTGGGCATTATGAGTTTTGCCGTCACTCGTGGCAACCGAGACATTCCACGGCAGCTCGGGGAAAACACCGCTGGCCGTATTAATGCGCTCAGGAACGGCAACGGAGATGACGGAACAGACGTCAACAGTGATTGTCGCCTCGGCACCACCTTGGAGCTTGCCCTTCACCTTAAACGAACCGTCCTTGGCATAAGCGTCTTCGGCGACACGGTCCCATGTGACCTTTTCGCGCTGGGGCTCAGAAGACACATCGTTGTCGTATCGAACCTCAAGGTATTCCGGCAGCATCGGCTTGGTGCCGGGGACGGTCCATATGGTTCCGCCCTGAACCGAGGTTGCCTTACTCGCGATCTTAACGGTGGCAGTAATCGGAACGTCGACAGTCTGCATGCCGTACCCTGCATTAAAGCTAATTGTTGCAGTGCCGCGTACCACGCCGCCCTGGGTCCAATCGAAGCCCTTCGTGTTCCACTTGGTCTCGGCGTATTTGTGCGAATAGTCCGGATGTTCTGCCGCATCGGGGCTGATAAGTTCGACATAGCCGGGAAGCATGGCGGTGCCGTCGCTGCCCTTGAGCACTGTAATGGTTTGTGGCTGAGCCTCCCAATTTTTAGTCACGATGACGTGCACTTTCACGGGGATATTCGTTCCGGCGACCGTTCCGGTAATCGTGCAGTCCTTCTGGGGGCACCTATCGTAGGTATCCCAGTTGACGCCGAGACTGTCAAAAGTCGTTCCATCCTGCAATACGCCGGACACGTAGAAGTAGTCCAGATTGACTTCCTCACCGGGGTAAATAACGCGCCAGTCCTCGTACGACTGCCCAAGCGTCACGCCATTCTCGCTATAGTTATTGACGCCCTTGACCTCACTGCACACCGCGATCGCGTTGACCTTCGCCAACGAGCCAGTGATAGTACCGGTGATTTCATACTCGCCCGGCTTGCCGTCCAGCAGTTCTTGAGGGAACTCATCCCAGCTATAAGGCTCCCCCGACGAATACTGGAGATAGAACGAGCTGCCATCCGACAAATACAGCGTGGATGCGTAGCGCGGAGCCAGAAGTCCGGCGCCGGGAACATAAGCGATCTTGCCGATGTTGCTGTCCTCGAGATCGCAGACATTGACCGTCGCCGTAGCCGGAATGTTAGAGCCGGTAAAGTATCCGCTAACCGTAATCTGGCCAAGGTTCTTTAGGGCGTCCTGACTAATAGTCGACCACTGAACGGGGAAATTGCCTCGCGAGCCATTCCACATCGTGGCCTCGATTGAACCAGGCATATTGGGCTGGCAACCGATAAGCGTACTTGTCGATGTCGAGGAAGGCATCTGCAGGGCGCGGACGGAGATGGTCGCCGTGACTCGGTTGCTGTCACCCAGCTCCACCTGACTAGACGATGAAGATGAGGTATTGGTCCAATACGACAGCGAACCGGAAAGCTTAAACGACCCCTCACTTGCCACCTGCGTGTCCAAAATAGGATCCCACGCAATGTTGCACTGCTTCTTTGTACCGTCGGTAAATGTAACTTCAACGCTGTAGGGAAGACTGCCGCCCGTTGTAGGACGTACGCCGACGGGCGTGTTAACGGGGGCAAGAGCGTCGATAGAGGCAACCTCTTTGACCTCGACCTGAGCAGTTACCTTTAGACCGTTAGCGGCTGAAGATTCGTTATATGTCACAAGCGTGCCCGTGACCGTATAGGTGCCGGCCTTTTGGAATTGAGACACGTCGGCGTTGTCCCAGTTAACCTGATAACCTTGGGTGTATGTAGTGTTATTTGACTGCGTAACCGGAAAATAGACATACGTGCTAAGAGGAGAAATGTCGCCGACCACGCGCTCGAACCTCAGAGAATTTAGATCGAGTACGTCCTTAGGATCTTTGACGGTAACGGTGCAGGTAACCTCACGGTAATCAAAACCGTTTAGTTTACCTTTAACCGTAAACGAGCCCACCTTAGAGTAAAGCGACGCGTCGAAAGAATCCCAAGACACCGGAATCTGCTCGGTGGCTCCGTTATCGAAGGTTACCGCTGCAGAATACGGCAGAGACGGGGCCTCGCCGGTTAGGGTCGTACACGTCAACTCGGTCTGGACACTCTTAACCGCGCGGACTGTGACCGTGCAGTGCGCAAGCATGGAAGGATAGTTCTTCAAATGTCCCTCGACAACAAAGGTTCCTTCCTTTTGGTACTGGTCTGCCGAGATTTCATTCCACTCAACCGGGCACGTATAAGATTGTCCATTTGAATAATCGACCGACATGCTAGACGGAACCGCGGGAGCAATACCTGCCGCGGTCCATATCCATGAGCCATTGCTGGTTGAGCGAGGAACGTATACCTTAAGCACGCCGCTCACTTCGTACGGCTCCGCGAGCGTGATCCAATTGCTATTCACGCTAACGCCGGTAATCTGACCGGTGATGGGAATTTCGGATTCATCGGTCGCCGCATTAAATGCCGCCTGCGACTTATCGTCCCAATCAACATAGGCCGAGGTCTCGGTACCATCCGACAGCTTTACCTTAACGCTCGAAGATTGGATCTGGCCGTAGTAATCGGCGCCGACGTATTTTTCTAGAATTGGGTTAGCGTCGATCGACTCAACGGTAATGCCGCTTTCGTTGCTCGTCTCTGTGGCATCTGGAGCGTTTACTGCCGCCGGATCTGCCACTGCCAGGTCCGCCGCAGTAGCCTCGATGACCACGCGCTGCTTGACTGTCTGCGTGGTGCCATCGACGGTGCCTTCGAACTCATACGAGCCGGCAGGCAGCTGCGCCAGGGTTGCCGGAGCGTCGGCGCCGTTCAATTTCCAGATAACGTTCTCTTGCTTGGTGGCACCACTCTCATAGGTCGCCGTCACGGTCTGAGGCAACGTGGCGTCGGAACCCTCGGCAACGTGTAGCTCGTTGAGGTTGGCAAAAGAGGCAATGTTGTCTTCACTCTGGTCTTGCGATGTTGTCTGGCTGGCGCCCTCGGATGCTGCAGCCGCACCCGTCGCATCGCTTTGCTCGGCAACGACTTGGGTGGTATCACCCTGCATCATCTCGGCGAACGCCTGCGGCGGCACCGAGCCGACCGTCATCGTCAGAGCCAAACCCGCGGTAATGGCCGCGTTGACATGCCTTCTGTTCATGTTTCCTCCCGACACGCTCAACGGACCAAACAGTACTGGTCCGATTGGCAAGTTAAGTTGAGCGTATCCTTCGCCGATGGAGGTTTGCAATATGCTACAGGTTAAGCGGCATAAAAGATTTCGTAAACGGGCACCCAAGGGCAGCCAATTTGGGACGGGGCTTTTGAGTTGCGGTGATATACGGACTGTTTGAGGCTTCTGGCTTGTAAAACAGTCCGTATTTCACCGCAACTGCTGAGGGGATGGGTTAGCGCAGCAGGCCGGCTACTTCGCCGGCTAGGGTGATGGTGCCGGCGGCTATGAAGGACTCGCCGGCGGCATCGAAAGCTGCGAGGGCCTCGGACACGCTCGGGTATACGCCCGCGAGCTTATCGGCATCAACGAGGGCGGCGAGCTCCTCCGCCGGCAGGGCGCGATCGGAATCGGTCTGCGTCACGACCACACGGGGGAAGGCCGGAACAAGCACGTCGACGATGCCCGCCACGTCCTTATCGGCCAGCGCGGCGCACAGCAGCGTGGGGCGATTCTCTACGCACGGATCGATTTCGTCCAGCGCGCTCACAAAGTTCTCGCAGCTCTGAGGGTTATGGCAAGCGTCGATCAGCTTGAGCGGATCAGTTCCCAGCACATCAAATCGGCCCGGCGTGGGGCAGCCCATAAGCGACGCATCGAGCTTATCATGATCGAGTTCACAGCCCAGATACCCCTCGCACAGCATAATCGCGCACGCAGCATTCTGCGGCTGATAGGCCGGCTTGACCATGCCCGACGTATAGATCGCACGCGGCGTGGTGCAGCTAAACTCAACCGTGTCGCCCACATGCGCCGGCACCTTAGTCGTGGCATGGTTCACCACCAGCGGCACCACACCGCACTCACTGCAACGGGCATCCATCACGCGCTGAACGCTCGCCTCATGCGTGCCCTCACCCAGCACAACCAGGCGTCCGGGCTTAATGACCGCAGCCTTCTCACCCGCAATGGCCTCGAGCGTATCGCCCAAAATGCGTGTATGGTCGAGGCCGATACCCGTAATGGCAACGGCGACGGGATCGGTAGCACTCGTGGCGTCCCAACGCCCGCCCATGCCAACCTCGAGCACGGCAACATCCACCGCGGCCTCGGCAAACACGACAAGTGCGGCAGCCGTTAGCAGGTCAAACGGCGTGATGGTATAGGCGCGCTCCCCCGCCGCCACACGACGAGCATTCACACGACGCCCCGCCTCGACAGCTGCCGAAACGCCACGGGCAAACGCCTCATCGCTCACAACGCGCCCGTCAACTTCCATGCGCTCGGGATAGCGTACCAGCTGCGGCGACGTATACAGCGCAGTCTTGAGCCCCTCGCCACGCAAGATAGCAGCCGAGAAACGTGTGGTCGAAGTCTTGCCATTGGTACCGGCAACCTGAATGCAATCAAAGTACTCGTCCGGACGCCCCAACTCATCAAGCATATCGACAACTGTCTCAAGCAGAGGCCCAGCATCCCCAGAAATCCGCCCCGTATCAGCAGCCAAAGCAACGGCATCATCAAACGAAAGCAACTCAAACGAAAAAGGAACGACATACGACCCAGAACGCTTAGCCATAACCCAAAGTCCCCTCAACATAAAAAGAGGCCCGAATCGACAACGAGCCCCTCCCATTCAAAATATCAGCCCAACACCGCTTTGCAGCGACCTCAAGGCCACAGCCAAGTGGCCCCACCAGGCAGCGGACGCCTCCGTAACCGCTATGGGAGCGGTTTGGGGCTTTGCTCGATACAAGTTCCGCACGAGCCGAAGGCCACTTAATGTGGCCTTCGTGCGAGCAGGACTGTCCGCAGTAGCGAGCAATGCCCCAAACCGCGTCCCCCAGTAACGCTTACGAGAAGTCAGCAACCTGAGCAGTCAGCGCCGCCAGGATCTCCTTGAGCTCAGCTGCACGGTCCCTCTTCTTCTGGACCACCGCGGGCGCGGCCTTGGCCACAAAGCCCTCGTTGGCGAGCGTCTTCTCGCAGCCGGCAAGCTCCTTCTGGGCCGCGGCAATCTCCTTCTCCAGGCGCGCCTTCTCGGCCGAAAGATCGACCTTGCCTTCGAGCACAACAAAGACCTCGACGCCGCTGTCGACCACGGCAATGCTCGCGGCCGGCTTCTCAACGTCGGTGCCCATGACCAGCGAGGCGGTGTTCGCCAGCGGCTCGATGGTCGAGCGCAGGCTCTCGAGCTTCTCGATGTCCTCGGCACCGGCGCGCACGACCACGTCGAGCTCGGCCTTGGGGCTCAAGCGATAACGCGAACGCGTGGCGCGAGCGGCGGAAACGACGGCGCGGCACAGCTCAAACGCGCGCTCGGCGTCCTCGTCAACATACTTGGCGTAGTCGGCGGGCTCGGGCCACTTGGCGATCATGAGCGCCTCGGCGCGGTCCACGTTGCCCTCGGCGTCCATGTCGAGCACGCTCGCCGGCATGTTGTCCCAAATCTCCTCGGTAACAAACGGCATGAGCGGGTGCATCAGGCGAATGGAGGTGTCGAGCACAAAGATCAGGTTGCGCTGCGCCTGCAGACGGCCCTCGCCCTTCAGGCGAGCCTTAGTGACCTCGACGTACCAGTCGCAGACCTCGTTCCAGAAGAACTGCTGCACGCCGCGGGCCATGTCGCCAAAGGTGTAGTTCTCAATGCCCTCGGTGACCATCTTCACGGCCTTGGCAAGGCGGCTAAACATCCAGGCGTCGGCCGGAGTCTCAACGACGGGCTCGCCGGGCGTGTAGCCCTCCATGTTCATGAGCAGGAAGCGGCTGGCGTTCCAAATCTTGGTCACAAACGACTTGGCCTGGTCGGTACGCGGGCTGTCGATCAGCTTCTTGGTCTTCTTATCGATGTTCGCGTCGAACTTGACGTCCTGGTTGTTGGTGCAGAGCGTCAGCAGGTTGTAGCGCATGGCGTCGGCACCGTACATGCCAATGAGGTCCATGGGGTCAACGCCGTTGCCCTTGGACTTGGACATGCGGCTGCCGTCCTTGGCCAGAATTGTCGGGTAGATGACGACGTCCTTAAACGGCACCTCGTCCAGGAAGTACAACGAGCTCATGACCATGCGGGCGACCCACAGCGCAATGATGTCGCGCGCGGTGACGAGCGCCGTCGTGGGGTGATGCCCCTCGAGCAGCTCCGGCTTTTGCGGCCAGCCCTGCGTGGCGAAGGTCCACAGCTGCGAGCTGAACCAGGTGTCCAACACGTTCTCGTCCTGGTGTACGTGATGGCCGCCGCACTTGGGGCACACATCGGTGTCCTCGGTCAGGGCGTCCTCCCAGCCGCAGTCCTCGCAATAGAACACGGGGATGCGGTGGCCCCACCACAGCTGGCGGCTGATGCACCAGTCCTTGAGGTTCTCCATCCAGGTGGTGTAGGTCTGCGTCCAGCGCGCGGGGTGGAAGGTGACCTTGCCGGAGTTGACAGCGTCGAGCGCCGGCCCCTTGAGCTTGTCGACGGCGACGAACCACTGCTCGGACAGCCACGGCTCAAGCGCGGCGTCGCAACGGTAGCAGTGCATGACGGAGTGGTCGTGGTCCTCGACGTGGTCGAGCAGGCCGTGCTCGTCGAACCACTTGATGACGGCCTCGCGGCACTCGTCGCGGTTCATGCCGGTGAACTCGCCGTAGCCCTCGACGACCACCGCGTGCTCGTCAAAGATGTTGATCTGCGGCAGGTCGTGGGCCTGACCCATGGCGTAGTCGTTGGGGTCGTGAGCAGGGGTGACCTTAACAAAGCCAGAGCCAAAGTTGGCGTCGACATGCCAATCCTCAAAGATGGGGATCTCGCGGTCGACGATGGGGAGCTTGACGGTCTTACCCACAAAGGCGGCCTTCTCGGGGTCCTTCGGGGAAACGGCGACGCCCGTGTCGCCGAGCATGGTCTCGGGGCGCGTGGTGGCGACGACGATGTAGTCCTGGCCGTTGACCGGCTCGGTCAGCGGGTAGCGCAGGTGCCACAGGTGGCCCTTCTCATCCTTGTACTCGGCCTCATCGTCCGAGATGGCGGTAGTGCAGTTGGGGCACCAGTTGACGATGCGCTTGCCGCGGTAGATCAGGCCGTCGTGGTACCAGTCGCAGAAGACCTTACGCACGGCCTGGGCGTAGTCCTCGTCCATGGTGAAGCGCTCGTTATCAAAGTCGACGGAGCAGCCCATGCGCTTGATCTGCTCGACGATGATGCCGCCGTACTCGTGGGTCCAGTCCCAGCAGGCGTCGACAAACTTGTCGCGACCAATCTCCAGACGGCTGATGCCCTCGCTCTTGAGCTTCTTGTCGACCTTGGTCTGCGTGGCGATACCGGCGTGATCGGTGCCCAGCACCCAGCGCGTGGACTTGCCGCGCATGCGGGCCATACGGATAATGGCGTCCTGGATGGAATCGTCGGTGGCGTGACCCATGTGGAGCTTGCCGGTCACGTTGGGAGGCGGAATGGTGACGGTGCAGTCGCCCACGCCCTCGCGGCGCTTATAGTAGCCGCCGTCGAGCCACTTCTGCAGGATCGCCGGCTCGTTGGTCGACGGATCGTAGTTCTTGGGCATTTCTTCCATATATCTCTCCCTGTCCCGCCGGCGTGTCCGCCTGCTTGGTTTTCGCTCGGTCAGGTCCTGGCTCGCACGAAGAGCACATTTAGTGCTCTTCGGCTCGTGCGGAATCTACGAAAACCAAGCAGGCGGACACGCCTTAGGTATCGATTACTTCAGTCTGAAGGTACTAACTTGACAATCTCACAGAATAGCACAGGCATACCTACCGAAAAGGGACAGGTTTATTTTGGTAGGTTTTATCAGGGGAAACGACATTTGCCCATATAAAAACCGACCAAGATAAACCTGTCCCTAAAAGGCAGGCCCCGCGGTGGTTGCCGCGAGGCCTGAATTCAAGCTATTTAACCGTAGATGCGTTGGGGCTGCTCTTCGCCCTTTACGGAGGCTTCGGTCACGATAACCTTGGCGACACCTTCCTCGCTCGGGAGGTCGAACATCGTCTGCTGCAGCACGTCCTCGCAGATGGAACGCAGGCCGCGGGCGCCGGTCTTACGGGCAAGCGCCATGCGGGCGATTTCATGCAGGGCGGCGTCCTCAAACTCCAGCTCAACGTCCTCCAGCTGGAACATCTTGCGGTACTGACGCACCACGGCGTTCTTGGGCTCGGTCAGGATCGACACCAGGTCGTCCTCGTCAAGCGCCTGCGTCTGGGTGACGACGGGCGTACGTCCCACAAACTCGGGGATCATGCCAAAAGCGTTGAGGTCCTGCGGGAGCACCTGACGCAGCAGATCGTTCTCGTCGACCGAGGTGGGGCCGGCGATCTCGGAGTTAAAGCCCACGCCCTTGTTACCCACGCGGTCGGCGATGATCTTGTCCAGACCAACGAAGGCACCGCCGCAGATGAACAGGATGTTAGTCGTGTCGATCTGCAGCAGCTCCTGCTGGGGATGCTTGCGGCCGCCGGTGGGCGGAACGCTCGCCACCGTGCCCTCAAGAATCTTAAGCAGCGCCTGCTGAACGCCCTCGCCCGAAACGTCGCGGGTGATGGAGAGGTTCTCGGCTTTGCGGGCGATCTTGTCGATCTCGTCCACATAGATGATGCCCACCTGCGCGCGCTCAATATCGCCATCGGCGGCGTTGATGAGCTTAAGCAGGATGTTCTCCACGTCCTCGCCCACGTAGCCGGCCTCGGTAAGCGCGGTTGCGTCGGCGATGGCAAACGGCACCTCGAGGATGCGCGCGAGCGTCTGGGCCAGCAACGTCTTGCCGGTACCGGTGGGACCGAGCAGCAGGATGTTGGACTTGGCGAGCTCTACCTCGTCCATATCGTCGTCGAGCTGCGAGTCCAAGCCGTCGTCAAAGGCCGAAAGCGCAGCACCGCCCTCGATCACGCGGCGATAATGGTTGTACACGGCCACCGACATGGCGCGCTTGGCGTCCTCCTGACCCATAACATAGGCCGAAAGCTCGTCATAGATCTCGTGCGGCGTCGGCACGTGCGTGATGACCTGGCGGTCGTCCTCGAGCTCAAAGCCCTCGGTCTCGGGGTCCACGGCGGGCTGGGATGCAGCCTGGCCGTGGTCGTTGAGGAAGCCCGGCAGCTTGCCGTTGCGGGCAGCGTCCATAAAGTCCGAAGCCAGCGACTCCTCCAGAATCTCGGAACAGGCGGCGACGCACTCGTCACAGATAAAGATGTTGGTCGGGCCCTTTACGAGGCGACGGACCTGACCCTGCTCTTTTCCGCAGAAGGAGCAGCGGATGGGGTTGCCGTTCTCGTCGAAGTTGTCCTGCATGTTACCGGCCATCCTAGGCGTCCTTCGCGGCGAGGTCGCGCGAGGTGACGATACGGTCGATCAGGCCGTAGTCGAGGGCCTCGGCAGCGGTCAGGTAGTTGTCGCGCTCGGTATCGGCCTGAACCTTCTCGATGGGCTGGCCCGAGGCATCGGACAGGATCTGGTTGAGCTCGCGGCGGGTCTTCTTGATCTCCTCGGCCACGATCTCGATCTCGGTCTGCTGACCCTGGGCACCGCCGCTGGGCTGGTGAATCATGACCTTGGAGTGCGGCAGGCAGAAGCGCTTGCCCTTAGCGCCGGCCGAAAGCAGCACGGCGGCCATGGACGCGGCCATACCGACGCAGATGGTGGAAACCTGCGGCTTGATGAAGTTCATGGTGTCAAGAATCGCCAAGCCGGAGTAAACCTCGCCACCGGGCGAATTGATATAGAGCGAGATATCCTTCTCGGCATCCTGGCTTTCAAGATGCAGCAGCTGGGCAACGACCAGGTTGGCACTGACGGAGTTGATCTCCTCGCCCAAGAAGATGATGCGGTCGTTGAGCAGGCGCGAATAGATATCGTAGCTGCGCTCGCCGCGCGGCGTCTGCTCGATAACGTATGGCACGAGGGCGGAATCGAACTTAGCGATCATACGCATCTCCATTTCTCTCTTGCGGACCAAATTGGTTCTAGATAAACGTACGGTGCCCGCATGCTATGCATTGGCTGGCACCGTACGAAGCAACCGGATAACCGGTGTATAACTTTACCCCATCACGGGCGCATGCATGCGCTCGCGGGCAAGGTGGCGAGAATTACTCGGCGTCCTTGGCGGTCTCGTCGACCTCGGTCACCTTGGCGTTCTCGACCAGGTGGTCGACGGCCTTGGAACGACGGATGGACTCGCGGACGGCAGGCATGCGGCCATCAGCGATGAACTCGGCCTTGGAAGCCTCGACGTCCTTGACGCCGGCCTTCTCGAACTCGGCGTTGATGTCGTCCTCGGTGACCTCGATCTTGAGCTCACGGGCGAGGGCGTCGAGCGCCAGGGACTCACGGGCAACGTCGTTGGCCTGCTTGTGCAGGTCGCCGATGAACTGCTCCATGGTCAGGCCAGAAGCGGGCAGCCAGGTGTCGAGCGTCATGCCGCGGGCAGCGAGGTTGGACAGGAAGTTCTGGCCGAGCTCCTCAAAGACGGACTGCTCGTAGTCGGCGTCCATCTCCTCGAGCTGCAGACGCTCGGCGAGAGCGGAGACGCAACGGTTCTCCTTCTCGGCCGGGAGGCGGGAAGCCTTGTCCTGCTCGATCTCGATCTTGATGGCGTCGCGCATGGCCTCGATGCTGTCGAAGCCAAAGTCGGACTTGACGAGCTCGTCGGTGAGCTCGGGGGTGTTGCGGACCTTGATGCCCTTGACGGTGACCTCGACGGTGTGGGTCTCGGCCTCCTCGCCCTCCTCGACCTCGTCGGTCCAGGTGACAGTCTTGACGTCGTCAACGTTAGCGCCGATCAGGGCCTCGTTGAACTCCTTGGGGTTGCTGTCGCTACCGGCGATGAGCATGCGGCCCTCGGCGGCAAAGTTGTCGGCGTTCTCGACGGCCTTGAGGTCGACGGTGACGTAGTCCTCGGCCTCGACGGCGCGACCCTCGACGTCCTCGAAGGTGGCACGGTAGTTGAGGAGCATCTCGACCTGGTTGTTGATCTCGGACTCGGTGACCTCCGCGGGAGGCATCTCGATCTCGACGGCGTCGAAGGAGGAGAGCTCAGCGGCGGGACGCAGGGAGAACTCGACGGTGTAGGTGTAGTCCTCGTGATCCTTAGCGAGGTCGAGCTCCTTGTAGTCACCGTTCTTGGTGGGGACGATGTCCAGCTCGTTGAGGACGGCGGGCTCGTTGGCGGCGATCAGGTCGTTGGTGGCCTGAGCGAGGGTAGCCTCGGCGCCAAGAGCGGAGTCGATGACCGGACGGGGGGCCTTACCGGCACGGAAGCCCGGGAAGCGGTACTTCTTGGCGGTGTCCTTGTAGGCCTTCTTGATCGCGGCGTCGACGTCGGCGGCCGGGATGGTGACCGTAGCGGTGAGCTTGGCGTCCTTGACGTCAGAAGCGGTGATGTTCAACACGTTCCTCCTCATACTGCCCAGCTTATCTGAGGTGCTGGTACCTTTATGCAACAAAGTGTCGCGAGGGCATAAGCCGACGCGGGTGCGTTGGTGCGGGCGAAAGGACTCGAACCTTCACGGGAATCCCACCAGAACCTAAATCTGGCGCGTCTACCAATTCCGCCACGCCCGCATGAGCGCACAGACTAGGAATGATAGCAGATACGAACGGCAAGCGCACGCACACCTTTTACAAGCTCACGACCTCACCACGAGTGCAAAAGGCGGGACGAGTTGCCCCGCCCCGCCCATTACGACTTGTTCGCTGACCCGCTACTCCCCCAGCAGCGCCTTCTCAGGCGTGATGGGCAGTGAGCGCACCTGGTGGCCGGTGGCGTGTGCCACGGCCGAGGCCACGGCGGCGAGCGGCGTGTTGATGACGACCTCGCCGATCGACTTAGCGCCAAACGGGCCCGTCGGCTCGTAACTCGGCTCAAAGGCCACGCGAATGCTGCCGATATCCAGGCGCGTGGGCAGTTTGTAGCTCATAAAGTTGCCGGTGCGCAGACGGCCGCGCTCATCGTGCTCGACGATCTCGTAGAGCGCGTGGCCGATGCCCTGGGCAATGCCGCCCTCGGCCTGGACGCGCGCGAGCGCCTCGTTGATCACGGTGCCGCAGTCGACGGCCGCCGCGTAGTCCACCACGGTCACCTTGCCGGTGGCCTTGTCGACCTCGACCTCGGCAATGCCGGCCATAAACGGCGGAGGCGAAACGGGCAGGCAGGCAGAGGCATGCGAGGTGAGCGCGTCGCCGCCCGCGATGTTCTTGACGCACAGGTTGGCAAAGTCGCGCAGCGTGAGGTAGCGGTTCTGCTCGCGCGCGGCACGCTCGTCGGACAGGCGCACGTACTGGCCATCGAAGACCACGTCGGCGGGGTCCACGTCCCACATCTGGGCGGCCTTGGCGCAGATCTTCTCGCGCAGCTCGGTCGCGGCGTTCTTGGCGGCAAGGCCCGTCACGTACGTACCCGAGCTCGCGTACGAGCCGGCGTCAAACGGCGACACATCGGTGTCAACGCCGCGCACCACGATCATCGAACTCTCCACGCCCAGCTCCTCGGCGGCAATCTGCGCCAGGATCGTATCGACGCCCATGCCGTTATCGGTGGCACCGGTGCCGATGGTAATGAAGCCGTCCTCTTCCAAGCGCATGTCGATGCCGGCGATGTCCACGTTGGAGATGCCCGAGCCCTGCATGGTGAGCGCGCAGCCCAGGGCACGCACGCGGTCGCCCAGGTCGACGGCTAGAGACTTATCGCGCCAACCGATCATGTCCATCGCGCGCAGCAGGCAGCGGTCGAGTGCGCAGGCGTTGAGCTTCTCGTTGTAGTACTGCGGCATGACCTCGCCCTCGCGCACGATGTTCTTAAGGCGCAGGTCGGCGGGGTCCATGTGCAGCATGTCGGCGAGCTCGTTGACGGCGCTCTCCACGGCAAACTGGCCCTGGGTGGCACCGTAGCCGCGATACGCGCCGCCACGGTTGGTATTGGTGTAGACGGCGTCCCAGCTAAAGCGGCTCGCCTTCACGTGGTTGTAGATGGGCAGGCTCTTGTGGCCCGAAAGGCCGATCGTCGTGGTGGCGTGCTCGCCGTACGCGCCGGCGTTGGACAGCGTATGCAGGTCGATGGCCGTGATGGTGCCGTCGTTCATGGCGCCCAGCTTAACGGTCATCTGCATCTGGTGACGCGAGTTGCCCGCGGTGATGGTCTCCTCGCGGGTGTAGCAGCAATAGCTCGGACGGCCGGTCTGTTGGGTAACGAATGCAACGAAGATCTCGCAGCAGCCCGTCTGCTTGGAGCCAAAGCCGCCGCCGATGCGCGGCTTAATGACCTGCACCTGCGACTGCGGGATATCGAGCGACTGCGCGACCATGCGGCGCACGTGGAAGGGCACCTGCGTGGAAGTGGTAACCGAGATGCGCCCGAACGCGTCGGTCGTCGCGAAGGCGCGGAAGGTCTCCATGGGCGCAGTCTGCGTGGCCTGGCTGATGTAAGTGCGGGTGAAGACGATGTCACTCTGGGCGAACGCTTCGTCCAAGTCGCCAAAATCGCTGGTACCGCTGCACACCAGGTTGCGCGGAACGTCGCCGCCCTGCGGGAACATAAAGGTCACGTCGCCCTCGGGGTGGACCACGATGTCGTTATCGAGTGCCTGGGTAAAGTCGAGCAGGGGCTCGAGCACCTCGTAGTCGACCATGATGAGCTTGAGTGCCTTGTCGGCGGCCTCCTCGGTCTCGGCGGCGACGATCGCCACCTCCTCGTTTTGGTAGCGCACCAGGTTCTCGAGAATCAGGCGGTCGTAGGGACTCGGCTGCGGATAGCTCTGACCGGCAATGGTAAAGCGGCGCTTGGGCACGTCCTCGTAGGTGTAAACGCCCACCACGCCGGGAACCTTCAGAGCGCGCGACGTATCGATTGAGCGGATCTTGGCGCGGGCATAGGGGCTGCGCTTGAGTTTGACGATGAGCGCACCGGCGGGCACCATATCGCCCGTGTAGACGGGACGGCCCTCGAGCAGAGCCTTCGAATCCTTCTTGGGCTGCTTGTGGGTGATCTGCTTGTAGGAGACGCCGTCGGAGCTGGTGTTATTGACCGGCAGCTCGGGCATCTCAAAGCCCACCTGCACGCCAGACTCGTTGAGGAAGCGCACGATGGCGCGCAGCTGGCTCTCGTAACCGCTGCAGCGGCAGAGGTTACCCGCGAGCTGGCGCGAGAGCTCCTCGCGCGTGGCGACGAGGCTCGGATCCTCCTTGGCGGCGCGGGCAAGCGCCAGCACGTTCATGATAAGGCCGGGGGCGCAAAAACCGCACTGCTCAGCGCCTTCGGCAGCCATAGCGCGGGCAAGCGCCTCGGACTCGGCCTTGAGGCCCTCAAGCGTGGTGATGGAGCGGCCCTCGACGCGCGCGGCGGGAACCGAGCAGCTCAGCACCGGGTCGCCGTCGAGCCACACCGTGCACAGACCGCAGTTGGTGGTCTCGCAGGCACAGCGCACCGACGCGCAACCCTGCTCGCGCAGCAGCGCAAAGAGCATGGTGTCGGGGGCAATCTGAACCTTGACCTTGCGGCCGTTGAGCGTAAAGGAAAGATCGATGAGTTTGGCAGCCATTAGCGCACCTCGCTAGAATCGACGCCGGGCACGCGGCGGCAGGAATACTCGTCCGTGGCGAACTTAGGGACCTGCACGGTCTCGAGCTCGTGGGCAAGCGCGGCCGAAAGCTCGATGCCGGCGGCGCGGCGCACGGCCTGGACGGCGAGCGGGGCCGAGATGCGACGACGGTAGTCGGCCGAGCCCCACATGTTGGTGCCGTAGCTCAGCGCGCGCACGGATGCGGCCAAGGCGCGCAGCTCGTCCTCGGAAGGCTGCTCGCTGGTAAGGCCGCATGCCTCGCCCTGCAGCAGGGTCGCGCGCAGCGGGCGGGCGCCCACGGTGACGTGCCAGGAGTTGTCCCACCAGGCAGCGGTGACATTAAGCGAGGGGAAGTCGGTCGCGGCCTTGCGCACGGCCTCATAGCTCGCGCGATAGTCGTGCTTAACGACCACGACGTGCTCGATCACGTCGCGCACGTAGCCCATGTCCACGAACTCCGCAAGCGGCACGCGGCCGGCGCCCGTCAAATCAACATAGGAATCGAGCGCGAGAAAGGCGGAGAGAACGTCCGAGAAGCCAAAGCGGCCGTAGATGCTGCCACCCACCGTGGCGGTGTTGCGCAGCTGCACGCCCACGATGTCGTGGACGGCGAACTCAAAGACATTGTTGACAAGCGCGTTGAGCCCGGCATGACGCTCGAGCTGGCGCAGGGTGCACATGGCACCGATGCGAAACTCGGTCTCGGTCTCCTCGATCTGATCGAGTCCGCAGGCCGAAAGGTCAATCGCCGTCGCCACGCGACGCGAACCCAGGCGCATCCAGATGCCGCCTCCCACAATCTTGTTGTTGCGGTTCTTCTGTAAGAGCTCATAGGCTTCGGCCGCGTTTCCAACACGGACGTAGGTACCGAACTTGAGCACGTTCTCCCCCATCTCTTCACTTGTCCAGTACTTTTAAGTGTACCAAACGAGGGGCCGCACACCGTTTTAGGACAAAATCCACCCACCCATCCATAACTTGCGGTGATATACGGACTGATTAGCCGTTCTGGGACGCTTAACAGTCCGTATATCACCGCAACTTATGAGGAGTCCTCCGGAATAGAAAAGGCTCCCAGCCGGAATGGCTGGGAGCCTCATCACATGCTATTTCGAGCGAAGATTTAGCAGACGCCCTGGGCGAGCATGGCGTCGGCAACCTTCAGGAAGCCGGCGATGTTGGCGCCCATGACAAAGTTGCCCTCCTGGCCATACTCCTTGGCGGTGTCGTCCACGTTGTGGAACATGCCGCGCATGAGCTGCTCGAGCTTGCCGTCGACCTCCTCGAAGGTCCAGGACAGGTGCTCGGCGTTCTGGCTCATCTCCAGGCCGGACACGAGCACGCCGCCGGCGTTAGCAGCCTTACCGGGCATGAAGGCGACGCCGTTCTCCTGGAAGTAGGTCGTGGCCTCGATGGTCGTGGGCATGTTCGCGCCCTCGCCGACCACCTTGCAGCCGTTGGCGACGAGCGCCTGAGCGTCCTCGAGCAGCAGCGTGTTCTCGCGAGCGCAGGGCAGCGCGATGTCGCAGGGCAGCTGCCAAACGCCACGGCCATCGCCCTCGTGCCACACGGCGTTGGGCTTCTCGTCGACGTACATAGCGAGCGTAACGCCCTTGTCGTGGCCGGAGCGCTTCTTGTTGTAGATGTGCTCGAGCACGGTGTAGTCGATGCCGTCGGGATCCTCGACCCAGCCGTGGGTATCGGAGCAGGCGAGCACCTTGCCGCCGAGCTGGGAGACCTTCTGGACGGCGTAGATGGCGACGTTGCCGGAGCCATGAACGACGACGTTCTTGTCCTCGAAGGAGTCACCGCGGCTCTTGAGGTACTCGTCCACAAAGTAGACCAGACCGTAACCGGTGGCCTCGGTACGGGCGAGCGAACCGCCAAAGGAGAGGCCCTTGCCAGTGAGGACGCCGGTCCACTCGTTGGTCAGGCGCTTGTACTGACCGAACAGGTAGGCAACCTCGCGGCCGCCAACGCCCAGGTCGCCGGCGGGAACGTCGGTGTTGGGGCCGATGTGGCGATAGAGCTCGGTCATGAAGGACTGGCAGAAGTGCATGATCTCGTTGTTGGACTTGCCCTTGGGGTCAAAGTCGGAACCGCCCTTGCCACCACCCATGGGAAGGGTGGTCAGGCTGTTCTTGAGGATCTGCTCCAGGCCCAGGAACTTGAGCATGCCCAGGGTGACCGTCGGGTTAAAGCGCAGGCCGCCCTTGTAGGGTCCAATGGCAGAGTTGAACTCGACGCGGTAGCCGCGGTTGACCTGGACCTTGCCCTGGTCGTCGACCCAGGGGACACGGAACATAACGATGCGCTCGGGCTCGACGAGGCGCTCAAGCAGGGCGGCCTCCTCGTACTCGGGATGGGCGTCGAGCGCCGGCTGGATGGTGCCGAGGATCTCGGTAGCGGCCTGGATGAACTCAGGCTGCTCGGGATAGCGGGCCTTGAGCTCGTCGAGAACTTTCTGCGTGTAGCTCATGCTTCCTCCAATGATGGGAAACGAAAAATGTTGGTCGCGGCACCCTATGCGCCGCGAGCTTTATCGAGTATGGATAATATCGCACTGTTGCAGCAAAGTTTCGCATAAGCCGACGAGCAGATGTTTCGTTTTGATTACGATGCAGGTAGAAGCGTTTTTGGGCACCTGACGAACAAATCGCGTGTTTCGAAGCTGTTTCGTCCACATGTTCCGAACCACCACATTGGGGACAGGCACCTTTGTGGTGGTGTTGGTGATTAGAGGACGAGCTGGTGGTAGTCGGCGGGGGTTATGCGGCCTTCGGTGGCAGCGCGGAAGGCGGCGAGGGCGTCGCCCGAGAACGGCATGGCCCAGCACAGCCCGCAGCCGGCGGTAATGGAGCCCGGCAAAGGCATAATGCGCCCGGGCACACCGGCGGCAAGGCACAGCTGCTCGCATTCCATCACATCGAAGGTGCTGTCAAACGACACGATAATCTTGCGTTCGTGGTCTAGGGCATCGCCGGACGGGCCTTCGCGGTGTGCCTCACGATACGCCGCGGCGGCCGCTTCCTCTTCCGCGGTATGTCCACAGCCACCGCAACCGCAGGTACAGGGCTCGGACCCGTCGCAAGTACAAGGTTCTCCCGTGTCGGGACAAATATCGTGAGACAAGGCAACTCCAATCCTCTAGGCGAGTAACTCGGCCGCCGCAAACTCCTCGGGCGTATTGACGTTCTCGAAGCAGAGCGTCGAGCCGGCGACCTTAACGATTTGCGGCTCATCCATATAACCGGCCTGAACGCGATTGATCAGGCAGCGAATGCGCTGGCGGTCGCAGGAGAGCAGCTCTTGGGCAACCGGCGCACACGCGTCACGGCGCCAGACGGCGCAAAGCGGCTCAATCCCCCGCTCCTCGCGCGGCACGCACACGTCGAGCGCCTCGGCCTCGACACAGCCAGCAAGGGCACCGATTAGCTCCGAAGAGACAAACGGCATATCACAGGCGACGATAGCAACGAGAGGCAGCCGGGCCGCAGTCAGCGAACTCGCGATGCCGCGCATGGCGCCCGCCGGCCCCTCAAGGTCCGGCACTATTCGCGGCACCAGGCCGCCAAACGCGCGCTCCTCAAGGTAGGCAAGCTCGCTGGGACGCGAAGTCGTCACGACTAACTCGCCGGCAACTGGCGCCAGCCGACCCAGCACGCGCTCGATGAGCGGCTCGCCGCAAAACGCCATACGCGCCTTATCGCAGCCCATGCGCGACGACAACCCGCCCGCCTGGACGACACAAGAAAGATCGGCACGTCTTACGGTAGTCATACGGCAAAACACCTCCATCGGCACGTTCATAATCCAGCACACGGGGCAAATACCGTAGGCGACATGAGAGGCGGCACGGCAAACCCATGTAAAAACAAAACAGCGCCTTTGCGGCACGCAGCAAGACCGCGAGCACAAAAGCGCTGGTAGCGTATGGCGGGAACGTATGTGAATCGAACACATCCAAGACGTTTTGCACGCCTCGCAACGGTTTTGAGGACCGCGGAGCCCACCGGAGCCCATCCGTTCCCAAGTGCGGAGGTATTTTACCAAACCGAGCAGCCAATCTAGCGCAGGGAGCGCAGGCCGCCGGCATCCTTGTCGAGCACCGTAAAGCGCACGGCATCCAGGTGCTCCAAGATGCTGATGGCGCGTTTGCGCGACACGCCCAGGGCCTCGCGCAGCACGCTCGTGGTGGCAGCGCCGCCGGCTGCCTCAATGGCGGCGGCGACGAGTTCGCGCGCATGGGCCTCGGCGGCAGCGGACAGGGCAACGTCGCGCTCGACCTTCACGATCGAGCGGTTGAGCGAAAGCTCGCGCAGGGCACGCGTCATGGTGTCGCGATCGAGCTGCAGCTGCTCGCCCACCTCGGGCAACGTCGGTGCATCGAGGCCAGCTTCGTCCAGCAAGGCAACGATACGTTCGCAAGCCTCTCGCACCACGCGTGCCGCCGCGGCGGCCGAATGCGGATCGAATACCTCGGCGCCCTCGGCGGCGCACACGCCACGCGAGCAGCCCTCGGCAATCAGAGCCGCGGCAACGCCTTCATCAGCGGCAGGCCACGCAGCATGGGCAACGGCGCCGGGCGTAAAGCCCGTCTCCTTGGGAGCCGCCGCGTGCATGGCTGACAGGGTCGCCGCCAGTGCATCCATCGCGGCGTCGAGCGCGGAAGAATCTGCATACAGCGAGCCATCCGAGCCTGCAAGCGCGCAAGCAGCGCCCTGCGCCACCAACCCGCGCAGTGCGGCATCGACCTCGCCGATACCAAGATCCAAAGCCTCGGCAACATCAACCGCCGTAACCGGCAGCGTCTGCAGCGCCAGCCATGCGCCCACACCGCCCGCGATATCGCCGGACTCGAGCGCCGCATACAGTGCACGCTCTCCTTCGACAAGCTCGCGCGATCGACGGCAGCGCGAAAGCAGCACGCGCCCACCGCCAATAAGCATCACGGACGAATAGGACAGCACCACGGCATGGTCTCCGGCTCGCAGCGGCAGCGGCTCCTCCACGCGCACCTGCACGGTACGGGTCTCGCCCACCGCCATGGGGGCCTCGCCCTCCATGAACATGATGCGACCGACCACCTCGGCCGTACCCGCCATCACGTGCACACGCGCACCCGACTCGAGCACACGCGGCTTGGCTCCCTCGCGACCCAAATACGTAAACGTCATCATAAAGCGCATCGTCTGCCCAAAGCGGCCCGCCACGCCGAGCATCTCACCGCGATCGAGCGCGGCGACATCATCGCCCACCAAGTTGAGTGCCACGCGCTGTCCCGGCAGTGCTCGCGGCGTATCGCCATGCACCTGAATCCCGCGCACGCGACAGACTGTACGCGACGGCAAAGCCATCAGCTCGTCGCCCACCGCAACCGGCGCATCGTGCAGCGTTCCCGTCACGACGGTGCCGACGCCCTTGATCGTAAAGCAGCGGTCGATGGGCAGACGCGGCGCGGCATCGGTGAGCTCGGAACGGTCGCGGCAAGCATCCCAGCAGGCACTTACCTGCTCGTCGAGCACCGCAAGCAGCCCGTCAATCCCCTCGCCTGTCTTGGACGACACAGGCACGATCGGCGCGCCCGCAAACACGGTACCCGACAAAAAGTCATCGACATCAAGCTCGGCAAGCTCGGTCATCTCGGCATCGGCCAGGTCGCACATAGTCAGCGCCACCACCATGTGTGTGACGCCCAGCAGCTCCAGCACATGCACGTGCTCGCGGGTCTGCGGCATCACGCCCTCAACGGCAGAGACCACCAGCACGGCAACGTCAATGCCCGTGGCACCCTGCACCATGGCGCGCAGGTAATGCGCGTGGCCCGGCACGTCGACCAGGCCAACGATCTTGCCACTCGGCAGCGCCAGCTCGCCAAAGCCCAGCTCAACGGTCATGCCGCGGCGACGCTCAACCTCCAGACGGTCGGGATTCTTGCCGGTCAGTGCCTCGATCAGTGCCGACTTACCGTGGTCAACGTGGCCCGCCGTACCAACGATAACGGGACACTCCACCAGCGACTGAAACTCACTCATCGAGCAATCGCCTTCTCAACGCACGCGACGAGCGTCGACGCCGCCGTCTCGATATCGCGGTCGCCCACAAGCGTACGGACGTCAAACAAAATGCGATCGTGCGAGGTTCGCGTGACGACCGGCGTATCGAAGTCTTGAACGAGCGAGCGCTTGAGCGCGTCGACAGACAGGCGCCCGTCGACCGGGCAGACGGCCACGCACATGGTGGGCAGCTCGACGGTGGGCAGCGAGCCGCCGCCGGGAGTCGACGACTCCTCGACGATTTCCACCTGCACGGCACACGGGCAGCCAGCCTTATCGAGGCCCGCCACCATCAACTCGCGCAGCTTGCGTGCGCGACGCTCCAGATGAGCCTGCGGAAGCGTGAGCATGTTGAGCACCGGCACCTCGCGATGGGCCACATCCGCCCCATCCATGTAAATGCGCAGTGTGGCCTCGAGCGCCGCCAGCGCGATCTTGCCCGGGCGCAGGGCGCGCATAAGCGGATGTGACCCACAGGCCTGGACCAGATCGCGACGGCCCATGATAATGCCCGCTTGTGCGGCACCGAGCAGCTTATCGCCCGAGCACGACACGATATCGAGCCCCGCCGCGACCGAAGCCGGCGTGGTTTCTTCGCCGCCGCGCACCAAGATGTCGTCGGGCAACAGCGCGCCCGACCCCTGGTCCTCGTAGAACAGCAGACCATGCTTGTGGGCCAGGGCGGCGAGCTCCCTTGAGCTCACTTCCTCGTGAAAACCCTCGATGCGATAGTTGGAAGGATGAACCTTGAGGATCATTGCCGTTTCGGGCGTGATGGCGCGCTCATAGTCGCTCAAATGCGTGCGGTTGGTGGCCCCGACCTCAACGAGCTTGGCACCCGAGGCCTCCATAACATCGGGGATACGGAAACTGCCGCCGATCTCGACAAGCTCGCCGCGGCTGACGATAACCTCTTTGCCCGCGGCATGAGTCGCCAGCACTAGCAGCACCGCGGCGGCGTTGTTGTTGACCACGAGCGCGTCCTCGGCACCGGTAAGCGAGCGGATGAGCTGCGCGGCATGTTCCTTGCGCGACCCGCGCGAGCAGGTGTCCACGCTGTACTCGAGCGTGCTGTAGCCGCGCGCGACCTCGGCCACGGCCTTGGCGGCCGACTCCGCGAGCGGAGCACGGCCCAGGTTGGTATGGATGACCACACCCGTGGCGTTGACGGCGGGACGCAGGCTCGGCAGCGCGGAGCGATGCGCACGCCACTCGATGGCCGAGGCCAGCTCGCGCCTGGAACGCGGGGCGGCACCGGCGCGAATGGCGGCGCGCTCCTCGTCGAGCTCGGCCGTGACGGCAGCATGGACCACCGCGTCGCAGGTCTCCCCCGCCGCCTTCACCACCGGCCACTCGGCAAGCAGCTCGTTGACGGAAGGAATGGCGCGCAGGCGGTCGCGCACCTCATCGGACATGTTCTGGCTATCGCTCATGTGCAGCCTTTCAAAAGAAACGTGGATCAGTCGAATACATCAGCTGAGTCAATTACTCGTCATTATCCCCGCGCGCGACAATCTTTTCCACGCGAACGGCGTTTTCCTGAGTAAGCGCGGCACCCGTCAACGGGTCCCAGCGCAGCGGTGTGTGGTCGAGCGGCCCGACGCCCAGGGCCTGCCGGCCACCACTCTCAGCACCCAATGCGCGCCCACCGGGAGCAGCCGACGTAAAGATGCACGCCGGATGCAGATACGGCGTCGTCTCCACACGCACGCGGTCGCGGCCCATATCGCTCACGAGTTCGACGATCTCGCCGTCGGCGATGCCCATATGCGCAGCAGCATCGGCATTCATCTGCACGGCATCCAGGTCCGACCCAGCCTCGGCGGCACCTTGGGCTGCAAGCCTTCGCGAGGTGTGCGACTCAAAGGGACGGTTGCCGCTAATGAGGCGAAACATCCCCGGGCCAGGCTCCACCATGGGAGCGATCCAGTCGGGTACACGGCCCAGGCCGGCACGCCCCCATACGTCACTTGCCAGCGTAATTTTGCCGCCATCCAAGGGAATCGCCGGCTCGCCCGTACGCGACGGCAACGCAACACCCGTGTCGGCCCAGCCGCGCTCCTTGAGCTCGTCCAGATCAATCCCAAAAGGCTCCACCTGGGCAGCCGCCAGATCGTCAGACGTAAACTGGAAGTACTCGCCCACGCCACACGCCCGCGCCAGACCGGCAAAAATCTCCCGACCGGGACGTGTGTCGTCATGCTGCACGGGCAGCACAGCGTTGCGGTAGAACACGCGCGCATCGTTAGCGCCCACGACCGTGCCTACACCGCGGTCGGCCTCCAGATACGTCACGTCGGGCAGCACGAAGTCGGAAGCGCGCGCCGTCTCGGACCAGCGAATGTCAATCGTCACGAGCAAGTCGAGCTGCTGCAAAATACCCAACCAAGCCTGTGCATTGCCATAGCCCGCACCGGGGTTACTGGCATAGACGATGAGCCCACGCAAATCGCCGGCAAGAATCGACTGACCGATGGTCGTGCACAGGCCGCGCATCGGATCGACCAGTGGATAGCGCTCGGACCCCAGCTTGGGCCCAAGCGGCACCGGCGGCGTCGCAAAGCGCGTGGGATCGAGGTCGCCCAACACAAGCGGCGTGGGCGGATTGAGCGCGCCGCCCGCATGCCCGATACAGCCCAGCAGCACATCGACCAAGCAGATAGCGCGCGCGGTCTGGGTGCTATTGGCATACGCGATACCGATGCCACCATGAAAGCCCGCATCCACCACGGCGGCAGGCGCGGCGGCAGCCAGATCGCGCGCCGTGGCGATAATCTCCGCGACCGGCACGTCGCACATCGACTCGGCCCACTCAGGCGTCCAAACAGCAGCCACCTGCGCCAGCTCATCAAACCCCGTGGTATAGCGGGCAACAAACTCGCGGTCATACAAGTCCTCGGTAATGAGCACATGTGCAATGCCCAGCAGCAAGGCCAAGTCGCAGCCCGGGCGCACACGGAGCCAGCGATCGGCAAGCGCGGCCGAACCACTGCGCCGGGGGTCAACCACGATGATCTTCGCCCCGCGTCGGCGCGCATCGTTGAGCGCATCGACGGCCCCCATCGTCGATGAATCGACGATGGAACGCCCCAGGTACATGATGCAGTCGGTATGTGCCAGGTCGGAGGCGGGGCTATAGCCCAGGCTGTGCTCCCAACCGGTAAGTCGGCTTACCTCGCAGGCGCCATCGGCACCGTACACGTTGGGCGAACCCAACACATGCATAAAGCGATACGCCCAGTAGCGGTCGAACGAGGGTACGCCGAGCGTCATGCCCAGCGCGCGCGGACCATGCCCGTCAACAATCCCCCCAAGACGCGCCGCGATCTGCGCGAACGCCTCGTCCCACGAAATCGCATCGAACCCCGAGCCATCAGCTCGTCGGCGCATGGGGTGCACAATGCGATCGCGGTCGTCAAACGGCATTGCCAGGCGATGCCGACCGCGGGCGCACAGGGCACGCGCCGCGCACGGATGTCCCGGCACCGGCAACTCGGCCACCACGCGACCGTCCTCAACGCGTGCCGCAAAGGCGCAATCGGCATAGCATCCCCCGCATGTGGTCACCACAGCGCGACCGTCACGCTCCACAGCATATGCCATCTCGATTACCCCTTTCACAAGCCAAACACAACAGGCCAACAGCCCGGCAACGAGCTCCAGACCCAAAAAGCCTCCCGCACGGCAACGCCCCGCGGGAGGCCCAACGTCAAACAGACGGTACCTTACGCCTCGGACTTCTTGGCATAGATAAACCAGTAGCCGAGCGCGATCAGAACCGCACCGCCCACGATGTTGCCCAGCGTGGCGGCGGATAGGTTAAACGCAATGCCCGCGACGTTGAGTGCATCGGCCCCGGCAATCTCGGCACCATAACCGCATGCATGCATCACGGCGCCCATGGGCAAAAAGTACATGTTGGCAACGCAGTGCTCAAAACCACAGGCCACAAAGGCGGCGATGGGCAGCAGAATGCCCACGACCTTATCGACCACGGTCTTGCCAGCGGTACCGATCCACACGGCCAGGCACACAAAGATGTTGCACAGGATGCCGCGGAAGAAGATCGTCACCCAGTCGATCGTCACCTTGCCGGCGGCGACGCTCACCATGGAGTTGGCGACCGCCTCGCCGTTGAGCTTATAGATGCCGGCCATGTACACCAAAAAGACGATGAACAGGGCACCGACAAAATTGCCGACCCACACGACGACCCAAGCCTTAAGCATCTGAGCCAGCGTGATCTTTTTGCTCTTGAGCGCGCAGACCATAAGCGAATTGCCGGTAAACAGCTCGGCGCCGCACACCAGCACCAGCACCAGGCCCAGGCAAAAGCACAGACCGCCCACGACGCGCTGGGCGCCCCAGCCGAGCGTGCTATCGCTCAAGAACACGGTAAAGAACAGGCCACCGAAGGCAATGAACGCACCAGCGAACATCGCCAAAACAAAGGCCTTTGCGACCGGCAGGTTAGCCTTGGTTACGCCGGCGGCCTCGGTTTTAGCCTCGATCGCGGCGGGCGCCAGGCAATCGGGAGCGGGATACTCCACCTTGGAATCTGCCATGTCAATCACTTCTTTCCTAACAAAATGGAACAAGCGCTCCTATCGCTCTTGCCCCAAGCGGACAAAGTGGGAAAAGTCGTTGGCAGCCACGGCGTCGTACACGGCGTCGACGGCCTCAAAGACCTCCGGGGACATGGGGTTGTAGAACTCCGTGTCGCCCGGCTGAATCCCTATGAAGACGATATCTTCGCACGATTGCTCAATCTCTTCGATCAGAATCGACAAAGGAAGCGAATGCGTGGTGAACATCGACTTGCGGGCCACGTCGCGTTTGTCGAGCAGGCGGATGGCGCCGACGGGCAGCGCCATGTCGGCGGCATCGACCAAAACCAAACGCGGCGGACGCTCGCGCTTGACCTCGATGATGTCATCCTCTGGCGTCTGACCGCCGTCGATGGTGTACCAACCGGCAAGCGGCGCGTCCTCCATCTTTTTGGAGAGCACGGGGCCGGCGGCATCGTCGGCACGCAGCACGCTTCCCGCCGTGAGCACGATACCCGCAAACGGGGCGCCGTTCACATGACCATCCACAACGCGACCCATTACTGCAACCTCCCCGTCAGATACACGCCCGACACATCGCGCACGCGCTCCACCAAATCGCGGAACTTCATTAAGAACGCGACCTGCTGGGCATGCAGGCCAAAGTCGTCGTCGAACACCGAGATACCGGCCTTGGCAGAACCGCGAAAACCGCGCTCGTCGAGCAGCGCATCGCAGGCCTCGAGCAGCGACGGCACCGCCGCCTTGTCGAGCTGGCACTCGCCAAAGGAGCGGATGGCCTCGAACTTGGTCTTGGCCTCCCCCTCCGGCAACGCGTCGACGAGCGAATAGAACACATCCACCGGCACCGACAGGCGCGGCTCAAAGCAGTCGAGCACGCCGGTGTGGTGGCCCACGGCGAGCGTGTAGTACAGCACGTCGCAGGCCTCCTGGGGAACGTCTTCCTCGGTCTCCACAAACTTACGCGTGAGCTCATAGAAGACCACCTGGTCGGGCGCATGGCCCAGACAGGGGTCGGCGACGCCCTCGGCGGCCTCGTCGCTTGCGCGCGAGGCATCGCCAAAGGAGCCGCCGAGCATACCGGGGCCCGCAAAGTAACCAGAGCGGTCCGTGAGCTCCATCTAGCGACCTCCGGCCAGCACCAGATCCTGCAGCGCCGAGTACACCTCAACACGGCGAGGATCATCCTGCTTGTCGATGAGCAGCGCCATGGCACCGCGAATATCGCCCTTGGGCGCGCCCTCGAGCGTATCCATAAACTCGTTGGCCAGGTCGCGGCCGTAACGGTAGCCGCTCATGGCGCGAGCTTCGCGCTCGATGGCAACGCGCAGCTTGTACGGCACGCCGGGGTGCAGGATATCGGCCTGCTCGCCGGCGGCCTCCACCGTGGTCTCGGCATGGAGCTTTTGGTCCAGCAGGCCAAGTGCCATGGCAAAGCCGTAGATGGTCTGCGCGGGGCTGGGCGGGCAGCCGGGGATGTAGACATCGACCGGCAGAATCTTGTCCGTGCCGCCCCAGACGCAGTAGTTGTCGTAGAAGATGCCGCCGGTGCAGCCGCACGCGCCATAGGACACCACGATCTTGGGATCGGGTGCGGCCTCAAAGGCGCGCAGGGCCGGCATGCGCATGGCACGCGTCACAGCACCGGTGTACAGCAGCACATCGGCGTGACGGGGCGAGGGCACGACCTTGATGCCAAAGCGCTCGACGTCGAAGACGGGCGTGATGGAACCGAAGATCTCGATCTCGCAGCCGTTGCAGCCGCCGCAGTCAACACGGTAGACGTACACCGAGCGCTTAATCTTCTTAAGAAGGGTCGCCTTGGCCTTCTCGATGCTCTCGTCGAGCTCGATCTTGGTCGGGCGGTACTGAAGCCGCTCGGGCAAAAGCGTGGGTTCGGCCATGGTTACTCCTCCTTCTTGTCTAGATCCATGATAATGCCCTCGACCGGCGCGGGACCTGCGGGGATCTCGGGCGCATCGGGGTTGAGCTCGCGGTCGATATACTCCGGGTTCACACCGTGACCGCCCAGATACTCCATGCCGGGGCCCAAAGGTTCACCGGACGTAGGCGTTTCGTTGGCAACCATGCCGGCGGCATTGCCGGTCTTTACGGCCGACGCGGCGCGCAGGGCGTCGAGCTCACGCTTGCACTCCTGGCACATACCAACGGTACGAGCGGCCTGCTCGGCCTCCATGCCGCCGGCCTTTTGCAGCAGGCGCCTGGCGTAGTCGATCTCCTTGTGCGGGGCGAACGGCTTGCCGCAGCGCGAGCAGTGCTCGAGCGTGTAGACGCTCTTGCTGGTGAGGTCGTCCTTGCTCATGACGGCCAGCTCAAACTCCTCGGTGAGCTTGATGGCCTCCATGGGGCAGGCTTCCTCGCAGCGGCCGCAAAAGATGCAGCGGCCGTAGTCGATCGACCAGGTGATGGTATCGGCCGAAAGGTCGGTGTCCATGCGAATGGCATCGGCCGGGCACGCCACGCCACAGGCGCCGCAGGCAATGCAGAGCTCTGAGTCGTGCTCGGGCTTGCCGCGCATGTCCTTGTTGGTGGGGAACGGCGCAAACGGGTACTTGACCGTCGCGTCGCCGGCCTTGGCGTTAACCTTCCAAAGCTTCAGCATATTAGAGCGCCTCCTCATCGAGCGGAGCGGCCACGGTGCCCTCGCCCGCAAGCGGCGACTTGTCGCGCCAGACGTTTTCGAACTGCTCCTTGTCGAGCACATGGTCGCGCTTGGCGGCGACGTCGGTCACCGTCACGCGGTCGGTGCAGGAGTAGCACGGGTCGAGCGAGCCGACGATCAGCGCCGCGTCGCCCACGGTGTTGCCGCGGAACATGTAGCGCAGGACCGGCCAGTTGCTGTACGTGGCGGCCTTGGCGCGCCAGCGGTAGCACTTCTGGTTGTTGCCGAGCATGGCCCAGTGCACGTCCTCGCCGCGCGGCGCCTCGGTGGCACCGATGGCGTACTTGTGCGGGGTGTACTCCCAATCCGTGGTGAGGATGGGGCCCGACGGGCAGTTCTCGAGCATGGTCTCGATCATGTCGATCGAATCGTAGACCTCCTGGATGCGAACGGCGGTACGGCCGAAGGCATCGCAGGTGTCTGCCGTGGCGGCGTGCATCTTTTGGACATCCGGATCGGCGTAGCCGTCGAAGGGATGGTCAAAGCGCACGTCGCGGGCATAGCCCGAGCCACGCATGAGCGGGCCGACCGGCGAGAAGTCGCGTGCGATCTTGCGGTCCAGAATGCCGATGCCACTCGTGCGCTCAATAAAGTTGGGCGTGGAGAGCAAGACGTCGACGAGTTCCTGAACCTCGGAGCGCAGCTGGTGGATGGTCGTGAGCGTGGAGAGCTTCTGCTCGGCCAAAATGTCGCGACGCACGCCGCCGATCACGTTGAGGCCGTAGGTCTTGCGGTGACCGGAGAGCTTCTCGGCCAGGTCCATGGACTTCTCGCGGACGCGGAAGAACTGCTGGAAGCCCGAATCGAAGCCGGTGTAGTGCGAAGCGAGGCCAATGTTGAGCAGATGCGAGTGCAGGCGCTCGACCTCGAGCATGATGGCGCGGATGTACTGGGCGCGCGGCGGGACATGAATGCCCTGGGCGCGCTCGACGGCCTCGGCATAGGCCACCGAGTGGGCGCAGCCGCAGATGCCGCAGATGCGGTCGGCGAGGAACGTCACGGCGTCATAGTTCAGGCGCGTCTCGGCGACCTTCTCCATGCCGCGGTGCACGTAGAACAGACGGTAGTCGGCGTCGACGATCGTCTCGCCCTCGACGAACAGGCGGAAGTGGCCAGGCTCGTCGGAGGTAATGTGCAGCGGGCCCATGGGGACGAGCGTGGTCTCCTTGCCCTTGGTGTCGGCCAAGAACTCGTAGTTTTCCATGTCGCTCGCAGGAGCGGGACGGAAGCGGTAGTCCATGGAGTCCTTACGCAGCGGGTACAGGCCGCTGGGCCAATCGTCGGGCAGCACCAGGCGGCGACGATCGGGCAGACCCTCGGGAATCAGGCCGAACATATCGCGCAGCTCGCGCTCGCCCCACACGCAGGCGGGGACGAACGGCGTCACGGACGGGAACGTCATCTTGGCGGGATCGACCTCGGCGCGCACGGTCACCCAGCCGGGGTCCTCCCCCTCCATGGAGATGACGTAGTACACGGCGTAACGGCCGCACAGACTGCGCTCGTCGTTGCCGATGATCACAGGAATCCAGCCGTAGCGCTCGTAATACAGGTAGTGGACGGCCTCGGGCAGACGGTCCAGCTTGACGGTGATCGTCAGCTGGTCCTCGCACTGCCATTCGACCTTCTCGATAGCGCCCGGCACTGCGGCGCGCAGGGCCTCGACGTGGCTTTCGCAACGACGAGCGTAGTCCTTCTTTTCAGGTTCTGCCATGGTGCTAATTCACCTCGCTTGTCTTGGTCTGGGAACTGAACACCATGCGGTAGAGAGGAGCCTCGTGGAGCTCTTCGACGCTCTGGTTCAAAACGACGGACGTTGCATCCTCGACGCCGCTCGTGATGGCGACCGGGGTGGCGATACCGAACCACATGACCACGATCGCGAGGGCGATCTCGGGGATGATCATAAGGGCGGGCACCTCGTGGCGCTTCATGCCCTCGGGCGCCTTGCCGAAGATGGACTTGAGCGCGATGCCGGTAAGGGCAAAGTACACGCCGGTGAGGCCAATGGCCACGAGCACGACCACCCAGATGGGACCGGACTGGATGCCGGCCACGAAGGTGAGGAACTCGGAGATGAACAGGGCGAACGGCGGGAAGGCGGCGAGCGCGAGCAGGGCGATGATGGTGAGCGCTGCCGTGACGGGAGCGATCTCGACGACGCCCTTGATCTTGTTCAGGTCGCGGGTGTGGTAGATGTGCTGGATGTTACCGGCCATGCAGAAGGCGAGCGCCTTCGTGAAACCGTGGAAGATGCAGTGCAGCAGGCAGGCGGCGATACCGAGCGGACCACCGATACCCAGGCACAGCGCGACCACGCCGACGTTGTCGACGGAGGAGTACGCGAAGCGGCGCTTGATATCGTCCTGCTTAAAGATGCACAGGGCGGCCACCAGGATGGACAGCGTGCCCAGAATGAGCAGGAGCGTACGCGGATAGGTGTCGCCCACCGTGATGATGGACAGGGAGTAGAAGCGGATGATCACCAGCATGGCGCACTTGAGCAGCACGCCCGAGAGCAGCGCGGAGACCGGGCTCGGAGCCTGGGAGTGCGCGTCGGGCAGCCAAGTGTGCATGGGGAACAGGCCCGCCTTGGTGCCGAAGCCGATGACGATGAACGCGAACGCGAGGCGCACGAGCATCGGGTCGAACTGGTCGGCGTAGGGCATGATGGAGGTGAGGAAGGCTGCCTCATGCGCGTTGGGCATGATATCGGCGGCGTTCGCGTAGATGAGCAGCGTGCCGAACAGGCCGAAAGCCACGCCGGCGGTGCAGACCATCGCGTACTTCCAAGACGCCTCGAGCGCCTGCTTGTTCTTGTAGATGCCCACGAGGAACACGGTCGACAGCGTTGTGGCCTCGACCGCCGCCCAGGTGAGGATGATGTTGTTGGACAGGCAGGCGAGCAGCATCGTGAAAACGAACAGGCTAAACAGCGCGTAGTACTGCTTGGTGCGCTCGGCCGGCATGGTCTTCTCCTTGATATCGATCTTGATATAGGAGATGGAGTACACGCCGGTGATGAACCCGATGATGCCTACCAGAAGGACGAAGATCGACGAGAGCGAATCGAGATGGAGCCACAGGCCCAAAGCGTCGATATTCTGCCCGCTCGAGAGCATGGTTCCCGCGGTGACGACCGAAAGGACGAGGGTCGCCGCGACAGAGATGGTGTTGAGCCCCGCAAAGACGCTGTAGGACGTCGTCTTGGGGAGCGCAGCCATAATCAGGGAGAACACGAGGGGACAAGCGAGCAGGGCGACCGTCAGCATTGAAACATCCATGGCCTACCCCTTCAATTCGGTCAGGTCGTGGGAGTCGAGCGACTTGGTGTCGTTCCAGATCCTCACGACGACGGCGGACATGATGATGACGGCGAAAATGGCGTCGGTGGCGATGCCGATCTCGATGATCTCGGGGGCCGTGGGCGCGAGCAGGGCGAGCGTCACGTGGCTACCGTTCTCCATAAGGCAGTACCCGAAGATTTGCTTGAGGATGTTGCGCTGGGAGATGATGCACGTGAGGCCGACGAAGAAGTGCGCGAAGCTGATGGCGAGGGCCGGAGTAGCCACCTCAGCGGTGGGCAGGCTCAGGCGCGTGACCACCGCGAAGCAGATGGCCACCTCCAGACCGGTGAGGATGATGGTCCAGGCCGGCTTGACGGAGGAGGTCAGCGTGCTATCGGCAGGCGAACCCATCTTTTTGTAGGCACGGTTGAGAATGAACGGAACGAGGATCACCTTGGTGACGAAGGCCGACGCGGCCCACATGAGAAGCTCGGTGGCACCGGTGGTGAGGCCCAGGGTGAGCAGCACGCCCACCAGGACAACCGACTGGATCGCGTACCACTTGATGGCGGACGGGATGGTCTTCGAGACGACCACCATGGTGGAGGTCACGATCAGAAGACCGCCCAGGATATTGACTAACGAATAACCCATGTCCTACCTCCTAACCCATCCAACTAGAGGACAGAGGACCGGCGACGACGACCATGATCATGAGGACGACGAACACGAACGCCATGGCGCGCGGAAGGGGCTGGCCGGCGGCCACGGTCTCGCTCGGCTCACCGGGCAGGACCTTACCCATCCAACGCAGGAACCATGCGAAGGTGGCGACGGTCTCGACGACCATGACGCACACGAGGACGAAGATGACCGTGTTGGAAGCACCAACCGCGAAGCCACCGGAAATAATCTGGAACTTGGAGAAGAACGTGCTCATGGGGGGCACGCCGGCGATTGCGGTCGCGGCGACCGCGAAACCCACGCCCGTGACCGGGTACTTCTTCATGAGGCCCTGGATCTTGGGCAACATACGGGTTCCCAGCGTAAAGCTGAGGGAGCCGGCGATGAGGAAGAACAGGGTCTTGGTGAACGCGTGGTTGAAGATGTGCTCGACGGCGCCGTTGAACGCCATTTGGCTTCCGAACACGGAGAGGCCCAGGCCGAAGAACACGTAGGCGAGCTGCGCGATCGTCGAGAAGGCGAGCAGGCGCTTCATATCCTTCTGGGGCAGATACATGAGGAAGCCGAAGAGCATGGTCACGACGGCGTCGATGATGGCGACCCAACCGACGATCTCGGGGATATCGCCGGCGCTCGCAAGAGCGCGGGCGAACACGCACACGCCGACCTTAACCATAGACGCGCCATGGAGGTAGGCGGAAACGGGCGTGGGGGCCTCCATTGCGGAGGGCAGCCACATGTAGAGCGGGAACTGGGCGGACTTGGCCCAAGCGGCGAACAGGATGAGCAGCAGCACGACGGTCTTCATACCGGAATCGAGCTGGGAGATCGCGCTCAGCGCGAACGTGCCGGTTCCGGCGAACAGGAAGGCCGCGCCGATGTAGAGTCCCAGAGCGCCGATGTGGGTGATGATGAGTGCCTTCATACCGGCCTTCTTGGCCGTGGGCGTCATGTAGTAGCTGATGAGGCCCCAGGAGCACACGCCGGTGATCTCGAAGAAAACGAGCTGGCCGACGATGGTGGAGCTGTAGGCGAGACCGGCCATGGCGCCGATGAACGTGGAGAAGTACACGTAGAAGCGACGACGGGGCGCGTCGGGATGCTCCTTGTTCTTATCGCTCATATACGGGAACGAATAGATGACGACGAGCAGACCGATAGCGACGAACGCGGGTGCGAGCAGCGTGCTCATCCGGTCGAATATGAAGCCCATGACCAAGGTCTGACCCATACTCGCCCAGGTTACATCGACCGCGTTCATGCCGTTTCCGGCAAACGTCGCGGCCAAGCCAACGGAAGCGACCGTGGCGATGCCGCCGGCAAAGGCGCAGATCCATTTAGCGTAGGGACGCGGCAGCATGACGATGAGCAGGGAGCCCAGCATGGGGACGGCGATTGCCACCATGGCAAAGAGGGACAAGCTCGATTCGATTGACATAGTTTCTCCCTTCTCCCTACACGCCTACGACGACGAAGACGAACGCGAGGACCGCGATGCCGACGACGGCCCAGGTCTGGTTACCGAGCACCTTGAAGCGCGAACGGGAAACGGAGTTCTCGAGCACGCCGCAGACGACGAAATCGACCAGGCACTTGACGAGGAAGACGACGGCGCCCACGAGAGCGGTGACGCCGATGGTCGCGGGCTCTCCCCAGGGGATGAAGATGGAGGTGAACCAAGCGACGACCACGACCTGCTTCATGCCCATGGCGAGCTTCATCATGGCCAGGGACGGGCCGGAGAGCTCGGCGAGCGGGCCCTCCTGGAGCTCCTGCTCGGCTTCGGCCTGATCGAACGGAAGCTTGCCGAGCTCCATGTAACAGGCGGCCGCGAAGGCGACGCCAGCGAGGATAACGGCGACGACGCTCGAGACGTTGCCCGTAACGATGTGCTGGCCCATGGTCGCAATGTCCGTGGAGCCGCACACGATGGCGACGGTGAACAGCGCGATGAGCATGGACGGCTCGATGAGCACGCTCATGAGCAGCTCGCGGATACC
Source organism: uncultured Collinsella sp. (assembly GCA_958413895.1). Lineage (GTDB taxonomy): Bacteria > Actinomycetota > Coriobacteriia > Coriobacteriales > Coriobacteriaceae > Collinsella. The sequence continues at coordinate 49,913 of CATYVQ010000001.1, forward strand.
GCCGAAGCCCGCGTAGGCGTTGGAGGAATCCACGCCGAACAGTGCGAAGAAGAAGCGGGACAGCGCGAGCGCGTACATGATGGTGATGGCGTCACCAAAGACGGGCATGGGGCTCTCGAGCGTGAACATGGGCAGACCCATGGCGAGCATGAACGACACCGCGAGGAACAGCGGCGGCATGATGCGCAGCACGAAGCTCGAGTCGGAACTCACGGACTCGGGACGCGCCATGAGCTTCGCGAGGTCCCGGTAATCCTGAAGGATGGACGGACCGCGGCGATTGTGCATCTTCGCGCGAATCACACGGGCGAGGCCGGAGAAGAAGGGCGCGACCAGCATGACCACGAGGCCCTGCGCTATCGCAAGAACGATGTTCATAATATCCTCTCCCCTCTCTAGACCATGACCACGGCGAGCACGAGGAAAACCACGAGCGCCGCGACGATGTAGCAGATGTATACGGAGTAGTTGCCGCCCTCGATCTTGGAGGCAAGGCCGGCCAGCTTGTCGGCACCCTCGCTCGGTGCATCGACCAGGAAACGGTCGGGCAGGGGCTCGACGCCCTGGGCGACACCGGTGAGCTTCTGGAACACGTGCGCGATGGACCAGCAGATCTTGGTGCATACCTCGCGCAGGGTGTAGAGCGGGCCCATGAAGAGCTCGACGTCGGACGCGAAGCTCGTGGCGACGACGGGCATGTGCTCGTTGGGCTCGTAGCCGCACGCCCAAGGGTCGGTCTTCTTAGCGGGGGCCTTGGTGCCGAGGCAGAACCTCAACACGAACGCGAGGCCGGTGAGGACCACGAGCGCGATGGCGATCGCGGGGGTGGAGGTGGCGGCACCGGAAATCTCGTTCACCAGAGACACGCCCGAGGTGGCCGTGACGGCGGAGCCGGCAAGCACGCTCTGGGCGACGTCGCCCAGAACCGGGGCGATGACGGGAGAGCCGATTCCCAGCACCACGCAGATGGCCGCGAGGAGCATCTGCGAGAACAACATCGGAGCCGGGGACTCCTTGGCGTTCGCAGCCTCCTGGGAACGCGGGCTGCTCGCGAACGAGACGCCGTAGGCCTTCACGAAGCACGTAACGGCCAGGGCACCGGTGATGGCGAGCGCGGCCGCGGAGGCGACGGCGAACACCATGACGACCGGGTCGGAGAGCGTCGAGATGTTGAACAGGGACTGGTAGGTGAACCACTCGGAAACGAAGCCGTTGAGCGGCGGGATGGCCGAGATGGCAAGAGCGCCGATGAGGAAGCAAACGGCCGTGACCGGCATGCGGCGGAACAGACCGCCCATCTTCTCCATGTTGCGCGTACCCGTGGCATAGAGCAGGGAGCCCGCGCCGAGGAACAGCTCGCCCTTGAACATGGCGTGGTTGAGCGTGTGGTAGAGGGCGGCCATGAGCGCGATCGTCGCGATGACGTCGTTGCCCAGGGCGTGCGCCGTCATGGACGCGCCGACACCGAGCAAGATGATGCCAATGTTCTCGACGGAGTGATAGGCCAGCAGGCGCTTGATGTCGTGCTCGTGGAGGGCGTAGACGACGCCCAGGACCGAGGAGATGGATCCAAAGACCAGGACCATGAGGCCCCACCAGAGCTGGACGCCCGAACCCGCGAGCAGGTCGAGACCGACCTTGAGGATTCCCAGGATGCCGATCTTGATCATGCCGCCGGACATGAGGGCGGACACGTTGGACGGCGCCTCGGGGTGCGCCTGGGGCAGCCAAGAGTGCAGCGGGATGATACCGGCCTTTGCGCCAAATCCGAAGAACGCGAGGACGAAGCACACGGAGGAGATGGCGGGTCCAAAGTCATGCGTACGGAAATCACTGAAGCTGAAGGAACCGCCCACGCCGTTGGTCATGAGCAGGAAGCTCGCCATGATGAGGACGAAGCCCACGTGCGCGATGACGAAGTAGAGCCAACCGCCCTTGATGGAGTTCTTGTTTTCCTCAATGACGACAAGGAAGTAGCTCGTGAGGGACATGAGCTCAAAGGCGACCAGGAACCAGAACACGTTGTCGGCGGTGATGACGAGCATCATCGAGGCGACGAAGGTGTTCATGAAGAAGCCGGCGCGCCCGACCTTGCCAGGGTACTCGTCGAAGTAGGACAGACCGTAGATGAAGCCCGCAAAGGCGAGGATCGAGATGAGGACCACGATCAGGCCCGCAAGGCCGTTAAGCAAGAGCTCGAGACGGGCGAACGGGAAGAAGAAGACCGTGTTGAGGGACGAAACGTCGCCAAGCACGGCCTCGAGGCCCGCGATGAACGACAGCACGGCCGCGACGGCGCCGATCAGGCAGCCGGCAGTCTTGGCGGCGTTATCGGCCTTAATCAGCAGAACCGAGGCGAGCGCACCGATGCACGAGACGGCAAGCGATGCGATAAACAGCGTCATGCTATCCATTGTTTACGCTCCCTTCTGCTTTCTCGGACAGGCCCTGGGCCACAGCGGTAACGTCGACGACCGGACCGTTTTCGATCGAGCGCAGGCGCTTGGCCTCGTCGAGCTCGCGATCGGCCGCGCCACCCATGACGGTCAGCGCCTTGGTAGGGCACGCCGCCACACAATGCGGGCCGTCCGGATCGAATGCGCACAGGTCGCACTTGACAGCGCAGGTGTACTGACCAGGAGCCCACGTAAGCAGGCTGCTCAGGGACTTAGGATACGAAGGCGTCGGGTCGCACATGCCTGCGACACCGGCGATAGACGTGCCATCGGGATGGATGGCACCGAAGGGGCACGCGATGGCGCACAGCCTGCACCCGATGCACTCCTGCTCCTTGACGTGGATGCGGTCGCCATCGTGCTCGATGGCATTCACCGGGCAGACCTCGGCGCAGGGGGCACCCTCGCAATGGTGGCAGGCAAGGGCGGCCGAAATACCGCCGGTCTTCACGAGCGCCAGGCGCGGCGTATCCTGAAGACCCTGCATCCGGTGGGCGTCGGCACAGGCGGACTGGCATGTTCCGCAGCCGATGCACCTCTCCGGGTTGATGTCGATGAAGCGGTTCATCCCCACTTCCTTTCAAAATAACGGGCCGGGCTCCCGAACGTACGGGACGCCCGGCCCAAAAAGCCAACGAGAACGGGACTACACGATTTGATTCACGTGTGTCTCGTCATCGAACTTGGCGGCGCCGGGCTCAACGTCCTGGGGAGCGGCGGCGTCCACCAGAGCCTGCTTGAGCTCGGTGTACTGACGCTCCACCTCGCCCTCTGCCCAAACCTGGTCGGCGATAGCGTCGACCTGGCAGGCGGAGAACTTGTCCTCGGGCGTATGCGAGACCGGGTCGACCTTATGGATGGTCAGCTCGTTGCACTTGCCGATCCACCACTGGTAGGTCATGTAGACCGTGCCCTTGTTGATGCGATCGCTCACGTCGGCACGGCTGTATACCTGGCCGCGGCGGCTGTGAATCGAGACGATGTCGCCATTCTTGATGCCGCGCGCCTGGGCGTCCGCGGGATTCATGCGGACAAAGCCGGGCTCGTCGGCAAGCAGTGCCAGCGTCTTGCAGTTGCCGGTCATCGAGCGGCAGCTGTAGTGGCCGACCTCGCGGACGGTGCACAGGATGAGCGGGTACTCATCGTCGGGAAGCTCGGAGGGCGCCTCCCAGTCGTGCGCCATCAGGTTGGCGCGGCCGTCCTTGGTGGTGAACTTGCCACCAGCGAACATGTCGGGCGTACCGTGGTCGTTCACATCGGTGCTCTTGACCGGCCACTGGGCGTAGCCGCCCTCGGGAGCCATCTTCTCGTAGGTCGCGCCCACAAAGTTGGGGCACAGACTAATGCACTCGTTCCAGATCTGCTCGGTGTTGTCGTAGTGCATGGGATAGCCCATGCGCGTGGACAGGTCCGCGAAGATCTCCCAGTCGTGACGGCACTCGCCCTTGGGCGGAACAGCCGCGTCAAAGTGCTGGAAGCTACGGTCGGATGCGGTAAAGACACCCTCGTGCTCGCCCCAAGAGGTAGCGGGCAGGATGACGTCGGCGAGCATGGTCGTCTGCGTCATAAAGATGTCCTGGCAAATGAACAGATCCAGCTCGGAGAGCGTCTTGCGCATACCGGCCGAATCGGGCTCGGTCTGCACCGGGTCCTCGCCGTAGTTGTAGAAGCAGTGCACCTTGCCCTCGTCGACCAGGTGGCCCAGGTCGGTGAGCTTGTAGCCCTCCTCGAGCGGGAGCTTCTCCTCGGGCACGCCCCAAGCCTTGGCAAACTTGGCACGCACTGCCGGGTCGGTGACCTTCTGGTAGCCAGGGTACAGGTTGGGCAGCATGCCCATATCGCAGGAGCCCTGGACGTTGTTCTGACCACGCACGGGCGCGAGGCCGGAATTGGGTTTGCCGATCTGGCCGGCAACGCAGGCGATGGAGGCGATGGTGTGCACCGTCTTCAGGTTCTGCTTCTGCTGGCATACGCCCATGCCCCAGCCAATGATGGCAGAGGGCTTCGCCGTAGCGTACATCTCGGCAGCTTGGTGGATCAACGCGGGCTCGACACCCGTGATGTCCTGTACAGATTCGGGAGTGTAGTTCTTGATGGTCTCCCACCACTCGTCAAAGCCGTTCGTGTGCTCGGCGACGAATTCCTTGTCGTAGAGGCCATCGTTGACCAGACAGTTGGCAAAGGCGTTGAGGAACGCAACATTGCAACCGTTCTTGATCGGAAGGTAGAGATCGGCGATACGCGCGGTTTCGATATGGCGCGGATCGGCGACGATGATCTTGCAACCCTTTTCTTTGGCTCGCACGATACGCCTTGCGACGATGGGGTGCGAATCGGCAGGGTTATAGCCGAAGAGGAAAATGCAGCCCGCATCCTCCATACCGGGGATGGAGCATGACATGCAACCTGAACCAACCGTGTCCATCAGACCGAGGACAGTAGGGCCGTGTCAAGTACGGGCGCAGTTGTCCACGCTGTGGGTGCCGATGCACGCACGCGTAAACTTCTGCATGACGTAGTTCGCCTCATTGCCGCCGCCTCGCGAAGAACCGGTGGTCATGACAGCGTTAGGACCATATTCGTCAATTATGGCCTGCATCTTAGATGCGGTGAAATCCAGTGCCTCGTCCCAGCTTACGCGCTCAAGATCCGCGCCCTTAGTGCGGCGGATCATCGGGTGCAGTACGCGAGGAGTCAAGATCTTGGTGTCGTTGATGAAGTCGTAGCCGCTCATGCCCTTAAGGCACAGCTCGCTCTGGTTGGTGATGCCGTTGAGCGGCTCGGTGCCCACGACCTGGCCGTTTTGGACCAGGAGGTTAAACTGGCAACCGGCGCCGCAATACGGGCAGATCACTTTATGCTTCTCCATGACACCCTCCTTCCTTTTTCTGCTACCGAATGCTCGGTACTTATTTGACAATCATTGGGCCTGTCGCCCCAACGCTTACGCCTCGTTTTCGATGGTGGCGCGGGCACGCTCGGCAGTCAGTTCTGCCAAACGTTCCTCGTCTACCAGGGTGAGGCCCTTGGTCGGGCACGCCTCGGCACACGCCGGACCGCCGGGACGGTCCACGCACAGGTCGCACTTGAGCACGAAGCTCTTGGTCTGCGAACCCACGCGAACGTCGCCCATCAAGACGGGGACCTGCGTGGTCGCCACGCTCACGGCGCCAAAGGGGCATGCCATGACGCAGCTCTTGCAGCCGATGCAGTTGTCCTCGTTGACGCCGATGCGATGGTTCTTTGGATCAAAGAACAAGGCGCCCGTAGGACAGGCCTTCGCGCACGGGGCATCCTCGCAGTGATGGCAAGCCACCGGTGCGGAGATCTCGTACGTACGCGTCACGCGCAGGCGCGGCGCGGCGATGTTACCGGGGATGTCGTGCGCCTCGATACACGCCGCCATGCAGGTTTGACACCCAATGCAGCGCGAAGAATCGGCTACGACTCGCTTATTACCCATGTTGTTCACTCCCTCCTGAATCCCTTGCAGGAGAGACCCTGTCGACATTGACCCAAGCCGCCCGTGGCCTGGCATCGACGAATCGAATGCATGCGGCGAAACATGCACTCGGTAGAGTTTCTCCAACGATATACAGGTTAAATATACGCAGTTGCAGGGGGCAAACTTGAGCATAGGCCCTGCAATACGGGTGTATTGCAGGGGTTTTGGCAGGTTGGAATTATTCTCTAGAAGCTATAAAGGTGAGTGTATTACATGCGTACGCCCAAGAAAGATTTCACGTTCGCTTCTGAAGGATGTAGTACGTTTGTAATACTGTTCACAATCAATTACTCTAGTGCAATAAAGTAGTGGTTATAAGATTGGCTATTATTAGCCGATGCTGTATTTGACTGTTCATATTGCACGCTCATTAAGGGAGGCCAGTAATGTCATCGACTCAAAAACGAGCCATCCTGCAGGTGCGCATTCGCGAGGAAGACAAGCAGCATGCCGAGCATCTCTACGACGCCATGGGCACATCGCTCGCCGAGGCTGTCCGTTTATTTGTCGCGCAAAGCATTTTGATGCGCAAGCTTCCCTTTCAGCCGGTCGCCGTGCGCTCAAAGGACGGCACCGCCGCCTATGGATCGCTCAAAGCATATGGTGACCCCAATCGCCGCGCCGAGGAGCGCAATGCCTGGGTTGAATACCTTGCCACGGAAAGCGACGATTCGATTTTGGGTCCCGAGGAAGTAGATATCCATGAGTAGCACCATCATCGACGAGACCGTCATCCTACGCTACCTGCTTGACGACGACGAAGTTCTGTCACCTCGCGCTGCCAAGGTCATCGCCACACGCACCGCTCGCGTCTACCCTGAGATCATCACGCGCGTCGTGGTCACGCTGCGCGACGTCTATAAGGTTCCCCGCGTTGAGATTGCTACAGCCATGAGAAGGCTGCTCGATGACGTCATGGTCGACGAGCCCACCGTTGTCGCCCTTGCCATCAAACTCTTTGGCAAAACCCATATGGACTTTACCGACTGCCTCCTCGCAGCCCGAACCGCCATCTACAACGATGATGTCGTGAGCTTTGGCAAGCCCATCATCCAAGGCATGATCGATTACCGCCGTAAACGCCAAACCGCCGCCGACGCCCGCAGCCGAAGCACCGACTCCACCATCGACAAGCTCCGCCACCGCCCCCGCAGCTAAACCTATCCCCTCCTAAGTTGCGGTGGAATAGTTCCTGGATTTAGGCTTATTCGAGCTTTTCAGAAATTAATTCACCGCAACTTCCAGGTTGGCCATCCGAAACCGTCAGCCTTGGACCGCGAATGCCACCGTTCGCCACGAAATGGGCCCATCTACTACGTTTAACCGATTACCCTCGACCATACCGAAATCCGAAAAATCAAAACCGCTGGTAGACGGTTTGCCGATTTTCCGAAAATGCTGCTATGGTCGACCCCTGCGGTCCAAACGTAGTAGATGGGCCGCTTTCGTGGCTCAGCACCGGACCAGTCATTTTGGGACAGGGCTTTTTGGCCACATTTGCCAGCCAATCGTTAGAGCAGTCAAAAAGCCCGCTCCAAATTAGCTACCCGGCCTTTAATGGGCTCATAAAAGCCAAAAGACAGTCCATATTTCACCGCAACTTAGGAGGGGATGTGGGGTCCCGGCATGTATATGAAAACGGCTCTGGCACTAAAAGGAGCCAAAGCCGTTAAAACTATCCTATGGAGCGGGCGACGGGAATCGAACCCGCGTCATCAGCTTGGAAGGCTGGGGTTCTACCATTGAACTACGCCCGCAAGATATGGTCGGGACGACAGGATTTGAACCTGCGACATCCTGCTCCCAAAGCAGGCGCGCTACCAAACTGCGCCACGTCCCGAAGGTGTTGAGCAGCTAAGGTCTAAACCTTGCGTGTCCCAAAGCGAAGGAAATTATAGGGGAGACTCCCCGCCTGTGCAAGCATTGATGCCTTAGCTCCTCGAATGTGCGACAAAACGACTATGGAGCAGACCGATCACAAAGGCAACCACGGCAACCGGCGCCCACGCGGCTCCAATGTCCGCAAGCGGCAGTGCATCGAACGGCAGCCACGCGCCCGCAAAGAACGCATCGCGGACCGAGGTGATCACACTCTGCACAGCAACCACGCCGCCGACCCACACCCACACCTGTGGATGAGCATCGCAAAAGCCGTGCACCAGGCCCATAAGTACCAGCACAATGGCAACGGGATACAGGGCGTTGAGCATAGGCACCGAGAACATAAGAATCACGTCGAGGCCCACGTTAGAAAGCACGCACGAAAACGCCGCGAACACAAAGGCGAGAACCGCAAAGGAGCGGCGCATGGCCTCCTCGGAAGCCTCCGCTCCCCCTTTGACCACATACGTCTCGCAGAAGTAACGCGAGCAGCAGCTGATAAGGCCAATGCACACGTTCATGCAGGCTAGGAAGAAAATCGCAAAGACGACAACCGTGCCAGCAAGACCAAAGTGCATAGAGGCCGAACGCGCAAGGATGGCGGCACCGTTGGTAGCGTCGGGCATCACGGTGCCGAGCTGCATACCGGCAAGCCCCAAGCCGCAGTAGATGATGGCCATGAGCACGCCGGCGATCACACCGGAACGCGATATCTCAAAAGCGACGCGCTTGTCGTCGGTAACGCCCAGCTCATGGATGGTCTCGGCGATGATGATGCCAAAGGCGAGCGACGCAAGCAGGTCCATGGTCTGGTAGCCGGTCAGAAAGCCCTGCACGGCAGCACCGGCATTGTAGGGGGCCTGCGGCGTGGCAGCCGGTCCCAGCGGCGAGATCACGGCAGCACCCACGACCAGCACGATGAGCGCAATGAGCGCGGGGCCCGTAATGCGGCCGAGCACGCGCGTGATGACACCTGGGCGCAGCGTGAGCACAAACGCGACGACGAAGAACCCGATGGCAAACACCAGACGTGCTGCGCCGAGCGAAACGCCCTCGGGCAGCAGCGGCACCAGCATTTCGAACGCTGTAGAGCTTGTGCGCGGAATGGCCAGGCACGGACCGATAGCCAGGTAGACCGCCGCAACGAAGAATTCGCCAAACTTAGGATGCACGCGGCCGGCAAGCTCGCGCGCCGTTCCGGCGAGCGCGACGGCGATAAAGCCCATAACAGGCAGACCGATAGCGGCAATCAAAAAGCCGATCATGGCAAGCGGCGTGGCTGTGCCGGCCTGAAGTGCCAGCAACGGCGGAATGATGAGGTTGCCGGCGCCAAAGAGCATCGAGAACAGCGCAATGCCGACGGTAACGACATGGTCGGAGCGCAGGCCGCGCGGGGCGGATGAGGCCATAGGCACACCTTTCGGGTCGAAACAAAAACGGGACGGGCAAAAGACCCGTCCCGCAAGTATATACGCTCTAGCAGGCTAAATCGCGCAAAGCGTCAATCGCGGTGTCGACTTCCTCGGCCGTGTTGAAATACCCAAACGAAAAGCGAACGATACCCTGGCGCTCGGTCCCGAGCACGCGGTGCATGAGCGGAGCGCAATGGGCACCGGGGCGCGTCGCAATCCCCCACCCTTGCATAAGCGCGTCCGAGATCTCGGCAGAGTCGATATCGCCCACGTTGAGCGAGACGATCGCCGAGCGCACAGGCTGGTCAAACGCACCGTAGAGCGCAATGCCGGGGATTTCGCGAACGCCGGCGAGGAAGCGCTCGGCAAGCGCGCGCTCATGCGCCGCAATCGCCTCGACCCCGCCTTGTGCCTCGATAAAGTCGAGACCTGCGGAAAGTCCCGCGATGCCGTGACCGTTGAGCGTGCCCGCCTCAAGGCGCGTGGGCCACTCGAGCGGCTGCAGTGCATCGAAGCTGTGCACGCCCGTGCCGCCCATGGCCCACGGAGCCACGTCAACGCCCTCCGCCACGGCCAGGCCGCCGGTGCCCTGTGGACCCATGAGCCCCTTGTGGCCGGTAAAGCACACGACGTCGAGGCCCATAGCCTGCATATCGACATGCATCGCGCCGGCAGACTGCGAAGCATCGACGATCACGAGGGCGCCGGCAGCATGCGCCATGGCAGCCACGCGCGCAACGTCAACGGCATTACCAGTCACGTTGGAGGCATGCGTCACCACGACGGCACGCGCACCCGGTGTGACCAGGCGCTCAAGCTCGTCATAGTCGAGCGCGCCGTTCGCGTCGCAGCCCGCATGCTCAACCATCACACCCTGCTCCGTCGCCAGGCGATTGAGCGGGCGTAGCACCGAGTTGTGCTCGAGCACCGTCGTGACCACGCGGTCGCCGGGGCGCACCACCCCGTTGATGGCGGTGTTGAGCGCCGCCGTAGAGTTGGGCGTAAAGCACACATGGTCCGCCCTCGGGCAACCCAAAAGGCGCGCGAGCTTGGCACGGCAGCCATGAATCGTACGAGCGGCATCGAGGGCACCAGACGTGGCACCGCGCCCGGCATTGCCAAGCGAGCACATCGCCTGCGTCACGGCATCGATGACCGTCTGTGGCTTGTGCATGGTCGTCGCCGCGTTATCCAGGTAGATCATCGCACGACCTCCCACATATCGATCACGGTAAAGCCCTCGGTGGGAACGCCTGCCGCGGCAAGCTCGCCGCGTAGCAGTTCCTCATCTGCAGGCAACGCCTTCCACGCCAGACCGCAGCCGGCAGCGACCTCCCCGGGCACGGGAATCGTTCGCCCGGGAAGGCCGCGCTCGATGCATAGGGTCTCGCACCCCATGGCGGCCGCCGTGGTAGGAAACGTGATGACAAGCGCCGGGCGCTTCTCCCTCATGGCAACTCCAACCAATACGCTACGGGCGCACGACGCGCACGGCCTGCTCCATCTTCTCCACGATCACGTACATGTTGGTGACCTCGCCCACGGCAAGCTGGTCCTTAATGCCATAGTGGTCGAGGCAGGTGCCGCAGGTGAGAATCTCGACACCCTGCTCGGCCAGGCCCTTCAGGTCGTCGAGCACCGGCGAGCCCTCTACGGTGAGCTTGGCACCGCCGTTGTAGAACAGCATAGTCGCGGGCAGCTCCTCCTGCTGCGTCACGGCAAAGATGAAGGCCTTCATGAGCTTGTGGCCCAGCTCGTCGTCGCCGCGGCCCATGCAGTCGGTGTAGACGGAAATGACGAGCTTGCCCTTGCCGGCGCTGGCATCACAGAAGGCAGCGCCATCCTGCTCGGGATCGGCCGCGGCAACGGCGCCAGAAGCCGCCACGGTCACGTGCCACTCGGCGTCAGAAACCTTCTCGACCGAGGCCGTGCAGCCCTTCTCCTGCGCCATCTTGGAGATGTTCTTGACGGCGGTCTCGTTGTCGACCGAGGTCACCACGGCACCCTCGCCATCAAGCTGTTTGAGTGCCTTAAGCGTCTTGACGACGGGCAGCGGGCAGGCATCGCCCATGGCATTGACTTCAATTTTGGTAGACATAGTTTTTCCTTTCGAAAGAACCGTTCTAGAGAACGGTAAACAGTTACATAAACGTGCGGGCTAGCGAACAACGTGGACGGCAGGACCGCCTGGCACCGGCTCGCACACGCGACCGACGACGGCGGCAATACGTCCTTCGGCATGCAGACGGCGCGCAAGCTCATCCACATCGGCAGCAGGTGCCGCGATGAGCAGGCCACCAGACGTCTGCGGATCGTACAGCGCATCCAACATGCCCGGCTCCAGGTCTTCGTCGGCAGCCACGCGCGGGCCAAAGAAGTCCTGGTTGCGGTAGGAGCCCGCGGGGATAATGCCCAGACGCGCCATGTCGAGCACCTGGTCAAAGAGCGGCACCGCCCCCGACGCAAGCTCAACCTGCACGCCCGAGCCCTCGGCCATCTCGCACGCATGCCCGATCAGACCAAAGCCCGTAATGTCAGTACAGCCGTGAAGCTCGAGTCCCTCGGCCAGACGAATCGGGGCCTCGTTGAGGGTACGCATCGAGTCAAACACGGCTGCGGCCTCGTCCTGCTCGATGAGCTCGCCCTTAATGGCCGTGGTGATGATGCCCGAGCCGATCGCCTTGGTCAGCAGCAGAACATCGCCCACGCGCGCGCCGCTGTTGGCGAGCATGCGGTCGAGCGCGACAAAGCCACTCACGGACAGGCCGTACTTGGGCTCGTCGTCGTTGATGGTGTGGCCGCCCGCGATGGAGCAACCCGCCTCGACGCACTTGTCGGCGCCGCCCGCCAGAATCTGACCGGCAACCTCAACGCCCAGACAACTGGGGATGCAGAGCAGGTTCATGGCATGGCTCGGCCGCCCGCCCATGGCGTAGATATCCGACAGCGAGTTGGCCGCGGCGATCTGGCCAAACAGGAACGGGTCGTCGACCATCGGCGGGAAGAAGTCGATGGACTGCACGAGACCCAAGTTATCGCCAACGCGAAAGACGCTCGCATCGTCGGAGGTATCGAACCCCACGAGCAGGTTGTCGTTATGCACATTGGGTAAATCGCCCAGGACCTGGGCGAGGGCTCCGGGAGCCAACTTAGCGGCTCAACCGCTCGCGGCCGTCATGGACGTGAGCCTCATGGTGTCCTTAGCCATACGAACCCCCTTCCAACAAATTAACGACTTTAAGTATACGCCCCAGGCACGCTTCCCAAGAGACCGCCGACGGCTCGAACGTCGAAGGCGGAGCCGCAAGCGCCTGCGCGATAGCATCTGCCAGTGCGCGCTCAAACAACGGAAGGTCGGCCGCCACGGGCGTGTCGACATCCGTCATACGCGGCGACGCCACCCACGTCACGGGAGCACCGGGAAGCATCGCCGCCATCCAGGGACGAACGCCGGGCAAATCGGTCGCCACAACTTTGCAGCCGCACGCGAGGGCCTCGATCGTCACGAGCGGCAGTCCCTCGTAAAACGAAGGCAGCACAAAGACGTCGGAACTGCGGTAGGCACGCACGAGCCCATCGCCATCCAGGCGCCCCGCCAGCGTCACCGGCACATCCGAGGCCGCGGTCAAGCGCTCGATACGCGCATACTCGGCATCGTCCCCGCGGCCGCCCACAAGTACCAAGCCAGATGGGCGGACGTCATCGTCAATCGGCAATGACACGGCTCGAACCAGCGACTCGACGCCCTTTTTAAAGCAAATCTTGCCCACGTACACAAGCGATCCCGGCTGCCTCGCCACGCTTGCGTCGCGGCAGAAGACGCGATGGTCGTAGCCCGTCCCAATCACGTGGATGCGATCGGCATCGACGCCGCACACCAGGCCAATCTGCTCAGCCTGCTCAGCATGGAGCGCAAAGACGGCATCGAGCCGACGAACCGCACTTACGATGCGATCGCGCTCGAGCGCATGCGAACGCAGCTGGCGCAGGTCGGTCGAATGGCACACGGCAACAACCGGCACGCCCCGAACGCACTCGCGCGCCAATGCAGTCACCAGATACAGGTGATGGCAGAGCACCAGATCGGGCCGAAACTCAGCCACCGCCCGATCGATTGCAGCAGCAAATGCCCGCTCAAATGCCTTGAGCATCGAAGGCGTCAGGTCACGATAACGCGTGGAGGGATAGGGCATGACATCGGACATACCGCAGATGGGAAACGGCAGCTCAGGCGACTCGAACGGTACGGCAAACACGGCAGCACGCCGGTCGAGCTCGCCTTGGGTATCACCCGGTGCCGCGCCGCAAAGCACGGCGGCGCGATGCCCCGTCTCGATCTGTTCGCGCACGAGCGCGGCAAGGTAGGTGCCGCTGCCGGTGCTATCTGGTTTTTGTGCCGAGATATTGAGGATGCGCATGTCGCGGTACACCCCTAGGCCAAGGCGGCGGCGCGGACAGCCGCGCCGATCGCTCCGGCAAAGCGAGCCTGAGGCGAGGTGGTCACCGGTGACCCCAGTAGCTCGCCCAACCGCTCCACCACGAAGGCGTTCTCGCACAGGCCACCGGTCAGGTAGTACGGGGCGCCCGCGGCCTGCCCAGCCATGGTCGCCACGCGCGAGACCACGCTGTCGATCACGCCACGCGCAATGTTCTCGCGCGGCTCACCGCGACCGATCAGGCTGATAACCTCGCTTTCGGCAAACACCGTGCACATGCTGCTGATCTTGGTGGGCTCGCCGGAACGCGCCAGGTCGGCCATCTGGTGCTGGGAAATGCCCAGACGGTCGGCCATGATCTCCAAAAAGCGCCCCGTGCCGGCGGCGCACTTGTCGTTCATGGCGAACTTGGCCACGCGGCCACTTTTAAGCTGAATGACCTTGGTGTCCTGGCCGCCCACGTCGATCACCGTGCCGTGATCGCCAAACAGGCGCACGGCACCGGTGCCGTGGCAGGTAATCTCGGTCACGACCTTGTGCGCAAAGGGCACGGCGACACGGCCGTAGCCAGTCGCGACCACGCGAACATCGTCGCCCGTCACGCCATAGTCGGCCGCAGCGAGCTCACCGCGCAGGCGCTCGGCCGCATCGACCGACGAATAGCCCGTCGGCATGACGCAGGTCCACGCAATGGCGCCGTCCGTCTCCACCACTGCAGCCTTCGCGGCCGTCGAGCCTATGTCGATACCAATGCCAACCACGGCATCCTCCTTCTTATGCAACGCAGGGACGCCCCTTGTCACATTCGTTAGGCCTTCAAAAAAGCGAGATAGCGCACGCAGGTATAGATCACCAGAATAGCCGCAATCACCGTCTCTACAAGCGCAACGGGAGCAAGCCACGGCAGCGGTGCCCCCATGTTCAAAAGACAGGAAGCCGTCATTTTGGATGCGATGGCGCTGATCACAAAGGGGAAGGTAAACGCCGCATAGCTGGGATAAAACGGAAGCGAGAGGCAGCGGACCAACTGTACCAAGGAGAACAGATAGATGACCGTCGCAACGGCAAACATCGCCAACAAAAAGGCGTGGTTCTTGGGCATAACGGATTGCACGTAACCAGCGAGACACAGGCTCATGGGCGCAGCGTAAATGCAGATAAGCGGTTTGGCGGGCTCTGGAACATTGGGCAGCTTGACATACCTCATCGTCACCAGAACAAATAGCACCACAAAGCTAACCAGGCCAAACCAGAATGCGGCGGCGCCAATTGCCGTAGCTTCGTATACAGGCGCGGTAACCGCTGCGACCGCAATGCCAACGTACACAATGTAATAACTGGCAAAGACGGTTTGGAGCTTAATCTTTGCCACAAACTTGGCCGTGAAGAACACGATCAGCGCGACATGAAGCGCAATCGCCACGACCCACACGACAAACGCCACATCCGCGGCACCAAGATACCCTTTGATATAGGTCGAAAGCAGCATGAGCGCCATCGAGAAAGTGCCCGAAACACTTGCCATAATCGGGTTCGTCATATCCTCGGCAAACAGCTTGGGGAATGCGACCACCTTGATAATGAATAGCAGCAGGAACAGTGCCGAAACCACGCCGCAGACCATGCGCAGCGCCTCGGAATAACTCTGCAAAAGATTACCCAGGGCCGCACAACCTAACGCGACGCCGCAAATCGGAACAGGGATTTTCTTGATCATATCCATATAGATAGGTTTCCTAACCTCGTCGGCCTTCTTATGCCAGGCTCCGGCATCTCGCCGGACACCTGCTGCTAGATTTCGATATCGGCAACTTTACGGCGCGGAGCCGGCTCGTCGACTTCGTCCAGATTCTTAATGCCGCACTCGCGACACACCATCTGGGCGACCTTCCATGCACACAGACCTGTGTAGTAAATGCACTGCTCTTTATGCTCGCCGCGGCCCATGTCAAATTCCTTTGTCAGGATACGGCAGCAGATGGCATGCTTACCGTTGTTTTCGCGGAACCAATCGTGCAGCTCGTGCGTAAGCTGCATCGACTTGACGGATTTTGGATTGGTCGGGCCGTCCTGCTCCGTACGTCCAAACAACATTCCAATCGCCAGAATGCCACCATTGAAAGCGCCGCACGCGCAGCCGGACTTGCCTGCGCCCACCGACATACCAGACGCCATGGCCACGACCGAATCGGGCACATCGAGCTCGAGCATTTGCTTCATGGTGTAGACAAGCGACTCGCAGCAGTAATAACCCTTTTTGAAGTTAGCCTCGGCCGCGCGTTGTACAGCACGAGGACTTAGCTCAGATACGCCAATTGCAACATTGGGTTCAACCATTTCATTTCCTTTCAAATCGATATGGCATAGGGGCTGCCCCCTTGCCGCGTTCGCCTTACAGGGTCTCGATAAAGGCGGCGATGCGCGTCTCGATCTGGCCCATGTCGCCGTTGCTGTAGTCAGTCTCGATCTTCATATACGGAATACCCGCACCCTCGACAGCCTCTTGCATGCGTGCGCTCTCAACGTTAAAGGTATGGCACGCCTGCAGCACGTTCTCCACTACGCCATCGACGTGGTACTTCTCGCACATGACCAGCGTGTTTTCCATACGATCGTCGTTGGGCGTCATGACCGAGCAGTTGATGTCCAGGTAACGGTCGGCGATGGCGCGCAGGATATCGGGAGCCTCCGAGTCGATCATCATGGCCGCCGTGCGCTCACCCGAGCAGTCGTCCATGCACACGACCACGCCGCCGTTGGACTCAATGGTGCGACCGATCTTGTTGATTACGCCGCCCACTGGGCAACCGGTGATCAGAATGCGCTTTGCATCCGCCGCGACCGGGCGCTCGCCCGCGTCGTAGGCCTCGCGCAGCTTGGCAACCTTTTGCTCCAGCTGCTGCGTATAGGCCTCGATATCAAAGCTGAACGTGCCGGCAAACATGGTGCTCATCAGGTCGACGCCGCTCATGGCAGCCGGCTGGTTGGCCTGCAGGGCGAACATCTCGAGCTGGGCGGCACGCAGGCGATTGCGACGACGGACAGCAGCGCGCAGGTCATCGTCGGTAATCGTGATGCCGTAGAAGCCCTCGAGCTCCTCCTTGAGCAGGCGGCACTCCTCGTACCAGCCTTCACGCTCGTAGGCGCGATCGCGACCCTGCGGAAGATGCAGGATGTGCGTACGCTTGAGCTCGCTGAGCAGTTCGTACATCTTCTTTTTGCCGTCGCAGGTGGTCTCGCCGATAATCATGTCGCTAAAGTACGTAAACGGACACTTTTGCGAGTAGGCAAAACCGTACGTCGACCTAATGAGCGGGCAGAGGTTTGCCGGCAGCACCTTCTCGGCCTCGGGAATCACCTCGTCGGATGTGCCGCACAAGGCCACACTTGCAGCGCCCGCGGCATCGATAATCTCGAGCGGCGTGTAGCTGCACAGAAAACCGATCAGGCGATTACCGGCCTGCTTGTAATCCTTGACGCGAATAAACGACGCCTTGCGCTGCTCGTTGAACTCCTCAAACGTGGACGGCAACGGCTGCTCAATATATTCCGACATATAACTCCTTAACAAACCTTTTAACCAACCAAGGAAACGGCTTTCCCAGGTGCCCGAGGTTGCCGTGAAAGAGAAGCGCCGCGTACTTTGTTGAACGGCAAGATCGGGTGCCTGGGGAAGCCGCCGGGACGGATACCCCTAAATGGTTTCTAAGAACGCCTCAATGCGCGTCTGCAGCTGGCCTGCGTCCTCGCCGGCGTAGTCGGTGGTGATATGCATAAACGGGATGCCCGCCTCCTCGGCGGCCTTCTCCACGGCAAACGACTCCATCTCGTAGAGCGTGCAGAACTGCAGCGCCACGTCGACGATGCCGTCGGCATGCAGGTCCTTGGCCATCTGGACAATGTCCTTCATACGCTGGCCGTTGGGCGTAAAGACGGCGCAGTTGATCTTAAAGTAGCGCTCGGCGATGGCGTCGAGCATCTCGTCGACCGTCTCGCCGGACTCGTCGACCAGGTCCTTGTAGTAGCGCGAGCCCGTGCAGGACTCCTCGCCCACCACGACACCGCCGGCCTTCTCGATGAGATTGAACAGCTTCCAGTTGGGCACAGCCATGGGCGTGCCGGTGTACAGGATACGTTTGGTCCCCTTGGGCGCCACGCCCTCGCCGGCCTCGACACGCTGCTCGCACTCAGCCGCCATATCGTTAATGGCTCCGGTCAGACGCGGCGTGTCGTCCATAAAGGCGGCCTGAACGGTCAGCAGGCTGTCCAGACCGCTGATGGGTGCAGGGTCGGCAGCGCGCGTGGCAGCAAGGCGCTGCAGGGCGCGACGCTTCTCATTGACGGCGTGGATGGCGGCCTTCAGACGCTCAGGCGTAATCGTGACGCCGCATTCTTCCTCAATCTTGGCGGCGAGCTTCTTGACCTCGGCCTTCCAGGTCACGAGCGTCGACTCGTCGTGCACGTTGGGAATATCCATGACGTACATGTTCTTTTGCGTGGCAAAGAACTCGTAGGCCTTCTTCTTGCCATCGCAGGTGTTCTCGCCCACCACCAGGTCGCTCGACTCAATGTAGGGGCAGACCTCGCCCAGCTTAAAGCCGGCAAAGCTCTTGATAAGCGGACAGGTGTTGCGCGGCAGGTGCTCCTCGACCTTATCGGTTGCCCAATCGGCACCCGAGCACAGGCCCACGGGAATACCGTCACAGGCAAGTACGATCTCCTCGGGCACGTACACGCAGAACGAACCGACGATCTTGGTGGCCTCGCCGGCCTCCTTCTTGTCGAGCATCTCCTTAATACGGCCGCTATGGATGTTGGTGGCCACAAAGTCCAGGTAGGACGTGGACTTGGGGCGATTGTTCTGCGTCAGGAACATATCGCCGTACATCTGGCCCACGGCGCCCAACAGCATGTCGTGGTCGGCAAGATTCATGCCGAGGCTCTCCCACATCGGATGGAAATCAAATTCTTCAGCCATGACGGTTCCCCTCTCGAACCAAAAACGGATAACGGCGGTATCGATGCACGACGGACGGCGATTGTCCGGCCGTGCTCAAACCCGGAATTTTAGGGAACCTGCCTTGAGGACGGTTATTTAGTTGTGCGTCGTCTCTCCCGGAGCCGTGAACATACCTGCTCATATGCGGCTCCGAGCCATATATAGGGCACGCGCGGCAACGCGGCGAATGTATGTCGTCTGCGGCATGTGCGCACCCTCCTCTACAAGTTGAGGTCAACTATATCAACGGTCGTCGACCATGCGAACACCGTTGACATTCGTACGACAACCTCGTGTACCGTCGTTTAATAAATAATTATCTTGATTGATAAGAGTTTGTCATCCTTCATTCGGCGAACGGCAAGACAAAGCCGCCGAGGCTTATATCCCCGACGGCATTACCCGGCGCTATCGACAAACCAGGTGAATCCTACTCGCATCGAAGTGCATGCGCAGGTTCTCGCCTGCTTGCGGCAGCTCGTCGACAGGCACGCCCACTTTGTTGACCTTCCACTGCAGACGCGTGGGCGCATCAGTACGCGGCACGTCCAACAGCACCAGGCGCTCAAAGCGCGAATCGCTCACTCGGGCCACGTGCAAATCATAGCTGTTGCGACCCCGCCCCGCGCGATTGTCAACATGGAAGTAGCTTGCGCGAATGCCCAGGTACGCCACATTATCGGGAACCGCGCGACCCACGTTAAAGCTCATGCCCCAGTCGAGGGCCTCAACTTCTTCGTCGCCGATCTTGCGCGCCCGGCTTGTGTTCTTGCAGCCCGTCAGGCGCAGCGCCGCCAGCGTCTGCGGACGGCGGACCACGTCCTCGACTGAGCCGATCTCCTCAACATGCCCGTCGTGCATCACGCAGATGCGCTGGCACAGGCGGCACGCTTCGTCGATGTCGTGGCTCACGTAGAGCACGGTGCGGTTGCATACATCGAACAGGTCGAGCATATTCTGCTCGAGGGCGCTCTTAAGATAGGAATCGAGTGCGCTCATGGGCTCGTCGAACATAAAGATACCCGGATGCGCCGCCACCATGCGCGCAAGCGCCACACGTTGCTGCTGACCGCCCGAGAGTCGCACGGGATAGCGGTCGGCAAAATCGGCCAGTCCAAAGATACCCAGGTAGCGCTCGGCGAGCTTTTTGCGCGCGGCGGCGTCGCCCGCATCCTTTACACCGGCGCATACGTTATCGGCCACCGTCATGTTGGGGAAAAGCTGATAGTTTTGGAACAGCAGGGCGCATTTTCGCTCCTGGGGCGACAGGTTGATGCCCGCCGCCGAGTCAAAAAAGGTCACGCCGTTGACGACGATCTTGCCCTCGTCGGGCGTCTCAACACCGGCAATGCAGCGCAGCGTGCAGCTCTTGCCGCAGCCCGAGGCACCAAGCAGCGCCACACGCTCCTCGCCGGCCTCAAGCTGCATATCGAGCATAAACCCCGGATAGCGCTTTTTTATGTCCAGAACGAGTGACATGGCCTATCGACCCCCCTGCATAGCGGGCTCATCGCGCATGAGCTCGGCCAGCGCCTCGCGATCGATACGCAGCGCATCGCCACCGGCGGGATCGAGCGAATCGCCCTGTCCGGCAAGCTCTTTGGCCTGCTTGCGCTCCGCACGGGAAAGACCACGCTCGCGGTACTTTTGCGAATGTGCCGTGTACATGTTGATGAATAGGATGACCAGGAAGCTGAACGCAATTACGACCACGACCCAAAAGAGGGCCACCGACGTGTTGCCGCCCATCCACTCAAAGTAGATGGCGATGGGGATGGTCTGGGTAATGCCGGCGTAGTTGCCCGCAAAGAACAGGGTGCAGCCAAACTCGCCCATCGCGCGGGCAAAGGCGAGCACCGTGCCGGCGGCAATCGAGGGCCAGCCAAGCGGCATCATAAGCTTGGTAAAGATGCGACGCTCGGACCAGCCCAGCGTGCGCGCCGCATCGAGCATCTGCGTGTCGAGGCTCTCAAAGGCTCCGAGCGCCGTGCGGTAGACCAGGGGAAACGACACAACGACGGCAGATATCACCGCCGCAGGCCAGGTAAAGACGATCGAGATGCCGTGCGCGATGAGCCACCGACCGACCCCGGTCGATCGACCAAATAGCATAAGCAGCAGAAAGCCGCAGACCGTGGGCGGCAGCACCATAGGAATCGTAAAGACCGAATCGAGCAGGCCCTTGATGCGACTCGAGGTACCCATAGTCTTCCACGCGGCGAACAGGCCCAGCGCAAAGGAGATCAGCAGGGCAAGGCCGCTCGTTTTAATGGACACCCAAAACGGTCGGTAGTCGATGCAGCCCAATAAGGAGGCCAGAGAGGTCAAGGGCCCCTGCTCATCCCGCAACACGACAGACGACGCTTCTACCATTTGAGCGCTATCAAGCCAACGCGCGCCGCCCTTGGCATCACCCGAGGCTGATGCAATCACCACATAGCGGTCCCCATCCGCACCGCGCTCGTCAAAGCCATAGGTATACCCGCCGGCGTCAAACGTTGTTTCCGCCGTGACATACCAAGGAAGATCCACGTCCCCTAGCCGCGCACCTCCCATGCAGTTTGCGCTGTCGAGCTCACAGACGAGGGTCTTGAGACCCGATACGCACTCGTTGTCCTGCGGATCCAATCCATACTTCTCGACCGCTTTGGGCGATATCCACACAACAACGCGGTCGGCAGCAGGCGCCACTACAAGGTCCACGTCCTCGTCAACGGGAAACCGGTAGCCCTCAGGCTGGCCCTCCATGGCACGAGCGGTCCCCTTGGCCAATCGCTCAAAACCCTCGATCCCATAGGAAAGCCCATGAGCGGTCGCAGCAACCTGGGCCCCGTCCTCAGCGTCCCCAGCAAACGCAAATCCCGGCACCCAGCAAAGCGCGAAGGTCAAAGCACAGGCGACAAGCATGCGGAATCTATTAAGCACGAAAAGCTCCAAGCGAATACAAGGACGGAGTAAAACACAAAACGATAGAATTATCGCGCCAAGCCGCACTACGCGGAAAGCTCAAAGCCGTACTTGGCCCAAATCTTCTGAGCCTTCTTGTTAGACAGGCAGAAGTCGATAAACGCCTTGGCCTCGCCGGCGTGCTCGGAGCCATTGGCGACAGCACCCGGGTACACGATGGGCTTGTGCGAATCCTCAGGACACACGAAGGCCTCCTCGATGCCGTCGTAGCGGAAGATATCGGAGCTGTAGACAAAACCGGCCACGCAGTCGCCTGTGGACACATAGGCGGCGGCGGTACCAACTTTGTCGGCCAGAGCGACCTTGTCGGCGATCTCGGGAGCATACTCGCCGTCGTCGCCCTCGGTGCCGGTGTAGAGGCCCACGGAGGCCAGGGCCTGGTTGGCGTACTTGCCGGCGGGAACGGTCTTGGCGTCGCCGATGGCGATCTTGCCGTCCAGATTCGCGACGTCGGCGATGGCCTCGACCATGGTGTCGGAGCCCTCGGCGCGAATGATCACGAGGTCGTTGACGAACATATCCTCACGGGTGTCGGCGGCGACGAGCTCGGCGGTCTCAGCGTTATCCATGGTGCCCTTGGAAGCGGTGATGAGCACGTCGACCGTGGCGCCGGCACGCATCTGCTCGACGAGGTCGCCGGAGGCCTTAAACTGCGTGTCGGCAAAGGTGGTGCCGGTCTGGTCGGTGTAGAGCTCCTGGACCTCGGGCAGGGCCTTCTCGAGCGAGTTGGCGGCAAAGACCTGCAGCTTGACAGCCTTCTTCTTAGAGGAAGACTTGGCGGAGCCGGCATCGGAACCAGCGGGCTCGGACGTCTTGTTGCCCGAGCAGCCAGCAAGGCCAAGGCCGGCGGCAGCGGCAGCAGAAAGCGAGACAAAACCGCGGCGTGAAACCATATCGAACATGTTCAACCCTTTCGGACCTTGTGCCCGGGCACCCCACCGCGGGCTTTAATCTGCAATCAGATTATACTTCTGCGAGAATAATGATAGTGAGAAATTATTCTCGCCAGAGAATATAGTTTCGAGTTGCCATACACCTTGGCGTCACTTCGGCGGAAAACAAAGGCGGAGCAGCCGTTCAGGTCGCCCCGCCCCAGGTAAACCACTTAGTTGGTATGTCCGCCGCCCGCTGTCATCTGAGCCGCATGCTCCAGCTGGTCCGCTATGGCCTCCCAGCTTTCGCGGGCGGCCTTCGTAGAACCGGGAAAGTTTACGACAAGTGTATGACCTCGTTGCATGCACACGGCGCGCGAGAGCATGGCGCGGCGCGTCTTGGTCATCGAGTACGCACGGATTGCCTCTGCAATACCCGGCACATCGCGGTCACAGACGGCACGCGTCGCCTCGGGTGTCACGTCGCGCATCGAAAGACCCGTGCCGCCGCAGGTGAGCACGACATTGGCGTGGCACTCATCGGCGGCTTCCGCGATGGCATCACCGATCTCGCTGACGTCGTCGCGTACGACCACGTGTGAGGAGACCGTCCAGCCCTGCGCCTCGATAAGCTCCTCGAGGGCAGCGCCCGCCTCGTCCTGGGCAAGGTCGCGCGTATCCGAGCACGTCACGATCGATATCTTCAACTCCATAGCGTTCCTCCTATAGCACCGTTCCCTCGGGCAGGTCGACGCGCACAACGTCCACGACATCCCCCGCCTTGAGCTCGCACGGCCCTTCGTCAATACGCAGCAGGCAGTTGGCCCGCTGCATCGTGCCGAGCAGCGCCGAATTCTGCGTCTTGGCCTCGGTCACCAACAGCTCACCGGTCTCGGGGTCGCGCAAAACCGTCGCGCGATCGAAGAAGCGGCGATGCTGTCGCTTTTTCACGTCGTGTGTGAGCGTCGCCTGCTGCACGGGACGCGCACCCTCGGCAAAGCCGCGCATCTTGCGAATCGCCGGGCGGGCGAGCATCTCAAAGCCCACATACGCCGCGGCCGGATTGCCTGAAAGTCCCAGGTAGGGCTTACCCCCGAGCAAGCCAAACGTGATGGCCTTGCCCGGACGCATCGAGATGCGGTCAAACAGCACCTCGCCCTCGCGCCGGACGAGCGCCGTCACGAAATCGTAATCACCCGCCGAGGCGCCACCGCTCGTAATGACAAAATCGCACTCCTGCACGGCGCGATGCACAAGCTCGGCAATCGCCTGCTCATCATCGGGCGCAATGCCGTAGAACACGGGCTCGGCACCGGCATCGAGTGCCTCAGCCATCAGCGCCGAGGAGTTGGAATCGCGAATCTGACCGCGCGCCGGTACCTTGCTCGGTGCGACCAGTTCCGTGCCCAGCGAGATGATGCCCACACGTGGGGCAGCGTGCACCTTCACGCTCGCGTATCCGGCACTTGCCAGCAAGCCGGCGCCCGCCGGAGCCACAACCTCGCCAGCACGCATCACGACGTCGCCGGCATGGGCCTCCTCGGCGGCAGAGCGAACGTTCTCCCCCACCTTGGCCGGCGCCGAGAACCCCACACGCGAGCCCTCGTTGCCGTCACCGTCGAGCACATCGACGATCTCGTACTTCACCACGGCATCGGCACCCTCGGGTACCGGCGCGCCCGTCATGATGCGGACCGTCTCGCCCGCGCCGATTGCGCCCTCAAACACATGGCCCGCGGCCTCGTGTCCGATAACGTCGAGCGTCACCGGCGCCTCGCCAGATGCCTGCGCCAAGTCCGCCGAGCTCACGGCATATCCGTCCATAGCGCTGTTGGCAAACGGCGAGATGTCGATATCGGCCACCGCGTCCTCGGCCAAGGGAAAACCAGCCGCCTGCCACACGGGAATCTCGACGAGATCGGTCGGAGCAACGTGCGACAGGACAATCGACTGCGCGTCCTCCAACGGAATGAGCTTCTCTGCCATATGCACCTCTTAATGCCACGGCGCACAACAGGGGCGCCGATTCTTTATGCTTGTCTCAGTATAATCCCCCGACGCACGACCGCGACTCGGCCTGTACCCGCAAATACACCTGTCGGTTGCAGGCCGCGAAACAGAATGGAAACCAACCCACCGGCTCGTCGCGTTTACCGCGTTTTATAATGCTTGCGTTGCAACCTAAAAGAGGAACGTATGGCTCATAACGACAAAACCGAAAGCGCAAACGAAACGCAGGATCATTCCCAGCCGCTCGACGACGGCGGCTTTTTCTCCCTGAACGACGTCATCACGGCAGGCAGGCATCAACTTACCCGCTCCGAGCATCTCCTGGCTGCCGACACGCGCCGCAACGCCCGCAACCTACTCGCGAGCGCCAAGTTGCTCGCGCTCGTCGTCATTGTCTCGCTCGCCATGGGCGTTGCCGCTTGGGCGTTTTTGGCCTCGCTGAATATCGCCACCGACTATCGCGAGCACCATGCGTGGATTTACGCACTGCTTCCCGTTGTGGGCGTTGCCACCGCATGGGTGTACAAAAACCACGGTCTTGCCGCCAAACGCGGTAACAACCTGGTCATCGACTCCGCTCTGGGCACACGCCTCATCCATATGCGCATGGCCGTCCTCACCTTCGTCTGCTCCACGCTCACGCACCTAACGGGTGGATCGGCCGGTCGCGAGGGAGCCGCGGTTCAGATTGGCGGCACCATCGCCAGCAACATCTCGAGCCTCGCCCACCTTAAAAAGCATGACCACCACGACCTCATGCTCGCCGGCATCTCGTCGGCCTTTGGCGCCGTATTCGGTTCGCCCCTTGCCGGAGCTTTCTTTGGCATGGAGATGTGCTTTATCGGCAAGATCGACTACACCGCGGGCATCTACTGCCTGGTCGCCTCGTTTACCGGCTACTTTACATCACTCGCCCTGGGTACCGAGTACGAGGCGAATGTTATCGTCAGCGTTCCCAACATGACACCACGGACGGTTGTCATCGTTGTTATCAGCGCCATTATCTTCGGTCTGACGGCACGCCTCTTTGCCTGGTCAGTTCGAACCGTCAAGAGCCTGTACGGTCGCTTTATCACCAATTACCTCGTTCGCGCACTTATAGGCGCACTCGTGGTTTTGGCCGCCTATGCCCTTCTCGACGCCTGGGACTACGCCGGCCTTTCCACGTGGCTTTCCGGCGCCGGATTTGCCGGCAACACCACCCTGGCGGACGCAGCCATCAAGTTGGTCGTCACAGCGCTTACCCTGGGTGCGGGCTTCCAAGGCGGCGAGGTCACGCCCCTGTTTGGCATCGGTGCGGCGCTCGGCGGCTGGATCGGTTGCCTCGTCGGAATCGACCCCAGTTTTCTGGCGGCTCTCGGCATGCTCGGCGTGTTCTGTGCCGGCCTCAACGTGCCCATCACCACCTGCATGATGGCCATCGACCTGTTCCACGGCACGGCAGCCGGGTTCTTTGTCATCGTGGCCTTTATCAGCTACCTAACTGCCGGACACCGCGGCGTGTACCCCGCCCAGCGCATCATCTCGCCCAAGCGCCGTTCGCTTATTGTGGATGAGGGCGGTACGGTAGCGGATGCTATCGAGCGCCACAACGACCTGATAGAGTAGACGTAAGTATTCGACGTGCAGCCACAATCGGGGGCAATTCGACCTGAGCGCGACCGCACCGTCACGTCATACGCCGGGAGTCGCCCCATGCACGCAACTGATTTTGGCCGCACGCTCATCATCGCCAACCCAGCCGCCCAGTCGGGTGCGGCGCACGAAGTTGCCGAGCGCCTGCAACGCTTTTTGGACATGACTGCACGCGCATCCCAGTTTGACTTGGTGCTAACCGAGCGCATGGGACACGCCAAGGAGCTGGCCGCACAGGCCCAGGGCTATCGCACCGTTATCGCCCTTGGCGGCGACGGCGTGATTCACGAGGTCGTCAACGGGCTTATAACGCAAGAGGAGGACACCCGCCCCGCTCTTGCCATCCTACCCGTGGGCTCTGGCAACGATTTTGCCCAAACGCTCGGCATCGACGATTTCTCCGGTAAGGATTTTGGCGCGCTGCTCACCTGCGAGCTGCAGCGTCAGGACATCGGGCGCATTCGCTCGTGGAGCCCTGCGAGCGGCAGCGGCGAGGCTACCGTTGAGTACTACGACCAGACGCTCTCGGTCGGCATCGATGCCGCCATCGGCCTGGGCACCACCGAGCTGCGCAAAAAGACGGGCCTCGCCGGCGCTCCGCTCTACACCCTATCGGGACTTGAGCAGTTTGGCCTGCGCTATCGCAACTACCCCATGACCATCAGCTTTGATGGCGCGCCCGCCGAGCGCGTGCGGGCGATCATCATGGCAATTCAGCTGGGTCCTACCTATGGCTCGGGCTATCGCATCTGCCCCGATGCCGACCCCTGCGACGGCGTACTCGACGTCTGCTACGCCTGCGGCCCCGTTCCGCGTGCGGTTGCCCTGCCTATGTTTCTTTCGGCCAAGGACGGCCACCATACCAAGTTGCCGCCGGTTCGCATGCGCCGCTGCCGCCATGTCGAGCTCACCTTTGAGGAGCCCGACTACCCCATCCAGGCCGACGGCGAGCCCGTTGTCGCCTCGCGCATCGAGGTCGACATCCTCGCCGGCGCCCTCCACGTCTGGCACCCCACCCGCTAGCCCCACCTAAGTTGCGGTGAAATAGGGACTGTTTATGCAGCTAAAGCCGTAAAACAGTCCCTATTTCACCGCAACTTATGAGGAGATCATTCGTCGCTGCCCGGTTTGCGACGGTTGGCCTTTTTAATGGCGTTGAAGTGCTTGTCGTTGAGCCTGCGCTGGCGCGATCGCTGTGGCACTTTGGTCTTGACGCGACGGCGCGGCGGACGGCCACGACGCTCAAGCTCTGCCCTCAGCTTACGCAAACAGCTCGCACGATTCTGAAACTGACTACGGCTCTCGCGCGCCGTCACGACAATCCCCGTGGGCCCATGTTTCATGCGCACCGCAGAGTCCGTCGTGTTCACGCCCTGCCCACCCGGACCCGTCGCGCGAAACACCTGTACCTCGCAATCGCGCGCCAGCTCCTCAACCGACATCTCGGCAAAGCGCGCATACTCGCGCCAGCCCATCTTGTTCTCGTCCATATCAGCACCTCCCCTCATACAAAAAATGTGACAAAGGGACAATCCCTTTGTCACATCGCATACCAATCGCTTGTGTTGCGCGCTTAGGCGAAGGTGATCTCGCCGTTCTCGCAGTCCATATCGGCGATACGAGCCAGGCTCTCAACGCGGAAGCCGCGTTTGCGGAGCTTATCGCCGCCGCCCTGGAAGCCCTTCTCAACGGCGATGCCAATGCCGGCAACTTCGGCGCCCGCAGCCTCGCAGATCTTAATAAGGCCCTCAAGTGCGCAGCCGTTGGCCAGGAAGTCGTCGATAATCAGGACCTTATCGCCCTCGGACAGGAAACGCTTACCCACGATAACCGGGTACTCCTTCTGCTTGGTAAAGGAATAGATGGTCGTGGCATACTGCTCGCCGTCGAGGTTGATGGACTGGGCCTTCTTGGCAAAGACCACCGGCACGCCGCCAAAATGCTGAGCCGCGATGCAGGCCATACCAATGCCCGAAGCCTCGATCGTCAGGATCTTGTTGATCTCGACACCCTCGAACAGACGGGCCCACTCGGCACCCATGTGGTCGAACAGCTCAACGTCGCACTGGTGGTTGAGGAAGGCATCAACCTTAAGGACGTTACCGGCCTTTACGATGCCGTCATGGCGAATACGATCCTCAAGCTCCTGCATGGCGCAACCCCTTCTCGCGGCAACGATACCGCGCGATTAATAAACGTTGTTCGATAGTCTACCACGGACCGACCCCCGCCCGCCCCACAAGCCGCATCGCACCACAAACCAGTCTTTTTGGGACGGCGCGAATCGTGGCAGACAGCCTCCCAACATGCTAATGGCGGGCACGCATCCTCACCAAACGTACCATGGCGAGTGCAAAACCCACAGCGGCCACAGCCATAAGCATGTAGAACACCGAGCGAAAGCCAAACAGGAACACATCCGGACGGCCTGCAACAAAACTGGTCACGGCCTCGCCCATCGCCACGCTCATCTGCCCATACAGGATATTCGACGCCACCGTAATGCCGAGTGCCATGCCAGCATAGCGCGCCAGGCTACCCAGGCTGCCCGCAAAGCCGAGCGCTTCGCGCGGAGCCGAGCCCATATACAACGAGTTGTTGGGGCTCTGGAAAATCGACGTACCGCACGACATAAACGCGACGCAGCACACGATCACAGGGATGGAAGAGTGCTCGTCGAGCGTGCTTACCGCAAATAGACCGCATACGTACACGCCCAGGCCGACCGCCGTGGGGCCCTCGCAGCCAACACGGTCCGAAACCGTACCCGAAAGCGGGCCGATAAAGGCATTCACCATCGGCAGCGCCAAAAAGAGCAGTCCGGAAATGTCAGAACCAAAGCCGTGGGCGTCCTGAAAATAGAACGGCAGGATAAACTCGGATGCACCAATACCAACGAACACGATGAGCATGCAAGCAAGGTTGATGGTGAAGGCCGAATTTGCAAAGCAGCAACGAGCGGCATCGGCAAGGGACATGGGACGGTCGCCGGCCTCCGGCTTAACATGCGGCAGCGTGTAGAGCCCCACGATAAACGAGATTACGCCAATAGGCAGGTTGATGAGGAAGATACTCTCCCAGGGAAAGCTTGCCACCAGCATGCCGCCGAGCACGGGGCCACACATCATGCCGAGGGCCACAAAGGTCGCGAGAATACCCATGGCACGGCCTCGTTCGCGCGCCGGAAACGACTCGGTGATGATACCCATGTTGTTAGCCATGGCCGCCGCGCAACCGACGCCCTGAACAATGCGTGCCAGGATAAGAACCTCGAGCGAGGCCGAAAGGCCGCACAGCAGCGAACCGACCGAAAAGACGATGACGCCCAGCTGGAACACATTCACCTTGCCGCGCACGTCGCCCAGACGGCCAAACGGCAACATAGCCACGCATGTCGCAAGCAGGTACACCGAGCTCACCAGTTGAATGCGATCGAGGCCCACGCCCAGCTCCTTTTGCATCACGGGCAGCGCCACGGTCACGACGGTCGAATCCAGACACACCATAAACGTCATGATGAGCACGGTAAACAGAATCGCCCATTTATTCTTGCCATGGGTGTCGCCCTCTAGAGCAATGTGCTCGCGGCGCAGCTGCTCTGCAGTTTTCTCCATATCCATCCTTTCGAGTGGCCTAACGCAAAAAACGGGGCCCCGATCGCCTGCAAACAGCCGCGATTGGGGTCCCGCCTACGGAATCGGAACGAAAGGTCGCCGAAGCTTTCTGCCAGCATCGGCGCCTTATGCGAACGCTAGCCTAGCACTGCTCGAGCGCCTGCTCAAGGTCGGCAATCAAATCGGCCGTGTCCTCGAGACCGCACGACAGGCGCACCATGTCGGCGGAGATGCCACAGGCGATGAGCTCCTCATCGTTCATCTGGCGGTGCGTAGCGTTAGCGGGATGCAGGCAGCAGGTGCGGGCGTCGGCCACATGCGTGGCGATCTGGGCGAGCTTGAGGCTCTTCATAAAGGTCTCGGCCGCCGCGCGACCACCATTAAAGCCAAAGCTCACAACGCCGCAGGTACCGTTTGGCATGTACTTCTGAGCGAGGTCATAGTACTTGTCGCCCTCCAGGCCCGGATAGCTCACGAAGCGCACCTTGGGATGGCTCTGCAGGAACTTGGCAACGGCCAGGCCGTTCTCGCAATGACGCGGCATGCGCACATGCAGGCTCTCGAGCGAGCTGTTCAAGAAGAACGCCGCCTGCGGGTTCTGCATGGGGCCAAGATCGCGCATGAGCTGCGCGGTGGCCTTGGTAATGAAGGCGCCCTCGCGACCGAACTTCTCGGCATAGGTCACGCCATGGTAGCTCTCGTCAGGCGTGGTGAGACCCGGGAACTTGTCCGCATGGGCCATCCAGTCAAACTGGCCGTGGTCGACGATCACGCCGCCCAGGTAGGCAGCATGTCCATCCATGTACTTGGTGGTGGAGTGCGTAACGATGTCAGCGCCCCACTCAAAGGGACGGCACATCACGGGCGTCGGGAAGGTGTTGTCGACCATCAGCGGCACGCCGTGGTCATGCGCGGCCTTGGCAAAGCGCTCAATATCGAGCACGGCAAGGGCGGGATTGGCGATTGTCTCGCCAAAGACGAGCTTGGTATTGGGCTGGAAGGCTGCCTCGAGCTCCTCGTCGGTGCAGTCGGGGGCAACGAAGGTACAGGTCAAACCCATGCGCTCCATAGTATGGGCGAGCAGGTTGTAGGTACCGCCGTAGATAGCAGAGCTCGCGACCACATGATCGCCGGCACCGGCCACGTTAAAGATCGCGAGGAAATTCGCAGCCATGCCCGAGCTCGTGAGCATCGCAGCGGTGCCGCCCTCCATCTCGCAGATCTTGGCGGCAACGAGATCGCACGTGGGGTTCTGCAGACGGCTGTAGAAGTAGCCCGACTCCTCTAGGTCAAACAGCTTGCCCATGTGCTCGGACGTGTCGTACTTCCACGTGGTGGACTGGTAGATGGGCACCTGGCGCGGCTCGGCATCTCCCGGGTGATAGCCGCCCTGAACACATGTGGTACCGATGGTCTGCTCGCTCATATCTAGCTCCCTTGCCTGGGTTACGTTTTATTCGGTTCACGATACCGCTACCCTGCACCCCTCTCAACCCATCCCCAAGGTAGGTTATGGGACAAATTGATCAAGGGTATTTATCTCAAGCCTTGGGCATTTGCTCGATAGATAAAAATGAGGCATACATGAAGCTCTCGATGATTACATGCCCCGTCACGGGTACCATAGGCGGGTACACCGTGACCAAGGAGACAACGATGAAGCAAATCGATACGGCCCAGCTCGACACCGCCGCCTGCCAGGCTCAGGCTGCCGAATACCACGCCCGCGGCTTTAACTGCGCACAGGCCGTTGCCTGCACGCTCGCACCTGCCGTCGGGCTCGACCCCCAGACCGCCTTTACCCTCACCGAGGGCTTTGGCGCCGGCATGGGTGGCATGACCGAGACCTGCGGCGCCATCTCGGGCGCTGTTGCCATCATGGGCTTTGTAATGAGCGACGGCATGGAGAACCCCAAGACCAAAGGCCAGACCTACAAGCTGTCGCGCGAGATTGCCAAGCGATTTGGCGAGAAGAACACGACGACCGTCTGCGGCACGCTCAAGGGCATCGGATCGGATAAAGGTCCGCTCCGCAGCTGCCCCGGCTGCATCGACGATGCCGTCGAGATCGCCTGCGATGTGCTAAAGCAGCTCGCCGAGTAAACGGCAGCAACAGTAAAACGACGGCCGACGCGCTTAGGATCCATCCAAAAGCACGCCGGCCGTCGCCGTTAGAACTCGGCAAATTTGGGAGCGCCGACCTCAATCTCCTCGCGCCCCGCCATAAGCTCGCGCATCTTAGCGCAAAACGGCTCCTGCTCCCCCGCCTTAAACACCAAGTGAAGTGTCACGGCATCCGCGTAATCGGTATCCGAAACCTTGGCACCCGAATCCTGCGCCAAACGAAGCACTTGCTCGTACTGCGGATAGGCCACATGCACGTCAACAGGCACGACACTCGTCATCTCGACGATCTGCCCGGCCTCCTGAGCCGCGGCCACCGCCGCCTGCGTCGCCGCGGTATAGGCGCGCACCAAGCCACCAGGTCCCAACAGCGTGCCACCAAAATAGCGCGTCACCACGCAGCAAACATTTTTGAGCTCTGCGCCGCGCAACACCTCGAGCGTCGGCATACCGCTCGTGCGGCTCGGCTCACCATCATCGCTCTGGCGCTCGCGTCCATCGACTAAAATCCACGCGGGAACATTGTGTCGAGCGTCGTAATGATGCTTGCGAACCATCTCGATAAAGGCATTCGCCTCATCCTCGGACTCAATATGGACCAGCTGGGCAATAAACCGGCTCTTGCGGTCAACGAACTCGCCCGTAGCCTCAATATTCGATTGCAGAGTAAAATAGCTGTCCAACAAAGCCCCTCAACAAAATAAAGCGCAGCAACAAACAGCCTCAATAATACGGCAAAGACAGCACCGTTGACCTCGCCAACAAGAACGGAAACGCCAATGATACCGTCACCAACAGCGAGAACCCGTCAGCGCGAGCAAGGTGCCTTGAAAGACGAGGGCATTGACCTTATGGTCATGCCCGAAGGCTAGAAAGGCAGATTGCCGCGCTGACGGGTTCGCAGCGTCAACAAAGTGCTGAGTGGGCCGATAAGCCGGGTTCTGTCGTGAACGGTCATTTATCTTGTCTGCACGTTACCGTGCAGCTCCACGCACGCTACCCGAACGCGGACCGGGCCGGCCCATAGCGTTCCTATTCGCGCTTGCTCCGGATGGGGCTTGCCAAGCCGCCGTGTTGCCACGACGCTGGTGGTCTCTTACACCACCGTTTCAGCTTTTCCCTTTACGCCTTGCGGCGCAGGTGGGAGTCTTCTTTTCTGCGGCGCTTTCCGTCGGATCACTCCGCCCGGCCGTTAGCCGGCATCCCGCCCTCTGGAGCCCGGACTTTCCTCACGCGTACTGCAAGCAGCACATCGCGCGACCGTCTGGCCCACTCAGCAGTGCAAGAGTGTAACACACCGTTGCCGCGGGCAATGGCACAACGCAAACGCTCGACACGATATACCAAGAACCGCCATGCGCTACAATGGTCCCGTCGATGGGCAACGTCGTCAGTCGAGACGCGACCGCGCTCCGCACCCCTCCGTCTACTCGGTGCGTTCCCGCCTCCTCCCCGAGGCGGGATGTCGGCATTTTTTCATGCACCGACAACCAAATAGCCTGTGGACAGCATGGGCAGCATCATGCACCTCAGCAGCAAATGCAAAAAGGGACCCGTCCATTACGGACGGATCCCTTAAAACAAGTGATCGTCAAACCGATTTACTCGGCGTCGGTCTCCTCGTCCTTCTTCTCGGAAGGAAGCGGGGTAACCTCGATCTCGACACCCAGAGTCTCAGCAGCGGACTTCATGGACAGGGAGATACGACGACGGTCGAGGTCGATCTCCATGACCTTGACCTGAACCTTGTCGCCCACGTGGGTGACCTGAGAAGGCTGATCAACGTGCTTGTTGGCCATCTCGGAGATGTGAACCAGGCCCTCGATGCCCTCGCCCAGGTCGACGAAAGCGCCGAACGGGACAAGCTTGGTCACAGTGCCCTCGACGATAGCGCCGACGGGGTACTTCTTGACCAGTGCGCGCCACGGATCCTCGGTGGTCTGCTTGAGACCCAGGGAGATGCGCTCGCGGTTGAGATCGACGTCGAGAACCTCGACCTCGACCTCCTGGCCGACCTTGACAACCTCGGAAGGATGGTTGACGTGGTTCCAGGAGAGCTCGGAGATGTGGATGAGGCCGTCGATACCGCCGAGGTCGACGAAGGCGCCGAAGTCGACGATGGAGGAAACGGTGCCCTGGAGACGCATGCCAGACTTGAGCTTGGACAGGATCTCGGAGCGCTCGGCCTTACGGGACTCCTCGAGCACGACGCGACGGGAGAGGACGACGTTGTTGCGGTTGCGGTCCATCTCGATGACGCGAGCCTCGATGCGGGTGCCCATGTAGGAGGTGAGGTCCTTGACACGACGGAGGTCGACGAGGGAAGCGGGCAGGAAGCCACGCAGGCCGATGTCGAGGATCAGGCCGCCCTTGACAACCTCGATAACCTCGCCCTCGACGTTCTCGCCGGAGTTGAACTTCTCCTCGATGCGGTTCCAAGCACGCTCGTACTCGGCGCGCTTCTTGGACAGGACCAGACGACCGTCCTTGTCCTCCTTCTGGAGAACCAGAGCCTCGATGGGATCACCGAGTGCAACGATGTCTGCAGGGTTAGCGTCCTTGCGGATGGACAGCTCGCGGACCGGGATAACGCCCTCGGACTTGAATCCGATGTCAACGAGCACCTCGTCATGCTCGATCTTAACGACAGTGCCGTTAACGAGATCGCCCTCATCAAAGTCGGTAATCGTACCGTCGATGAGGTTGTTCATCTCCTCCTCATTGACATCGTCAAGAGAGAAAATGGACGAGTTCTGAATCTCACTCAAAGGTGGACCCCTTTCGAACTACGGGGCCCCGATTGCTAGGACCTACAGAAGGGTGCGACAAGCACACAACGTTTAGGAACACTCGGGAGCCGACAGATACTAATGTGACGCTTATGCAATCACGTTCGTATAGGTTACGGGGAAATGAGTTCGATTTCAAGCGTGAACTGCGATTTTTTACTCGTGTGGAGACTTTTTCGTAATCTTATGAACACACGTCTCCGCAACTTGACGATAACCAGCCAGGCATTCGGCTTTGGGGTAAAGTATCCGGAGCCAACGATTCTAGATCGATTTTTCGAGAAAGGTGCCCGCGTGCTCAAAGCAGTCGTTTTCGATATGGACGAAACGCTTCTTAGCATCAACCTCAACGCGTTCATCCTTCGCTATTTTAAGGATGTCTCTTCGATGCTCGCGGATATCGGACGCCGCAGTCGCGGTGGCACGATGGCACGCCTCGGCACCATCCTGGTCGACCTCAACGCCAATCGCCGCAGCGGCACGGACAACCGCACCAATCTTGAGTTTTACCAAGAAGAGGTCGAGCGCCGCTGCGGGATCTGCCTCTCCGATCCCCTCATCTACGAGGCGTTTACCTACTATGACCGCGAAGTTCTTCCGTACAAGAACGACGATGTCATTAACGCTCACGCTATGCCGGGCGCGCACGCCGCGCTCCAGGCCGTACAGGACGCTGGACTGCGTTGTGCGCTCTTTACCAACCCCAGCTTTCCCCAGGGGGCCATCGAGTGCCGCATGGGCTGGGGCGACCTGGCCGACGCCCCCTTTGAACTCGTGACGCACATGGGAAACGCCACCCGATGCAAGCCCGATGCCACCTACTATCTAGAGCAGCTTCAGGTGATGGGGCTCGAGCCACACGAGGTCCTTATGGTGGGCAACGATCCCAAACGCGACTTCCCGTCCCCCGATTGCGGAATCCAAACCGCCTTTGTGGGCCAAGGCAAGCCCAGCCGAGCCACCTGGCGCGGAACCATGGAAGACTTCGCCCGCGACTTCAACGCCGTAGTAGAAGCCTTCTACGAACACCAAGTAGCCGACGAACTGTCTTAACAGACTCGAGTCTTGCCGATCATGATGTTGAGGATCTCGACGTCGGTGTCCTTCATGCCCACGCGGCCTACGTAGCCCATACTAGCGATTGTCTGCTCAACGGTATCTTGGATCAGGCCCTCGCCGGCGCGGAAGCCGCGGCCCTGCATGGCCATATCGTGGCCCAGAATCGCCGCATCGACGGCAGCCGAGATCTTGGCGGCACAGCTCGCCTTGGCGCCGTCGCACACGATGCCGCCCACGTTACCGAGCGTATTCGAGACCGTCGCGCCAATCTGCTCGCGCGTGCCACCGCACAGCCAGGTAATCGCGGCGCCGGCGCCGCACGCGGCGCAAATAGCACCGCAAAACGCCGAGAGCGCACCAATATAGCTCTTGATATGCACGGCGATAAGATCGGACAGCATCACGGCGCGCACCAGGCGCTCGTGGTCGCAGCGCAGGTACTCGGCATACTCCATGACGGGCAATGCGCAGGTAATGCCCTGATTGCCCGAGCCGCACACAATGGCGACCGGCAGCGCGCAGCCGTTCATGCGGGCGTCGGACCCGGCGGCCGCACGGGCACGGGCACGGCAGGCGACGTCATCGGCACGAGCACCCAGCAGCGTACGACCCACCTCGGCGCCCCAAGCGTGCGCAAGGCCCTCGGCACTGATTGCGCCATTCAGCTCAATCTGACGCTCAACGGCAGCGCGGGCGCCCTCAATGTCACCGTCCTCGATAAAGTCGATGATGGAATCAATCGACATGGGCGTGTCGGCGTTATCTGCCGCCCGCTCGGCCACCACGCGCTCGGCGCAGGCGGCACACTCCCCCGCCGACTTGCCGCATACCGGAATACCGTCGAGCGTATGGCACGTAACATTAGTGTGGTGGTCGGTAATCTCGACGACCGCGGTATGGCCCTCGGCCGTGGCAGTCACCTTGATGTAGAGGTTGGGCACACCCTCGACAAGCGACACATCGCAGTAGCCGGCATCGGCGAGGAGCTCGGCCACGCGAGCGCGGTCTTCATCGTTAACGCTCTCGAGCACCTCGAGTGCGCTCTTAGCGTCGCCGCCCACGGCACCCAGCACGGCCGCGGCCTCAATACCGTGCATACCGCCCGAGTTGGGCACGGTCACGCTCTTAACGTTCTTGATTATGTTACCCGAGCAGGCAACATCCATATGATCGGGTTCGCAACCGAGCGTCTGGCTCGCCAGCGCCGCTGCATAGGCAACGGCAATGGGCTCGGTGCAGCCGAGTGCACAGACAAGCTCGCGGTTCAAAACATCGCAGAACGCGGTATCACGAAGGGAATCGGCAGGCATAGGTATCTCCTACTTGGATAACGGGCTGGGCTCTCAAAATAGTTAGCTCTTTTATTTGATAACAATGCATCAAAAACCGCAACCCGGGTTCCGGTAGACGGCGTTCAGGCGCAAACTGACGGCATTAATTCATGAGAAGCCGGTCTTGTTGCATGCTAAAGCGTTTGACCAAAAAACGCCCGAGCGTTTACGCAAAAGTCGCGCTATCATGCAGTCGAACGCGGTAAACACCTTTAGCATTTGCGCCGCACAGACCAGAGAGGAACCATCCATGAAGATCGGTATCGGTAACGACCACGCCGCCGTCGAGCTCAAGAACATCATCTCCGAGCACCTGAAGGAGCGCGGCTGCGAGGTCGTGAACTTTGGCACCGACACCTCCGAGAGCTTTGACTACCCCATCGCCGGCTACAAGGTGGGTAAGGCCGTTGCCAACGGCGACGTCGACCTAGGCATCCTCATCTGTGGCACCGGCGTCGGGATTAGCCTGGCTGCCAACAAGGTCGAGGGCGTACGCGCCGTCGTGTGCTCCGAGCCCTTCAGCGCCAAGCTCTCCCGCATGCACAACAATACCAACGTGCTCGCCTTTGGCGCCCGCGTCGTGGGCTCCGAGCTCGCCAAGATGATCGTCGACGAGTGGCTCGATGCCGAGTTCGAGGGCGGTCGTCACGAGCGCCGCGTCAACCTTCTCAACGAGATCGACCACACGCGCGGCCTTAAGGTCGTCGACGAGGCCTAAACTACTCAGCGCCACAAGCTAACAGCAGGGGCCCGCTCGGAACTCATGTCCGAGCGGGCCCCTTCATAGATTTTGGAACAAAAAGGGCGCCGCGGATGGAGTTCCGCGGCGCCAAAGCCACACGCTAACAGCTTTAAGGAGTCAAAGCTGGTTTAGCCAAAGAAGCGCTTGATCTCGATCTCGGCGTTCTCCAGGCAGTCGGAGCCGTGGATCACGTTGGCGTTGACATCGACAGCGAAGTCGCCGCGAATGGTGCCGGGGGCAGCATCAAGCGGGTTGGTAGCGCCCATAAGGGTGCGCATCTTGGAGACAGCGGAAGGACCGGAAACGACCATCTTGACGACCGGACCGCTCGTCATAAAGTCACAGAGACCGCCAAAGAAGGGCTTGTCGGCCAGATGGGCGTAGTGCTCCTCGACGGTAGCGCGCTCGAGCGTGGTCATCTCCATGCGCTCGATGACAAGGCCGCTGCGCTCAATGCGAGCAACGATCTCGCCGATCTTGCGGTCGCGCACCGCGTCGGGCTTAATCATGATGAAGGTCTTCTCGATAGCCATAAAGTAGCCTTTCAAGTAGGTTCGCGCGTGCCCAAGTCCCATTCCGGCACCCGCCTGGACTGCATCGTAACAGAGTTTTAGCTGCAGTTAAACAAAAAGCTGTTTATTGAAACGCTACAATTTATTAAAGCGTTCCATATGTGTCACTTCTGTTTCGAAGCCCGACTAGAGTACCATCCGACCGCCCATCAACCGCATCGAACAGAGCAGGCGGTCGGTTGCCGCCCGCGAACGTAACCCCTTCACAACCTGCCCAAAGGTCCTACAGAAGTTCTCGACAAGCCCCTCCCCCATAGCAACAAAATACGGGCGTCCGCATCAGCAGACACCCGTAAAAGCAAAAACGATTTATCGACAAATGGTCAAAGCCGCTTCAGTCAAATCCCTACTTTGCCCCGTGGCCCATCTCGACGACCTTGGTCAGCGATCCAAACACGCCTTCGTCGGCAACGAGTTGTGCCTCAGCACGCTGCAACTGCACCGCAACGGCGGCAGGAGCGGTGCCACCCTCGGTCGTACGCGCAGCGACAATCGACGGGATGTCGAGCGCCTCGGTAATATCGCGCTCAAAGAGCGGGCTTGCCTCCTGGAACACCTCAAACGGCAGGTTCTCAAGATTGCAGCCGCGCTTCTCACACATCAGGACCAGATGGCCCACCACGGCATGTGCCTCGCGGAACGGCAGACCACGCTTAGCCAGGTAATCGGCAACATCGGTGGCAGCAAGGTGCCCCACGCCGCACTCGCGCGCCATGGCATCCTCGTTGACAGTCCAAGTCGAAATCATACCGGCCATAACCGACAGGCATTGCATGAGTGTGTGAGCGGTATCGAGCGCGCCCTCCTTGTCCTCCTGCAAGTCCTTGTTATAAGCAAGCGGCAGGCCCTTCATGGTCACGAGCAGCTGCACCAGGTTGCCATAGACTCGGCCGCTCTTGCCGCGGATAAGCTCGGCAAAGTCGGGATTCTTCTTCTGCGGCATGATGGACGAGCCGGTGGAGTACGAGTCGGAAAGCGTGATAAAGCCAAATTCGGAGCTCGACCACAGCACGATCTCCTCGGAAAGACGCGACAGGTGCATGGCCATGACGGAGCCGGCGTAATGCAGATCGAGCAGGAAATCACGGTCGGAAACCGCATCGAGCGAGTTGGGAATCACACCCGCAAAGCCAAGTTCGGCAGCCGTCATCTGACGATCGAGCGGATAGCTCGTACCGGCAAGCGCGGCAGCGCCCAGCGGGCAGTTGTCAGCGGCATCAAAGGCGGCCTTCAGGCGTGTAAAGTCGCGCGCGATCATCCAGGAATACGCCAGCAGATGATGCGACAGCAACACAGGCTGAGCATGCTGCA
Source organism: uncultured Collinsella sp. (assembly GCA_958413895.1). Classification (GTDB taxonomy): domain Bacteria; phylum Actinomycetota; class Coriobacteriia; order Coriobacteriales; family Coriobacteriaceae; genus Collinsella. Next base: position 89,628 of record CATYVQ010000001.1, read on the forward strand.
TGTGCGTGTAGCCCGGCAGAATCACCTTGTCGTACTTCTTGGCCGCATCCACCAGCACATGGCGCAGCTCAAGATTGGCCTCCATGAGCTCCTTGGCCAGTGCCTTGACGCCCAGGCGCGTATCGGTCGCCACCTGGTCGTTGCGCGAACGCCCGGTATGTAGGCGCTTGCCCGCCTCGCCGATGCGGCGCGTCAACTCGCTCTCGATGGACATATGAATGTCCTCATCGTTGATATCGAAGGTGAAGTTGCCGGCATCGATATCCCGCTCGATTCCGGTCAGGCCCTCGGCAATCGCCTGCTCATCCTCGGCACTGATGATGCCCTGGGCGGCCAGCATCTTGGCATGTGCCTTAGAGCCGGCGATATCCTGCTTATAGAGATGCTTGTCGACCGGCAGCGACGCGCCAAACTCCTGCGTGACCTCGGCCACGCCCGCCTCAAAACGACCACCCCAAAGAGCCATGGAACCGTCTCCTTTCTCCAAATACCAAAACAAGCGCCCAAAGCAATGCGCCATATCGCTAAAGCGATTTTTCAACCGCTAGTTTTACACATTCCCCACCGTGTGCGGAGCCATGTAGCTAATTTGCAAAGAAGTGACGCGCCATGCACTTGGCGCCCAACGTCTCCCTCCGGATGTTGCCCTGCGAACCATCGATCCAGGCCTTCAGGCTCATAGGGACGTCCTCGACCCTTGCAGCATCGAACTCGGGCGCGAGGGCAAGTAAAGCATGCGCAATAGCATTGAACATAATGGATACTCCTCATATATATAGGCGCAGAGCCGCCAAATTGATAGAAGGAGCCCCGCCGGACAACCCCGGCGGGGCTCGGACTCAGCCGCAGACGCGGCATCATATATGCGGGCGGAACGTAGGGGCCACCGATGTTAAGAAGTGTCAGCAAGCATAACGAAAGGTAGGGACCCCGTGCGCCCGTTATGTATCACGCGGATGGGCCGCGCGGATACCAAGGGAAGGAGGCGCTAGGCCTGGGCGGCAGCAGAGCTGGGGCCCTGGACCTTTGCCCACGTCTTGAGCGACAGCGTATCGATCTCGATAAAGCCGGCGCTGGCCTTCTCGTCAAACGTGGTGTCGCGGTCGTAGGTAGCCAGACCGTAGTCGTAGAGGCTGAAGGGGCTCTTGCGGCCGACGACATGGCAGTTGCCCTTAAAGAACTTCAGACGGACAGTGCCGGTCACGAACTTCTGGGTATCGGCCATAAAGGCATCGAGCGCGTTTTTGAGCGGGCTGTACCACTGGCCGTTGTACACGGCGGTGGCCCAATCCTGCTCGAGCTTGATCTTGGTCTTGAGCAGGTCACCCTCGACGCAGATGTCCTCGAGCGCCTTGTGGGCGGTGATGAGCGTCAGGGCTCCGGGGACCTCATAGCACTCGCGGCTCTTAAGGCCCACCAGGCGATCCTCGACCAGATCGAGACGGCCAAAGCCATTGTCGCCGGAGATCTTGTTGAGGGCGATGACGATCTCGGAGAGCTTCATCTTCTTGCCGTCTACGGCGACGGGCTTGCCGGCCTCAAACTCAATCTCGGTGTAGGTCGGGGTGTCCGGCGTGTCCTCGGGGTTCTTGGTCATAACCCAGGCGTCGTCGAGCGGCTCGTTCCAGGGATCCTCCAGGTGACCGCACTCAATGGCACGACCCCACAGGTTGTCGTCGATGGAGTAGGGGTTGTCGTTGGCACCCTCGGGAACCGGCACGTTGTGGGCGTGGGCATAGGCGACCTCGTCGGGACGGCACTTCAGGTCCCACTCGCGAACCGGGGCGATAACCTTGAGCTCGGGGTCGAGGGCCTTGACGGCGGCCTCAAAACGGACCTGGTCGTTACCCTTGCCGGTGCAGCCGTGGGCGACGTAGGTCGCGCCAAACTCGTGGGCGACCTCAACAAGCTTCTTGGCAAGCAGCGGGCGAGACAGAGCGGAGAGCAGCGGGTACTTGTTCTCGTACATGGAGTTTGCCGCGATGGCTTTAGTCAGGAACTCATCGGAGAACTCGTCGCGCAGGTCGAGCACCTGGCAATCGAGAACGCCCAGGTCGAGCGCCTTCTGCTTCTTGGCATCCAGTCCGGTCTCTTCCTGGCCCACGTTGCCGCAGACACAAACGACATCGAGATTCTTCTCGTCCTGGAGCCACTTGACACATACGGATGTATCAAGACCACCGGAATATGCGAGAACGACTTTTTCCTTGCTCATGGCTGTTTCCTTTCGCCCTTGGTAGCTAGTTAGAACATCGGTCAGTTGCAAGTCACCTTGAGGTCAAAAACCGTGCAATATCAGGTTATTCAGCAGAATGCATCACAGGCATGCCCTAGAAACATGCGGCTATGTCGTGCTTAAACCCAACGACCTCAAAATGACTCTGTTGAGGCATTGCGCCCCATGCGGACAGAGACGATTGTTATCGTCGTCGGGAAATTGCGCGCTGGCGTCGGATGGCATTGTCTGCAGTGGTGATGATCTTTACGAACTGCATCTGCCTCTCCTCTCACGTATCGCCGGGCGCAATTCAAATATCGCAAACGGTACCTTTTCCTCGGTAAACGGCTCTTTTGCCGTCTCCGTTTTCGATGTTCGCTATATTACGATAAAGTGCACGCTGCGCAAGCGACAAATTCAAATTTCTGAAAAGTTTTTTCATTAGTTTGTGAATTGCAGTGCAAATACGCACCATTCCTGCGAAAATACGCTCGACTACTAGTTGATGGTTATAACGTCTGAAACAATCTCGAAACGAAAGGCGCATTTTTATGCAAACTTACGAATCGGACGCCAACATCGGCAACATTAAGATTCTCGCCGTCGATATGGACAAGACGCTGCTGACCGACGATCGCGTGCTGCCCCAGGGTCTCGACGAGTGTCTGGACAAGCTCGCCGACGCAGGCATCGTATTCTGCCCCGCCAGCGGACGTCCCGCCCCCAAGCTCGAAGAGATGTTCGAGGGCATTAAGAACCGCCTCGCTTTTTGTCCCGATAACGGAGCGTGCGTGATCTATCGCGGCAGCTATATCTATAAGAGCAATATTGACGTGGAGCTGTATCAGCAGGTCTTGAACCGTGCCTCGGAGGATCCTCGCGCTGTCCCCGTCCTGTGCTGCTTCGACGAGTTCAACGTGCTTGCCCGCGACCATCAATACCACGACGAGATCAGCGTCTACTACAACACAATCAACTACGTCGACAGCTTTGAGGGCATTGATTTCGAGTCCAACAAGATATCGGTCTTCTTCCCCGGCTACGACGCCGAGCCCGCTTTCCGCGAGACCTATAGCCCCGAGTTCTCAGACAAGCTCTACGTCACCAACGCTGGGCGCGAGTGGATCGACTTTATGAACCTGGGCGTTGACAAGGGCGCCGGCGTCGCTCACCTGTGCGAGCACCTGGGCATCGATATTGCCGATGCTGCCGCCGTGGGTGATACCTACAACGACATCCCCATGCTGGAGCGCGTCGGTCACAGCTTTATCGTGGACAATGCCGAAGAGCACATGAACGCGCATGCCAAGTGGCGCATTCCGAGCAACAACGACGGGGGCGTACTGACGCTCATCGACGCCATCTTGGCGGCTCGCTAGCCATCCCTTCGGGCCTGGCCGGGCGGCAGGGGTTAACTTTTCGCTCGGTCAGGTCCTGCGCAAGACGAAAGCCACATTAAGTGGCTTTCTTTGCGTGCGGAATCTACGAAAAGTTAACCCCTGCCGCCCGGCCAGGCCCTAGGTTCACCTGCTTGCCGCCGAGATGGTGTCTTGAGTGCCTAGATACTTGGCTTGAATTTAATTGAATGAAGGGTGCCTCTTGTTGTTGAGGGGCACCCTTCTGTTTTGGTTACTGTGGGACAAATTAACCAGTAGTGTTTGTCCCAAATCTTAAGTATGTGGGAGCTTGCGCTGTAAGCAAGTTTGCCTATTGAGCCCCTCTACTTTGCGTCGGCCCAGGTTATGCCGGTGCTGGCTTCGGCGATCAACGGTACGCGTAGGTCTACGACGTGCTCCATGACGTCGCGGACCATGGCGGTCAGGCGCTCGACTTCGTCGACGGGGCACTCAAAGTCCAGTTCGTCGTGTACCTGCAGGATCATGTGAGCGGCAAAACCCTCTTCTTCCAGGCGGCGGCTTACGCGGGCCATGGCAATCTTGATGATGTCCGCCGCGGTGCCCTGCATGGGATGGTTCATGGCCGTGCGCTCGCCAAAGCCGCGGAGTTGCGGATTTTTAGCCTTGAGCTCGGGAATATGGCGTCTGCGGCCGTACATGGTCTCGGCGTAGCCCGTCTGCTTGGCGCGTGCCACCACGTTGTCGAGGAACGTGCGCACGCCCGGGTAGGCCTCGTAGTAGCGGTCGATCATGTCGCGCGCCTCGGCCATCGAGATATGCAGCGACTGCGACAGACCGTAGGCCTGCTGACCATACACGATGCCAAAGTTCACGGCCTTGGCGCGGCTGCGCAGGTCGGGCGTTACCTCGAACACGGGAACGCCAAACACGCGCGCGGCTGTCTCGGCATGGAAGTCCTCGCCCTCGTTAAAGGCGCGCACCAGATGCTCATCACCTGAAAGATGCGCGAGCAGACGCAGCTCGATCTGCGAGTAGTCCACCGCCAAAAAGACGCTGCCCTCGCCCGCCGAAAACGCCGTCTTGACGGTACGACCCAGCTCCGAGCGCGTCGGGATGTTCTGCAGGTTCGGGTCGCTCGAGGACAGACGTCCCGTTGCGGTAATAGTCTGGTTGTACGTGGTATGCACGCGGCCGTCGCCTCGACGCAGCGGGCCCAACGTGTCCAGATAGGTTGACTTGATCTTGGACTTCTCACGCCAGTCCAAAATCAGGCGCACGATCTCGTGGTCGCGGGCAAGGTCGCTCAGCACCTTGGCGTTGGTCGAATAGTAGCCGCGCTTAGTCTTCTTGAGGCCCTTGGTCGGAAGCCCCATCACATCAAAGAGCACGTGCGACAGCTGCATGGGACTGCCAATATTAAAGGTCTCGTCACCCGCCAGGTCGCGAATACTGCGCTCAACCTCGGTAATCTGGGTCGCCAGACCCTCGGACAGGCTGTGCAGACGGTCGGGGTCCACGAGCATGCCCGCGCGCTCCATCTTGGCAAGTACCGGAACGAGCGGCATCTCGATGCCATCGAACACGTTGGCGGCATTCTCACGGGCCATGCACTCGCGCAACGGCGCCACGAGCGCCAGCGTCAGAGCCGCAGTACGGGCGGCAGGCGCCGGAGCGTCCTCACCAGCACCCTCTGCGCCGCGCGCCGAAGGCAGCGCCATCTGCAGATACGTATCGGCAAGATATGCCTCATCGAACTCGGAGCGATCGGAATCCAGCAGATAGGCAGCGACCACAGTATCGAAGATACGCGTGGAATCGGCAGCGAGCGGATCCATGAGCTCGGGCTCAGAAGAATCGATGGGCGAAAGCTCGTGCAACAGCGCCTTCATATCCGGGCTCGCCACGCGACCCTCCATAAACAGACGCGCGAGCACGCCAGCAATCACGCCGTGGACGAAGTTGAAGCCCTCAACCTCAGCCGCCGCACAGCTGTCGCCCTCCTCGAACGCGAACAGGCCCTTGGACGTCGCCAACCACAGCGTGCGCGTCAGTCCAAAGAGCGCGCCCTCTTCCTTGTCGTCGTCCACCACGGCTGCGACCCACTCGCCGGCATCAATCGCGCGGGAGACCTCAGCCGCAACGGCACCAAGCGCGTCAGCATCGCCGGCGGCTGCGCGAACCATCGCAGGTATCTCAAACACACTGGAGGCAGCAGCAGCCCCGCCCTCGCCGCCGATCAGCGCCAAGAAACGGTTCTGCATGGCGGTGATACCAAGCGTACCCAGCGCCGCGGAAACCTCATCGGCAGAAAACGCCGGGAAGGACGTTTCGTCAAAGTCGAGCTCGACGGGCGCATCGGTGCGAATGGTTGCGACCTTGCGGCTCAGCAGCGCATCGTCGATGTGCGCACGCAGGTTCTCGCCCATCTTGCCCTTGACCTCGTCGGCATGCGCGATGACCTCGTCCAAACTGCCGTACTGTGCGATGAGCGCGCTCGCCTTTTTGGGGCCGATGCCCGGTACGCCGGGAATGTTGTCCGACGTATCGCCCTTTAGACCGTAAAAATCGGGCACGAGCGCCGGCGTAATGCCGTGATACAGGTCGTCCACGCTCTCGGGCGTCATGATCGCCACGTCGGACAGGCCCTTGCGGGTCGAGACCACGTTGACGTGCTCGGTCACGAGTTGATACATGTCGCGGTCGCCGGTCACCAGTAGCATGTCGCAGCCGGCCTCCTCACCCAGGCGCGCCATGGTACCCAGGATGTCGTCGCCTTCCCAGCCCTCGGACTGCAGAATCGGCACGTTGAGCGCGGTGAGCAGCTCCTTAATCATAGGGAACTGCGCATGCAGATCGGGGTCCATGGGCGGGCGTTGCGCCTTATACTGCGGCAGCATCTCCATGCGCACGCGCGGTTTGCCCTTGTCAAACGCCACGACCACACCGTCGGGGTTAAAGGCATCGATCATCTTAAGAAACATGTTCAGAAAGCCAAAGATCGCGTTGGTGGGGCGACCGTCCGGCGCGTTCATGGTCGGCGGCACGGCGTGGAAGGCGCGGTGCATGAGCGAGTTGCCGTCGATAACGGCAAAAGTGCGGCGCTTGTCAGACATATTGAATACCTCGCTTTGGGCTGGGCACGGTTTGCTCACTCCAGTTTACACGCTCCCCGCCCCGCGGCCACCGCACATCAAGCTCCCCCGCCACCGTGAGCCCGCGCGTGATACGATGGCTCACGGTACATCAACCAGCACGATCGATCCGAAAGGAGCCTGCGTCATGGAGCGTCCCTGCGCATGGAAAAAGTACACGCCACAGCAAGTCGAGGAGCTCGAGGAGCTTTGCCGCGGCTATAAGCAGTTTTTGAGCGAGAACAAGACCGAGCGCCTGTGCGTCAAGACCGGTATCAAGATGGCCGAGGAGGCGGGCTACGTCAATCTGGAGACCGTGATCGCCGAGGGCCGCGATCTCAAGGCAGGCGACAAGGTGTACGCTGCCAACCACGGCAAGGACCTTATGCTCGTCAACCTGGGCACCGCCCCGCTCGAGCAGGGCTTTAACATCCTGGGCGCCCACGTGGACTCGCCGCGCCTGGACCTCAAGCAAAACCCCACCTTCGAGGCCGGCGACATGGCCTACCTCGACACGCACTACTACGGCGGCGTCAAGAGCTACCACTGGGTGGCCTCCCCGCTTGCACTCGTGGGCGTCATCTGCAAAAAGGACGGCACCACCGTCGACATCAACATCGGCGACAAGGCCGACGACCCGGTCTTTACCATCTCCGACCTGCTGATCCATCTCTCGAGCGAGCAGATGTCCAAGCCCGCCAAGGACGCCGTCGACGCCGAGATCCTCGACGTGATCGTGGGCGGCCGTCCCGTCAAGTTCGATGAGGACGACAAGGACGCCCCCAAGGAGCCCGTCAAGCAGATGTTCCTGGACATCCTCAAGGAGCAGTACGACGTCGAGGAGGAGGACTTCCTCTCCGCCGAGATTGAGGTCGTGCCCGCCGGCCCCGCCCGCGACATGGGCCTCGACCGCTCCATGATTCTGGGCTATGGCCACGACGACCGCGTCTGCGCCTATCCGTCCATGCTCGCCCAGATTAATGTGGCCAATGTCGAGCGCACGAGCATCACGCTCATCGTCGACAAGGAGGAGATCGGTTCCGTGGGTGCCACCGGCATGACGAGTCGCTTCTTCGAGAACACCGTCGCCGAGATCATGACGCTCGCCGGCGAGGACAGCCCGCTGGCCCTGCGCCGCGCGCTCGCCCGCAGCCGCATGCTTTCCTCTGACGTGTCCGCCGGCTTCGACCCGGGCTATGCCGGCAAGTTCGAGACCAAGAACGCCGCCTTTATGGGTCGCGGCCTATGCTTTAACAAGTACACGGGCAGCCGCGGCAAGGGCGGCTCCAACGACGCCGATGCCGAGTATGTGGCCCTCATCCGCGACATCATGGACGAGGCGGGCGTGGACTTCCAGACCTGCGAGCTCGGTCGCGTCAACGCGGGCGGCGGCGGCACCATCGCCTACATCATGGCCAAGTACGGCATGAACGTCATCGACTCCGGCGTTGCCGTCCTGTCCATGCACGCCCTGTGGGAGGTCGCCAACAAGGCCGACATCTACGAGGCCTACCGCGGCTACAAGGCCTTCATCGAGCGAGCCTAACCAACCCTTCATCAGTTGCGGTGAAATACGGACTAAACTGGCCCATAAACGGCCAAAACAGACCGTATTCCACCGCAACTTCCTTTTTGGCAGAGGAGAGTCCATGCTGCAGGTCATCATTTCGCCCGCCAAGCAGATGCGCGTGGCCCAAGATGCTTTTGAAGTCCTGGGCATCCCACCCTTTGTGCGCGAGACGGCTCGTCTCCACCGCGCACTGCTAGATATCGAGCGGAATGAAGGCGACAGCGGCCTACAAGCTCTGTGGAACGTGAGTGACAGACTGCTGGGGCCTTGCCTCAACACCCTGCATGAGTTCGAGCCCATCCTGAAAAACGGCGATCTCGACAATCCCGCACTCGCCCGTCACCTCTCCCCCGCCGTCATGTCCTATCGCGGCATTCAATACCAGAGCATGGCACCCGAGGTGATGGATTCAGTGCAACTCGCATGGCTGCAAGACCATCTGTGGATCCTCTCGGGCCTTTACGGGTGCGTTCGTCCCTTCCATGCCATCGAACCGTATCGGCTGGAGATGGGCGCGAAGCTCGCCGTTGACGATGCCCGAGACCTCTACGCGTTTTGGAGCGACAAGCTCGCGCGGGCTATCGCCCCGGCAGGCTCAAACACCACGATCGTCAACCTCGCCAGCGCAGAGTATGCCAAAGCCGTTCTGCCCCACCTCGCGGACGACGCCATGGCCGTCACATGCCTCTTTGGCGAGGGTATCCGCAACGGGAAGCCCATCCAACGGTCGACCGCCAGCAAAAAGGCGCGCGGCTCCATGGTGCGGTGGATGGCAGAAAACAAGCTCGAGGATGCAAGCGAACTTACCGCATTCAACATCGGCTATCGGCACATCCCCGAGCTTTCAGACAAAAACACCCTGGTTTTCATGAACGCGCAGGCACAATAGGCCCGCCGTTTCCAAACACCCCGTTACTCCGCCAAGCCGTCGGCTTTGGCAATTTCATTTGTCGAGCCGTCCTGATAGGTAATCTTGACATGTTCCACCTCGGACACCTTGACGCCCGACGGGGGCTCCAGGCGCCATTCCGTCAGCGCGATATCCATCGTCGTGGGCACATCCCCTTGATCTTTGAGCTCGACCGACAGCATCTTAAGCGGCGCATCGAAGGTCACGCGTTCGATTTCTTCGCCAGGAATAGACCCGCCGCTCAACTGCAGCTGCACAAACTCGTCGCGCGGATACCAGTAGTCGCCCGGTGCGGCCACCGTGTTACCGCCAGCGACCTTCACCGTCATGATCGGCAGGCTATCATCAGCCTCGAACTCCCATGCAGCTCCGCCGCGACCACCAAACGTCCAGATACAAAAGGCAATCACCAGCACGGCAAGCACCGCAAAACCAATCGCGACAAGGCCATGGTGCGCACGGCCCTCCTCGGCCGATACGTCCCATTGCGTCTCTCGATATAGATGCTTGTCTTCCATGTTCGCCTCCCCACAGGCACGCTCGTTAGGTCAATCGTACCCATTCGAGCTATACTTGAGCCCACCACATAAACGGGGAGCTTGCAGGACAAGACGGCAGGCTGAGACTGGGCGCGCCCGCCCTGACCCGCAAACCTGATATGGGTAATGCCAACGAAGGGAGCCGTGCCAATGAGCACACAGACCGAGCCCAAGCTCGTCACGCAAATCGACTTCGCCCGTGCCGGGCAGATCACGCCGCAGATGAAGGAAGTCGCCGAGCGCGAGCATCGCGACCCCGAGTACATCCGCGAGCGCGTGGCCGACGGCCGCATCGCCATTCCCGCCAACATCGTGCACATCAAAAAGGGCATGCGCGCCTTTGGCGTCGGCGAGGGCCTTTCCACCAAGGTCAACGTGAACTTGGGCATCTCGGGCGACAAGGCCGATGCCGCCGAGGAATGGAAGAAAGTCAAGATCGCCGAGGACTTTGGCGCCGACGCCATCATGGACCTCTCCAACTCGGGCAAGACGCGCCAGTTCCGCCAGCAGCTCATCGACGAGACGCCGCTCATGGTAGGCACCGTCCCCATGTACGACGCCATCGGCTACATGGAAAAGCCGCTGGTCAAGCTCACCAAGGACGACCTGTTCGAAGTCGTGCGCGCACATGCCGAGGACGGCGTGGACTTTATGACCATCCACTGCGGCATCAACAAGTCGGTCACCAAGACCTTTAAGGAGACCGGCCGCCTGATGAACATCGTGAGCCGCGGCGGCTCACTGCTGTTTGGCTGGATGGAGGTCACTGGTAACGAGAACCCGTTCTATGAGTTCTACGACGAGTTACTCGAGATTTGCCACGAGTACGACGTGACGATTTCGCTCGGCGACTCCTGCCGCCCGGGCTGCCTCTACGACTCCAACGACGCCACCGAGACCGCTGAGATGATCGAGCTGGGCAAGCTGTGCAAACGCGCTTGGGCCGCCGGCGTCCAGGTCATGGTCGAGGGCCCGGGTCACATGGCGCTCGACGAGATCGCCGCCAACATGAAACTTCAGAAGCGCCTGTGCCACAATGCTCCGTTCTATGTGCTCGGGCCGCTGGTGACCGATATCGGCGTTGGTTACGACCACATCACCGCTGCCATCGGCGGCGCCATCTCCGCCAGCTCCGGTGCCGACTTCCTGTGCTACGTGACACCGGCCGAGCACCTGTGCCTGCCCAACGCCCAGGATGTGCTCGACGGCCTCATGGCCACCAAGATCGCCGCACACGCCGCCGACATCGCCAAAAAGGTGCCCCACGCCCGCGACATGGACGACAAGATGGGCCAGGCACGCCGCAAGCTCGACTGGGACGCCATGTGGAAGTGCGCGCTCGACCCGGTTACGGGCAAGAAACGCTACGAGGAGTCCCCCGCCGCCACCGAGGGCACTTGCACCATGTGTGGCAAGATGTGTGCCGTCCGCACCGTCAACAAGATTTTCGAGGGCACCACGATCGACCTCGGCATGGAGGACTAGCCCTGTCGCCGCGGCCGCTTCTGGCGGCGAGCTGGTGCCTGTCAATTGTTGACGTGTGAACATTTGCTTGCATTTGCGTAAAGATTGCATCGCCCGCCCGGGTTCGACATAGAGTCGGCCCGGGCATCTTTATAATGCTGGCTTATAGACCCATTTGATTCCGACCGAACAAGGGAGCGAACATGGATCGCAGTAAGGTACCTGCCGTTCTATCCATCGCAGGATCCGATTCCTGCGGCGGCGCCGGCATTCAGGCCGACATCAAGACCATCACGGCGCACCGCCTGTATGCCGAGACGGCCATCACCGCCATCACAGCGCAAAACACACTGGGCGTCACCGCCGTGCAGGATATCTCACCAGATATCGTAGCCGCGCAAATTGACGCCGTTTTTGACGATATCCGCCCGAGCGCCGTCAAGATCGGCATGGTTTCCTCTGTCGAGATTATCGATGTTATCGCCGACCGCCTGAGCGCCTGGAACGCGACAAACGTGGTAGTCGACCCCGTCATGGTAGCCACCTCGGGCGCACGGCTGATTGCCGAAGATGCCGCCGAGGCGCTCACCCGCCGCCTGTTCCCGCTAGCGACGGTTATCACGCCCAATATTCCCGAGGCCATGGCCCTGCTCGACTACGAGGTCGACTCCGAGCGCACGCAGCAAAATGCTGCCATGCTCCTCACCCGCCGCTTTGGTTGCGCATCCCTCGTTAAGGGTGGGCATCTTGTCAACGAGGCCGACGATGTACTGGCCGAACCCGCGCCACTCGATGACGAGGGCAACCATCTGGGAGATCCACTTACCACGTGGTTCCGCCACAAGCGCATCGTGACCGACAACACACACGGCACCGGCTGTACGCTCTCGTCCGCCATCGCCTGCGCGCTGGCCCAGGGCATGGATCTTGCCGACGCCGTCAATGCGGGCAAGGCATACCTGACAGGCGCTCTGGCCGCCGGCCTGAACATGGGCAAAGGCTCCGGCCCTGTCAACCACATGTGGCAGTACTAAATAGCCAGCAACCTGCCAAAAAGAGACAGGCTACCTTGCACCAAAAACCGTCGCAACATTCGATGAAAATCGTGCAAACGCGAAAAATCATCGGATGTTGCGACGGTTTGATTTTAGATAGCGGTCGAGCAGAGGGCCGGGGCGTCTAGTCGTCGGCGAGTTGAATTCCCAACAAACCCGAGAGTGCCAGCGCCTGCTCGGCATTGACCGTCAGGCCACGCAGCTCATGGTAATCGCCCGAAACAACGGGCGCCGCGAATGTACAACGCGATACATCCACGCCGGAAAGCGACGTCTTAAACACATCCATACGCGTCAGGTCACAGCCATCCAGGCGTATCTGACCCAGCTTGGCACCCTGAAACGCGACCTCGGTCAAACGCGTGTCACGCGCAGCCATGGGGCCAATGCGTCCCTCCGAAAGGTTCGCATAGCTCAAATCGCACGATGTAAACGACACACTCGACAGACGCGCCCTGAGCAAGTTGAGCCCCGGCGCCGAGCAGTCAACGAAGTCACAGCGGTTGAGCCAGCAGCCTTCCATGTTGCAGTGGATAAAGCGGCAACCGCGAAACACCACATCGCGAAACGTCGAGCCGCTCCAGTCAACGCTATCGAACTCGCAAGATCGGAACCCGACGCCATCGAAGGTCGCGCCGTTCGCCACGTCGCAGGCAAGATCCAAATCCTCAAAAGCGGTATTGGAGACGAGCTCATCGCCCTCGGCAAATAGGTCGATGAGCTCGTCCATGCCCATATGGCAGCCAAGCCGTTCGTTTACCCGGGCAAAACCACCGCAAAGGTGCCTGTCCCCTTTGCTGTGGTTTGGGGCCGTGCTACTCACCGAGCATCTCTTGGAGCTTGGCTGCCACGGCGTGACCCAGGCTCTCGTGGCTTTCGGGCATCATATGCAGATAGTCGATATCGCCCGGCTCGGCAAAGTCGGCGGCATTCAAAAAGTCGCAACCAAACTGCCCAGCCACATGTGCGTAGTACTCGCCAAAATGCTCCGAGGCCTCGACGGAGCGCTCGTCAAAGTCGGTCATATACACATCGGCGATCTGCGGCTTGATCTTGATAGGAGCCATCAGCAGAATGCGCGGACAAGGCGCAGCGTCGGTCCACGGAAACGCGCGGACGGCGCGAATCAGTGCCATGGAGCCACGGGCGATATCGGAAGCTGTCACGTTAAAGACCGTCTTACAGTCGTTGGTGCCCAGCATGATCACAATGGCGTCCAGCGGCTTATGGGCCTCGAGCAGCATCGGAAGCGCGCGAATGCCGTTGAGGTTAGTGTCCAGATGGCACATGTCGTCGCGTACCGTCGTGCGGCCGTTGAGGCCTTCTTCAATTACATGCCAGCCCTCGCCTAAGTCACGTTGGGCCACGCCACACCAGCGCACATCCTGCGCATAGCGCACCGCGGTGCCGTCGCGCATGCCCGCCGGATCGTAACCATAGGTGTTGCTGTCGCCAAAGCATAGAACGTTTTTCATCGTAAGCCCCTCGCTCAGTAAAAAGCCGACGGAAGCAGCCTCTCCCGCCGGCTCGACCTATCTGTCAGCACGTACCGATTACAGGTACTTGCGCCAATCGTCCTCGTCCTCATCATCCTCGGTAGCAGCCTGGGCCTGCTCGGCGGCGCGAGCTGCCGCAGCGCGAGCGGCAACCTGGGCATAGGACTCCTCGTTGCGCTCGGGGAAGTTTGCCAGCACGTGCTCGAACTTGGCAAAATCCTCATCCCAGCGCGTAGAAGGCACGGCAAAGAAGACTTGCTGGACCTTAAAGTCGCCCGACGCGAGCTCCTTGCGGAAGAGCTCGGCCACGGCCTCTGCGTCAAAGCCGTTGTTGTCGCAGCCCCAAGCGCCCAGCACGAGCTTCTCGCGACCTAGCTCGTCGCAGATGGCAAGCACAAAGCGAATGCGGTCGCGCAGGGCATCCAGCAGAGCATCGTCACCCACGCGATACTCCTGGCGAGCGCGCTTGACGTTGGGCGCGGCGGCCACGATCACGTCGGCGTATGCATGCACGTGGTTGCGGTCGAAGCGCACCGCAGGCACCACCAGCGCACGGTTTCGGTAAAGCTCGCAGTTGATGTTACGGCGACGGTTCTCGCCGTACCATTTGCGCTGCTTATCGAGAACGTTGTACAGATACGAATCGGCGCACAGTGTGGCCTCCTGGCCCAGATAACCCTGAATATAGCCACCGCCCGGGTTGGTGAACGAGGCAAAGGCGAGCACGGCCATGTCGCAGAGCTGCGCATAGCCACGACCGTTGTCCAAGATGGCCTGCGTGGCGGAGGCATCGAGCACGGTGACCTCAGACAGGGACGCAGCAGGCTCCTCAGCAGGCGCGGACTCAGCTTCGGCGATTTCCTCGGCAGGCTCCTCGACGGGCTCAGGCGCTGCCTCGGTCTCGGCAGCCTCCGCGCCCTCAACGTCCTCGGCGACCTGTTCTTCGGCGGCCACAGTACTCTGAACCTTGGCCTTCATCGCCGCGACAAAGCCGGCAGGCATACCGTCAAACTCGCGAACACCGGCAAGCGAACGCTCGATATCCTTGGCGCACGCTTCGGACACAGTTGCCACGTGACGCTCGGCGGCCTTGGCACGGGCCTCGCGCTTGGGATTGGGCTGACCCGCGCGATTAGACCTGCGGTTACGGTTCCTGTTGTCGACGTCTGCCATAAGTGGTCACCTTTCCTGTCGCTGCCGATATCGGCTTTTCCCATCCATGATACCCCGCCGCGTACAAAAAAGACGGCCCCGAAGGACCGCCTTTCGCATCGATTTACACGCACGGCAAGCACCGCCGCAATTCGCCACTAATCGCGACGGCCAAGGATGTTCAGGATGCGCAGGAACACGTTGATAATGTCCACGAACAGATTGGACGCCATGAGCACGGCGTTGGGCAGCGTAGGCGGCACCGTCGTGGCAACATAGGTGTCGTAGCCAATAAAGCCGGCGAACACCACGATCACGATCAGGTCGGTGATGGTCTGCGAGACGCCCATGAACATCAGCACGATCTCAACCAGAATAGTGGCGAGCAGAATGCCAAAACCGATGCCATATACGCGCTGGAAAAACTTGGGGAACGTCACGCCCAAGGCGCCAAAAACAAAGGTGATGGCGGCCGTGGCGATAAAGGCAGTGTTGATGGTGGGCAGGTCGTAGTTGGCAAGGCCAAACGACGCGGTCAGGCCAAAGGTACTCGCAAAGATTACGTAGCCCACAAGGGACAGGCCAACGGACTGCTTGCTGGCGGCGGCCGACATCATGACCATGCCGACGATGGTCAAAATAAACGAGCCAAAGACCAGCGGCAAGGCGGCTCCGCTCATCATCATGCGCGCAAACGACATGGTGCTCGTAAAGTAGGCACCGGCGCCCATGGCGCAAAAGCCCAAGAAGATCAGGGCAGACATGGCGAGATTGTACGCGCGCGGCGACATCTCCTTGGCGCGGCTTGCGCCGCTCTCGACGGGGCCGTTCTGATAGCCCTGGATATCGTTCATAGGTTCGTCCTTTCAAAAAGCGCCACAAATAACGGCGCAGTAGCTGACAAGATTCCTGTCATTGTACCCGAACGCCGTGCGTCCTTACCTACGGCGCTCGCCCTCGAGCGTACGGTCGAATGCCCAGACCCACCAACGCATCACGTGGGCCTGCGAGCCGTCCGGCCGTCCGCACGCCTGGTCCTCCAGATACAACTCGGTCGCATGCCCGCCAAAACGAACCTTATACGTTGCCGTACGAACACCGTGAACCGTTAAGCCAAAGCCCGTGGACGAGACAATCTCGTCAATTGTAAAGCAGCGACCGTCGACCCAGCAGACGGTAACCGGCACGACTTGTCCGCCCGCAAGGATGCGGGCCACGACGTCCACATACTGCTTGTGCACGCGCCGAGTTTTGCCATCTGTCTGTCGATATTCCATGCCCCCATTATCGAACGCATGTTTGTATATTGTAAAGCGAACAGACTGTGGTTTTGGAGTGTCGGAGCGAACGCGCGTGTCCGCATGGCGTAATAGCAAAAAGAACACCCACGGTCAACAGGGCTAATATTCAATTTTAGTGCCAAAAAATTACTTCTCCCATCAGAACTCGGCAAAGAAACCCGCAGGAGGTGATACGATTTATCATGTTTTTCTAACGTGTCTGCAAACTTCGAGAAAGCCCATATATGGACGTAACGTTCTCAACCTTCCTCGGCCAAATTGTGTCGAACCCAGTCCTTGCCGTCACCGTGATCCTCGCGCTCGGCGCCATCTTCGTCAATGGATGGACCGACGCGCCCAACGCCATCGCGACCTGCGTCACTACGCGTTGCATGCCCGCCCGCGCCGCCATTCTCATGAGCGCCGCATTCAACTTCCTCGGCGTGCTCATCATGACGCACTTTAACGCGAGCGTCGCCAACACCATCTCACATATCGTCGACTTTGGCGGAAACAGCACCATGGCGCTCGCCTGCCTGTGCGCGGCGCTGTTCTCCATCGTCGTCTACGGCGCCACAGCATCGCGTTTTGGCATCCCCACCTCGCAAAGCCACAGCCTTATCGCCGGCCTGACCGGTGCCGCTATCGCCCTCGGCGGCGCGAGCAGCGTCAACGTCCACGAGTGGATGAAGGTCATCTACGGCCTGGCGCTCTCCATCGGCCTGGGCTTTGTCATGGGCTGGGTCCTGTGCAAACTCGTCTCGATTCTTTTCGCCGCCGCCAACAGGCGACGTGCCAATGTCTTCTTTAAATACGCTCAGATCGCGAGCGCTGCGGCCATGAGCTTTATGCACGGCGCGCAGGATGGACAGAAGTTCATCGGCGTGCTCTTTTTAGGCGTGGCCTTCGCAAACGGCCAGACCAGCGTCGGCGATGCCGGCATCCCCATCTGGATTATGCTGCTGTGCTCGGCCACCATGGGCATCGGCACCAGTGTGGGCGGCGAGCGCATCATCAAGTCCGTCGGCCAGAGTATGGTTAAGCTCGAGAAGTATCAGGGCTTCTCCGCCGACCTCGCAGGCGCCGCGAATCTGCTGCTTGCCACCCTTACCGGTATCCCCGTGTCCTCCACCCACATCAAGACCTGCGCCATCATGGGCGTCGGCGCCGTCAAGCGCCTCTCGGCCATCAACTTCGGCGTGGTCAAGGACATGATGTTCACCTGGTTCTTCACCTTCCCCGCCTGCGGACTCATCAGCTTTGTCATGGCCAAGCTGTTCATGATGTTCCTCTAATCAAACCGAACGTCCATCCGGACCGCAACACTTCGCCCACCCGTCTTCGCCTCGAAAGGACCCACTCATGGCAAAGAAACCCGATTCGTTCTACTTTGACAACTACGTCGCCTGCGCCGACATGGCCGTCCAGGCCGCCGAGTTGCTTACCAAGATTTTTGAGAACTTTGACCCCGCGCAGATCCACGATATGCTCGACAAGATGCACGCGATCGAGCATGCGGCCGACAAGAAGCACCATGAGCTTGAGGACGCCCTGCTCACGGCCTTTATCACCCCGCTTGAGCGCGAGGACCTGGACCTGATGAGCTGCTCGCTCGACACCGTGCTCGACCGTATCGAGGGCGTCGTGCAGCGCGTCTACTTCACCAACATCCAGAGCATCCATCCCGATGCCATCGTGATCGCCCACAAGGTAACCGATGCCTGCCGCGCTATGAAGGACCTGATGGTCGAGCTTCCCAACTACCGCAAGTCCAAAACGCTGCGCGAGCTGGTCATCCAGATCAACACGATCGAGTCCGAGGCCGACGAGCTCTACATCAACGCCATGCGCAACCTGCACGTTAACGGCAAGGATCCGCTCGAGGTCATCGCTTGGCGTGACGTGTACGCCTTCCTGGAGTACTGCGCCGACTGCTGCGAGAATGTGGCCGATGTCGTGGATTCGATTGTCATGAAGAACAGTTAATTGGGGGTACATGTCCCACCGGTCGCGGGCCCGGCCACTAATAACCTTTTTCACTCCGGCTGCAAGCAGAGTCGTTCAAAAGGTTATTAGTGGCCGGGCCCGCTCCCTTATGCACCACCATTGGGAACTTTGGCTGATAGGTTTAGCGCAATGGGGGTTTGGCTGAAGGGACCTTTGGTATCCGTTCGGACACTTTGGCCCTTGATGAGCGTTTGGCTGATTGCTGCTTTGGGTACTGTTTGGGTTACTTTGGGTTTGTTTGATTTTTAATTGTTGGAGGGCTTGTATGTCTTATTTGGATCTGGCTCGGGGTCGGTATTCTTGTCGTGAGTTTGAAGATCGGGCTGTGGAGCAGGCTGTGGTGGATGCCATTGTTGAGGCTGGGCGTATTGCTCCTTCTGCTTGTAATAATCATCCAACCCGTGTGATGGTGTTGGATACGCCTGAGCTTCTGGAGAAGGCTGCTGCTTGTCAGCCTCGGTTTGCTCGTGATGGGTCTATCTTTGGCGCTCCGCTTATCTTCCTAATTTGCAGCGTTACCAAGGACGCATGGGTGCGCCCGTATGACCAGATGAATTCCAGTGAAATCGATACGTCCATAGTGTGCGATCAGATGATGATGGAGGCCACCGAGCAGGGCCTGGGAACGTGCTGGGTATGCCATTTTAAGCCTGAGGTGGCACAGGAGCAGTTCAACCTGCCCGAGGGCGTCTATCCCTATCACATGCTCGTCTGTGGCTATCCTGCCGACCACATCGCCGATCCCGAGCATCGCGAGGCCCGCACCATTCCCCTCCCCGACTTCCTCCTCAAATAGATTTTTAGGACATGGCTTAAACCTACCCTTGACCGCTCACCCGTTCGCCGAGCTCTGCGCCACTATGTTCAGGGCTCGGTTTTTTATGTTGCGCGCCCCGGCACAGTCATAAAAAAGGACCCGCAAGCTGCGGGTCCTTTCTAGGCACTAAATTGTAGGCCGAATGTTAGTCCAGGTCGTCAGCGGCAAAGTTGTCAATCGGGGCGAAAGGATCGGCCACAGGGACAACCGGGTCAGCGACGGGCAGCGGCTCGGCGGGAACAGTCACCGCAGGAGAAGCGGCAGAACCGACCGGCGTGGAGGCCATGAGGTCGGCCGGGAAGGAGTTCTGGGCATCGTCCATAAAGTGCTGGATGAGCTTGAGATACTCGGCCTTGAACTCCTCACGGGAAGCCTTGAGACGATCGATCTCCTCGAGCTCGGCCTGCTTCTCGGTCAGAGCTTGGCGGATAACCTCGCGTGCCTTGGCGTCAGCCTCGTTGCGGATACGCTCAGCGTTCTCATTGGCATCGTTGACGATGGTCTCAGCGGTCTGCTGGGCAGCGATCAGGGCAGCGGAAATCTGGCGCTCCTGAGCGGAGAAGTCAGGGGCGGGAGCAGCCACGGGGGCGGCAGGAACGGCCTGGTCGGCGGTATCCTGAGCTTGGGCAAGCTGAGCCTGTGCGTCGGCAAGCTGCTGCTCGGTAGCAGTCAGACGACCCTTAAGGTCAACGATCTTAGCGAGCATAGCGTCAACCTCGGAAGACAGCGTCTCCAAGAAGACGTCGACCTCGGCAGGATCGTAGCCACGCTTGGCCTCAGAGAAAGTCTGAGCCTGGATGTCTGCAGGGGTAATAGCCATAACAAGTCTCCTTTTCATCGCCTCGGCGCTACACGCCCGACGTAAGTTACTAAGTCAGTTCTACACGAGTATACCTATAAGAAGCTGCAGAACCAGCCTCTGCACCAACTGCAACGCAATAATCGCAACGACCGGCGAAAAATCGATACCGCCCATCGGCGGGATGAAACGACGGAACAGGTTGAGCCACGGACCGCACACGCTATCGAGCACCGCGGCAATATCCTGAAGCAAACCACCCTGCTTCATGGGAATCCACGTCATAAAGCAGTAGACGACAATAAGCGTGGAATAGAAGTTGAACAGCGTGTTGACCAGCTGGACGATAGTGTAGATGTTGATGGGAATCTCCTCGTCTTGTCTTTACTTAAGGTAGCCGTCCGCACGAAGCTTCTTGAGATCGGAATCTTTGACCTCGCAACCGGCGGGCAGCACCATGAACACGCGGTCGCCCACCTCCTTGACCGTGGCACCCAGACCGCAGGCAAAGCCGTAAGAGAAGTCCAAGACGCGCTTGGCAACTTCGGTGCGTACGCCCACAAAAATCAGTGCGACAGGCTGCTTGGTGCGAACGCGGCGCACCACGGTCTCCACGTCGTCATAGCTCTCGGGGCGCAGGACATAGGCCGGCAGCTGCGGTGTGGCGTTGATGATATTGCTCGCATAGGCCGAGGCATCGCTCGGTGCAGGCGCAGGCGCAGCGGCGGCACGGGCGCGGGTGTTCTCGGCGTAGCTAGACGGCGTGTCATAGGCACCAGGACGATAACCGCTCGCAACACTGTCCTGCGAGCGCGAAGGCGGGTTATACGTCGTGGCATGGCGGGAGTCATCGCCGACCAGCTGACCGGAGCGCGTATACACGGCAACCGACTCAGCTTCACCACGGCGCGTCTGACCAAGCAGGCCGTTGCTCGGCTCGTCTTGGGTGTAGAAGCCCTCGCCCGAAGCACCGCTGTAGCCGTTGCCCTGATAACTATCGTCATAGCCGTCATCGTAGCCGTAGTCGTCGTCCTGGCCATAACCCTGGTCGTAACCCTGCTGGCCGCCCAGGTGCATCTTATTTTTAATCTCGTCAAGGAAGCCCATGGTTGTGTCCTCTCGCGGTTTAGTGCAGGCGCCCCGATAATCAGTGCGCACTTCAGAGCCTTATTTTACTGCAAACTCCGGGCTAAATACTACCCTGCCCAGGCGAACGAGCGTAGAGCCCTCCTCAAGGGCAGGCTCAAAGTCCTCGCTCATGCCGCAGGAAAGCTCAGGCAGGTTCAAATCGGGATGCGCTGCCTCCAGCTCATCCCTCAGCTCACGAAGCCCCGCAAAGGTGCGGCGTGCCACATCCTTATTCCCCCGGGGCGCCATAGTCATAAGCCCCTGCACGCAAATTCCCTCAAGTTCCGCAAGCTCACCCGCGGCGGCGCGAATCTCATCGGGCGAAAAGCCTCCCTTCGACTCCTCACCACTCACATTGACCTCAATGAGCACACGCTGGGGGCCGGCGAGCTCACCTGCCTCAATCTTGCGGACAGCACGGCTCGAGATCGCCTGCGCCAGATGCAGCGAACCCACCGAGTGAATCAGCTCGGCTGAGCCCAGCACCGCATTGATCTTATTGGTCTGCAGGTTGCCGATCATATCGAAGCGCACCTCGGGCAGCTCCGGATGCTCCGCCAGACCCGTGAGCTTGCGAACCAGCTCCTGCGGGCGGTTCTCGGCAAAATGGCGATACCCCGCCTGGATGGCGGCAACGGTCTCATCGACACCAACGGTCTTGGACACGGCAATGAGGCTCGCGGCGTCGTGGGGACGGCCTGCGCGATCGAGCGCCGCATAAAAACGTTCCAGAATCTGCTCGCGGCGAGCGCGCATCAAGTCCAAATAGTTATCCATTGCTAATCGCCTCCGCTGACAGCCAAACAAGTAGTCCCATGCTAACGCAAGAGCGCGGCCCCGCATGTGCAAGGCCGCGCTCACTTAGGTATTTACAATCTTTCGACGAACGGGGTTACTTACTCCTCGTCGTCCTCGCCATCGTCCTCATCCTCAAGATGATCGAGCAGGTAGCGAAGACCCTCGCTGACCTCGTTAGCGGGCACCTTGGCAACGTAGCGAGCGTCGACAGCGGGCCTCATGATAACACCCTCGCCCGAAGGCACGCGCATGCTCTCGAGCTCATCCTCATCAGTGCGGGCGATATCGCCGGCAGTCATACGCTGTCCGGTCAACAGGAAGGTCAGACGGCAGGCGGCATCGATGGAAATCGAAGCGATGCGATCGAGGTAGCGCGAAACCATGATGGCGCGGCGCAGGTCGTCATAGTTGCTGTCGTCGTCCATAAAATCGCCCGTGTCCATGCGGTTAAAGGTGCGGAAGAACTTCTCGTAGGCGGCGTGCACTGGCTCGTCCTCGACGGCCAAGTTGCAGATGATGGACATATCATTGGTGACGAGCGCGGAAAGCGAAGAGCCCAGCACCTGGTAGACGGCCTCAGCCTCGGCCTCGACCGTGCCGACAAGCTCCTGGGGCAGCGAGATGTCGGCCTTGATCATATGACGCGTGGCGCGGCAGATCTGGCGAACCTTATCGGTCATGCGCTGCAGGTTAAAGTCGACGTAGATAATCGTCTGCAGCAAGCGGAAGTCGGAGGCGACTGGCGACTGCGTGGCGATCAGGTTGTAGCACACGGCCTCCAAGTTAGCGCAGCGCGCGTCAATCGAAAGCGTGCGCTTCTTGGTCTTGGTGGCGAGCTTGCGGTCGTCGGTCACATAGGCCTTAACGGCATCGTGGAGGGCCAGATCGACGGCCTCGTAGATGCTCAGCATCTCGTGGCGGGCCTCGATGAGCTGACGGGAAAACAGTTTACGCATGGTTCACTCCAATCAGTTGGGTGCGGTCATGCCGCCCGCACAGTGAATACAAACCGGACCAGGTCCGATCGGCTTGGGACTAGTCGCACCGATCAGCCAAAGCGGCCGGTGATATAGTCTTCCGTCCGCGAGTCCACCGGGCTGGTGAAGATCGCGTCGGTTTGACCATACTCGATGAGCGTGGCGGGCTCGCCGGCAACTTCCTGCAAGAAGAATGCGGTGTAGTCGCTAATACGAGCTGCCTGCTGCATTGAATGCGTGACGATGATGATCGTCATCTCGGGCGCCAGCTCGGCCATCAGATCCTCGACCTTAGAGACGGACGTGGGGTCGATGGCGGAGCAGGGCTCGTCCATCAGAAGGACATCGGGTTGCACCGCAAGCACGCGCGCGATGCACAGACGCTGCTGCTGACCGCCCGAGAGCGCCAAACCATCCTTGTTGAGCTGATTGGATACCTCTTTCCAGAGGTTGGCGCGCTTGAGCGATTCTTCCACGATGTCATCGAGGTCGCTTTTGCTAGTCACGCCCTGCAGACGAGGGCCAAAGGCGACATTCTCGTAGATGGATTTGGGAAACGGGTTGGGCTGCTGAAAGATCATGCCCACGCGACGACGGAGATCGACCGAGTCGACACCCTCGGCATAGATATCGTTGCCGTCGAGCGTCATGGTGCCCTCGACGCGCGTACCCTCGATCAGGTCATTCATGCGGTTGATGCAGCGCAAAAACGTCGACTTGCCGCAGCCCGAAGGGCCAATGAAGGAGGTGATGGCGTTTTTGGCGATGTTGAGGTCAAGCCCCGTCAGCGCATGAAAGTCACCGTACCAAAAGTTGAAATCCTTGGCCGTAATGGCCGCTTGCTCCAGCGTGGGAGCGGACTGATAAACGGACATGGGACTCCTTAACTAGCGACGCTTGCGCGACAGGAAGCGCGCAAACAGGTTGAAGGCCAGAATGATCACCATCAGCAAGAGCGCGGTGCCATAGGCTGCGTTCATGTTGATGCCGTCGTTGGCAAGCAGGTACAGGTGAACCGTCATGGGGCGGCCGGAATCGAGCGGCGAAATAGGTAGATTGATGGCCGGGCCCATGGTGTAGAGCACCACGGCGGTTTCGCCGATGGCGCGACCGATGGCGAGGACGATACCCGTGGCAATACGGCCAAAGGCAGAAGGAAGCACGATCTTGGAGACGACCTGCCACTTGGTGGCGCCCAGGCCGTACGCGCCCCAACGGATATAGCGCGGCACGGCGCGAATGGCCTCCTCGGTGGTGCGCATGACGATGGGAAGCATCAAGAGCGCGAGCGCCAAAGCGGCCGAGACCATCGAAAGACCCAAGCCCATGGCCTCGACAAACAAGGCGTAGCCAAACAGGCCCATAACGATGGAGGGCACCGAGGCCAAAGCGTCGGCAGCATAGCGAATGAGCTCGACGACCTTACCCTGCTTGGCGTATTCGGCAAGATAGACGGCCGCCAGCACGGCAATCGGCGTGCAGATGAGCATGGCAAGCACCGTCACGTAGATGGTCGAGACGATCGTGGGCCAAATACCGCCTTCGGCGTTGACGCCCTGGGGCCAACCAAAGATAAAGTCAAGCGAGATATGCGGCAAGCCGTTGATGACCACGTAGGCGATAATGGCGACCAACACCAGCGTAGTGATATAGGCCGCAACGCGGAACACGCCGAGCATGAGTTTGTTGGACAGGTCCTTGTTGATGCGGCCCTTCTTGCCGTGGGAAAGGGCACGCTTGATGCGCTCGCGCGACGAGGTCGTATCGACCGTCGTGTCAACGGAATCGGACATAGCCTACCCCCTCTTCTTCTTGGAAATCAGACGGACAATGCCCACCAGCGCGGCGGAGATGATAAACAGGACCACACCCATGCCAAAGAGCGCCGAACGGTGCAAGCCCGAGGAGTAGCTCATGTCGAGCGCAATCTGGCTCGTGAGCGTCGAGATGGGGCTCGCGATGCTATCGGGAATGACCGGAGCATTGCCCACGACCATGAGCACGGCCATGGTCTCGCCGATGGCGCGCCCCATGCCCAAAACGATGGCGTCCACAATGCCCAGCTTGGCGGCCGGCAGCACGACCTTGTAGATGGTCTGCCACTTGGTGGCGCCCATGGCATAGGAAGCTTCGCGAATACCCATGGGAATGGAATTGAGGGCATCGATGGTGAGCGTGGTGATGGTGGGGACGATCATGATGGCGAGCACGAACCACGCTGTCAGTGCGCCAAAGCCAAGGCCGCCGGTCAGCTGCGCGATAAACGGACGGATGATGACCATGCCAAAGAAGCCGTAGATGATGGAGGGAATGCCCGCCAGCAGGTCGACGGCAGGGCTGATGAGCTTGCGCACGCGCTTGCCGGCGATTTCGACCAGGTATACGGCCGTACCCACACCTAGCGGCACGCCCATGGCGAGCGCACCGACGGTCACCAGACCTGAGCCGGCAAGCAGCGACATGATGCCGTAGTGGCCCTCAGAGGGCGCCCACGTAAAGCTAAAGAAGTCCGCCAGACCGATGTCAGTAAAGACGGGCAGCGCCGAGTACGTGGTAAAGACAAAAATTAGGATGACGGTAACGACCGCCAAGAACGCGCAGGCAAAGAAGATCCACTGCAGCGCCTTCTCCTTGATATAGGTACTGCGCGATACGAGAGCCAGCTCGCGCTTCTTGGGTGCCTGAGCATTCTGCTCAGTCTGGGAGTTTTCCTGTGCTTCCATGCTACTCACTCCCCTTCTCGTCGTTGGTGACGGGGATAAAGCCCGCCTCGCGAATCTGCTTGTCCATCTTTTCGGACGTCACGTAGTCGATGTAATCCTGCGCCTGCTGCGAAGGCGCACCCTTAACAAAGAAGTAAAGGTCGCGCGAGATGGGATAGCCGCCGCTCGCGACCGTCTTCTCGGACGCCTCAACATGATTGACCGAGACGGCCTTGACCGAGGTCTTGGCGTTGAGGCTATCGACGAAGCCCAGCGAAATGTAGCCAATGGCACCGCGCGAACGAGATACCACGTCGCGCACCTGGCCCGTGCCCGAAAGAACGGCCGAGCGGCGATCGAAGGGGGTGCCGTCCATCACGATGGTGCGAAAGGCCTCACGCGTGCCGGACGCCTCATCTCGGTTGATAACCTGAATCCTCAGGTCCTCGCCACCGACTTCTTTCCAGTTGGTGATCTTGCCGGCGTAAATATCGCGGAGCTGCTCGGTCGAGAGGTTATCGACCGGGTTATCGTCGTTCACGATGACCGCGATACCGTCGTGGGCAATGACGATGGGAGTCAGGCCCAGATCCTGTTCGTCGGCATTGAGTCCACGGGAGGAACTGGCGATATCGGCCGTGCCAGCGCTGACGGCCTCGATGCCAGCGGAAGAACCCAAACCGGAAACGAGCACGTCGATGCCGGTCTCCTCCTTAAAGCCCTCGGCCGCAATCTCGGCGATAGGAAGGCAGGTCGTGGAGCCGGCGACAGTAATGGAAGAGGTAGAAGATCCCGAAGAACAGGCGCACAGCGTAAGCGTAAGCACAGCGGCGCTCAGGATCGATGCGATCTTTCTCATAGCATCACGCCGATCGCAGCATGGCGCCCACAGGCGCCGTCCTCGTTACGGTAGGAATAAAAGCGGTCATTCTGACGCACAGTCGAAAGCTGGGTATCCACGATATTATCCGCGTCGACACCGACATCTACCAGCGCCTCGCAAATGGCAGCGGAAAGATCGAGCATGCGAGAGGTACTCGCATCGATGCAAGAGAACTCGGCGGCAAAGCGATCCATGAGCTCCTGGGATACTTCATATTCGTCACCCAAGATATGGGGGCCGATATAGGCGGAAACGTCGCTCGCATCGCAGCCGGCAGCATCGCAAAGCGCCTGGCACGCCTTGGCGGAAATACGTGCAATCGTACCCTTCCAACCGGAGTGCACCACGGCAAATCCGCCAGGGGCCACCAGCACCACGGGAACGCAGTCGGCAAAGCAGAGCAGCACGGGCACGTTATGCGCCGTACAGACGATGGCATCGCAGCCCTCGGCAATCTGCTCGCGGACGTCCTCAAGGTCATCGGCGCCGTTCGAGGTCACCGCAACGATATGGTCACCATGGACCTGATTGGGAACGAGCAGGTTGTGCTCGCACTCGGCGGCACCCATAGCCTCGAGCGCGCGACGACGATTTTCTTGAACAGCAAAGGGGTCATCGCCAACATGCGAGCCCAAGTTAAGCGAGGAGTACGCATCTTCGGAAACACCACCGGCGCGCTCGGTGAAGGCAAAGCGGACATCGGATGTCGCGCCCTCCACCAACGTAACTCCATCATGGTCGACACGCGAAACGTTGTCCGCACGTGCTGCCATACTAAAGCCTCCTAATAACACAAGTACCGCGGCATCGCCGCTACAGCCCACGTTTATACGGCTGTCATACTTCTCTAAAAGGATACCTGCTGCGCTGGAGGCAATCGTAAAGGGAACGTAAAGAGATTGGAGGTTCTAGTTTACAAAGTCGAAATAAAAAGGGCGCGTCCATACGGACACGCCCCTGTGCACAACAATGCAAAGAACGACTTAGAAGCTACCGCGCTTCAGGAAGTCGGGAAGCTCGAACTGATCGTTGCCGAAGTTAGGAAGCTCGGTGCCACCGACGTTGCGGGTCGGAGCGGCCTGAGCCGGGCTGGTGGCCGGAGCGGTGCGCTGCGGCTCAGCGGAAGCAGCGGCCTTGCTCTGAGACTGCTGAGCGGCAAAGAGCTCGTCCTGACGGTTGACGTTGGAGTCGGAGAAGCCCGTAGCGATGACGGTGATACGCACCTGATCGCCCAGGGACTCGTCGACAACGGTACCGAAGATGATGTTGGCCTCGGGGTCGACGGCGTTGGCGACAACGTCGGCGGCGTCGCTGATCTCCTGGATGCCCAGGTCCTTGGAACCGGCGATGGAGAGCAGCACGCGTGTGGCACCATCGATGGAGCTCTCGAGCAGCGGGCTGGAGATGGCCTGCTGGGCAGCGTCGACGGCACGGGTATCCCCAGAAGAGGTACCGATACCCATCATGGCGGTACCGGCCTGCTTCATGATGGTCTTAACATCGGCGAAGTCCAGGTTGATGATACCGGGGACGGTGATGAGGTCGGTGATGCCCTGGGTGCCCTGGGAAAGGACGCCATCGGCAATCGCGAAGGCCTCGAGCATGGTAGTCTTCTTCTCGGCGATGTCGAGCAGCTTATCGTTGGGGATGACGATCATGGTGTCAACGCAATCGGAGAGGGTCTTAATACCCTCCTCGGCGCTCTTCTTGCGCTTGCGGCCCTCGAAGGTGAAGGGCTTGGTCACGACGGCGACGGTCAGTGCGCCGACCTCGTTCATCGCGATATCGGCAACGATGGGAGCAGCGCCGGTACCGGTGCCACCGCCCTCGCCGCAGGTGATGAACACCATGTCGGCGCCAGCAAGCGCCTCGGCAATGTCGTCGCGGGACTCATCGGCAGCCTTGCGGCCAACCTCGGGGTTGGCGCCGGCGCCCAGACCGCGGGTAAGGTCGGTGCCGATGTGCACCTTGATATCGGCATCAGAGATCGCGAGTGCCTGAGCATCGGTGTTGATGGCAACAAACTCGACGCCGCGGATGCCCTCTTCGATCATTCGATTGACCGCGTTGGTACCGCCGCCGCCGACGCCGACCACCTTAATGACGGCAAGGTAGTTGTTGATCTCTGTCTCGTGCATGTCGGTCCTCCGAACAAAGGTTATAGCCATAGCATGGGTCGACCCCTGCGCACATTAACCTTCAGGTTGAAAGTAAATGCAAAGGTAAACCGTATTATGGTTGCACATTATGAACGTATCAGTCAAATAATTGACCGTGAAAACCAAACAAACCAGATAAACGGCGTGGTATGGCCCCTCAACAAAGCATCAACCAGCGCTACGAGGTCGGAGCATTCCTAAATGTGTAGTTGCCCGGAGAGCGCACATTGATATACGTTACGCCCTCTACCTGCGAAAGCAACTTGGTGACTACGCGTTCCTTCTTGGCGATATCGTCCGAATCACCCAGCGACACCTCAATGCCGTTATTGAGGTTTGCCGAGATGGCTTCGACCGAAGGCGTGGAAATATCCTTGACTTGTCCCAAGAACTCGCTCGAAAAACCACGCACATAATCCAAGCCGGCCTTAACGGCCTTGGAGCTCACCGCCTGGCCGGAAACCGGAGCGACATCCGCCGAGACATCAGTCAACAACACCGCGCCATAGTGCTTAGCGAGCGCCAGCGCAGCATCAATGCCGGTCAGGGTATCTGAGCCCTGCCCTGTCGTGATGACGTTGCCCTGGTCGTCCACTTCGACCGACGTCGACAGCGGGGCGATCCAGGTGTCATCATCCCCGATGGCCCAGGCAAGGTCATCGGAGCTGATATAGGCAATTGCGATGACCTTGCGCTCCATAGGCGTAATGATGAGCGTATGCGGGAACTGACGCTGGACATCCACGCCCGAGACCCACGGGTTCTGCTTGAGGTCCTCGGTAATCTGGTCGGGATCGACGTTAAAAAGCGACGTTCCCTCGGGCAAATCGATCAGCTGGATAGCATCGTGCTTCGTCACATGCTCGCTGCCTTGAATCTGAATATCAGTGGCGGTAAACAATCCAGAGTTGATCACCACGATGGCAACGACGACGAGCACGGCCAAGACGGCCAGAACGCCGCCCACGATTTTGCCTTTGCCTGCAACGACAGAAGCGGCGTCTGATGTTTTATTTGCCATCGCCCCAAGTGAAGACAACAGGTTGACGCCTTTTTTACCCGAAGGCTTCTTGGCGGTAGCCGACACCGATGTCAGCGAGCGCGGTTTCGATGCGCCCAGCGTGCGACCCGGACGCGCCGCTTTAGTTCCCGTCGAGGGCTTGGGAGTTGCCATGGGACGGGCAGGCTTGGCGCCCATAACAGGCTTTGACGTCACCGAGGGACGCGAGGACTTTTTTGCGGCCGGACGATTACCGAGCTGCGAGCCGACGACCGGACGACTGGTCTGTCGAGCATGCCCGACAGACTTAGAGTGCGCGACGGTATTGCGTTGAGGTTTGGCAGGCGCGCCGGAACGCCCTCCGGCGCGGCGGAAGGTGGGTTTCGATGCTCTAGAAGCCGAGGAATTTAACTTCCGGTCTGAGCTCGATGCCATACGCCTCCCTCACCTTTCCGTGCACATGTCTGATAACCGCGGCAACGTCATCGGCCGAGGCAGTTCCGTTATTAACGATAAAATTAGCGTGAACGGGCGAAACTTCCGCGCCGCCAATCGAAAAACCCTTTAATCCACAATCCTCGATAAGCTTGCCCACACTCGCATCAGGCGGGTTGCGAAAGACCGACCCGCAGGATGCGCGACCCATGGGCTGTGTACGCTTGCGCCTCGTCAGGTACCGCTCCATGCGCTCGCGAATGTCGGCCTTGGGCGCCGGTTTAAGCTTGAGCACACACTCGAGGATGATCTCATTGCGGGGAAGGCTACATTCGCGGTAGCCCCAAGTGATCTCGGACCCCGCATAATGCTTGATACCGGATGCCGGGTCAAACGTTACGACATCCTCAACCAGCGAGCCAATCCACTCGGTCCGTGTGCCGGCATTCATAGATATCGCACCGCCGACCGAACCAGGGATGCCAACGGCAAACTCAAGGCCCGAGAGGCTACGCGACAGGGCATCGTTGACCAGGCGCGCAAAAATCACGCCCGCACCGACCGTCAGCGTACAACCGTCATCGGCAACAACCGTGCGCTGAAACTCACGTCCGAGCGAAATGACGGCACCGCGATAACCGCCATCGGCAACCAGCAGATTGGAGCCCTTGCCGATGATGACCCACGGCACCCGCTCGCGATCGAGCACCGCCACGGCGCGGCGAAGGGCATGATAGCTATGGCACGTCACAAAGAGGTCGGCCTTGCCGCCGATACGATAGCTCGTATGACGCGCAAGGCGCTCCTCCTCGATCACATCCGTGTCGATCATGCCCGAGAGCGCCATGACGGCGTTAAACAGACCCATTAGACTTAAGCGTCTTTCTTGGCAGTCAGATACTCAATGAACTCGGGACCGACGGTCGTAACGTCACCGGCACCCATGGTGAGCAGCAGGTCGCCCTCGCCCACCATCTGCTCGAGCTCCTGATTGAGCTCAAGACGGCTGGAGCAGTACACGACCTCCTTGCCAGGATGCTTGGCGCGCACGGTATCGGCGAGCATCTTAGAGGTAACACCCGGAATGGGCATCTCGCCAGCCGAGAACACATCAATCAGCAGCAGTTTATCGGCATTGGCAAATGCATCGGCAAAGTCGTCGCACAGGGCCTGCAGGCGCGAATAGCGGTGCGGCTGGAACACGACGTCGACGTGCTTGTAGCCCAGCGACGAAGCAGCAGCAAGCGTCGCCTTGATCTCGGTGGGGTGATGGCCGTAATCATCGACCACGGTGATGCCATCGATATCGCCCACGTGGGTAAAGCGACGACGGACGCCCTCAAAGCTCGAGAGCGCCTTGGCGGCGGCATCGATGTCAAGGCCCAGGACATGGGCGACGGTGAGCACCGCCGTGGCGTTGAGCATGTTGTGGCGACCGGGATTGCTCTTGATCTCCACAGCGTGCTCAGTGCCGTCCTCAAAGCGAACGATAAAGTCGCTCTGGATGCCCTTAACATCCGGGTGCATGCAGACGATGTCGTTGCTCTCGGCAAAGCCGTAGGAAAGCACGTGACGGCCCGTCGACTTGGCGAGCTCGACCAGATGCGGGTCCTCACCGCAGACGATGACGGTGCCGTCCTCGCCCACCAGGCTCATGAATTTGGCGAAAGTTGCCTCGATCTCCTCGATACCCGAGTAGTGATCGAGGTGGTCGGCCTCGACGTTGGTCACAATGACCACGTTGGGGTTCAGGAACAGGAAGGAGCTGTCGGACTCGTCGGCCTCGGCGACAAAGTAGTCGCCCGAGCCGTTCTTGCCGTTCGTGTCATAGCCCTCGACGATGCCACCGATCAAGAAGCTCGGATCCAAGCCCATGCGGTCGAGCATGGTGGCGCACATCGAAGACGTGGTGGTCTTGCCATGCGTGCCGGCAACAGCGACGGTGGTGTAGCCGTGGCCCAAAGCAGAGAGCATCTTGGCACGGGGCCACACGGGAATACCAAGCTCGCGAGCGCGCACGAGTTCAGGGTTGGACTCCGGAATAGCGGTGGAGACAACAACCACGTCAGGCTTGACCTCGTCGATCGTGGCGGCCTCATGGCCCACATGCACTTTCACACCAGCGCGGGTAAGCTGGCGGATATAACGTGACGTCTTAAGGTCGGAGCCGGTAACGGCATAACCGCGCTCGTGAAGAACGAGGGCGATGCCGCTCATGCCGGCGCCGCCGATACCGATAAAGTGGGCGCTCTTAAACTCGGGCGCGGAGGTTGCAGTCTGGGAATCAGCCATGTGCTCGTGTACTCCTTGCGTAAACACTGCCTGTAACTCGTTAACTGTACCGCACCTACCGCATCAGCGCGAGGGCGACCGACGATATCCCGTCTAACTAACGCAAACCCTCTACCGCATCCGCCAGAAGAGCGGCGGCCCTATCCTGAGACAGACCACGCGCCGCCTGACGCATGGCGTCGCGCGCCGCCGCGTCATCGACTAGGTGCAGAAGCTCATCGGCAAAGGCGGAACCGTCGATATCGGCATCGGCGCAGAGCACGCCGGCCCCGGCGTCGACCAGATAACGGGCATTGGTGGTTTGGTGGTCGGCCGTCGCATGCGGATACGGCACGAGCACCGAAGGCACGGCGAGCGCAGCAATCTCGGCCACGCTCGATGCGCCCGAACGCGAGAGCACCAAATCGGCAGCAGCCAGCATATCGCCCATGTTGTCGATGTAAGGCTGGACGCGGTAACGCTTCGCCTCCTCGGGCGTCAGCGCCAAAGCGCGCTCGGTCTCCTCAAAGCCGTCGGCACCCGTCGAATGCAACACATAGAGGTTCTTGCGCGAAAGCAGCTCGTTTTTGAGCGAGACCACGCGCTCGTTGAGGTGCTGGGCGCCAAGTGAACCACCAAAGACGAGCAGCAGCGTAGCGTCCTCGGGAACGCCAAGTGCCTTGCGGCCGCGAGCGCGATCGCCCTCGATCACCGAGCGACGTACGGGGTTGCCGGTCATGAGCACGTGGTCAGGGTCACCTTCGCGCTCAAAGACCGAACGCGCTGCCGGCACCGAGATGCACACGCGAGCGGCGTGGGAGTTCATCATCTTGTTGGCCAGGCCCGGAACAGAGTTCTGCTCATGCAGCAGATACGGAACGCCTGCGCCCTTGCACCACCCCAGCAGCGGAACCTCGACATAGGCACCAAAACCGATGGCGGCATCGGGCTTGCCGACCTTTGAGAAATGACTGGCGAGCGCACGCTTGGCCTTGTTGACACGCCACAGCGAGGTTAGCGCCGTCCAAGGACGGGAGCGGTCGAAGCCCGTGACCGTAATGGGCACAAAATCAAACCCAGCCTCGGGGACCAGACGACCCTCGAGCTTGCGCGACTGGCCCACGAACACAACGTGGTGGCCACGGTCACGCAGCTCTTCGGCCAAGGCGAGCGCGGGGTTGATGTGTCCTGCCGTGCCGCCGGCTGCAATAGCAACGGTCATTTTATCGGTCATGGTAGTCCCTTCGTACACGCGGTCCCTGGTCGTCGGTGCGCAGACGCGCCGAGGGGTCCGAGTTCAAATCGATCCGATTATATCCGCCGCCCGCATTGCGAGGAGTAGGGCGCTGAGGACGACCTTGCGACGCCGTTCGCTGACGCGGGCGGGCTGCCGGCTCGGTCGCAGAGCCATCCAGGACGGTAAAACCGTTACGCGAAGATCGCTCGCCGCGCACGTGGGGCACGCCGGCAGTACTCTCATCCATAACGGCAAAGCTCTCACGGCGGCGGTCGTACTCATCGCGACGGGCGCTCTCGTACGAAACGCGCAGGATCAACCCGGCAAGCATAAGCGACACAATAATCGACGAACCGCCGTAGCTAATAAACGGCAACGGTTTGCCCGTCATGGGAAACACGTTGAGGATGCCCAGCGCGTTAATCAAAAACTGCACCGCGAGAATGACCGCGGAGCCAGACGCCATGAGCGCGCCCCGACGATCGGTCGCCTGCTCGGCAATGCGAAACGCCGAGTAGATCAGCATCGCAAACACCAAGAAGAACAGCACGGTTCCGACAAAACCGACTTCCTCTCCAATGATGGCCAGGATGTAATCATTGTGCGCCTCGGGCAGATACGAGTACTTCATGGTTGAGTTGCCGATGCCACGGCCGAACAGACCGCCCGAGGCAAAGGCCATGATGGCAAGCGTGGCCTGATAGCCGTCACCATACTCGTCGGCCCAAGGGTTCAAGGCAACCTGAATACGCACCATACGGTACGGCTCCGCGACAAGCGCAATCACGATCACGAGAATGCCGAAGATTATCACGCCGATGATAAATCTGGGGTCGAGACCCGCAAACAACGCCATGCACATGAGGGTCAACAGGATGATCAGGACGGTACCGAAATCGGGCTGGATAAAGATCAGAAAGAGCGAAATGCCCAGATAGATGCCCATCTTGCGAAGGAATTCGTTGATGTTGCCGCCGGGCGAAAAGAAGCGATCAAGCATGATGGCCGAATACGCAATGGCAAATGGCTTTAAAAACTCGGAAGGCTGGAACTGAATACCGGCGATGTTGAGCCAGCGCGTGGCGCCACGGCTGCCGCTGCCCACCAAGAACACCAGAAGCAGTAGCCCTATCATGCCGATAAGGAAGATCCTGAGCACGTCTTCCCCAAACCAACTGTCCGGCAAGATGCGCACGATGGCGACCATAGCCAGCACGCCAACTCCGGCAAACGCGGCTTGTCGAAACAGAAAAAACGTCGCCGAGCCATTCTCGTGCAGCGCCTCGACCGAAGACGCCGAGTACACCATCAGCAGGCCAAAGCATACCAAGGTAAACAGGCAGGCCATGAATATCAAACGGGGGCGCATGATACGGGCGGGAACGCCGGCAATATAGCGTTCGCTAAACGACTGCCCGCCGCGGCTGGAACGCGGTGTGCTGCGCCGCGAGGAAGCACGGTCCGAGTCGGGCCTCCTCATACCTTGTCGGGGGCTCTCCTCTCTCACCGCAACCCCTATTCCATTTGTGATTTCGCTGTAGCGGCAAGCTGGGCCACGTAGTCCTTAAACACGCGGCCGCGCTCCTCATAGCCCGAGAACTCATCGAACGAAGAGCAGGCAGGAGAAAGTAAGATCACGTCACCACGGCTTGACAGCGAACGGGCGACGTCCACGGCGTCGCGCAGGTCATCCGCCTGGGCGATATCCACATCGCCATCGACATCGGCCTCGTCCATAGCGGCGGTGAAGCGCTCGCGCGCATCGCCAAAGCAGACGACCGAGCGCACGTTGTCCATAACGACGCGCGCGAAGTCCGTGAGCGGCGTGCCCTTATCGTGGCCGCCGAGCAGCAAGATCACGTCGTCATCGGGAAATGCCGTCAGTGCCTTCTCGACCGCATCGGTGTTGGTCGCCTTGGAATCGTTGACGTAGCGCACGCCGTCAATCTCGCCACACGGCTCCACGCGGTGCTCGAGCGGCTGGAACGAGGCAAGACCGCGGCAGACACCATCGACATCGGCACCGACCGCCAAGGCAGCCGTGGCAGCGCACAGGGCATTGATAACATTGTGATGGCCCGAGATCTTGAGCTCGGATGTAGCGATGAGCGGGGTCTCGACACCCTTCAGACGCACGATCATCTTGCCATCGCGCACAAAGGCGGCATCCTCGCCCTCAGGCTCGTCAAAGGCAACCTTGCAGATGCGACGACCCGGCGTGTAGATGTACTCATCGAACTCGTGAATGCCGGCGTCTTCGACGTCAACAACCGCCAGATCGTCATCGACCATATTGTCGAACAGTTTGACCTTGGCAAGCGCATAGTTCCTATGGCTCTTATGCCAGCCCAAGTGGTCGGGAGTGATGTTGAGCAGCACCGCCACTCGAGGGTGGAGCTCGGTGGTCGTAGCAATCTGATAGCTCGAGAGCTCAGCCACAAACCACTCGTTGTGGGCTCGGCCGTCAATCTCGTTGACCGGCGGCTCGCCGATGTTGCCGACGGCTACGCTGGCCTCGCCGGCAGCCTTGAGCAGATAATCCGTCAGCGACGTGGTGGTCGTCTTGCCGTTGGTGCCCGTGATGGCAATCCAGTTATCGGGCGACAGGCGATAGGCAAACTCGGGCTCGCCCATAATCTGGGCGGCATGATCGCGCCCGGCCTTAAAGAAGCCCGAAAACTCCGAGATGCCCGGGCACGTCACGCATACGTCATAGGCGCCCTCGACCTGTTCGGTCCCATAGACAAACGACGCACCAGCAGCCTCGAGCGCACGCGCGGCGTCATTGGGCTCAGAGGTGCCGCCGCCATACACGGTAACGGCGCTTACGCGCTCGGGATGTGCCAGCGCCCAGCGGGCGACATCGAGACCGGATTTGCCCTGACCCAAAACGAGCAGGCTAAAGACATCAGCAAGAGGCATGAAAGACCACTATCCCAACTGGAAGAACAAAGCAAGGCCAACGGCACCAAAGGCCGCAGCGATAATCCAAAAACGGATGACGACCTTGGTCTCGGCCCAGCCCTTCTTTTCGAAATGATGATGGATGGGCGCCATAAGGAAGACGCGCTTGTGCGTAAAGTGGAAGTAGACAACCTGAATCATGACCGACAGGGTCTCAACGATAAACAGGCCGCCGATGATGAGGGAGACGACCTCGGTGTTGGTCATGATGGACGTGCAGGCAAACGCGGCGCCCAGGGCAAGCGAGCCGGTATCGCCCATAAAGATGCTCGCCGGATAGCAGTTGAACCACAGAAAGCCCAAGCAGGCACCGGCACACGCGGTGCAGAAAATGGACAGGTTCACGTCTCCGTGCAAAAACGCCATCGCAGCCATGGCGAGCATGGCGATCATAGAGGTGCCGCCAGCAAGACCGTCAAGGCCATCGGTCAGGTTCACGGCATTAGAAAGACCGGCGATCATCAGCCAGCAAAAGACAATGTAGAGCCACGGGAATGAAAGGCCGCAGATAGTGGTCGAAAGAACACCGAGGTCAATCGTCAGGCCGCCGGGAAAACGAATCTCGGGGGCGACGCCGCACCAGTTAACGGCAAGTACCGTAAAGGTGACACAGATAATGGTTAGACCGATCATCTTGGCATGAGGCGTCAGACCGAGCGAGCGCCCATGCGTAACGGAGGTCAGGTCGTCAATCAGGCCCAGCACGCCGGTCGCCAGCGTGGCGAGCAGCACGAGCACGAGCTCGGTGGTGAGCTTGCCCATCAGCAGGCAGGTCAGCGAGATCGCGACGAGGATGACAACGCCACCCATGGTGGGCGTTCCCTGCTTAACCAAATGACGCTTGGGGCCGTCGGCACGAACCTGCTGGCCGATACCCTCGACCTTAAGCAGCTTGATCCACCACGGCATGAGCAGCAGCGCAATGGCAGCGGCGATGCCAAGCCCCAAAAAAGCCTGATACGTTGGATACGAGGGATTGCCGAACATGGGCTAGCACACACCTTCCACAAAGCGGTCGAGCTCAACAAAGCGGGAACCCTTGACCAGTACAACATCATGTTTTTCAAGCGCGCCGCCCATGCGGTCGAGCACCTGCTGATAATCGGAGAACACCTGGATGCGGTCCTCGTCCATACCCATCATGCGCGCGGCATCGGCCATAAGCTGGGCCAGCTCACCACCCACGCACGCCAGCATGTCGAGCTTCTTGGCGGCGGCATAGGCGCCCACGAGCTCATGCATGCGAGGAGCCTCATCGCCCATCTCGCCCATCTCGCCCAGGATCGCCATGCGAGACCCCGTGCACGAAAGCGAGCACAGCAGATCGAGGCCAGCAGCCATCGATTCGGCACTGGCGTTGTAGGAATCGTCAATGACGCGGGCACCGCTCTTGGCGCGCTTGATCTCCTGGCGGTGACCGGTGATCGTGAGGCCCCTAAAGGCAGCATCGATCTGCTCGGGCGTCACGCCCAGGCGATAGGCAACCGCGGCGGCCTTAACGGCATTAGGAACGGACTGCACGCCGGGGATGGCAAGCATGGTATCGATCGTCTCACCCTGGCCAAAATCGAGCGTAAAGACCGGACGGCCCTCGTCATCAACTCGAATGTCGCGGGCACGGACCTCATCATCGTCCGAAACGCCGGCCAGCATCACGTCGATACCAGCAGGCTGGGCGAACGTATCGCGAATGAACGGCGTAAAGTCGTCCTCGCCGCCCAAAACCAGCAGCGGCAAGAAGTCGCCGGCGGCGCACATACCCTGGACAATCTCGGCCTTAGCGCGGGCGATGTTCTCGCGGCTACCCAAAATGCCGATATGAGAGGTGCCGATCTTGCTCACGATGGCAAGGTTGGGATTGGCGGACTGGGACAGGCGCTCGATCTCGTGGAAATGGTTCATGCCCATCTCGAGCACCAGGACCTCGGTATCGGCCGGAGCGGAAAGCACCGTGAGCGGCATGCCGATCAGGTTATTGAAATTGCCCTTGGTGGCCCAGACACGATAGCGCTTGGCGAGCACAGCGGCGAGCACGTCCTTGGTCGTCGTCTTGCCGATGGAACCGGTAATGCCAACGACCAGGCAGCCAAGCTCCAGACGGTACGCGTGCGCCAAACGCAGCAGAAACTCCTCGGGATCATCGGTCAGCAAGATGGCACAGCCTTTGTCCTGCGCCAGCGAGACCAGCTCGGCCTCGGGCTCACGCGTCATCACGACGGCGCCGGCACCCGACTGGACGGCACGGGAAGCAAAATCATTGCCGTCGACGTTTTCACCGGGAAAGGCGACGAAAATCGTCCCTTCCTCGACCTGACGCGAGTCGATAACGCACCCGCGGCATACCCGATCGGCTTCTCCCGTCACGGTTCGGGCCCCTGTTGCGGCCGCGAGGTTGTTGACGGCGATCTCTATCATTGCAGCTCCCCTGTAAACCTAATAATGCTATCGGCGTATTGTATCCCAGCGCCGCGCATGCGTGGTGCAGGGCATGTGAACACCCCTCATATGGGACAACAAACCACGCCCCAAAGATTGTAACCCCCTACCTCGTGTGCGGAATACCCAGCACGTCGAGTGCGTTGGCCATAATGGACTGGAACGGCACCGCAGCGGCATCTGAGCCGCTCGGCGTTCCGTCGAGCGTGATATAGCACAGCACCTTAGGCGATTGTGCCGGCGCAAAGCCCATAAAGGACGACATGTAGTTCTCCTTGAGGTAGCCACCGTTCTCGTCGGCTCGTTCGGCCGTACCGGTCTTACCCGCCACGTCATAGCCATCAACCGCGCCGCCAACGCCCGTTCCCTCGGACACGACCGTCTGCATGCACGATGTCACCTGGGATGCGGCGTCCTCCGAAATCGCGCGCTCGCCTTCACCCCAGTCCTTCTCGTCGCCTTTGCTGGACTTATAGAAGTGCGGGGTCATCATCACGCCGCCGTTGGCGATGCCGCCCACGGCACGTGCGATCTCTATCGGCGAGACGGACAGCGCCTGTCCAAAGCTCATCGAGCCCAGCGTGGCGCCGTCATACTGGTCACGCTCCTTGACGATGCCCAGGCTCTCGCCCGGAAAATCGACGCCGGAGCTGTGACCGATGCCCCACTTGTCCACATAGGCGGCAAAGTCGTCGGCACCGATCTTGCGCCCCACCAGGACAAAGCCCACGTTGGACGAACGGCGCATCATCTCGCGCACATCCATGGTCATGGCATAGTCGCGCTTGTCGGCATCGGTGACGGTATCGTCGCCCACCTTGATGCTCGCCGGCACCTCAAACGACGTACTCGATCGCACGACGCCCAAGTCGAAGCCGGCGCCCGCCACGAGCGTCTTAAAGACCGAGCCGGGCTCGTAGGCGTCGGTGACCAGGCGCAGGTTCATATCCTCGGTCTTGGCGTTTTCCAGATCGGTCTGGTCGTAGGTCGGATACGAGCAGGCTGCCAAGATCTCGCCTGTCGTAGGATCGGTGACCAGCGCAGAGCCGTTCTTGGCCTTAGTCTTCTCAACTGCCTCTGCCAGGGCATCCTCGGCCGCACGCTGGATATTGACGTCGAGCGTCATCACGATATCAACGCCGTCGACCGCAGCCACCTTTTTATAGGCACCGCCCGCGATATAGCTGCCGTCCCTCGCACGCTCGCGTACGAGAGAACCGTTCGTGCCGGTCAGAAGCTTGTTGTACTGCTTTTCGAGGCCCGTCAAGCCTTCGTTGTCTACATTCACTACACCCAGCACCTGCGATGCCAGATTGCCGTATGGATATACGCGCTTCATGGCCTGCTCAAAAAGCACGCCGGGCAGGTTCTTCTTCTCCAGCGCCGCAGCATCGTCTTCGTCCACCTGGCGCTTGACATACACCCAGGTTCCATCGGACTCAACGAGCTTGCGACAGGTCTTTTTATCGATTCCAGTTGCCTTGACCAGCGCCGACACCGTCTTGTCAACATCCTCGACAAGCTGCGGGTTCACGGCGATGTTGCGACATTCGACCGACGACGCCAGCACGTTACCGTTGCGGTCGTAGATGGTGCCGCGTTTGGCATAGAGGGTCTGCGCAAGCAGGCGGCGTGCATCGGCACGCTCGCGCAGTTTATCGGCTTCGACAATTTGATAGTCGGCAAGGCGAAAGACGCCCAAGCCCAAGCCAAGCCCGATGAAGCCCATGACGGCTTTGCGGCGAGGCAGAGGCGCGCCTGTGAGCCATTCGGTCGACGAACTCTTGCGCGACCTGGTGTTATGCACTTGAGGGCCGCCCGAGCCGCGAAGTCGCGACGCCGGGTCGTTGCCACGGGACTGCCCGGCGTTGTAAGATTGCCGACCCGTTCCTTGATAACCAGAACGTCCCCGCGACGAGGGACGTCCAGAACCGCGGCCCCCATCGGAACCGCGGCGATAGTCATTTGTCATACTCAGCTACCGTCTTGCTACTGAGCGGTCGCGGTCGCGTTGGCGCCCGCGGCTGCATCCTGCGAAAAGTCAAGTGTAACGCTCTCGCTGGGCTCCACCATGCCATAAGCGCCCGCAAGGTCGCGAATGCGCGTGTCGGCGCCATAGACCGAATGCATGACCTCCAGGTCGGAGCTCTCATCGGTCGCCTTTTCGAGCGTGCTGGTAAGCTCGGCGTTGCTGTTGAGCACCTGGGCCGTAACGCCGGCGAGCGCCACGCGGGCGACGCCGATCGTCATGAAGATAGCCGCAATGATGCAAAACGTTTTAAGAACGCTCATGAAAACCGGGCTTACCGCCTGGTTTGCCTGACGGCCCGCGCCCGTGTAGACATCAAAGCGCGGCGTGCGCTGCTCACGGGGAGCAACGGGGGCCTGCGGCGTCTCACGATAGGCGGGCATGGCGTTCATATCATAGGCGAGTGCTGCGCTTGAAGTGTTGTAGCCCATGATATGCCGCCTCCCATCCCGAGTACGTTGGTAGTGTGTTTAAGCTTCGTTTATGGTGCGAGCGGGAGGTCCAATATCGCGCGGTCGCGCCTACAGACGCTGCGCCACGCGGATTTTGGCTGATCTCGCCCGAGGGTTGCGCTCAACCTCATCAGGCTGGGCAACCAAGGGTTTGCGGGTGATGACCTTGAGTATCGGCACGTTGCCGCACACGCACACCGGAATCTCCGGCGGACACGTGCACCCCTGGCTCATCTCCTTAAAGTGGTTCTTTACGATACGGTCCTCGAGCGAGTGATACGAGATGACGCAGATACGTCCGCCCGGGTTGAGCCACCTGGTGGCGGCATCAAGCCCTCGTTCGAGCACATCGAGCTCGTGATTAACCTCGATGCGAATGGCCTGGAAACTTTTCTTGGCCGGGTGTCCACCATGCCGACGAGCGGCAGCTGGGATACCCGCCTTGATGATCTCGACAAATTGGCCGGTGGTTTCGATCGGTTCTTGCTCGCGGCGGCGCACGATCTCGCGCGCGATCTGCGAGGCGAACTTCTCTTCGCCGTAGACGCGTAGAATCCGGGCGAGGTCGTGTTCGTTATAGGTGTTGATGACCTCAGCTGCGTTTAAGGTGTTATTACCCGGATCCATCCGCATGTCCAATGGGGCGTCCTCGTTATACGAAAAGCCCCTGCCAGGGATATCGAGTTGCGGTGACGAAACGCCCAAATCGAACAGGAAGCCATCGACCCCGGGCACCTCGGCCGAGCAAAGCAGCTCGTCCAAGTCGCCGAAGTTGCCCTTCAGCAGCTGGTGCGGAACGCCGGGAACCTCGCGGTCCAGACGGGCGCCAGCGGCCTCGAGGGCCATGTCGTCCTGATCGACGCCGAGCAAAAGGCCCGTCTCCCCCACCTGCGCGGCCATCTTTACTGAATGGCCGGCACCGCCAAGGGTGCAATCGCAGACAACGGAGCCGCTCTTTAGCCGCAGCGACTCAAGCACTTCGCCGAGCATGACAGGTTCATGCCGATATTCTTGTGTCAAGATCCCACGCTCCATCCGTTACCCGTGCCTTGCCCTTACGAGAAGAAGAGGTCCAGCAGGGCCTCATCGTCATCGTCCTCATCGGCCGCGGCGCGATCCCAAACCTCAAGGTGGTCGTAGTTGCCCACAACCGTGACCTCGCGGTCGAGGTTCGCCTGCTTGCGGAGAGACTCGGAAAGACCGATACGACCGGCGCTGTCCACGTCCATCGACGTGGTGCGCTTGTTGATCGCCCTCATGAGCTTCTGGTCATTAATGTCACGCGGGTTAAAACCCTCGTGGCCCTCACGACCCGCGAAGAGTCCTTCGACCCACTTATCGAAGGCCTCGGCAGAGAACACGTACAGAGCATCGACATCCAGGGCTTTGAACACGCGAACGTGCTCTCCAAGCTCCTCGCGAAGGGGTGCAGGCAGGGACAGACGACCTTTTGCATCGAGATTGCGCTCGTATGCACCAGTCATTCCCATGTGCGCCCTCCCCTCGGTTACTCAGATGGCACGTACGCGGGGAACCACCCCGCCTGTCGACGTCATTAATAATATGGGGAACCTCCCCATTTTTCAACACCTTTCCCCACCCCTTCCCCCACCCCACCCCACCACTCCACCCACCATATATTGCAAAACACCCCCAAGCATATGTTCGAAAACACAATATGTTGTGTTTACAGCAACGGCGGGATGCCACCTGTGGCACCCCGCCGTTCAACCTCAACCTTCAAGTTGACCTTGAGGCGATTTTTGCGTCCCTTTACATGCCGTTCACATCGCCCCCAAACTCCCCCACCCAAGGCACGTGCGGCCCACCACCGCGACGCCAAGTGGCGAAAAATGGGACGGGCCCCAGATTGCCCATGCGCGCGCAAAAGCACGCCGCGGCAATCTGGGGCCCGTCCCCAAATACCTATAAATATGCAGGACAGCAATGTGTTAACGATGCGCCAGCGGGTGCGCCGCCAGATAGACCTCGGTCAGTTGCGTACGATCGACATGCGTGTAGACCTGCGTGGTCGATATATCGGCATGTCCCAAGATCTCCTGTAGCACACGGAGGTCTGCGCCGCCCGCAAGCATATGGGTGGCAAAGGAGTGACGCAGCGTATGGGGATGGAGTCCCACCAGCCCCACCTGGCGCCCGTAGCGCTCACAGATGGCATGGATGCCCTGGCGCGACAGACGGCGGCCGTTCTTATTTAAAAAGACCGCCGAGGTCTCGGTTCCGCGGGCATGGGCCGCCAAGCGAGAGCGCCCTTCAGCTACATAGAGCGTCAGAGCTCGCGCCGCGCTTCCCACCAGCGGTGACAGGCGTTCCTTTGAGCCCTTACCG
The DNA here is from genome assembly GCA_958413895.1 of uncultured Collinsella sp. Classification (GTDB taxonomy): domain Bacteria; phylum Actinomycetota; class Coriobacteriia; order Coriobacteriales; family Coriobacteriaceae; genus Collinsella. The sequence goes on from CATYVQ010000001.1 coordinate 133,244, forward strand.
CGAACGAGCACAAAGCCATCGTCGATATGGATATCGCCCACATCGAGCCCCACCAACTCGCTCACACGCAAACCGCATCCGTAGAGCACTTCCAAGATGGCATGGTCGCGCAAGCCCATCTCGCCCTCGGGGAAGTCTTGATCGAGCAGCGCCGAGACATCCTCCACCGATAGATACTCCGGCAAACGCTCAGCCTTTTTAGGAAGGCGCAACGCCGCCGTTGGATTTTGGGCCACAGCCCCATCGCGCACCAAAAAGGCATGCAGGCCCTTCACGGCCGCAAGCGCACGCTCCACCGAGGCATCGGAATAGCCCCCATCGCGACGGTCGGCGACAAAGCCCTCCACGACCTGACGAGTCACCTCTTCAAAAAACGCAATACCCGCCCGCTCCAGATAGGCGCAGTAAGTCGTCAGGTCACGACGATAGGCCGCGATCGTGTTGCGCGCCAGACCCCGCTCGACCGCGAGGTAATCGAGATACTCCCCCGCCGCCACGGCGAGCGACGAGGGAGTAGCTTCGGTATGTTCCTTATTCGCCGGCACCCTTAGTCCGTAGCGAGATTCATGGGCGTCACCTGCAGACGGTCGACACCCTCGTGCTGGCCGATCGAAGCGCGCACGAACTCGCGGAACAGCGGCTGCGGGTTGGTCGGGCGGCTCTTGAACTCGGGATGAGCCTGGGTTGCCACATACCACGGATGCACGTCGCGCGGCAGCTCGACCATCTCGACCAGGCGCTCGTCGGGCGACAGACCCGAGATAACCAAACCGGCGTCCTCGAGCTGGTCACGGAAGGCGTTGTTGAACTCAAAGCGGTGACGGTGACGCTCGTAGACGAGCTCCTCGCCATATGCCTCGCGAGCAAGGGTATCGGCGGCGAGCTTGCACGGATAGGCGCCCAGGCGCATGGTGCCGCCCTTCTCGGTCACGTCCTCCTGCGAGCTCATCAGATCGATGACGCTAAACGGGCCGTCCGGATCGAACTCGGAGGAGCTGGCGCCGGCAAGGCCGACGACGTTGCGGGCGAACTCGCACACGGCCACCTGCATACCCAGGCAAATGCCCAGATACGGAATCTTGTGCTCACGGGCAAACTCGGCCGCGAGGATCTTGCCCTCCAGGGCGCGCTTGCCAAAGCCGCCGGGGACCAGGATGCCCGAGGCGTCGCCCAGAACCTCGGAGACATTCTGCTCGTCGAGGCTCTCGCCGTCGACCAGCTGGACGTCCACATGGCGATCGTAGAAGACGCCCGCATGGTGCAGGGCCTCGATAACCGACAGGTACGCATCAGGCAGCTGCGTGTACTTACCCACGACGGCGATCTTCACCTTGTCGGCGTGATGGTTGGCGTGATTCTGTTTGCGCAGGAACTCGTTCCACTCGCTCATGTCGCGCTCACGCGGATCCAGACCCAAGCGCTCGCAAATGCGCAGGTCAAAGTCCTGCTCGGCAAGCAGCTGCGGAACATCGTAAATGCTCGCGCAGTCCTCGTTGGTAAAGACGCAATCGGTGTCGACGTCGCAGAAGCTTGCGATCTTTCCGCGGATAGCGTCATCGATATGGTGGTCGGAGCGCAGCACGATGATATCGGGCTGGATGCCAAAGCTGCGGAGCTCCTTGACGGAATGCTGCGTGGGCTTGGTTTTGACCTCGTGGGCGGCGGCGATATAGGGAACGAGCGACACGTGGATGTAGCAGACGTTCTCGGGGCCGGCCTCCTTGCGGTACTGGCGGATGGCCTCAACAAACGGCTGCGACTCGATGTCGCCGATCGTGCCGCCCAGCTCGGTGATGACCACATCGGAGCCGGTCTGCTCCTCGATGCGGCGGAACTTGTCCTTAATGGCGTTGGTGACGTGCGGAATCACCTGCACGGTGCCGCCCAAAAAGTCGCCGCGACGCTCGCGGGCGATTAGGCTTTTGTAGATGGCACCGGTCGTAAAGTTGGAATCGCGGGTCAGGTTCTCATCAATAAAGCGCTCGTAATGACCCAGGTCCAGGTCGGACTCGTAACCATCCTCGGTAACGAAGACCTCACCATGCTGGAATGGGCTCATGGTACCGGGGTCGACGTTCAGATACGGGTCGGCCTTCTGCATCGTTACTTTGTAGCCACGCGACTTGAGCAGACGGCCCAGCGAGGCCGCGGTGATACCCTTGCCCAGGGACGAAACCACGCCACCGGTTACGAACACATGCTTGGTCATATTGAGTTACCTGCGCTTCCCGTAGAAGTTGTTTATCCACATCTTACGGGTCTTCATTGTAATACTCGCGCCGCGGACCGTTCGCAATTTTTCTCGCGTGCGATTGCATTTCTCAATCTTGAAACAAAACGCCGCCCGGTTTCCCAGGCGGCGTCGCTATGGCAAGGGTTACACGCTGCTATCGATCAGCAACCTCGTCCTCGAGCATTTCTTGAACGAGCATGCCGGTACGGACGCCCTCAAGATACCACTCGCCACGTTCGGTGAGGCAAATGCCATTTGCAAGCTGACCGCCGTCGTCGCTATAACGCGAGACGACATCAATCATACCTTCGGAATCCAAGCGATCGATTGCGGCGCGGGCACGATACGGCGAAACCCCCACGCGCTCGGCAAGCGTTTTGCGCGAGAAACCATACGGCCCGCCATTGTCTTCGGTTTGCTGGTCGATCTCCATCAACACCAGCACCTCGACACGCTTCATATCGTTGACACTCGCACGACCCTTGCCCGCCATAGCAGCCTCCTCAAACCGAGCACGAGCATCTAACGCGCCGTGCGCGACCGACACACCTCACGATGGCAGGTAATATCCATCATGCGGCATCCCGCTAAGGATGAAATAGTTACGGTTATTGTATACCGCTCAAATTGTTTCTAGGCAGGTAAACGGCTATTTTTCGCCGAAATAGGCGCTTTATTGATCAAAAAGCCGTACCGGGCGCTAACCCGATGCGGCCAAAATGCAATGCAATTACCGCGGCGCTTCAAACTTAGCGATGGAAGAAACCGCGGCGCTCAAACTTGGGCTCGCAGCACACGTTGATACCCAGTTTGCGCAGTACCGTCTCGTCCGTCGGCGAGATGATCACGCTAAAGAAGGCATCGCAACCGCGCAGCTGCTCCAGGCCCGAAAGGACGCGAGCGGCCGTCTCACTCGTGGCCGAGGTGATCGACAGCGCCATAAGCGTCTCGTCGGTGTGGAGGCGCGGGTTTTTACTGCCCAGGAAATGCGTCTTGAGCTTGCTGATGGGCTCGATCGCCTCATCGCTAATGACCTCGAGCTCAAGGTCGACGCCCGAGACATGCTTGAGGGCGTTCATAATGAGCGAACTTGCGGCCCCCAGACGCGTGGAGGTCTTACCGGTCACCACGGAGCCATCGGGCATGACCATGGCACCCACGGGACCACCCGTCAGCTGCTCCCTGGTGAGGGCCGCCGAGCGCGCCGGTGAGTAGTTCTTATCGATGCCGGCTTTCTTCATAATAATCTTGAGACGGTCGACTTGCTCATCGCCCACGCCGGTACGGCGCACATTTTCGACCGCGGTAAAGTAGCGGCGGACGATCTCCATCTTGGAAGCGTCGCGGCAGGCATCGTCATCGGTGATGGCAAAGCCGACCATATTGACGCCCATGTCCGTAGGACTCTGGTAGGGGCTCTTGCCCAGGATCTTTTCCATCAGGGCACGGACTACCGGGAAGGCCTCGACGTCGCGGTTGTAGTTGACCGTGGTCTTGTTGTAGGCCTCAAGGTGGAACGAATCGATGATATTGGCGTCGTCGAGGTCAGCCGTGGCGGCCTCGTAGGCAATATTGACCGGATGCGTCAGAGGAAGATTCCAGACCGGGAAGGTCTCAAACTTGGCATAGCCGGCGGCCGTGCCATGCTTGTGCTCGTGATAGAGCTGAGACAGGCAGGTGGCGAGCTTGCCCGAGCCGGGGCCGGGTGCCGTCACGACAACGAGCGGACGCGTGGTCTCGACAAACTCGTTCTTGCCGTAGCCATCGTCGGACACGATCAGATCGACATCGTGCGGATACCCCTCGATGGGATAGTGCAGCTTGGCGGGAATACCGAGCGCGTTCAGGCGGTTGCGGAACACATCGGCAGCAGGCTGGCCGGCGTACTGGGTGATGACCACAGCCGCGACGGCAAAGCCGTTGCCGCGGAACAGGTCAACCAGGCGCAGCACATCCTCGTCATAGGTAATGCCAAGGTCACCACGAGCCTTGTTTTTCTCGATGTGGTTCGCGTTGATCGCGATGATAACCTCGACATCGTCGGCGATGCTCTTGAGCATGCGGAACTTGCTGTCCGGCTCAAAACCCGGCAGCACGCGGCTCGCATGATAGTCATCGAACAGCTTACCGCCAAACTCCAAATAGAGCTTGCCACCAAACTGCGAGATGCGCTCCTTAATGTGAGCAGCCTGCAGCTCGATATACTTCGCGTTGTCGAAACCCTGGCGCATATATGGCTCCCGTCCCGTTTCCATTTAATGTTCTAGGCGATTATAACGGAGCCCGCCCTCCCCGATACCCAGACCATCAACAGGCACCAACCAAACACGCCCACCGCCCCAAACAATCTACCCCAAACGCACCACCCCACCACGCCAAGTTGGCGCAGAAACCAACACTCCGCACCAACATCGGCAACATCGCAGGTGGAGCAAAAGTCAGCGAAAGCCCGCCAGAGCGAGCAAGGTGACGTGAAAGAGGAGGGCATGGGCCTTTTGGCCATGCCCGACGATTGAACGTCAGATTGCCGCTCTGGCGGGCCTGCAGCGTCGAGTGGTTCCGGCGTTTGGTAAAACGCCGGAACACAAGAGCGCCCCCTCCCGCGCACGGAACGGAAGGGGGCTAAAGGTAGGAGTCTACCGGTGGGTTTACCCCACCGGACAGACGATGACCAGGTGATCCTCTACAGGATCGTCAAGGTTTCCGTGGGGTACCCGTTGGGTACTTAGAGCAGCACGCAGGCGACGGTCAGGATGACGGCGCAGACGACGGAGAGAGCGACGATGAGCTTAAGGGCAAACTTGAGCCAGGTCGTCCACTCGATCTTGGCCAGAGCGAGACCGCCCATGATGGCGCCGGAGGTCGGGGTGAACAGGTTCACGACGCCGATGGCGGCGGAGAAGATCATGACCATGACCTCGGGCGAGAAGCCGAGCTTAACAGCCAGCGGTCCCATGATGGGCATGGAGACGGTGGCCATACCGGAGGTCGAGGGGATCAGGAAGGACAGGCCGAAGTAGACCAGGAAGCTCATGGGAGCGAAGATCACGCCGGACAGGCCAGCCAGGGCATTGGCGGCAGCGTCGAGGACGAAGACGTCGAGGCCGGTGTTAGCCATGAGGACGGAGATACCACGGGCGAGGGCGATGACGAGAACAACGGACATCATGTCGGCAGCGCCGGTGATGAAGGTGTTAACGATCTGCTTCTCGGACAGGCCACCGATGATACCGATCAGGACGGCCATGAGGAAGAACCAGGTGGAAGCCTCGTCGAAGTACCACTGGCCAATGGGCAGGCCGGTGATCAGGGCAGACCAGCCCTGGACGACGGCGTTACCGTCGGCGTCGTAGACAGCGCCAGCGTCGAAGAAGTTGGCGACGCCCTCGTTGAGGTCGGCCAGCGGAATGAAGCCGACGATCATGACGACGAAGGTGAAGGCGAAGGCGATCAGAACACCCTTCTGACGACCGGTGAGCTTGACCTCCTTGTGGACCTCGGAAGCAGCCTTGCCGTGAGCCTCTTCGGCGTCCTTGAGCTCCTGCATCGAAAGGATGGTGGAACCCTTGTCAGCCTTGACCTTCTTGGCATAGTTCATCACGAAGACGATGGACATAGCGGTAGTGACAATCCACAGGACGGCACCGAGGCCGATGATGATGGACTGGTTGACCTCAATGCCAACGCCGGTCAGAGCGTCGACGGCAGCGCCGACGGCGAACGGGTTAACCGTGGAGCCCAGGCAGCCGCAGCCAGCGCCGAGCAGGACGGTGGCGGCACCGACCATGGGGTCGAAGCCAGCGGCCATCATGGTAGCGGCGAGCAGGGCGTAGAAGGGAACGGTCTCCTCGCACATACCATAGGTGGTACCACCGAGGGAGAAGATGAGCATAAGGACAGGAACGAGCATGATCTCGTTGCCCTTAAGCTTCTGCACCAGAACGGCGATGCCGTTGTCCAGAGCGCCGGTCTCGGTCATCATGCCGAGGAAGCCGCCCAGGATCATAACGAAGAGGCAGACGGGCAGGGCGTCAGCGAAGCCCAGGATCGGGGCGGTGCAGAAATCGCTCAGACGGGCGGCAGTAACCGCGCCGCCGGACGTGCCGGAGACGATAACGGTAATCACTGCAACAATTGCCAGCAGAGCTAGAAGAATGGTGAACGATGAAGGCATACCGCGCTTTTTCTTAGCGGTCTCAGTCATGGTTCTCATCCCCCCTTCATAAATCATTTAACTTTCTCGCGCGAAGCGGATCTTCCGTGCCGTGCCCACCGCCCGACGCGAGATATTTACCAGACAAAGCCGCTCGGGGTGTGTAGCAAGACACCCCGAGCGAGATGCTAGATGCTCTTACTTGAGCGTGGCGTACATGACAGCCTTGATGGTGTGCATGCGGTTCTCGGCCTCGTCGAAGACCTTGGAAGCGGGGCTCTCGAAGACCTCGTCGGTGACCTCCTGCTCGGTGATGCCGAACTGCTCGCACTTCTCGGCGCCAATCGTGGTGTTGGTGTCGTGGAAGCTGGGCAGGCAGTGCAGGAAGATGGCACCCGGGTTGGCCATAGCCATGACCTCGGAGGTAACGCGATACGGAGTGAGCTGAGCGATGCGCTCGGCCCAAACCTCGTCGGGCTCGCCCATGGAGACCCACACGTCGGTGTAGATAACGTCGGCACCGGTGACGCCGTCCTTGACGTCGGTGGTCAGCTTGATGGTGCAGCCGTTGGCCTCGGCGATGGGCTTGCAGGCCTCGATGACGTCGTCAGCGGGCATGCACTCCTCGGGACCGCAGGCCACGAAATTCATACCGAGCTTGGAGCAGACAACCATGAGGGAGCGAGCAACGTTGTTCTTGCAGTCGCCCATGAAGACGAGGGTCTTGCCCTTGATGTCGTAGTTGAAGTTCTCCTGGACGGTCAGGATGTCGGCGAGCATCTGGGTGGGATGCCACTCAGTGGTCAGGCCGTTCCACACGGGCACGCCGGACTTAGCAGCGAGCTCCTCGACGTCGTCCTGGGCAAAGCCACGGAACTCGATGCCGTCATACATGCGGCCAAGAACGCGGGCGGTGTCCTCGATGGACTCCTTCTTGCCCATCTGCGACGAACCGGGATCGAGATAGGTCACGCCCATGCCCAGGTCCATGCCGCCGACCTCGAAGGCGCAGCGGGTACGAGTGGAGGTCTTCTGGAAGAGCAGAACGATGTTCTTGCCCTCGAGATAGCGGTGCGGAACGCCAGCGCGCTTCATATCCTTGAAGTTCTTGGAGAGCTTGAGCAGGTGCTCGATCTCCTCGGTGGTGAGGTCGAGAAGCTTGAGGAAGCTACGGCCGGAGAGGTTAACACCCATGGTTCGATTCCTTTCGAAGAAATGAATTACGTAAATATTAGTGTTGCCCGTTTAACGGGCGAAGCCGGTGCGGTTGTAGGGGGACCGCACCGGAAACGGAAAGACTTAGAGGTCCTCGCGCCAGAAGGGCATGCTCATGCAGCGCGGGCCGCCGCGGCCGCGGGAGAGCTCGGCGGAGGGCACGACGAGAAGGTCCAGGCCCTCCTTGTACAGCACGTCGTTGGTGACGGTGTTGCGGGCGTAGACGCAGATCTTGCCGGGCTCGACGCACAGGGTGTTGGAGCCGTCGTTCCACTGCTCGCGGGAGGCCGCGATCGGGTCGCCGCCGCCGCAGGGGATCAGCTTGACCTGGTCGACGCCGGTGGCGTCCTCCAGGACGTGCTCGAGGGTGTCCTCGATCAGGCGGATGTTCACGTCGCCCGGGTTCTTGCCGGCGGTCAGCTCGTAGACGCGCAGGGTGCCCATGATGGCGGGGTGGATCGTGAACTTATCGACGTCGATCTGGGTGAAGACCGTGTCGAGGTGCATGAAGGCGCGCGAGACCGGGATGTCGAAGGCCAGGATGCGCTCGACCTTGGAGTCGGAGTTCCAGAAGATGTTCTGGGCCATGACGTCGATCGCGGCGGCCTGGGTGCGCTGGGAGATGCCGACGGCGAGGGTCTTCTCGTTGATGTTCAGCACGTCGCCGCCCTCGGTGTGGAACTGGCAGTCGCGGCGGAAGTACAGCGAGACGTCCTTGTAGTCGGGGTGGTACTTGAAGATGTACTTGCCGTACAGGGTCTCGCGGTTGCGGGTGACCGAGTACATGCGGTTGAGGTTGACGCCCTCGCCGACGACCGCGAACGGGTCGCGGGTGAAGTAGAGGTTGGGCATCGGGTCGATGATCAGGTCGGACTCGGACTCGGAGTTGACCAGGGAGTCGAGGGTCGTGGACGCCGTGAGGGGCATCTCGATCTCGGACTTGGTCATGCCGGCCATGGTCTTCTTGACGAACTCGAGGTTGTCCTCGATGGAGTCCAGCTTCTCGCGGACGATCTGCGGCATGTGCTGGCCGCGGATGCCTGCCTCGGCGATGTACTGGTCGGTGAACTCGGCGCGGGCGCCGGGGACCTGGTCGAACACCTCGGCGACGAGGTTCTCGAGATAGAGGACCTCCACGCCCTGGTCCCTCAGGATCTGGGCGAAGGTGTCGTGCTCCCGCTGCGCGACCTCCAGGAACGGGACGTCGTCGAACAGGAGTCGCTCGAGCTCGTCGGGCGGCAGGTTGAGGAGCTCGTCGCCGGGACGGTGCAGGCAGACCTTCCTGAGCTTGCCGATCTCGGAAGGCACGTGCAGACCTTTCGTCATGGCCTCCTACCTTTCTTTCGGGCCCTTGTCAGGGCCGATTCGTTAGCGCCCCTCCGTGTGAGGCGTTATTGCTGACGATATATTTATATCCAAAATCAGCCCATACTTCCACCTTGCCCCCGAACGGTTTTTTATAGGGGGTGAACGGCATACACATATACTTCACGCATGGCACACTTCATCTTAATAAAGCGTATTTACGTGCTTAAACGCGTTTTCAATCCTAAAATCAAATGGAACTTAACTTTGTTAAACCATCCTCAAATTGCATATTTCCACTAAAGCTATGAATAGAATTAGCGGTTCATACCGCGTCTCAACCATTTTCATTTTTATTCAGAAAAAAGTTTGTCCTATTCATTTCTGGTAAATAAATTACCGTTTACCAGACGCTTGATACCGTTCACCGGAAACTCAGTATAAGGCCCAGCGGATACCGGCTCGCTTTACGGCCCCATTTGTAACAACTTGACTTCTCGGTATAGAAAAACGGACCCGCTTCACTAGGGAAACGGGTCCGTTTTCGATTATCTTTGGCCAATTTAGATAAGGCCATCGAAGATCATCGGAATCCTAGCGATCAAACTCCGCCAGTGCCTCGCCCAAAAGCCTCAGGCCCTCACGCAGAACGTCCTCGCTCGCGCAGTAGCCCAGGCGTGCGCCACAGGGAAGCTCAAAGCGGCTGCCGGGTACCAGCAGCACTCCCCTCTCGGACAGCAGGCGCTTGCAGAACCCCTCGTCATCCTCGGGAATATCAAGCTGGATAAATGAGGTGGACACGCCCTGCGGCGCCGTCCAGGAAACGCGGTGCTGCGTATCGATCCAAGCCTGCGCGATATCGCAGTTGCCAAACACGATCTTGCGATTGCGCTCGAGGATCTTGTCCTTGTGCTCAAGCACATAGGTCGCCAGGGCATCGTTGAACACGCCGCCGCAGATCATGGTGTAATCGCGATAGGTACGGATGCGGTTGGACACCTCTTCGTCGGCCACGACCCAGCCCGCGCGGGCCGCAGGCGTCGAGTAAGTCTTAGACACCGAGTTGGTGACGATGGCTTTCTCGTACACATCGGCCATCGACATGAAGGACTCGGTGTTCTCGAGGGGCAAGTACACCTCGTCGCACAGCACATAGGCGCCCACCGAGCGGGCGATCTCGGCAATCTGTCCGAGCGTATCGGCATCAAGCACCGTACCGATGGGGTTCGATGCGTTGTTGATGCAGATGAGCCTGGTATTGGGACGGACCAAGCGCTTGAGTTCCTCGATATCGGGCTTCCAGCCGAGTTCCTCGCGAAGCTCCCAATACTCGACCTCGGCGCCCAGCGTGCGCGGAATCTCGTAGAGCGGCGCGTAGGTGGGCCACTCGGCGATAACATGGTCGCCGGGCTCGACCACAGCCATGATGGCGTTGAGGTTAGCGCCCGTGCAGCCATTGGTCTGCAGAATGTGATCGGGATTGACCTCGCGACGATACAGCTTGGCAACCTCGGCCTTAAACTCCGGCGAGCCCTCGATCCAGCCGTAGTTCATCTTCTCGCGGTCCAGGCGCTCGTAGAACGTGGCGCCGTCCTGCTCATCGAGCGCGCGCAGCTCGCCCATGGTGAGCGACGAGATCGTCGACTGGGCGATGTCCCACGTGGCACTCTTCTCCCAAACGTTGAGCCATTCCTCAACGCCAATCGTCTTGATGTCCATGGCCAAGCTCCTTACAAAAGCAGTCATCCAATCGTGTTGACGTTCCTCATACAAGATTGGGGCGGTGCGAAAACCCGCACCGCCCCAATGGGAGACATCTAATGGCAGCTAGATGTATATATTATGACCTGTACGGGTCCTTGAAGACCCTAGAGGTCCTCGCGCCAGAAGGGCATGCTCATGCAGCGCGGGCCGCCGCGGCCGCGGGAGAGCTCGGCGGAGGGCACGACGAGAAGGTCCAGGCCCTCCTTGTACAGCACGTCGTTGGTGACGGTGTTGCGGGCGTAGACGCAGATCTTGCCGGGCTCGACGCACAGGGTGTTGGAGCCGTCGTTCCACTGCTCGCGGGAGGCCGCGATCGGGTCGCCGCCGCCGCAGGGGATCAGCTTGACCTGGTCGACGCCGGTGGCGTCCTCCAGGACGTGCTCGAGGGTGTCCTCGATCAGGCGGATGTTCACGTCGCCCGGGTTCTTGCCGGCGGTCAGCTCGTAGACGCGCAGGGTGCCCATGATGGCGGGGTGGATCGTGAACTTATCGACGTCGATCTGGGTGAAGACCGTGTCGAGGTGCATGAAGGCGCGCGAGACCGGGATGTCGAAGGCCAGGATGCGCTCGACCTTGGAGTCGGAGTTCCAGAAGATGTTCTGGGCCATGACGTCGATCGCGGCGGCCTGGGTGCGCTGGGAGATGCCGACGGCGAGGGTCTTCTCGTTGATGTTCAGCACGTCGCCGCCCTCGGTGTGGAACTGGCAGTCGCGGCGGAAGTACAGCGAGACGTCCTTGTAGTCGGGGTGGTACTTGAAGATGTACTTGCCGTACAGGGTCTCGCGGTTGCGGGTGACCGAGTACATGCGGTTGAGGTTGACGCCCTCGCCGACGACCGCGAACGGGTCGCGGGTGAAGTAGAGGTTGGGCATCGGGTCGATGATCAGGTCGGACTCGGACTCGGAGTTGACCAGGGAGTCGAGGGTCGTGGACGCCGTGAGGGGCATCTCGATCTCGGACTTGGTCATGCCGGCCATGGTCTTCTTGACGAACTCGAGGTTGTCCTCGATGGAGTCCAGCTTCTCGCGGACGATCTGCGGCATGTGCTGGCCGCGGATGCCTGCCTCGGCGATGTACTGGTCGGTGAACTCGGCGCGGGCGCCGGGGACCTGGTCGAACACCTCGGCGACGAGGTTCTCGAGATAGAGGACCTCCACGCCCTGGTCCCTCAGGATCTGGGCGAAGGTGTCGTGCTCCCGCTGCGCGACCTCCAGGAACGGGACGTCGTCGAACAGGAGTCGCTCGAGCTCGTCGGGCGGCAGGTTGAGGAGCTCGTCGCCGGGACGGTGCAGGCAGACCTTCCTGAGCTTGCCGATCTCGGAAGGCACGTGCAGACCTTTCGTCATGGCCTCCTACCTTTCTTTCGGGCCTTACTGGCCGAATGTATCAGCGCCCCTCCGTATGGGACGCTGCTTGCTGACAGCTCTAGTTATATCCAAAAACCACCCGCAATTCCACCTCGCCCCCGAACGGTCAGCAAAGTGCGATGAACGGTATATCGCATATGATTCCCCCATGATGCACTTCAGTTCTCTAAAGCAGGTTTTCAAAGGTAATCGTTCTTTTTTCTAAGGAATTGAGCAAGATTGCACAAATAATTTCATGTTTAGGAATTGCATAGCTAAAACTGTTTTCTGCATATATATGTCGTCTGTCCATGATTCAATTTGGATTCGATTATATTCAGCTCGCAATCATTCTTATTCATACATCCTCACCAATTGAGTATGGATATAGATTGTTTTCAAAACGAGTTGGACGGTTAGTTGTATGCCTTGACGGCGTAAGAAGTAGGTTAAGATACCGTTCGCACAATACGTCCGTGCCACAGGTCGACTAAATTGAGACAATAGGAAATAGTGTTAGGCTACCGTCCCCTGTAGGGACTGAACGGACAGATGCATATGCCGAGCAAAATCGAAAAAAAGCAAGCCGCCGCAAAGCTGCGCAAGCCGCCGCGCGACTTCTCGTACACGCAGAACCGAGAGCTCAGCTGGCTGCGCTTTGACAACCGCGTGCTCGACGAGGCTTTTGATGAGTCTGTGCCGCTGTTCGAGCGCCTTAAGTTCGTCTCGATCTTCGAGTCAAACCTCGATGAGTTCCTCATGGTGCGCGTGGGCGGTCTGTCCGACCTTGCCGAGCTCAAAAAGCAACCTGTCGACAACAAGAGCAATATGACCGCCTCCGAACAGGTCGATGCTGTCATGGCAGAGCTGCCCGAGCTCCTCGACCGCTGGGAGTCCATTTTCAAAAGCATCGAGGGCAAGCTCGACACCCTGGGCGTTCACCGCGCCCGCATCGATTCGCTTACGCCCGAGGAGCGCACCTTTGTAACCCGCTATTTCCAGGCCTACGTATCGCCGGTCATCTCGCCGTTGGTCATCGACCCGCGCCACCCCTTCCCCAACCTGCGCAACGGCGCGCTCTACCTGGCGTGCGGCCTGGACGGCGTCACCGACGAGGAGAGCCTGCTGGGCCTGATCGAGATTCCCGCCTCGATGAACCGCGTGGTCGAGATCCCCTCGCCCACCGGCACCTACTCCTACATTCTGCTCGAGGACGTCATCCTCGCCTGCCTGGACAGCTGCTTTGGCTCCTATAAGCCGCTGGATCGCGCGCTGATCCGCGTCACCCGCAATGCCGATATCGACCCGGACGGCGAGGGCGTCGAGGAGGAAGAGGATTACCGCCAGCACATGAAGCGCATCCTCAAGAAACGCTTGCGCCTGCAGCCGGTGGTGCTCGCCGTATCGGGCTCGCTCGAAAAGCCAACGCTCAAGACTATCCGCAAGGCGCTCGAGCTCTCGCGTCGCTCGGTCTTTACCTGCGATATCCCGCTCAACCTGGGCTATGTCTTTGGCATTGAGGGCAAGATTCCCGAGCACCTGCGCAACGAGCTGCTCTTTACGCCGTTTAAGCCGCAGCCCAACCCCACCATCGATATGACCCGCTCCATACGCGAGCAGGTGCTTCAGCACGACAAGCTGCTCTTTTATCCCTATGAGGCCATGAACCCCTTCCTGGATCTGGTGCACGAGGCCGCCTACGACCCCGAGTGCATCTCGCTGCGTATCACGCTCTACCGCGTGGCCAAGCAGAGCCGCCTGTGCGAGTCGCTGATCGATGCCGCCGAGAACGGCAAAGAGGTCACGGTGCTCATGGAGCTCCGCGCCCGCTTCGACGAGCAGAACAACATCGAGTGGGCCGAGCGTCTGGAAGAGGCAGGCTGCACCGTCATCTACGGCTCCGAGGGCTTTAAGTGCCACTCCAAGATCTGCCAGCTCACCTATCGCGAGGGCATGGCGCTTACACGCCTGACGCTGTTGGGCACCGGCAACTTTAACGAGAAGACGGCCAAACTCTACAGCGACTTTATGCTCATGACCGCCCATCCCGGCATCGGCGAGGACGCCAACTTGTTCTTCCGCAACCTGTCGCTGGGCAACCTTCGCGGCGATTACCGCTTCCTGGGCGTGGCGCCCGTGGGCCTCAAGCCGCTCATCATGCGCGGCCTGGATCGCGAGATCCAGCGCGCCCTCGTTGGCGAGCCCGCCCGTGTGTTCTTTAAGCTCAACTCGCTCACCGACCGCGAGGTCATCGACAAGATCGCTGAGGCATCGTGCGCAGGAGTTCGCGTGGACATGATCATCCGCGGCATCTCGTGCCTCAAGCCGGGCGTTCCGGGCAAGACCGAGAATGTGCATGTCCGTTCTATCGTCGGACGCTTTTTGGAGCATGCGCGCGTTTACGCCTTTGGCGTGGACTCGGACATGATCTATCTGAGCTCGGCCGACATGATGACGCGCAACACCGAGCACCGCGTGGAGATCGCCTTCCCCGTGCTCGACCCCACCTGTCGCGCCCTGGTGCACGAGTACATGGGCATGCAGCTGCGCGACAACGTGAAGGCCCGCAGCCTCACGAGCGACGGTACCTGGGTCCCCGTGGAGCGTGCAGAGGGTGAGAAACCCTTCAACTCGCAGGAAGCCCTGCTGGAGCGTGCCTATCGCAACGCCGAGGCCGCCGAGGCAAAGCCCGCCCCTGCTCCTGAGCCGCAGCCGGCCACTACCGAGGTTCAGAAGGTCCAGGCGACCGTCATTGAGCCCGAGCCCGCACCTGCACCTCAGCCCGAGCCGCAGGTCACCAAGCCCGCACCCGAGACGAGCGCCCGTCGCGATAAGCCCGCCGGCAAGACCAAGGCCATCGAGCGCCATCGCCCCGGTCGCGTGCGCATGGGCCTGGGCCTGATCGGCCTGGGTCTTAAGACGCTCATTACCGGCAAGACGAAATAGACGTTTGTAGAAGCGCCCCGTATTTGAGGAATGCCCCAGATACGGGGCGCTTTTCCCTGCTACCATGGTTGCGAACAAAACCGCGAATGGCAGGCAGGAATATGAAGCTCACCATAGAATCGATGACGTACGGCACCGACGGTCTGGCACATGCCGACAACGGCAAGGCCGTCTTTGTGCAGGGCGCCGTGGCAGGCGACACCGTCGAAGCCGAGGTCGTGCAGGACGGCAAGTCGTTTATGCGCGCCCGCACGACCGAGATTCTGGAGCCGAGCCCCGATCGCATTCAGCCCCCCTGCCCCTTCGTGGGCATCTGCGGTGGTTGTTCGTGGGGCAACCTCTCGCGCACGGCACAGCTTGCCGCCAAGGAGCAAAACCTGCGTTCCACACTCGAGCGTATCGGCAAGTTCAGCCCCGATCAGGTCGATGAGTTGGTACAGCCCATCTGCCACACCAAGGACGACTGGGGCTACCGCAATAAAATCGAGCTGGAGCCCACCCTCGTTAACGGACGTGTGCGTCTTGGCATGCACGGTGTCGACCCCAGCAAAATCGTGACCGTCGATACGTGCCCGCTGTTCGATAAGCGCTTCCCGAAGGCGCTCAAATCGGTCGTCGGCGCACTCAACTATCTAAGCGGCAGCCATGACTTGGGGCTCGAACGCGTGGGCATTCGCGCATCGCGCCGCACCAAGGCACTCGAGGTCGCACTCTGGACGCCCACAGGCTCTTTTCCGCGCTCGCAGGTCTCCCGCGTGCTGGCGGACGCCGCTCACCCCACGAGCATCGTGCGCGTGATGAGCAAGGGCGAAAAGAAGGCCCGCCGTGTCTCCAAGGTCGAAATGCTCGCCGGAGAGGGCTCATGGACCGAGAATATCGCCGAGGGTCAGATGCGCTTGTCTGCCCCGTCTTTTTTCCAGGTCAACACCAAGGGTGCCGAGATTTTGATCGATCTTGTCATGGAAGCGCTCGACCCGCAGGAAGACGAGCTTGCCGTGGACCTGTACTGCGGTGCCGGCACCTTTACCCTGCCGCTCGCCCGCCGCTGCGACTTTGTCGCCGCCGTCGAGGCCTACGGCCCCGCCGTGCGCGACCTGCGCCGTAACCTGGAGATCAACAAGCTTGATAACGTCGACGTCATTGGCGGAGACGCGGTGCGCGAGTTCCCCGACCAGGATGCCGACGTCTTGGTGGTCGACCCGCCGCGCGCAGGCCTCGCCCCCGAAGCGATCGACCTTATCGCCAGCACGAGTGCTCGCGATGTCGCCTACGTGAGCTGCGACCCGGCCACCCTGGCGCGCGATCTCAAACGCTTTGCCGAAGAAGGCACCTTCTCCCCTGTAAAGATCACGCCAGTCGACCTGTTCCCGCAAACCTTCCACTGCGAGACCGTCGTCCACCTCAAGCGCAACTAGACACATGATCATTGCTCAGAAAAATCATTGGGAAATCGAGCGTGGCAAGCGGAGGTCTTCGGGGTATAAGACGGCTAATTGTATGCCGCCTATGAAAGGAACCCCCATGCCCAGCGTTGCCGTTCTCGCCGCCGATGGCTTTGAAACTATTGAATGCTTGACCATGGTCGATGTCATGCGTCGCGGCGGCGTGCGCGCCACGCTCGTCTCGATCATGCCCACGCGTGAGGTCGTAAGCTCGCTGCAGATCCCCGTGACCTGCGATGCGCTCTTTGATGAGATCGACTTTGACGAGTACGACTGCGTCGTGCTACCCGGCGGCCTACCCGGTGCTACCAACCTGCGCGCCGATCAGCGCGTCTGCGACGTGGTCCGCGAGTTCGCCGCAACCAAGCACGTCGCCGCCATCTGCGCCGCCCCGTTTATCCTGGGCGAGCTCGACCTGCTCGAGGGGCGCCACGCCACGTGCTTCCCTGGCTTTGAGAAAAGCTTCCCCGAAGGCGCCTATACCGGCGAGAAGGTCACGCAAGACGGCAACATCATCACTGCCAGCGGCATGGCACAGTCACTCCCCTTTGCATTGGAGCTGCTGCGCACGCTCGCCGGCGACAAGGCCGTCGAGAAAGTCGCCGAGGGCATTCAGCTATGATTTTGGCTTCGCAATCACCGCGCCGCATCGAGCTGATGCGCGAGGCAGACTACAACATTCGCGTGATTCCCGCGGATATCGACGAAACACCGTTTGATGGCGAGGCCCCGCTTACGCTCGTTGAACGCTTAGCACGCGCAAAAGCCGCCGCCGTTGCCGCCGAGCATGCCGAGCCTAATGAGCTAACGGTGGCGGCCGACACCATCGTCACCTTTGACGGCAAGATTCTGGGCAAGCCGGCAACCGAGGACGAGGCGCGCACCATGCTCCGTGAGCTTTCGGGCCGCACGCACCAGGTCGCAACCGGCGTCTGCATCGTTAAGGCAGGCGATACGGCCGCCCCGCATGCCGCCGAGAGTCTGTCCTTTGTCGATGTGACCGACGTGACGTTCTACGAGCTCACCGACGAGCAAATCGAGCACTACGTCGCCTCGGGAGAGCCCATGGACAAGGCCGGCGCCTACGGCATTCAGGGCACAGGAGGACGCATGCTCGTGCACGATATTTCGGGCGACTTCTATAACGTGGTGGGCCTACCCATCGCCCGCGTCGCGCGCGCGATTCAAAAACTCTCGTAATTGCATCTGGCGCTGGGTATCCCCCGGCGCCTACAATTTTGGCGTACCGTACGGATCCCGACCGGGCACAAGGCGCGGCGGAAAACCGATAGGAGTTAAACATGGATACACTGCTCGAGGCCATTGACGTCTGCGATGTCAATGGCTTTTGCTATGGCAACTATACGGACGAGGAGGCCGGCACCGGTTGCACCGTAATCGTGGCACCCGAGGGCGCCACCGGCGGCGTTGACGTTCGCGGCGGTGCTCCAGCATCGCGCGAAACCGACCTGCTGCGACCCGAGAACACCGTCGACAAGGTCCACGCCGTCTGCCTTTCAGGTGGATCGGCCTTTGGCCTCGAGGCTGCAAGCGGCGTCGCTCGCGAGCTTGAGAGCCGCGGCATCGGCCTTCCCGTCGGCCCCACGCAGGTGCCTATCGTGTGCTCCAGCTGTATCTTCGACCTCGCCTTTGGTAACCCCACCGTTCGCCCCGACATTGAGGCCGGCATCGCCGCCGTGCGCGAAGCACTCGACAACACCCCCACCAAGCTCGAACAGGGCAACGTGGGCGCCGGTACGGGCGCTACCGTGGGTAAGCTCATGGGCCCCGCTACCTGCATGAAGGCCGGCCTTGGCGCTGCCGCCGTGGCGCTCGGCCCCATCAAGGTGGGCGCCGTGGTCTCGGTCAACGCTTGCGGCAATGTCGTTGACCCCTTCACCGGCGAGTGGGTCGCCGGCATGCGCGCCGCAGCCGATAGCGACCAGATCGTCGACATGGAACTCGCAGCCTTTGCTGCCGCCGGATCCATGCAGATGCCGCTCGACCGCACCAACACCACCATCAGCTGCATCGTCACCAACGTGGAACTCACTAAGGCACAAGCCACCAAGGTCTCCCAGATGGCCGCAGACGCCTACGCACACGCCATCCGTCCCACGCACACCACCAACGACGGCGACACCATCTACACCCTCGCCAGCGGCAAACTGGGCGCCCAGGCAAGCGCCGCCGTTCCCCTAGACCTGCTGGGCATGCTCGCAGTAAGGGCCCTACAGACCGCCATCGTAAACGGAGCAAAATACGCCAAAACCTCCCACGGCATCCCCGGCGCCGCAAAGTAAACTAGCTCGTCCGGTTGCCCGGTGGGTCTTGGCTATGTTTGCTGCTCTACAGTCCTGGCTCGCACGAAGAGCACATTAAGTGCTCTTCGGCTCGTGCGGAACTCGCGACAAACATAACCAAGCCCCACCGGGCAACCTGCTCAACAAGATTCCTTTCAGCCCAGGCCCCTGTGTACCGCGCGTCCAAGATCTTCAAATTCTGCTTGCTAACACAAAGCGAGACACAGCAGAGGACCCCTGGTCCTTAACTTGATACGAGTTCCGCACGCAAAGGAGGCGCCAGTGGCGCCTCCGTCTTGCGCAGGACTGTTCGAAGTAGCAAGTTAAGGACCAGGGGTCCCCGTTACCCGAGCGCTTCTGTGCTAGTTGAATTTGAAGATCTTTGAGGCAAGACGGTATAGGCCGAGTGTGGTTTTGTCTCCGGCCCGTCCGCGCAGATTGGTGAAGAACCCGACCACGCCGTAGCGGGCACGACGATACATGCGCTCGTCGTAGGCCTTCAAATCATTCCACAGCGTCTTTAGGCGCTCGTCGGCGCAATCTTCCTCGGAAAGCTTGGTGAGCACCGAGCAGATCGCCATCATCATGGTGAAGTAGCCCATCATGTACGAACGCAGGCGCGACGACTCAACATCGCTGTACAGGTGGTACGACTCCAACATGATACGCGTAACACGGAACTGCTGGTCCAGACGCTTGACCATCGTTGCCTCGTTGACGCTCTGACCTTCGCGGCCGATAAAGTAGCGGTAGAGGTCGATGTCGGCGTAGTACATGGTCTTGCAACGCGGCAGTGGCACGTAGGCGTAGATGTTGTCCACATAGAACGTGTGCGGCGGCATGGGAAGGTTGGACTCGCGCAGCACATCCGTGCGATAGCACAGGCTGTGCATGAGTAGGTTCTGGTCCAGGCGGAAATGACCGATCTGATCCCAGGAAAAGATCTTTTTGCGCGGCAGGGCAAATTTGTAGCCAATAGCGGTATGCGTGCCCTCGTAAACCTTCTCGTACACGTAGTTCGAGATAAACAGGTCAACGCGCTGATCGCGCTCTTCAAAGCCACGCAGAATCGACAGCATAGTCGAAAGAGCCGCAGCGTCGAGCCAGTCATCCGAGTCGACAACCTTGTAGTAGGTGCCCTGCGCCTCGCGCAGACCCGAAAGGACGGCAATACCGTGACCGCCATTCTCCTGGTGCACCGCGCGGATGATTCCAGGATAACGGGCCTCCCACTCGTCGGCCTTGGCGGCCGTCTCGTCCTTGGAGCCGTCGTCCACCACGATAATCTCGATATCGGTGGCGTAATTGCTCCCCTCCAAGATGGAGGTGATGCAATGGTCCATGTCCTTGGCGGCGTTATACGAGGGAATACCGAATGTTATGACTTTATGCATGGCAGGCGATAATCTCATCCGAAAGATCGAGGGCGGAATTGGTCACGGCGTCCATATCGTAGTAACGATACTCGGCCAGACGACCCACCGGGTGGAAGTTCGTCAGGTTCTGGACGCGCTCAAGATAGCGCTCATAGAGCTCACGGTTCTCGGGCTCAAGAATGGCGTAGTACGGCGTCTCGCCCGAGCCGGGCGTATAGGCCTTGGAGTACTCCTTCATGATGGTGGTCTTGCCGGGCAGGACCTGACCGGTCATGTTCTTGAACTCGGTGATGCGCGTGTAGTCCTCGCTCGTGGTGTAGTTGACGGTGCCCACGGGCTGGAACTGGTCCATATCGAGCGTCTCGAACTTCATATCGAGCGTGCGGTACGGCAACGCGCCCAAGTCGAGGTTGAACAGCTCATCGAGCGGACCGGTATAGACAATCTCACCGCCGTAGACCTTGCCGTCGACCTTGACGGTGGTCTCGTCGATCTCAAAAAGATCGCGGGCGTCCACGTCGCAGAACACGTCAATCAGGTCGTGGTCGAGCATGTGCTCAAAGAGCGCCGTGTAGCCCTCCTGCGGCATGCCCTGGAAGGGAGCTTGCGGGAAGTAGCGGTCATCATCGCCCACAAAGACGGGAACGCGGCCGGTGATCGAGGGATCGATCTGGTCGGGCGTCTGGCCCCACTGCTTCATGGTGTAATGCAAAAAGACGTTCTCGTAGACGTAATCGGCGACCTCGGCCAAGTCGGGGTCGTTCTTCTTACGCAGCTCCATAATGGGCACCTTGACATCCTTGCCAAAGGTCTCCACGAGCTTCTGATACAGCTCCTCGCCGCGCTCGTCACCAAAGGCGAGCTTGAGACTCGCATGGTTGAAGGGCACGGGCATAAGGGTACCGTTGATGTTGGCGAGCACCTTGTGCTGATAATCCGTCCACTTGGTAAAGCGCGACAGGAAATTGTGCACGCGCTCGTTAAAGGTGTGATAGATATGCGGACCGTACTCGTGGATCAGGATTCCGGCCTCGTCAGTGCAGTCATAGGCATTGCCCGCAATGTGGCTACGGCGCTCCAAAACGGCAACACGATAGCCGATGGTCTCGGCGAGACGGCGGGCACAAACGGCACCGGCATATCCAGCACCGACGACAATCATGTCGTACGCGCCGGCGTTAAAGCCTTCAGGCAGGCCTGAGGTAATCTGCATCGATACTCCTTGTCAAAAGCCACGGGCTCGTTAGCTGGGCTTTTCTCGAACATTCTTCGAGACACATTTATCAGAGCGATTATAGCGCTAATGCGTCCTATAATGAGCTTGCCACACAAGGAAAGCTCAAGCACCGCGGCGAACATTAACGTAAGGTAAACCCGCTAGCAGCGGGTTTATTCGTGAACAGCCGGGCGCCTGGAGCTTAGCGAAACGCTTGTAAGGAGTAACATGAGCGATTTCCTAAACCGTATGAAGTCTGCCGCCAAGGCCGACCTTAAGACGATCGTCCTGCCCGAGGGCGAGGATCCGCGCACTATCGTCGCGGCCACCAAAATCATCGAGGAGGGCCTGGCAAAGATCGTCATCCTGGGCAACCCCGACGAGATCAACGTTCCCGGCGCTACCGTCATCGACCCGCGCAATGCCGAGAAGCACGAGGAGTACGCGCAGAAGTTTGCCGAGCTCCGCGCCAAGAAGGGCGTTACCATCGAGCAGGCTCGTGCCCAGGTGATGGACGCCACCTACTTTGGCACCATGATGGTCAAGATGGGCGATGCCGACGGCCTGGTCTCCGGCGCCTGCCACTCCACCGCCGACACCCTGCGCCCCGCGCTTCAGATCCTCAAGACCGCCCCGGGCACCAAGCTGGTCTCGGCCTTCTTCGTGATGTGCACCGACACCCCGCAGTTCGGCACCGACGGCACGCTGATCTTCGCCGACTGCGGCCTCAACATCAACCCGTCCTCCGACGAGCTCTCCGAGATCGCCATCGCCTCCGCTCACTCCTGGTCCACCTTCATGGGCAACGTTGAGCCGCACGTGGCCATGCTCTCCTACTCCACCATGGGCTCCGCCGGCGGCGAGGTCGCCAAGAAGGTCCAAGAGGCCGTGAAGTTCTGCAAGGAGAAGGCTCCCGAGCTCGCCATCGACGGCGACCTGCAGCTCGATGCCGCTATCGTCCCCACCGTCGCCCAGCTCAAGGCTCCCGGCTCCTCCGTTGCCGGCAAGGCCAACGTGCTCGTGTTCCCCGACCTCGAGGCAGGCAATATCGGCTACAAGCTGGTCCAGCGCTTCGCTGGCGCCGACGCTTACGGCCCCATCCTGCAGGGCATCGCCAAGCCGGTTAACGACCTTTCGCGCGGCTGCTCTGCCGACGACATCGTGGGTGTCGTGGCCATCACCGCCGTCCAGGCTCAGATGGCTGAGTAGCGTACGCACTCGCCCGAAGGCCGTACGGGCTAACCCCTGAAAACGTCCTCGACCAATGAAACGCCCCCGTTCTGCTCCTCCGGAGCTACGAACGGGGGCGTTTCTGGTCTGCGGATTGTTTTCAGGGGTTTGCCCGTACGGCCTTCTACCGCCACGTAGCAATCAGGGTATCTGGGGTGGACGGCGGCTTGGCTACGAGCTGGGGCTGAAAATCTGAATGAATGGGTGCCGTTGCTGGAGGGTCAAACGATGCAGATATGGTCACTTTGGGACCGAAATGTTGGCTGCGATCTGATGTCTGGCCCACCGGAAAGTGTGTCCCGGTTTGAAGGCGGATTGTGGGATGCAGCTTCCGCTTGGGGCCTGTTTGGGAAACCGTGGGACGGAATTATGCTTTATTGTGGGTCACACTTTCCGCAACATGCCTCAACTGGAAAGCGTGTCCCAGAATTTACGCTCGAAATGGGATGGAGTTTCCGTCGTCCGCCTGCTAGAAAAAAGCCTCCCGGGCTGTTGCTCTGGAGGCCTTTCGTTTACTTGCAAATGCGCGCGTTAGTTGTTCTTGGTCAGACGCTCAACGTCGTGGGCGATCATGTATTCCTCGTCGGTGGGGATGACCATGACCGTGACGGCGGAACCGGCGGCGCTGATGACCTGCGGGCCGTTGCCCACGGCCTCGCGGTTCTTGTTGTTGTCGATGCGTACGCCCAGCCACTCAAAGCAGTCGCAGAAGGCCTTGCGGATCGACCAGTCGTTCTCACCGATACCGGCGGTAAAGGTGATGGTGTCCACGCCCGCCATAGAAGCGATCATGGAGCCAGCCTGCTGCATGGCTTTGTAGGCGAACATATCGAAGGCGAGCAGGCAGCGCTCGTCGCCCTCGGAGGCGCGTGTACGGATGTCGCGGGCGTCGTTGGAGATGCCCGAGATGGCAAGCAGACCAGACTGCTTGTTCATCATGTCATCGACTTCCTGATAGCTGTAGCCGCCCTCGCGCTGGAGGTAGCACACGGTGGCCGGGTCAATGGAACCACAGCGGGTACCCATCATCAGACCGTCAAGCGGCGTGAGGCCCATCGTGGTGTCGCGGCACACGCCGTCCTCAATGGCGGCAAGCGAAGCACCGTTACCCAAATGGCACGAAAGCAGACGGTGGCAGCGCGAACCCAGGATCTCCTTGGCCATCATCCACTCATAGCGGTGGCTCGTGCCGTGGGCGCCGTACTTGCGCACGTGGTACTTGTCGCACACGTCCTTGGGCAGCGCGTAGGTATAGGCGACCTCGGGCATGGTCATGTGGAACGAGGTATCGAAGACGGCGACGTTGGGCAGCTCCGGATACTTCTCACGGCAATACTCGATTGCTGCGGCCTCGCCGTAGTTGTGCAGCGGAGCAAGCGGTGCCACCTCAAGAATCTTGGCAATAACCTCGTCGTCGACAACTGCGGAATCATCGAAGTGCCAGCCGCCCTGAACGATACGATGCCCAATGCCATCAATCGTAAAGTCGGTCTTCTCAAGCTCCTCGAGCACACGAGCGATAGCAGAGCGATGATCGGGGAAAGGGACCTCCTCGGTCTGCTTGGCGCCACCGTTCTCGGAGTGGCCAAAGATGCCCATGTCCGATCCGATACGTTCGCAGTTGCCCTTGGCGAAAACCTCTCGGGTATCGGTATCCAAAAGCTGATATTTAAGGCTTGAGCTGCCGGCGTTGACAACAAGTACGTTCATGAGACTCCTTTGCAGTGCAATACGGTCGACGCAGACCCCTTAAGGCGGCCGCATGTTAATAAGAAGTTATCACAACTTGATAAATAGCTATCAGGCATATCGCCCAACGAGCACAAAAGAGGGGCCGAACGGCGCTCGGTCGTCCAGCCCCTCCCCTCTTGCAATTACTTGCCGTTGACGATGCGCTCAACGTCGGAAGCGATCATGAACTCCTCGTCCGTGGGGATGACGAAGATCTTGACCTTGGAATCCTTGGCAGACAGGCGCCAAGCGCCGTCACCACGCAGGGCGTTGCGGGCATGATCCATCTTGACGCCCATAAAGGCCAGACGGTCGGCGACGCCGGCACGAACGGCCGGAGCGTGCTCACCGATGCCAGCGGTGAAGACCAGCGTGTCCATGCCGCACATGGAAGTAGCCATCTCGGCAGCCTTGGCGGCAATCTTGTAGACAAACATGTCGAAGGCGAGCTGGGCATCGGGGTCGCCGGCAGCGGCGAGCTCCTCGACGTTGCGGCAGTCGTTGGTCTTGCCGCCGGTCACAGCCAAAAGGCCGGACTTCTTGTTCATCATCTCGTCGACCTCGTCGAAGGTGTAGCCACCCTCGCGCTGCAGGTAGCACACGGTAGCCGGGTCGATGGAGCCGCAACGGGTGCCCATCATGACGCCGTCGAGCGGCGTCAAGCCCATGGTGGTGTCCATGCACTTGCCGTCCTCGATGGCGCACAGGGAAGCGCCGGAGCCGATATGGCACACGACGACCTTGCGGGCCTCGCCGTTGGTCATCTCGGCGACCTTCTTGGAGATGTAACGGTAGCTGGTGCCGTGGGCGCCGTACTTACGGATGTGCAGCTTGTCGCAGACGTCCTTGGGCAGGGCGTAAGTCTTGGCGACCTCGGGCATGTTGAAGTGGAAAGCGGTGTCGTAGACCGTGACGTTGGGCAGGTCGGGATACTGCTCGAGGCAGTACTCGATAACGTTGGCCTCGGGGTTGTTGTGCAGCGGCGCCAGCGGGGCGACCTCGCGAATTTTGGCGAGAACGTCCTCATCGACGAGGGAGGAATCGCCAAAGTACCAACCGCCCTGAACGATGCGATGGCCGATGCCCTCGATCTTGACGCCGTTGGCCTCGAGGTCCTTCAGAACGACCTCGATGGCGACCTTGTGGTCGGGGAACTCGATGTTCTCGGTCACCTTCTTGGAACCGTTGGCAGCGTGGGTGAAGGTGCCGCCGGTAAAGCAGACGCGCTCGCAGGAGCCCTTTGCGGACACCTTGTGGGACTTGGTATCGATGACCTGATACTTAAGGGTCGAAGATCCTGCGTTGACGACCAGAACGTTCATGTGTCTCCCTACTAACAGGCGGTGTGGCGCCGCCAGGTTACATACGCTTCAATAATAAACCCAAACACCCTCGCGCTCGGGTTTATTGCGTTGATATATAAGTTATCGGTGCCCAAATACTCACGGCCTTTGACTTGTAAGACGAAATAGCGCGGAGATATACACCAGGGAAGAAATCCCGAGCGCAACTAGCAATACGACTCGAATGCCCGCAACGCTACTCAACACAGCGTTGAGCAGATAGAAAAGGATGGCACCAACCGCCACCATCTGGCTTTGAACCGAAATCAGCGAACAGCGCATCGATGAATCGGCAGCATTTTGGAAAACTGAGTATTTGATTGGGGCAAACAACGAGTACGCAACCGTCTGCAGCACATAGAACACGGGCAGCAAATTAGCCGGAGTAAGGGGAATCAAAAACAAAGCTGTCAATGCTAAGCGAATGATGCCGCAAATACGCGCAAAACGGCCCTTGTCGACACGAGCAATCACACTGGGCACGATAAACCCTATGGAGGCGGAGGCAAGGAGCTGGACCGCAATGGTCACGCCCGAAGCGACAGCATTCATTCCGCGGCCTGCAAGCAACAGTGAGAAAAAGTCTTCCAGGGCGACAAAAGCAAATGCCTGAGAACAGTCCATGATGAACGCCGACCGAAGAATGCCATTACCCGCAATAGCTGCACCGATCATCTTCGGGCTCATTCCGTGCCCAGGTGTCACCGCAGCGCCCTCTCTTCTCGCCTCAGGAATACGGACAACGACAACCAATGTCAGCACCATTGTGATGATATCGACCGAAAGCCCAATGAGATACGCGCCAGCGGACGAAATGAAACCGCCCACGCAAGCGGAGATGGCATAAGAGGCATAGAAAACAAATCGCTCAACGACATTAAGTCTTACGAGCTGGTCCTGAGAGACGCTGTCAATGTAAATCGCTTCTATGGATCCGCTCACACATGCAACGGCAAAACCTTTGAGAGCAAACGCGCCGATTAAAAGCAGAGGAGAACGGACGAGAAGCAGGGCGACATAGTATCCAAGCATCCCCACGACGCCAACGAGACCACTTGTCTTTCGTCCAAACCTATCGGCAATATAGCCAGTGGGAACTTCAAAGATGAACTTGCTCATTTGATATGCAATCATCATGCTAGAAATCGCTACCATCGAAAGCCCGACGAACTCAAGGTAGACGGTTAGAAAATACAAGATGGTGCTAAAGTTCGACAGGAAAACGAACATCATATAAAGCAAAACCGTACGGTTTTTCATGCTTCGC
Organism: uncultured Collinsella sp.; assembly: GCA_958413895.1. Classification (GTDB taxonomy): domain Bacteria; phylum Actinomycetota; class Coriobacteriia; order Coriobacteriales; family Coriobacteriaceae; genus Collinsella. The sequence goes on from CATYVQ010000001.1 coordinate 160,114, forward strand.
CCTCCAAGAGCCAATAACCCAAACCGAAATCTTGGAAAAGCATGAGGGCAAAGCCGTCAGTCATGTGTTACAAGGCGTCAACATTTACTTGACGCCACGAGGCCAAATGGCCTCACGAAGCGAGATGACGCAATAGGTGAAGAAATACCGTCTGGTGTCGATCGGTCCAGGCATTTTGTCGATAGCAAAAGTAGATGGGCAAGGCTACGTCATGCGAGCCTTCAATGGAGCACTCGCTCACTTCCAGTCCATCTGATGCGAGAGAAGAGCCAGAAAAACTCAATATCAATCCCCCGGCTTGAAGAAACTCAGTCTGCGCCCTGTTTCCGTATTCGACATCGCGAAAGCGGAAATTAACCAGCTGAGCTTCGGGACATTGATTAATCGCATTGAGACAGGGTGACAAATTAATTGGAACAGCGAGCCTGCCGCCCAGTAACTCACGAACGGTCATAGCACCCACAGATTGATGACCAGCTGGGCATGAAAGAACCCTGAGCTCCTTTTCACCCATATATTTTGAAGAAAGGACGCTGTCCCGTGGTTCCTCAAACGAGATAGCCGCGTCCGAAATGCCAAGTATAAGTGATTCAAAGCATGTTGCCGTTGGCTGATGCCACACATCAAGATGAATCTGAGGGCGCGAGCTTTCAAACGAGTCGTACCAGTTTTCGGAAAAAAGGCGCCCCCGCCCGTGAAGACAGGGGGCGTAAAGACGGAAATGGCCGTCGGGCGAAACGCCGCCGTTCCCCGATTGAGCGTACTTTTTGAGATCGTCGACTTGTGCCAGGATCATACGTGCGCGACGCGCAAACTCTCGGCCCGCAGGAGACAAAACAGCCTCCCCCGCCGATCGGTTGAGCAAAACGATCTGGTACTCAGATTCCAGTTTCTTAATTGCCGACGAAACAGCCTGTGGGCTCACGTGAACGGCGCGAGCCGCTTTGCGTACGCCGCCGTAGTTCGCTACCGCTTGAAGGTATTCGAGTTGAGAAAGCTGCATAGGTTACTCCAAAGGCAGCCAAGGCGACGGGCCGTGCGTCCTCAGATGAGGTTCTCGCCCAGGTTCTTGCCGCCGAGGATGTGCATGTGGAAGTGCATGACGGTCTGACCGGCGTTGACGCCCTTGTTGGAGATGACGCGGAAACCGTCCTCCAGGCCCTTGACCTTAGCGACTTCCTGGACGGCGTGGGCCATGGCACCCATGGTCTCGGCCGGCACGTTGTCAGCGATGTCGCTGTAGTGCTTTTTGGGGATCACGAGTGTGTGGACCGGCGCCTGGGGGTTGAGGTCGTCGAAGGCGATGACCTGGTCGTCCTCATAGACAACGGTCGAGGGGATCTCGTGGTTGGCAATTTTGCAGAAGATGCAGTCACACATGGCTGGTTCCTTTCTCACAGACCAAGGTAATTATATTTGGTCGGGATGGTTAGAACGAGAGGTTGTCGTCCGTGTTGGCGGCTTCGCCGTCGGCGAGCGCGTCGTTGCCGTCGACGTCCTTAAGGAGCACCGAGACCTTCTGCTCGGCATCGGACAGGCGGGTGCGTAGGCTTTTGAGGAGCTCGACGCCGCGGGTATAGCTCTCGAGCGACTCCTCGAGCTCCATATCACCCGACTCCAAGCTGCGGATGATGAGCTCCAGCTCCTGCGAGGCCTGCTTGTACGTAAGCTGCTCGACCGGGGTCTTCTCTGCCATATCTGTTTCCTTTCCTAAAGGTTTATCGCTATGAAACGCGGTCTACTCGGCCGTATTGACCGTTGCCGCCACGTTGCCGTCTGCCATGCGCACGCGAATGGCGTCGCCGGGCTTAAAGGTCTTGACGCTCGTAGCCACACCATCATCGCTGTACGCGATGGAATAGCCACGGGCAAGCACCTTGAGCGGCGACAGGGCATCGAGCGACGCGGCAGCTCGGCCCAGGTCGGACGCGGGTTTGCTGAGCATCGTGCGCCCCTGATGCTCCAGACGGGAACTCGCAAGTGTGAGCGCATGGCGCTTGCCATCGAGCCCCGAGGTGCTTGCAACCAGACGCTCGGGCAGGCGCTCAAAGTTGGAGCGGAATGTCCCAACCGAACGCGTTATGGCGCCGGACAGGCGATCGGCAGTCAGCGCAAGCTCCGATTCGCGACGCTCGACCATAAATGTGGGGTCGTTGAGGCACGGGCGGCACGCAGCCGCATCGAGCGCATCGCCCAAGCGAGCCGTATAGGTATCCCAGGCACGGCGACCGCGCTGATCGAGCATCTCCAGATCAACCTGATTCGACCCAATCATCGATGCCATCGCGGCACCCAGGCGCTGATGGCGCGCCTCGAGCACATCGGCCAACTCCGTCATAGCCGGCGCCACCGATTCTGCCGCCGCCGTGGGCGTGGAGGCGCGGCGGTCGCTCACCATGTCGCAAATCGAGGTATCGGGCTCATGGCCAATGCCGGTCACCACGGGCACAGGACAAGCCGCCACCGCGCGGGCAAGCTCCTCGTCATTAAAGGTCATGAGGTCCTCAAAGGAGCCGCCGCCGCGTACCAGCAAGATGCAGTCGGGCGCCGGCGTGATGGCGGCCGCACGGCGCAGACCCTCAATGAGCTCGGCCGGCGCACCCTCGCCTTGGACCTTAGCGCCCACGCAGACGAGCTCGACGAGCGGGTTGCGACGACGCAATGTGCGCTTGACGTCGTCGATTACGGCACCCGAAAGTGAGGTAACGACCGCCACGCGGGAGCAGAACACCGGGATGCGGCGCTTGCGCGCTTCGTCCATCAGGCCCTCGCGGCGTAGCTTTTCGGCCAGTTGCGCCACTTGTTGACGCAGCAGACCCTCCCCCGCCAGCGAGAATGAGCGAACGACAAAGCTCATGCGGCCCGTGGCCTTATAGAGATTAAAGCTGCCCTTAAAGCTCACCTGCATGCCGTCGCGCAAGTCGAAGGTGCGCTTAAGGTAGGCGCCCTTCCAGATGATGCAGTCGACGGCGGCCGAGTCGTCTTTAATCTGGAAGTAGCAGTGGCCGCTTCGGGCGTTGGGACCACGGAAACCCGTGACCTCGCCCAAAACGCTCAGCTGCGGAATGGCATCGAGCGCGCCAGCGGCAATCTCCACCGCCTGGCTCACGCTAAGTTCTTTACGCTCCTGCTCATCCGATCCGTCGAACTCGGCGGAAACGCTATTGCCGGTTAGATTCCAGCCTGCCACGCAGCCTCCTTTCGTCATCGTGCACAAGGGCTTCGGCCCTGCGCAAATTCAAGTCCAACACATAGTACAGCGCCGCGGGGACACAAATCCCCACGGCGCCCAGCAACCCAATTTGTTATCGATTGGAGTTTCTGTTGTAGCGAGCCATCAGGTAGAGCAGCTGAATGATCGAAGTGAGCGCTGCAGCAACATAGGTAAGCGCGGCTGCCGTCAGGACCTTCTTGGCACCGTTGACCTGCTTGGAGCTCATACCCGACTGCTCAATATATGCCACGGCGCGTCGGCTGGCATCAATCTCAACCGGCAGCGTAACCAACTGGAACAGCACGCTAAACGAGAAGAAGATTAGCGCGAGGGTTGTGAGCCCCGCGATGTTCATAAACAGGCCCATGAGTAGCACGATGGTCCAGGTGTTCTGGGTAAAGTTGACGACCGGGACCGGGGCAGTGCGCACCTTCATCATGGCGTAGCCGCTTTGACGCTGGGCGGCATGGCCCGCCTCGTGGCAGGCGACGGCAACGCTTGCGACCGACCCGCCCGAACGGTTGGCATCCGACAAATACAGGTTGTTGTCCTGCGGGTTGTAATGATCAGTGAGCTCGCCGGCGACGCCCTTGATGCCCACGGCGTTGCAACCGTTTGCATCGAGCATGCGGCGAGCGACCGTGGCACCCGTATCGCCGTCCGAGCACACCCCAGACCACGTCTTGTACGTCGAGTTGATATAGCTCTGCGCGGCAAGGCCAAGCACCGTGCAGACAAGAACAACCAGCAGGTACAGCGGGTCAATGCCAAAGCCGTATCCATAGTAATAAGGCATGCGAATTCCTCCGAATCGAGTTACACGTTGGAGGCATTCTACCCACTCAAGCGGCTAGGCTTCCTTACAGCAATTCAATTTTGCCATCTTTGACCGTCAACCCCATATTGCCCGAAAGCAGATCGTCCAGGCGCGAGCCCACAAGCTCAAAACGCCAGCCTTCGCGCAGGGGGCTCTGCTCGGGGTGCTCAATATAGTCGGCCAGGTCATCGCGCGACGCAATGACCGAGGTCGCCACGCCCGAGCGCTCGGCAACCAGGCGGATGAGCGCGTACATAAGATCCGTCACGCTCTCCAGCTCCGGAGAGATCTGGCGATGCCCGCGCACCATGAGCGGCAGGCGATCGTGCGGGCAGCTTGCGCCGCGCTTGATGGCCATGAGCGCGCCGTCCACATCGCGCTCCCCCAACTGATCGGTACCGCGAATGCTGCGGAACTCCTCAACACGCACGGGATTGCGCTTAACCAGGGCCAGCAGCGTATCGTCGGACATAACCCACTTGCGCGGGATGTTGCGCCGCTCGGCGCGGTCTTCACGCCAGGCGGCAAGCTCGCGCGCAATGCCCAACTGATGGCGGCTACACGAGTTGATGCGCTTGACCTTGCGGAATGCCTCATGACGATCGGCACGGTAGTGTGACTCGTCGGCCAGAGGACGCAACTCATCGAGTACCCAGTCCACGCGGCCCAACTCGCGCAGGCGGCTCATCATCTCGGTATAGGCGACGATCAGATACTTGACGTCATCGATCGCGTACTCGATCTGTTTATCGGTCAGCGGGCGGCGCGACCAGTCGGTCAGCGACTCGGTCTTGGGCAGCGATACGCCGCAGAACGTCTGAACAAGCGCGCCATACGAAATCTGCTGGCGCTCGCCCAAAAAGGCGGCGGCGACCTGCGTATCGAAAATCGGTCGCGGCAGCACGCCCACGGTATGGAGCATGACCTCCATATCCTGCGAGCAGGCGTGGAAGACCTTGGTCACGCTCTCGTCGGCCATAAGCTCGGCCAGTGGCGAAAGGTCGTCGATCACCAGAGGGTCGACCGCCACGCTCTCGGCAGGGGTGGCAATCTGAACCAAGCACAGGCGCGGATGGAACGTGCGCTCACGCAAAAACTCGGTATCGACGGCAATCGCGTCGAACTCACGGGCGCGCTGGCAAAAGTCGAGTAGAGCCTGATGTGTGGAAATGTACATATCAACCCATCGAATAAGGTTAGGCCCGAAAAACACGGGTAGGATATCGGCATTGCCTTACAACTATACTCGGATACTCGGTTAGTCACAGAACGGGAACGTAAGTATGCGCTGCCTTATCATCCACAACCCGGCATCGGGCCCCAGCTCAGATGAAATCTACGCATTTACGCACGCCCTCGCGCAGGGCGGCGACGAGGTCGTGATGCGTTTTATCGGCGATGGCATGGAGCCCGAGGACGCCGTGGCAGACGTGCGTGAGTTTGACCGCGTGGTCGTTTCGGGCGGCGACGGCACCGTCTCCAACGTGCTCGATCAGATGCGCGGATGCGGCGTCCCCACGCTCGTCTTCCCCTCCGGTACGGCCTGCCTGTTCTTCAACAACATCGGCAATGCCCCCGAGGCAGCGGCGCTTGCCAAGGCTTGCCGCGCCGGTCGCACGGTCAAAGTCGACATGGGCGAGCTCTTTTGGCTCGACGAGAGCGGCAACGAGAAGCGCCACGGCTTCATCATCATCGCCGGCTCGGGCTTCGACGCCGAGATCATGATGAAAGCCGCCCCCACCAAAAACGACATCGGCGAGATCGCCTACTTCCTCTCTGCGCTCGCCACGCCCAACCCTACGGTAGCGCACTTTACGATTGAGCATGACGGCATTGTCGAGGAGCTCGACGGCATCTGCTGCATGGCCGGCAACACCTCGGTCATCCAAAACGACATCAACCTGTTCCCCGACTGCCGCATGAACGATGGCATGGTCGACATTGCGGTCATCGAACCCGTGCGCACCGTGCAGCTGCTGCCTACTGTGATCACCGCTGCGCTTGACCCCGCCGGTAAGGTACTCGGGCGCCCGCAGTTCAAGATCATCCAGACCAAGGAAGCCAAGATCACCTGCACCCCGTCGCTGGGCATGCAGTTCGATGGCGAGATTATCTCCAGCAACTCGGGCGTCTTTGGTGCCCGCGCACTTCCGCAATGCCTCGACCTCATCGTCGACGAATTCTCCCCACTCGGAAAATAGGAGGACCCCATGAACGACAATCCCCTGCTTGGCTTTATCGTCATTGTTCTGGCCATGCTCGTCGGCTATGCGATCAACGTGATCCACCGCCGGAAGAAGTAATTCCACATTGGTATGATATTCATCCAATTATCGTCTCTCCTGCTGTTTATGCATTTGCCAAACAGCGGGGGATTTTCATTTCGAGCATTCCCAGCTACTTTATTCGGCTACAGTAATTACAGGGCGTCTTTATTAAAGTAAAGCTACAAACTGAGTATAATTAACCGCTCATCGCATATTTCATTACGCTTATCGAGTAAGTTTCTTTCATAGATGAATATTGTTTCCAGTTCGTTACGCTAATGGGGTGTCTTTATTGGCTGAAGCCCTCTGGCAACGGAGGGCTTTCGCACGCTGGGAGGGAAAATGAGGAAAACTCACCCCGTCAACGCGCTCAAGAAGCTAGGCATAGGCCTCGCCTTTGGAGCTGCGACCATCATGTCCATGCCGACCTCTGCGCTCGCCTGCACGCAAATCTACATGGGCAAGAACCTTACGGCCGACGGCAACACGTACTACGGCCGCGCCGAGGACTTTGGAGCGCGTTACCTCAAGCACTATGGCATCGAGCCCGCTCATGAACCCGGCTTTACGTACAGCTCGATTGAATCTGCTTTCGAATACACTTCGAATAAGCCTACCTATCGCTACAGCTATGTACGCGACCACCCCTCCAACTGGTTGGGTCGCACCGACGCCTACTCCGAAGCCGGAATCAACGAGAAGGGCGTGTCCTGCTCTGCCACGCTGAGCACCTCCTATAACGAGGATGCCGAAGCAGCAGACCCCATCGATGAGGGAGTGGGTCTGGGCGAATATAGCTATGCCAGCATCATCTTGGGCGAGAGCGCAACCGCTCGCGAGGGCGTCGAACTCATCGGCAGCTTGGTCGACGAAAAGGGCGTCTGCACCAACGACCAGATCATCATCGCCGACAACAACGAGACCTGGCTGTTCGCCACGCTTTCCGCCCATCAGTGGATCGCCATGAAACTGACCGACGACGTCGCCTCACTCAACCCCAACATCGGCAGCCTCAACTACGATGTCGACCTCGATGACACCGAAAACTGCCTCCACTCTGAGGGCATCCAGTCCATGCCCGAGGAAAAGGGTTTCGCTAAGTACACAGACGGCAAGTTCGACGTTGCCAAAACGTATGGCGAAAGCCTCGCCGATTCTGGCGTTCACCAGTGGTCCCGCTATGTGCAAGGCCGCAATTATTTTGCTAGTCCGCTGACCGAAGGCACGGATTACGACATTATCACCGTTAAGAAGGATGAAAAACCTGCCCAAAAGGGAGCTATGGTCAGCGAAATCCAGCCCCTGTTCTTCAAGCCTAGCAAGTCTGGCTGGAGCACCTTTGAGCTGATTCGCGCCTTCGGCAACCGCGGCGAAAACGTCCCAGGCCTTAACGCCAACACTGACGGCGTCTACGCCATCGGCAGCGAGCGCAACACCGAAATCAACCTTTTCCAGATTCGTCGCGGGTATGATCCAGAAGTCGCTACCATCCAGTGGGAGATGCTCTCCCGCGCCGCGTACTCTGTTGCCATCCCGCTGTACTCCGCTTTGATAACTGAGGTTAGCCCGTACTTCAGCGATCAGACCGTCTCCTTCGATCACTGCAGCGTGAAAGACGTCGTGTACAACGAGGAACCCGAGAACTCCATCAACTACGTTCTCATGGACATCAGCTCGCTCTGCTTTGAGAACCCCGACACCCTTGGCACCAACGTCCGCACCTACCTCGATGCGCTCCAGAACGAGCTCATCGAGCAGAACAAGGAAGTCGACACCGCCATGCTGGCCGAGACGACCACCGAGGGCCGCACTGCCCTGGCCAACAAGGCCGGCAAGGCTGCTACCGAGAACACCTACAAGAAGTGCAAGGCACTGCTCCAGGAGATGCGCGCCTATCAGAAGGCCGAAAACTTCGACCAGCCCTTCACCCCAAGCGACCTGAACACCGAGACCAACGGCCTCAAGGTGTCCATCACCTACGCCAAGGATGCTCTTGCCACCGATCCGGTCACCCCGGATCAGCCCGGCACTCCCGAGCAGCCTGGTACTCCTGAGCAGCCCGGTACCCCCGAGCAGCCCGCTAAGCCCGAGCAGCCAGCCGCCAAGCCTGAGAAGCCTAGCAAGTCGGACACCACGACCACGGTAACCACCAACAAGACGAACACCAAGGGCGGCCTGCCCACCACTGGCGATCGTTTTGATGGCCGCATGGTGGCCGCATTCGCCATCGCTGGCGTTGTCGTCATCTCCGCAGGCGGTTACTTCCTCTACCGTCGCAATAAGGAGTAACGTCTTAGCTGAGCGGGCAAGGCAGCAATGGCAGCCTCGCCCGCTTAACCCGCCTTTTGACCGACGGGAAACCCGCCTGAAATCTTTTCAAAAAAGATTTCCCCGCACACACTTTGCTGTGCTATAGTGCAGCGCAACAGCAACTAGGTGCGACCGTACCATGGCATCACGAAAGGAGCCACCGACATGAAGAACACGATGAAGTCTCTCAACAACTGGTGGTGGCGTGATGCGAATACGATCGGTCGACAGTGAGTCCCTCACGCCTGTTTTTGCGCTCTAGGTGATTGGAAGGCCTCCGGTTTCGACCGGGGGCCTTTTTCTATCTCGAGCCCGATCGCATTCGCATCACGCGCCTCCGCTTTTCTCTTGCACTCCCATTCCGAAAGGATTTTCACCATGTCTCAGAACACCACCGCCACCCAGCCCCGCACCGTCCAGACCGCCGACCGTGGCAAACTCGACGTCCGTGCTCTCGTCCTGCTCGCCATCCTGCTCGCCGCCGGCTTCATCCTCAACTTCACCGTCGGCAAGGCCATCTCGGGCATCTCGGGCGGCATGATCAGCCCCGAGTTCATCATCTCGGCCTTCTGCCTCACCATCCTGGTCGTTCGCCCCAACATCGGCCAGGCGCTCGTCATTGGCCTCATCTCGGCTGCCGTGATCCAGATAACCACCACTTCGCCGTTCGTTGATTTTGCCGCCGAGGGCATCGCCGCCATGCTCATGGCCGGCATCGTCAATGCCGCCGGCAAGAACGGTCAGGTCAAGCCCGCGATCGCCATTGTCGCAACCTTCCTGACCACCTTTGTCTCCGGCGTCATCTTCATGGTCATCAAGATGGCCATGCTCGGCGTGGTAGGCGAGCTCGCCGCCGCTATGCTGCCCGTCGTCGCCATGACCGCCGTCTTTAACGCTATCCTGGTCGGCGCTCTCTACCTGCCCATCCAGAAGGCCCTGAAGCTCAACTAACCCACTCAGCTTTACGAGCCGCCCCATCTTGGCGTTCATTCGTCGCTCGCGTACCCAAGTTCGCTTCGCTCCTCTTTCGCGCCAACCTGGGCCCCTCGTAAAGCCGTCTCCGTGCTCCATTATTCAAAATTAATCCCCTTTTCGATTTAACCCCTTTCGTGGGGGTCTAGGACACTCTTATCTCAAATCCCACCTTAAGGAGAACATCATGGCCACCAACACTCAGGCTCGTACTATTTCCGCCAACGCCGCTTCCGACAAAGGCATCCTCGATATCACCTCGCTCGTCCTGCTTGCAATCCTCCTTGCCGCCGGCTTTATCCTCAACATGACCGTAGGCAACGCTCTTGCCGCGACGGGCATCAAGCCGCAGTTCATCATTGCTGCCTACGCTCTAGCCATCGCGCTCACGCAGGCGAGCTTTGCCCAGGCAGCCATCTTTGGCATCCTGTCGGCCGCCGTCATCCAGATCACCACGTCAATCCCCGGCCTTAACTTTGTCACCGAGCTTGCCGGCGCGCTGACGATGGCGGCGCTCGTTAAGTCCAACATCGGCGGCAGCAAGCTCAACCCCTTCATCGCCGGCCTGCTCACTACCTTGGTCTCTGGTGCCCTCTTCGCAGCCCTGGGCACCGTCATCATGGGCGCCGCCCTGCCCACGGCGCTCGCCAAGGTGCCCATCGTGCTCGGCACCGCCGTCTTTAACGCCGTCGTGGTCCAGGCGCTCTTCTTCCCCCTGCGCAAGGTGCTCGGCAAATAGCCTGTTATGATGAACGGGCCGCACGATAGCGGCCCACCACCAAAAACTGTCCCAAACAGCTAGCTTTTGGGGACGTTCTTAAATGACTAGTCATTAAAGAACGTCCCCAATGACTATGAAAGGTATCCATGGAAACGATCATCAACGTCGACGATGTCTCGTTCTCCTATGGCACGCAGACCGAGCAGGCGCTCAGCCACATCTCGCTCGGCGTGAACAAGGGAGATTTCATCGGCATCATCGGGCCCTCAGGCGCCGGCAAGTCCACGCTTGCCGCCTGCCTGTCGGGCGCCGTGCCCCACCACTACACCGGCACGTTCTTTGGGTCCGTCATGGTCGACGGCCACGACACCTGCGAAGTCTCGCTCACCGACGTGTCGCAAATCGTCGGCAGTGTGCTGCAGGATATCGACACGCAGATGGTCGCTTCAGTCGTCGAGGACGAGATGCTCTTTGGCCTCGAGAACTTTGGCGTTCCCCACGACCAGATCGAGCAGCGCGTGAGCGAAACGCTCGAGACCGTCGGCATCAGCGACCTGCGCGACCGCGAGATCGCCACCCTCTCGGGCGGACAGAAGCAAAAGGTGGCCATCGCTGCCATCCTCGCCATGCGCCCGCGCGTCTTGGTTCTCGACGAGCCCACCGCGGCACTCGACCCCGCCAGCTCCGCATTGGTCTTCGAGACGCTGCGTGAGGCAAACCGTGCGCTCGGCATCACCATCGTCGTCGTTGAGCAAAAAGTCGCTCTGCTCTCGGAGTATTGCAACCGTGTGCTCGTGCTCAATCATGGCGAAATCGCATTGCAGGGCGAGCCACACGAGGTCTTCGCGCATACCGACGAGCTCCGTGCCATCGGCGTCGACTGCCCTCGCGTCACGCGTATCTTCAATAGCCTCGAGGCCGATGGCCTGGTAAGCGGTGCCCCTTGCTTGGATGTCGATGAGGCCGAGCGCCTGATTTCGGGCATCGTCGACCCCGCACACGCGGCCATCGAAGCCCAGGCGCCCACCGGTTCCCCGCATGCACCGTCGATGCGCCCTCATGCCAAGGATGCCGAACCCGTACTCACCTTCGACCATGTTGAGTTTGCCTATCCCAACGGCGGCGCCGCCGTACACGACCTTAACCTGACCCTCTACCCCGGTGAGCTCGTGGGCATCGTCGGTCAGAACGGTGCCGGCAAGACCACGCTCACCAAGCTGCTCACGGGCCTGCTCAAGCCCGCCTCGGGCAGCGTGCGCGTCACGGGACTGGATACTGCAACCGTTCCCACGAGCCGCATTGCCCACGAGGTCGCGACCCTCTTCCAAAACCCCGACCGCCAGATCTGCAAGGATACCGTGCTCGACGAGGTTGCCTTTGGCTTGGAGCTCGCCGGTATCGACCGCGCCGAAGCCCTGCGCCGTGCCCAGCTCGTCATCGACCGCTTTGGCCTGCCCGCCGACGAGGCGCCTTTCTCGCTTTCGCGCGGCCAGCGACAAATGGTGGCGCTCGCCTCCGTCGTAGTAGTTGAACCCAAGATCGTCGTGCTCGACGAGCCCACGAGCGGCCTTGATTACCGCGAGTGCATGACCGTCATGGAAACGGTGCGCACCATGGCCGAGCGCGGTTGCGCCGTTATCATGGTCTGCCACGATATGGAAGTCGTCTCGGATTTTGCCGAGCGCATTGTGGTGATGGCCGACGGTCGCATCCTCGACCGCGGCCGCACGCACGAGCTATTCTCGAACATCGAACTCATGCAGCATGCCTACGTGGAGCCTCCCCAGGTTATTGAACTCTCGCGCCGTCTGGCATCTTCCGTCTCGCCCGCTTTTGCGCAGGTGAGCGAGGTCACCGATGTCGTTCGAATTACCAAGGAGATGGTCCACCGTGGTTAACGTCATCGACTACATGCCGGGCGATACGCTGCTGCATCGCCTGAACCCCGTCGTCAAACTGGGCCTCGCCGCTGCCATCATCGTCGGCATCTTCTTGTCCGACACCTACGTAGCACTGCTGGGCTTTTTGGCACTCACCCTTGCACTGGGTGCCTATGCCGGCGTCGTCGACCGTCTGTTCTCGCTGCTCAAGTTGCTGATTCCGCTCGCGCTTATCATGCTGGTGCTCCAGCTGGCCTTTATGCGCGATGGCAACGTGGTGTGGGGTTTTATCACCGACACGGGCCTCATCACAGGATCGAAGGCCTGCCTGCGCCTGCTGGGTGTGGCGTTACCACTCATCCTCATGCTCATGGTGACCAAGCTCAACGACCTTGCCAACGCCTGCGTCGAGGTGCTGCACGTGCCGTATCGCTATGCCTTCACCTTTACCACGGCGCTGCGCTTTGTGCCGGTGTTTGGTCAGGAGATGAATGCCATCATGGAGGCGCAGACCGCACGCGGCGTCGAGTACGACACCAAGAACCCCATCAAGAAGCTTAAGCTCATGTTGCCACTGTGCGTGCCGCTGCTCATCTCAAGCGTGGGCAAGACCGATGCCACAGCCTTGGCGGCAGAACAGCGCGGCTTCTATCTGCGTACGCGCGCCAGCTCGTACAAGCGCTACCCCATCAAGGGCCTGGACATCGCCGTGCTCATCGTCAGCATCGCCCTCATCGCCATCGGCTTCCTGTTCTAGTTCACCACCGACAGCAACCGCCCAACGCAAAAGGCCTCGGCTCGCACCAAACGAGCCGAGGCCTTTACTGTTTCACCAGATAAAACCTACCAAAATTAACCTGTCCCTTTTTGGCGGGTCGGAAGCTAGAGGCGGTAGGGGGCGCCGCTGCGGATGATGGATTCGCGCACCAGGACATCCATGGCGTCGAGGGTGATCTCGGGCATCTCTCGGTACTTTTGCAGCACCGAGAGCTCGGTGCAGGCCAGAATGACGCGGTCGCAGCCGCTACGGGCGAACTCCCACATCACGCGGTCGAACTTATCCATATCGGGCTCACGTCCGGCCTTCACATCATCGTAGATAAGCGACATCACATCGTTCTGACGTTTCTCGCTGGGATAGACGACCTCAACACCCGCAGCCTTACATTCGCGGCCGTAGACGCCCGCGCCCACGGTTCCGTCGGTGCCCATGATGCCAATCTTGTGCACCGGCTCGGCCGGCATACTCAGGTTGGGGTCGAACTCGCACTCCCCCATCACCGCACCGGCCAGAGCATAGCGAACCGACTCGCGTGGCATGTGGATAATCGGCACTGTGGTAAACGACTGGATCTGGTCGTAGAAGTAGTGTGACGTGTTGCAGGGAATGGCAATGTGCGCACAGCCCAGCGACTCGAGTGCCTGGGCACACTCTTTCATGGTCGCCAGCAGCTTGGCATGCTCGCCGGTCTTAATGGCCAACGTGCGGTCGGGCATGGTCGACTTGGAGAGCACCACCATGTCGATATGTTCCTGATCGCAGGCAGCAGCCGTGTGGCGCACCACCTGGTCGTAGTAATACGACGTGGCCTCGGCGCCCATGCCGCCGATAACTCCCAGCTTTTCCATCGCCGCCTCCTTGGTGACGCTTGCGCAATTGCGCGTATCATACCCGCGCCCGCCCGATGCAAACCGGACGGGCGCCGCGCTCATCTACTTGTAATACGTCTTGAACAGCTTGAAGTGGCGCAGCTTGGTGTGCCACATGCGCAGCCAGCGGTTAAAGACAAAGTCGCCCTTCATAAACGAAGGGTCGGCGCCCTTGCCTTCCTTGTCCAGGCGATGCACCTTAGCGCGCAGCTCGGGATCCTTGACGTACTGGTCGACGACGCCCATGGGGACGACCATCCACAGGGCCTCGTCCTGAGCCGTCACAAACTCCGGCTCAAACGGGCGGTTGAACACATACTCGTCCACCACATACTTGGCAACGTTAAAGCCACTGTTAGTGACATAGTAGTTGCTGCGGCCCTGGCGCGTGTTGAAATCGAAGAACTTAAACGAGCCGTCGCGCTCGTCGTACTTAACGTCAAAGTTGGAATAGCCCACAAAGTGAAGGTCCTCGAGCAACTTGCGCACGCCGCCCATGAGCTCGTCGTTGGGCTCGGTGATGATACAGGCATGGTTGCCGACACCGTGGGGCTGATGCTCCTCGAGCAGCACATGGCCCAGGCACATCATGCGCACCTTGCCGTTGCGGTCGGAATAGCTGGTGAGCACGCGCATGTACTCATCGTTGCCGGGCACGCGGTCCTGCAAGATCAGATCGTCGGTGTAGCCGCTGGCATACGAATCGCGAATGACCTGTTCCAGCTCGGCGCGGTCGGCAATCTCATAGGCCTTCTTCTGGCCCTCAAACTCGTGCTGCCACCACATGATGCCGTCAGAAGGCTTCAGAATCATCGGGTAAGGAAAATCGATCTGGTCGAGCACTTCGGCAGGCGCCTCACCCTGGGCATTGAGCATCGCCTTGGTAAAGGTAAACGTGTGCGGATAGGGCACGCCATGTTTCTCGCACAGCTCGTAGAAGATCTCCTTCTTCTGGCACTGCTCAAGCATGCTATAGGGAGCGTAAGGCGCGACGATGTTATCCGCCAACTCATGGGCATCCTTGGCCTGAGCCACGAGGGCAACATAGTTGTCGCCACAGCCCACAAGGACAATCGTCTTGTCGGCATGCGCTTGGGCAATGCCGTTGACGGTTTTGAGCATCACGGGCATGGTGTCGATATCCACGTTGGGCGTGTAGTCGATAATCTGGCTGCGGTACGCGGGACCCGTCTGGTACTTGCCAAAGACCAGACTCTTGACCTGGTACTCCTCGTAGAAGGCGCGCGCCACCGAATAGGCGTTGATGTCGCCACCGAGCAGCACGGGAATGAACTCGCGCTCTGTAAATTGCAATGCCATGGAAACTTCCTATCATGAACTGCCCACACAACGGGCGGTCTTTGCGCAACTGATTTATTCTAGCGTGCCAAGCCGCCGGCGCCCAAAGCTCCACCGTATCTATGGCAATCGACGCAATCGTCCAGCACGAAGGCGGCGCTCACCGTTGTATGACAATGGGCAATGAACCTACCATTGTTGTAGGATTCAACATGTTGCCCGCCCCGTCGAAAGGTGCACCGTGCCCCAGGCTCATCCGATCAACAACCCCATCATTGACGCCGCCGAGCGCGAACTTGCGGATCGTGCCCGGACGGCAGCTCCCCTACGCACCGCAAACGATGCTTACAACGGGCCTGCTCGTATCGTCTCAATCAACACGTCGGAGCACAAAGGCACTCGCAAGTCGCCCGTCGCCGATGGACGCGACACCGTCATCGAGCAATTTGGCCTCGCTACCGATGCGCACGCCGGACATTGGCACCGCCAGGTCTCTTTTTTAGCCGCGGAGTCCATCCAGACGGCGCAGGCACGCGGGCTCGACGTACACGAGGGTGACTTTGGAGAGAACTTCACAACCCGGGGCATCAACCTGCTCTCGCTCCCCTTGGGCACGCAGCTCAAGCTTGGCAGCGAGGTGCTCGTCGAAATCAGCCAAATCGGCAAGGTCTGCCACACACGCTGTGCTATCTACTATCTCGCTGGCGACTGCATCTTTCCGCACGAGGGCATTTTTGGCGTGGTACTAAAGGGCGGAGAGGTCCATATCGGCGACGATATCCAGGTAGTCAAACTCGGCGACGGCACCTGTTCGTTCACCCCTGCCGAAGCCCTCGAAGAGATTGAGCAGGCTCGTCAGGAGGGCGCGCTGTAGCTGTAAAACCCCACGTTGAGATAGCTTTTACAGCCCTAAACTCCTCTCAAACAGGCCCCCGTAACGTTAAAGTTGAACTCTATGGTTTCTCAACAATTCATCATAACTGCAGGTCAAAGCCAAAGCCTCAAGTTCAACTTGACCCTTTGGAACCTTTAAGGTTCAAGTTGAGGTCGAACGCAGTAGTAGAATACCGTTCGAACCATAACCTACGATTGATTGCAGAGGGACTGGATGCAGCATTCGAATCATCGCACCGCAGCGCTCATTGCGTCGAAGCCGGCTCGTATCATCACGAGTGCCGCGCTCGCCGTTGCGCTGACGGCCACGCCGATGCTCTCCCCCGTTGCGGCGTATGCCGTCTCGCAGGCAACGCAGGACCAGCTTTCCGCAGCCCAGCAGAAGATCGAAGCCGCCACGAGCGCCTACAACGACGCCCGCACCAAACTCGATGACCTGCAAAAGCAGATTGACTCCAATGAGGCAAGCATCGAGGAAATCGAGGCTAAGCTTCCCGAGCAGCAGGCCAAGGCAAGCTCCGCCATGCGCGATCTGTACAAGTATCAGAAGGGCACCAATCCCATCGTGAGCTTCCTGGTCAACGCGCAGAGCCTGGGTGAGTTCATCACGACCTGCAAATACACCAACCAGATCACGAGCTCGAGCGTCGACGAGATCGAAGAGCTCAATAACATGCAAACCGAACTCGAGCAGAACAAGGCTGAGCTCCAGCAGGCCAAGTCTCAGCTTGAGGCTGAGCAGAAAAACGCCGAGGATGCGCTGGCGCAGGCCCAGCAGCTCCGCAGCGAGGCACAGGCAAAAGCCGAGCAGGAAAATGCCGCCGAGCTTGCCAAGCTTGAGGCCGATAAGGCCGCTGCCGCCGAGAAGCTCTCGGGCGAGGGCGTAAGCGGCAGCAATTCCAGCAGCCAGGCCAACAACGCCAACACCACCATCGACACCACGCCGAACAACTCGAACAGCGGCAACTCCGATTACGACTCGTTCATTAATGAGTGGACGAGCCGCATCGACAACTACCTTGCCGGCTCCCCCATGGCAGGCCAGGGCTATAACTTTGCCGTTGCCGCCTGGAACACCGGCGTCGACCCTCGCTGGTCCCCCGCCATCGCCTGCATCGAGAGCACCAAGGGTGCTTATTGCGCCAATTCTTACAACGCCTGGGGATGGAGCGCCCGTGGCGGCGGTTGGCGCAGCTTTGGCAGCTGGAGCGAGGGCATCTCCGCTCACGTTGCCTATCTGGGCGCCAACTACGGCTCCACCCTTACCCCGGCAGCGGCCAAAAAGTACTGCCCGCCCACGTGGCAGGACTGGTACAACAAAGTCGCCGCTCAGATGAACCGCATCTAAGTGCAACTGCAAAGGGCCCCAATGGGGCCCTTTTTCTTTTAGGTAGCGGAGGTATCGACGACGCCGGTCGCATTGGCAACCGCGACTATGACGATTATGCATAGGAGCAGCACACCCAATGCCTTGAGCCAGAGTTTCGCGAGCTTCTTGCCGCGATAGCTGTCGAGCAATGCGAATCGCCGACGAAGACGGCGCTTATCGAGCAGCGCAAAATGCATAAGCACCATAAGGCCATCGACAAAGAAAAAATACTCGATTATGAGAAGCCACGTCGGGTAGCTTTGGTTTGCTCCGGTGGGATGAAAGACGGCAAAGTGGCTACCGGCAAAGAACACAAGCAACGAGAAGCAGACGAGCGTATTCCAAATGCGCCCCAGAGACTCCGGAACGCGAGAGAGCAGACCGCATGTAGCGGAGGCGGCAGGGCCAGGAAGCCCTGCGGATTTCTGGAGCCCTTGGGGCGTCAACACCGTCTCCGAGGCCGGAGTACGGACAGGCGCAGGCGCAGAAGGCCGCACGGGGCGACTCAGATCGTATGCTGCGTGCGTCGCCCGTCCCAACGCTTCCGCACTCGCAAAACGCTTGGCCGGGTCGAGCGCCATCGACATGCAGACGGCATCGGCAAGTGGAGCGGGAATGCCGCGCGCCTCGCATTGCTCGCGCATGTCGAGCCCTGGTTTAGGGTCGACTCCCGTCAAGCAGAAGAACAACAGGGCGCCAAGTGCGTAGACATCGCTGCGCACACTCGTCTGCCCAAACCCATACTGCTCGGGCGGCGCATAGGGTCGCGTGCCAAACTTGACGGTGTCGGCATCGGCGCCATCGCGCCATACGCGGGCGATCCCCAAGTCGATAATCACCAGCGATGAAAATGTCAAGCCGTCATCAGGCGTATAGTTGGCACCTGTCACGATGATATTCGACGGCTTGAGGTCGCGATGGATCACCGGCGCCGACGTCTCCCCCGCTATTGCAAAACCGGCGTGGAGCTCGCCCACGGCATCGCATAGGGCAGGATACAATTCACGCGCATAATCGGGGGTGGCTCCCAGACGGTCCACCAGCGCCCCGAGCGTCTCCCCTTCGATGTATTCCATAACCACGTTGAGCTCGTCGCCCACACGACGACAATCGACGATTCTGGGCAGGTGCTCAAAACGCCTGCCTGCCCGCTGAGCGGCAAACAGGCGCTCGTATGCCCCGCCGATTTGAGCCGAAGCATCGATGCGTTTACGGACAAAGGGGCCGAGCGAACCACCGCCGGTTCCTTCAAAGTACACGAGCTCGGTTGTTTCAACGGACGAGTGCTTAAGTACACGCTCCACACGATAGCTGTCGTCGCGATCGAGCGACGCCAGGTGCTCGGCAAGCGCTGCGGTCAGCTCGTCATCGGAATATGTTGGGGTCTGAGTATCCATAGCTTCCATCATAGCGCAGGGCGCAGACACCCCATGGCATCTGCGCCCCGTTCGCTTGCATCGTTGTTCGGCAGCTCCACCGGCTCAGATATCAGCCGCTAACTCACCGTCTCCTCGCCAAAGCGATACAGCTCCTCGTTGACCTTTTGGAGGCTGCACCCGCGATCGATGCAAAAGATGATAATCGCGTCGCGGCGGTCCTTGCAGTTAAGGACGCTTACCCCGGCAGCCGTCAGCGCACGGTTAGTCTCTTTGAGCGTCAGCGCCATCGCAAAGGCAATCTGCAGCACCTTATTGCGGCTCGGATGCCGCGCACCGGTAAAGATCTGATAGCCAAACGTCTCGTTGAGATCGGCCATACGAACCACGCGCGAGCGCTCCAAGCCCTTTTCCTGCAGTAGCTGCTTCAGATAGTCCGAAAGCGACGGGGCGGCAAAGTCGTGTTCTTTGATATAGCCATCGATGTTTGGCGCGTCGAGAAGCTCATTGAGTAACTCGTCAGTCAGCTTTTTATCGGGCATACGACCTCACCTCCCCCAGCGCATGCAACATGCTAGAAACCGCTCACATCCGAGCGCTCCCAACTGGCGACCTGATCGGGAGACACCGTACCCAGCGCCTCGAACTTCCAGGAGCCGCCCGCCTTCAGATGATTGGTGTTTGCAAGAGCCGTTCCAACCTGGTTGCCGTCAGCATCATACAGAACATACTCAATCTGAATGTAGCTCTTTTCCTTGTCCGTGTTATTGGTCAGCGTGCCCGTGATCTTATAAGTAAACTGATTGGAAGTGTCTTCAGCCTCGTCAGCAATGGTATACGGCTCTTGCGGTTCTTTTTGCTCCTCAGCCTGCTGTGTCGTCTCGGCAGGTTTTGCCGAATCGCTCGCAGACGAATCGGTTGAGTTGCTGCCCATGGAGCCCACGGCACCGACAATAACCAGCACCACGATGACGCCTAGGACAATCTTGCCGATCGGCTTCTTTCCCTCTTTTGCCATTATGCATCCTTCCTACGATCCGGCTACCGTGCCGGCACACAGCACATCGTAGGAAGGATTATACTTGAATTCATTAGCTGAGAGCTAAGGTTGCGGTAAACGGCCAATGCGGTTATCCAAACGCCGAGCAAACGCACTTTGCGCGACCGTCTGCTGGCAGCGCATCAACCCACCGTGACGGATTCCCCAGTAAAGGCACTGATCATCAACAGGACAAAGAACACCAGGTAGCTGACACTCAGCGGGTACGCAATAATCAGGAAGACGACCCAGCCGACATTGGTTTTACCGTCGGCACGGCGTTGCTCGCGATTGCGGCAGAGCCAAATCGTCACGCCAATAGCCACAATCAACAGCACGAGTGCCGCTGCTGCCAACCCGGCAAGCGCAAACATCACGCCAATGCTCACAGCGATGACCGGAAGCAGCAGCAAACCGCACCCGCATCCACCCGGACTATATACGGCAGACTGTCGGCGTCGCCTCATCGCCGCGCCACCCCCATCATCTTTGAGCACTACAGTGCGATGGCCTGCTGAACAGGAACGATCTTGTCGAGTTCCGGTTCGATCCGCCTTTTCTCGGCCTCAAGGTCAAACGCCACCTGAGCGCGCAGCCAATAACCATCCGTCAGGCCAAAATAACGGCAAAGACGGAGGTCGGTGTCGGCCGTCACGCGACGTTTTCCCAAGACAATCTGCCCGATACGCTGAGCCGGAATCCCAGTCTCTTTCGCAAGGCGATATTGAGAAATGCCCATGGGAACAAGAAACTCCTCTTTGAGAAGCTCACCAGGAGTCACCGGCGACAGCAAATCGGCCGAAGTCTCATCACTTGTGATAATCGACGATTTCGACATTCCAAGCCATCTCCTGTCTCCACTCAAAACAGACCCGATAGCGCTCGTTAACACGGATGCTATATTGACCGGCACGATCGCCCTTCAAAGCTTCCAGGCGGTTGCCCGGCGGAACGCGAAGATCATCAAGCGAAGCACAAACCTGTAGTTGGCGAATCTTCCTCAACGCAACACGCTCAAAGGGCACGAACCTCCTGACCCGCACACCCATGGCAAAGCGTTCGGTATCCTCATCTTTATACGATGCAATCATAGTATCGCCTTACGTTAGTAACGTCAAACGTTTCTATAGACTTACATCTCTATTATATCGTACGTTTGTTCGTGTCTTCTAGAACAAATAGTCCTTCACGCCTTAGTCAAGCGAAAGCAATCGTTTGTAGACATCGAGGCCTTTGAGCAGGATTTCCTCGTCAAAGAGCATGGTATCAGTATGCAGGGCACTTGTGGCATAGGCGGGGCAGCCGTCCGAATCGTTCGGGTTGCCTTGGCCCTCCGGAACACCCGTGCCCAGCAAGAAGAACACGCCCGGCAGATGGCGCTGATAGAACGCGAAATCCTCGGCGATCAGCAGTGGCTCGTCCACAAGTTGCAACTCGGACACGGCGGGCGCAATGCAGGCAAACAGCTCGGGGTCGTTATCGACTGGCGGATAGCCCTCGGCAAAGTCAAGATCGTACGTACAGCCTGTTGCGGCGCAGGCCTCGTCCAACACGCGGCGCACGCCCTCGCGCGCACGGTCGAACATACCGTCCGTAAACACGCGCAGGCTGCCAGCCACATGGGCCTCCCCTGCCACCGCATTGCAGACGGTACCGGCCTGCAGCAGGCCGAACCTACCAATGCAGGGTTCATCGGCGCCCAACTCGTCCATCAATTCACGCTCGGCGACCAAGAACTTGGCAGCTGCCAGCGCCGCGTCGTGCGACTCCTCGACCGGCACACCATAGGTCTTAGCGATATGGATGCTCGTTCCGTGAATATGGATATGCGTCTCGCTTGAACGCGCCAGCAGCGGACCGGAACAACTCGCCAACGTGCCGGCGGGTAGATCGGGCCACACGTGGAAGCCGAAGATGCGATCCACCCCATAGCGCTCGAACACACCGCTCTCGCATACCGTCTTGGCACCACCTGTCGTTTCCTCGGCCGGCTGAAACACAAAGAGTACGTTGCGCCTAATGGCGCCCGGCTGCTCGCGGATCGTACGGTCGACATGCGTCGCGGCGGCAAGCGCCATGGCCATGTGTCCGTCATGTCCGCAAGCGTGCATCTTGCCGGGATGTGTCGAGGCGAACGCTGCCCCTGTTGCCTCGGCAATGGGCAGCGCATCCATATCGGCGCGAATCGCCGTGGCATGCGCGGCACCAACGCCGGCGTCGAAGAAAGCGCAGACGCAGCTGGGGCACGGATGGGTCACCTCGCAAGCGAGCGGTGCCAACACACCCTCGATATAGGCAATGGTTTGCGGAAGATTGAAATCGAGCTCCGGAATGCGATGGAGATCGCGGCGATAGCGACGGAGTTCTTGGAGCTCGGTCATAGAGGATCCCTTCGTGAGGCATATCTGTTGCAACTTATTGTGATACAGGATTGTGGCACACATGTTTCCAGCATATTGCTGCATTTTTTAAACGTTATATACGAATACTCTTGTTTGCTAAAGTGCAACGTGGTAGGGTCGTTACCACTTGATAGAGGCGCGGGCACGAAGAACCGCGGGCGAGCCGGCAGGCTTTGACCCCGTGGGGAGGCGAAACCCGCCGAACTGGGCTTTTCGGGCACGAACAACCTGGTGGGCCTGCGGGAAACACCCACAGGACTGTCTGCAGCAATGCGGGAGCGCTATCCGGACATTGGGTCCACGCTATGCGGATTCGATGCGCAGATGGCGCCGTCTGGATAGCGAGGTTTACGGGACATGACATTGACCCCCAACGAGGCATATGCGGCCAAGCAGCCGTTTGTGGACAAGGAGACGCTCGAGCATATCGTCGAGCAGTTCCCCACGCCGTTTCATCTATACGACGAGGCGGGCATCCGCCGCAACATGCAAGAAGTGCGCGACGCCTTTGCATGGAACCCGGGCTTTAAGGAATACTTTGCCGTCAAGGCCAATCCCAACCCGGCGCTCATCTCCATTCTCAACGAATACGGCTGCGGCTGCGATTGCTCGAGCTATACCGAGCTCATGATCGCCCGCTCGCTGGGCATCACGGGACACGACATCATGTTCTCGTCCAACGACACGCCGGCGGCGGATTTTGCCCTTGCAGATAAACTGGGTGCCATCGTCAACTTTGACGACATCAGCCACATCGAGTTCTTTGAGCGCGTTGCGGGGCCCATCCCCAAGACGGTCAGCTGCCGTTTTAATCCAGGCGGCCTGTTCCAGCTCTCCAACGGCATCATGGACAACCCGGGCGACTCCAAATATGGCATGACCACCGAGCAGCTCTTCGAGGCCTTCCGCATGCTCAAGGCCAAGGGCGCCGAGGACTTTGGCATCCACGCATTCCTTGCCAGCAACACCGTCACCAACGACTACTACCCCAAGCTCGCGCGCATCCTCTTTGATCTTGCCGTATGCCTGGAGCGCGAGACCGGCGCACACGTCGCCTTCATCAATCTGTCCGGCGGCGTCGGCATCCCCTATCTGCCCGAGCAGCAGGCCAACGACATTCACGCCATCGGCGAGGGAGTACACGCGGCATACGACGAGATCTTGGTTCCCGCCGGCATGGGCGATGTGGCCATCTGCACCGAGATGGGCCGCTTTATGATGGGCCCCCACGGCTGCCTGGTCACCAAGGCCATCCACGAGAAGCAGATCTACAAGGACTATATCGGTGTCGATGCAAGCGCCGTCGATTTGATTCGCCCTGCCATGTATGGCGCCTACCACCACATTACGGTGATGGGTCAGCCGGGCGCCGCCGACAAGGCCACAGCGCCCGTCACGAACACCTATGACATCACGGGCAACCTATGCGAGAACAACGATAAGTTCGCCATCGACCGCGAGCTGCCGCAGATCGACATGGGTGATGTGCTCGTGATCCACGATACCGGCGCGCATGGCTACTCCATGGGCTACAACTACAACGGCCGCCTGCGCTCCGCCGAGGTGCTGCTGCGCCCCGATGGCTCGGCCGACCTCATTCGTCGCGCCGAGCGCCCGGGCGACTACTTTGCCACGCTCGACGTGCTGCCGTGCGGCCGCGAGCTGCTGGCAAAGTCGCGCGCCGAAAGCGCCCGTCGCCGCGCCCAGGACGAACGCCTGGCCGTCGCCGCCCAATGGAACAAACGCATCCAGATCGCGGAAGCGAAGGAGAAGAACATGGATATCCGCAACCTCGAGGGTTCGATCGTCGCCCTCGTCACGCCGTTTAAAAAGGACGGCAGCGTCGACTTTGACGCGCTCGAGCGCCTTATCGATTTCCACCTGCAAAATGGCACCGACGCCATCCTCACCCTGGGCACCACCGGCGAGAGCGCCACGATGACCGATGACGAGGACAACTCCGTCGTCGCCGCCGTGGTCAAGCAGGTTGCAGGACGCGTCCCCGTCATTGCAGGCTCGGGCTCCAACTCCACGCAGACCATGCTCACCAAGTCGCTCACCTACCAAGGCCTGGGCGCCGACGGCCTGCTGCTCATTACCCCCTACTACAACAAATCCAATGAAGAGGGTATCTATCAGCACTTTAAGACCGTCGCCGATGCCGTGGACATCCCCTGCATCCTGTACAACATCCCCGGCCGCTGCGGCTGCGGCATCAGCGAGCGCAACGTAGAGCGCCTGGCCGCGCACCCCAACATCATGGGCATCAAGGAGGCCTCAGGTAACGTCGCCTATGCCGCAAAGATCGCGCACCTGCTGTCCGACGACTTCCGCATGTATTCGGGCGAGGACGCGCTGACCGTACCGCTCATGAGCTTGGGCGCCTCGGGCACCATCAGCGTGTGGGCCGACATTCAGCCGCAGCTTGTGCATGACATGTGCCGCGCCTATTTGGACGGTGACGTGGCGCGCGCCCGCGATATCCAGATTGCCGGCCAGCCGCTCATCAACGCCCTCTTTAGTGAGGTCAACCCCATCCCCGTTAAAGAAGCGCTCGCTCAGATGGGTATGATCGAGGCAAACTACCGCATGCCGCTTTGCCCCATGGCAGACGACACGCGCGCCGCACTTACCGATGCTCTGAAGGGAGCTGGTCTGCTTGATTAAGACCGTCATTATGGGAACGGGCCGCATGGGCTCGCTCATCCGCACTACCGCCGAGGGCGTTGTCGACGCCGCCGGTCAACCCGTTTTTGATATCGTGGCCCAGATTGGCTTCGATTTGAGCGAGCTCGAGAACGCACCAGTCGCTGACGTCATCATCGACTTCTCGAACGTCGCGACCTTTGACGCCGTTGTCGCCTATGTCGAGCGCACGGGCGCGGCATTGGTCTCGGGCACCACAGGCTACACCCCCGAGCAGATGGACCGCCTGCGTGAGCTGGGCCAGAATGCCTGTGTCATGCACTCGGGCAATTACTCCATCGGCATCGCAGCCCTGCGTCATCTGGTAGCACAGGCCACACGCGAGTTGCCCGGCTTTGACTGCGAAATCGTCGAGACGCACCATAACCAAAAGATCGATGCCCCCAGCGGCACTGCCAAGTTGCTGCTCGATGCCGTCGTCGAAGCCGAGCCCGAGACAGGCTACCACCCCGTCTATGGCCGTGAGGGCATGTGCGGAGCGCGCGACCCCAAGGAGATCGGCATGCACTCGCTGCGCGGCGGCACCGTCGCCGGCGTGCACGAGGTGAGTTTCTTTGGCCAGGACGAGGAGGTCACGCTCACCCACCGCGCCACGAGCCGTCAGATCTTTGTCAACGGCGCCCTGGCAGCCGCGCAGAAGCTCGTCACCCGCGAACCCGGCTTCTATACGTTTGACCAGGTCATGTTCGCCTAACCAGGTATCAACCGAATCCACCCAAAGGAGAGATAGCAAATGAGCAACGCAGCCGAGATGGATGCACAGGAGATTATCAGCTACATCGCCACCGCGCCCAAAAAGACGCCCGTCAAGCTGTACGTGCGCGAGAAGCCGGGCATGAAGGTTCAGTGGGGCAATGCACACGTCTACGGCGGTCGTCGTGGCAAGACCGTCTTTGGCGACTGGGATGAGCTCAAGACCATCCTCGATGCCAATGCCGACTCCATCGACTACTACGACGTCGAGAATGACTGCCGCAACTCCGCCGTCCCCATGCTCGACCTTAAAGGCATCAACGCCCGCATCGAGCCGGGCGCAATCATCCGCGACCGCGTCGAGATCGGCGACCGCGCCGTCATCATGATGGGTGCCATCATCAACATCGGTTCCGTTATCGGCGAGGGCTCTATGATTGATATGGGCGCCGTGCTGGGCGGCCGCGCCACCGTGGGTAAGAACTGCCATATCGGCGCCGGCACTGTGTTGGCGGGCGTCGTTGAGCCCGCGAGCGCCACGCCTGTCATCATCGAGGATGATGTCATGATTGGCGCCAACGCCGTGGTCCTGGAGGGCGTGCGCGTGGGCAAGGGTGCTGTCGTTGCCGCCGGCGCCGTGTGCGTCGAAGACGTCCCCGCCGGCGCCGTCGTGGCCGGTGTCCCCGCCCGCGTCATCAAGATGCGCGACGCCCAGACCGATAGCAAGACCGGTCTGGAAGAGGGCTTACGTCAACTGTAGAAGTTGCGCGGTTTTACCAAACCGCGCAACGGCTCGACGCTGCAAACGCCCCTAAGCGGCAATCTGACGTTCAATCGTCGGGCATGACCAGAAGGTCAATGCCCTCCTCTTTCACGTCACCTTGCTCGCTCGGGGGCGTTTTCGCTGACTTATGCTCAACCAGTAGCGTAATTAAGCCCCAAGTAAAAAGGCCGAAGCCCTCATCCGAGGCTTCGGCCTTTATTTTTTGCAGCGTCCAAGCTCAGTTTATCGATTCTCAATTGACCCGATGTTTTTGAGCTCGATGGAGATGAGGCCGTTGGGCTCGTTGACGAACTCGATGTACTCGGAGTTTGAACCCATCTCGGCCGGGAAGCTGATTTCGATACCCGTGTCGGTTCGGATCTTATGATTGCGCACCGCCGCGCGTTCGACCTGCTTGCGCTCCACGGGCACACGCTCAGGCACCTTCTCCTCGGTCAGCGCCGCGCGCACGCTCTCCTTGATAACCGGTTCGTCCTCAAAGACCTCATCGACGATATCCCAAGGCGGCAGCTCCTCGTCATCCTCAACCTTCTCGGCAACGGCAGCCTTAACCTTAGCGAGCGCTACGGCCGTGTTGGCACCGTGCTCCTCGGCGACTTCCTCGACCACACGCGTCACGGTGTCGATGACCTCCTTGCCCGATACGCCCGTGTCGCACTGCAACAGGCCATCGGGGATAAGCATACGGTCCTCGCCGGCAATCTTGCGCTTCTTATCCACATAGCCGATCTCCATGGTACTCGCGCGCACGATGGCATAGCTCGGCACCTTTTGCGAGGGGTTCGGCAGAATGGCGTAGTGGCGCGCGATGTCGTTGCGCACCTCCCCCTCCTCGCGGCCCACTTCGTGCATGAATGCCTGCTTGGAGCCCAGCAGCATCACGGCAAACCAGCGGGCATCCTCATCGTCGTCAAAATCGGCCACGAGCACGTCGGTGGACTCGGCTTTCTCGGCTTTGGTGAGCTCGGAGGAGATGAACTCCGCAATCTGCTGCGACAGGTCCACGAAGTCGCGCTCGCCAAAGAAATAGCCCTTGAGCTCGCCGCCAAACGCTGAGTTCTCGGAAAACGTGGCGCGTTTATTGTCGGCAGAGGTACGTGCGCGGCGCAGATGCGTGGTCACGAAGTTGCGCACGGTACGGCTCTCGATATCGAGCTCGCGCTGGCTCATGACGTTGACGGCAGAGTCAAAGTCCAGGATATGCAGAATAGCGTGATTGATTTTCATATACGGCATTCCGTTCTAGATTGATTTCGGCACGAACCAGTATAGCGGTCGAGCCCGCCCCAGGCGCATCGAAGATTGGTGCATCGGGGACAGGTTGCTTTGCGCCAATGGCTAGCGCAGGAGCTCGGACTGCCAAGCCTCGAGCTGTTCTGCCAAACTCTTGCCGGCAGCGGGCATGTCGATCTGGGGTCGTTTGGGCAGCAGTGCGCATTTAAGGATTGCCACGATGGTCTGCGAGACAAAGCGTCGCGTATCCTTGTCAAAGCCCTGTGCAGCCTGGAGCATCACGGGCAGGCTCTCACGCAGATTCCCGGCGATATCCGCAAACCGCTCAGCACCCGTAGCCTCAAACACGGAGAACAACGCATCCACAAAACGCTCGCGCTCGCTAGGCGACACCGCAAGCAGCATCTCGCGAATGGAACCATCAACGTATCGAGCACCGGCGGACAGGCGCTCGCAGTACACGAAGTCGCGACCATCAACCACCCAGCTAAAGGGATTGTGCTGCAGCAGGCTGAACTCGGTGCTCTCGACGATGGCATAGTCCTCCTGTGTCTCGAACATCATGCCAAAGATCGACGACCGAGGTAGCGTCTTGTCGATTCGACCGGAAAGATTGGCAAAGGCGTCGCCGTTCAGAAACTCCTCGACGAAGCCCGGACCATCATGGGAATACGCCCGCTCGATTCGCTCACGGGCGACATCGGAGCACATCGCCGCACCGTACACCGCAAGGTTTCCACCCTTGGAATGACCTCCGCACAAAAGCGGCCCGTCAATCGCATCCGCCGCCTCGTCCACATAACGCGCCGCGGATTCCTGGGCCGGCACAGGACACCGGAACGCCATGTTAAAGTCCTCTTTCCAGCCCACGATCGTGCTGTCGGTCCCCCGGAAGGAAAGATAACTAAACCCCGCCGGAAACCGGAACGCCATAGCTGCAAACTGCTCTGTCGTCACCACATCGCTCACGGCACGATAGCCGCAAACGTGCACGCCACGGTAGCGAGGGCTTGCTGCCACGGCCTCCAACAAGGCGCGGCTCCCCTCTGGATTCCACAAATCGCCAATCATGTCCTGGTAGCACTCGGCACGCAGCAACTCACGCACTTCCAGCCCCTGCCAACCGGCCAGCTCCGCCATATCACCCGGCAAACGCAAATAGGACAACCACGCAAAGACCAGGCTATCCACCGCGCAGAACGGCCGCTCCTCAAACGGATCAAACGCCGTCTGGGCATAGGTCAAAAAATTAGGCGAATCCGACATGGCCCTCCCATCAACTATGGTGCATTGGGGTCAGGTTACTTTGCACCAAAAAGGCGCCCGGGCCGTGTGGACCCGGACGCCTTTCATTGTAGCCTGTTGCCCAAAAGAGCTTGATTTAGCAGGAGAAATCGACGCTGTCGATGATGTCCTTGAGGGCCTTGGCGGAGACGGTGAGCTCATGCTGCTCGTCATCGTTCAGCGGCACGGGAACGCGGCAGACAACGCCGTCGCGGCCAACGACGGTCGGCATGGAGATGGCAAGATCGGACAGGCCATACTCGCCCACCATGAGCGAAGAGACGGGCAGAACGGTCTGCTCATCGCGCATGACGGCGGTACAGATGCGCTTGACGGCCATGGCGACGCCATAGTAGGTGGCGTGCTTCTTCTCGATGATGGTGTAGGCGGAGTTCTTGACGTCCTCGGCGATGCGCTTCTCGGCAGCCTCATGCTCCAAGTGGCCGTGAAGCTCACAGAAAGTGTTCAGCGGAACGCCGGCAACCTGAGCGCTGGACCAAGCGACAAACTCGGAGTCGCCGTGCTCACCCATGACATAGGCCTGGACATCGCGCGGGTCAACCTCGACGTGGGCACCAAGCATCTGCTGCAGACGGCCGGTGTCGAGCACGGTGCCGGAGCCGATGACATGGCCCTCGGGCAGGCCGGACATCTTGATGGCGGCGTAGGTCAGAACGTCGACCGGGTTGGAGACGATTAGCAGAATGCCGTCGAAGCCAGACTTCTTAATCTCGGGGATAATGGACTTAAAGATGTTGACGTTCTTGTTGACCAGGTCCAGACGGGTCTCACCGGGCTTCTGAGCAGCGCCAGCGGTGACGACGATCATGGCGGCGTCGGCGACATCGGAATAATCGCCGGCGTAGATCTTCATCGGCTCGGCAAACGTCATGCCGTGCGCGATATCCAGAGCCTCACCCTCGGCGCGGTTCTTGTCCACGTCGATGAGGACCATCTCGGAGAACAGACCGCTCTGCATCAGCGCGAACGCCGAAGACGAACCGACGAAACCGCAGCCGACAATAGCGACCTTCTTCTCGTTAACCATTAGAAACTCCCATCTCTCTCCACAAACAAGCCGCCCGGGAACGACCCGAGCGGCTTGCCGTAATCCCAATACATCCAATCGGGACTTTGATTATGCTCCTATTCGCAGCCAAAAATCGACCGTTTACCGAAATTGTTTGCAGAATTCGTAAAATAACTGCACGAAATCGGTTTCGAGCTATTGACGAGCCGAAATAGCTTTCTAATACAAGCCCGCCTCGCGAATGGCCTCGACAGCCAAAGCGATCTGGTCGGGCGGCAAGACCAGCGCCATGCGCACGTGCCCCTCGCCCGAAGGACCAAAGCTCGCGCCCGGCGTCACCACAACGCCGGCCTTCTCCATAAGCTCCTCGCAAAACGCCATGGAATCGGTGCGACCACCGGGAAGTTTGGCCCACACAAACATAGAGCCATGCGCGTTGGGACGCTCCCAGCCCAGGCCCTCAAGACCGTCGCACAGGGCATCGCGACGCTCCTGGTACTTCAGACGCTGCGCCTCGACCTCATCGCGCGGACCATTCAGGCACGCGATGGCGGCCTGCTGGATCGGGAAGAACATACCAAAGTCGATCTGGCCGCGCAGCTTGGCAAAGGCAGAGACCACGTCCTCGCGACCGACCAAAAAGCCAATACGCGCACCGGTGACGTTAAACGACTTGGAAAGCGAGAAGAACTCCACGCCCACCTCAAGCGCACCGGGATACTGCAAAAAGCTTCCGCCCGGCTCGCCGTCGAACACGATGTCGGAGTACGCGTTGTCATGAACGATCAGCAGGTCGTGCTCGCGGGCAAAAGCGATGATCTCCTCGTAGACCTCGGGCGTGCCCACCGAGCCGACCGGGTTCGCGGGCAGCGACACGATCATGTACTTGGCACGATCGGCCACCTCGGGATCGATGCCCGCCACATAGGGCAGGTAATTGTGCTCGGCAACCAGCGGATAGTACTCGAGCTTGGCATCGGCGATCTTCGCACCCGCCTCAAAGACCGGGTAGCACGGATCGGGCACCAAGATGGTGTCACCCGGGTCGAGCAGGGCCAGACCCAAATGGCCTACGCCCTCCTGCGTGCCGTTGCACGACTGCACCATGGACGGCGTAATGCCCGAAACGCCAAAGCGACGCTCGTAGTAATCGCACACGGCTTGCTTAAGCTCAGGCAGGTCGCGCAGGGCGTACTTCCACATCTCGGGATCTTGGGCTGCCTGCGTGAGCGCCTCGACCACGTGGTCGTACGGCTTAAAGTCGGGCGTGCCCACGCTCATGTTGTAAATGGTCTTGCCCTGAGCCTTCAGCGCGAGAAGCTTGTTGTTGAGCGAAGCGAAGACCTCCGCGCCAAAGCGGTCGAGACGCTGCGATGCCTGCATGGTGCCACCTTTCGATATGAAAAACGCGGCGCTCCGACAAGAGCGCCGCGCGATACGGGCCATCAGATTGCAAAAGTGTAACGCTTGCAACCCCCGTATTGGTTCAATTTAGCCAACCTTAGTCAATTGGATTGAGCGCGTCGATCTGCGCAAGCCACAGACGCGAGCTGGCGTCACTCGGCATACGCCAATCGCCACGCGGGCTGAGCGTCACCGAGCCCACCTTGGGACCATCGGGCAGGCAGCTGCGCTTAAACTGCTGGGCAAAGAAGCGACGGTAGAACGTACGCAGCCACGTGTGGACGGTCTTGGCGTCGTAGACACCCTCGAAGCTCTTGAGCGCCATGCGGTAGATCTTGCCCGGCTCAAAGCCAAAACGCAGCAGGTAGTAGAGGAAGTAGTCATGCAGCTCGTACGGGCCCACCAAATCCTCAGTCTTCTGCGCAATCTCGCCGTCGCCCGTGGGCGGCAGAAGCTCGGGGGACACCGGCGTATCGAGGATGTCGAGCAAGACCTCGGCAATACGCCCGCCAAAGACATCGGCGGCATAGCGCACCAGATGGCGCACAAGCGTCTTGGGCACGCTCGCATTGACGGCATACATGCTCATGTGGTCGCCGTTATAGGTGGCCCAGCCGAGCGCCAGCTCCGACAGGTCGCCGGTGCCGATGACAAAGCCGCCAGCCTGGTTGGCCAGATCCATCAGAATCTGCGTACGCTCGCGCGCCTGGCTGTTCTCGTAGGTCACGTCCTGCACGGCCGGATCATGCTCGATATCCTTAAAGTGCTGCTCCACGGCAGCATGGATCGAGACCTCGCGGAAGCTCACGCCCAAGTCGCGAGCGAGCGACTCGGCATTCGACTTGGTGCGATGAGTCGTGCCAAAGCCGGGCATGGACACGGCTGTGATACCGGTGCGCGGCAGCCCCAGCGAATCAAAGGCACGCACGGTCACAAGCAGCGCCAGCGTGGAGTCCAGGCCACCCGAAAGGCCAATCACCGCAGCCTTGGTACCCGTATGGGCAAGGCGGGTCTTGAGGCCGGCGGTCTGCAGGTCGAGGATGGTCTCGCAACGCTCGGCCAGGTCGCCATGGTCAGCCGGCACAAAGGGCGCGCGGGGGAAGACACGGTCAATGTCGAGTGCATCGCGCAGGACAGGCTCGTCTGCCAGCACGCCCTCAAACGAAAACTCAACGGTCGTGGCCTCCGGAGCATCGTCGGTGCGCGTCCACGTCGTCGAGCGACGGCGCTCGGCAACCAGGCGGTCAAGGTCAACGTCGGCGATGGCCATATCGCAAGTGAGGAGCTTCGTCGCGGCGAGCTTCGAACCGTTTTCGTAGACGAGGTTCTCGCCCGCAAAGACCATGTCGGTCGTGGACTCGCCCTCGCTCGCATCTGCATAGGCATAGGCACAGTACAGGCGCGCACTCTGATTGGAGATGAGGCTGCGGCGATAGTCTGCCTTGCCGATAATCTCGTCCGAGGCCGACGGGTTGAGAATCACCGTCGCACCGGCAAGCGCCATCTCGGTCGAAGGCGGCGCCGGTACCCACAGGTCTTCGCAGACCTCCACGCCCAGCACCAGGTCCTCGGCGCCCTCATCACAGCAACGGTAGATAAGCCCCGAGCCAAGCGGCACCGGACCCTGGCCGGCAAATTCGACCCAAACGGGATCAGTGGGCGCCGGAGCAAACCAGCGGCGCTCGTAAAACTCGCCATAGTTGGGCAGATACTTCTTGGCCGTGAGGCCCAACAGCTCGCCCGCGCAGCACACGGCGGCGCAGTTGTAGATATTCTCGGCAACCGCAACGGGAAGACCGATGGTAAAGACAATCGGCAGCTCACGAGTCTCATCGAGGATATGCACCAGAGCAGTCTCGCAGGCATGCAGCAGCGTGCGGTTATGGAACAGATCGGCCGCGGTATAGCCGCATAAGTTGAGCTCGGGCAGCACCAGAGCACGAACGCCGCGCTCGACAGCCGCGCGAACAGCCGCTAACGCAACCTCGGCATTGCCCTCGACATCGGCCACGCGAATCTTGGGCGAGGCCGCCGCCACACGCAAAAAGCCATCGTTCTTATTAGCCGAAACGCAGCATTGCCTTGTTGATCTGGACACTGGAGCCCCTTCTACCCTGAGATTCAGTCTAACGGACGTTCACATATCTCTAACTAGCCAAAGCAACCTCCCAGTTTACTGAGAGGCCAACCTGTGCTAAGAGCATGTATTTCAAAAATATCTTTAATTAAAAAAGGAGAAATCGATAATCGACTTCTCCTTTAAGCGAGGCAAGTAAATTCCGAAACTAATGGCAGAATTTATCCATGTAGTCCTCAAAGTCGAACACTTCTACCACGACGCCCTCTTCCTGAGACTCTTTCAGTTGCTCCAAGAGATCTTTATTAATAACGTCCATGCAGAAACCTCCTCTATCTAATCAATTGTAGTATATCTGCTTTCATGCAATTATCAACCAACTTGTTTAATTGCTCCTCGTTTGTCGATAGTCCCTCTTTTTTCAAAATGTCGCGCACCTCGTTCTTAGTAATCGGCTTTTCAAACAACGAAAGCAAAGCGAACGAAAAATCATTAACCGCACACATTCTATGGGTGGCACAACTCAGCAGTACTCTTAACCCCTCTTTTGAGCGTCCGACTTCTTTAACAAACGAACTTTTAACCAATTGAAAACCATTATCGTGCATTACATAATCGGCATCGATATTTGTATTCAGCAATCCATAATGCAACAGTTCTTCTATCGCCCTTGTCAGCTCGAGGTCGCCCTGATCAAGAATAAGAGAAATGCTACAATCGGCCTCCAATAAACGGGCCAACTTAAGGTATACCAACTGGGAAACAGCATAGACATGATGGTATTCAGAATTATAGAAGTAGGCAAATGGCTCAACGAGCACGACAGAGGTCTTGGAATCCAGCCAGATTCGATCAGCTGGATTTAGACTAGTTAGCCGTCGCTTTACTTTGGTCAAATGTCCCTTATACCTGACAGCGTGAATAGAATCTAGGATCCAGGTCACCTCTGAAATATGAAGCCGCTGGGGCAAGTCAATTGTGTCGCTACCGTTTATGACCTCTTGCATATAAAAATCAATATGATGCTCATCAGATAAGGATTTTGCTTCATTTAAAGTTAAACCAGTGCCTGAAACATAATCCACTTCGAGGCGCAAATCCTCATATTGGGACTTCGGCATTACAGAGACACCATACTTATCGGGATGATTCCAAACATCCGACCCCATAACGAGACCAAAATTCGTAAATCCTCTCGTGGAATATGGAACACCACATACCTGTTTTGAATAATTCAAAACATTCTCTGTATAAGCTAAGGTGTTCAGAGCCTCTTCTTTAGTTTCGGTCGGAAAGCCAATCATAAAGAATAGATGAACAGGAATACCCGCATTGAGACAATCATGGATATTGCGATCAATCCAATCAACTCTCGTGTTCTTCTTCATTAGATCAAGAACTCTTTGGTTGTATGACTCGAGGCCAAACTGAATCTGCCTACATCCACTTTGGTATATCTTGTTGAAAACGTCTGTACTTAGGGTTGGAGAGAACCTCGTTTCTCCATGCCAGAAAAACGTTTTTCCCGATGCGTTTATTTCATCCGCGAGTTGCTCCATTCTTTTGCCTTCGAATGTTTCATCCACAAAAGAGAAAACTCTCGTGCCGTATTTTTCATTTAACCGACACATTATTTCAAATACTCTCGATATAGGCATCTTTCGGTAACAACCACCGGTAGCACCGGGAATGGTGCAGAAGGCGCAATGATTAAAACACTGCCTAGAGGAATAAACCGGCAATATTAACTCAGGCATGAAGTATTTAGAAAGGGCGAAGCCATCGAAATCGGGAACTGTATCGTTGATAAATGTTTGCTCAATCCGATGGTTTTTATATATCTTTCCACCTTTAGCATGGCAAAGGTTTGGAACACAGTCGAGATTGTCATCACCAGAGTCAAGAGCCTCAAGAAGACGTGCAAGCGGCTCTTCGCCGTCATACATCATTATCGAATCAATGTATTCAAAAAAGGGATGCCATTCTTTCATGCAGTCATCTGCTAAACGAGTAATGTAATTGCCGCCCAATGAGACGTGTTTAACAGATGGACATTCTTCTTTAATCAGTTTCGCTAACGTAACTGCAGAAATCAATTGGAAACAGCCGCTCACCGAAATCCCAATAAACTCGATTTTTTCCCTCTGAATACGCTTAAGAAAGGCAGTTTCATAGAAGGAAATAAACGGATTATGCAGGGTATCCGCAAGCGATTTCATTATTTCTGGTGTCGAATAATAATCATAGGGCAGATCTATGGAGTTGAACGTGTATTTAACTCCATATGAGACGTGATTTATGATATAGAGTGCATTTCTAAAAATGTTTTCAGCATATTGTCTTTCTTTCAGATCGAAGTATCTCTTCGATCTGAAAATATCTTTTGCCTCGTCAACATTAAGTGCTGACTTTTGTATCAACTCGATGTTAATTGAACATTCGAACTAAACGAATCCTTTGATTCCCGATACCTTTTACAGCACTCTTCGACATGTCTAAAAGATAGGAGGTCATCGTAAAATTCCACGTTTAAGTCAACAATGTCAACTTTGTATTGTTCAACCTCTTGAAGATATGACTTCAAAACAGGCAAGGCAAGATACGGCCCCACTGGACTCCATCCTGGGGGAAATACTAAAAGCGTTTTAGGCATATCAACGTCACATCTTTCGCAAATAATTCAATTGAAACACAACTACCATCATAATTGAAAATACACCAAGTCCTGTAACGAGAATTGAGAACATCGCGATGCTCGTGAACAGCGAAACAAGGAGTGTTGAAATAACAACAGCAACCGATTGCAAAGACTCCCTAATTGAAAACAGGCCTATCGATTCAGATCCGTCTCTCGCCAAATCCTGCAGCGATGTTATGAGAAGCACATCTTGAATGGCGTTTCCGGCACCGACGATAAAAAGGAAAATAAACGATATCCCAGACGCATAGCGATAGCCAAACGCCAGATACGCACCGAGCGCAAGATACGTCACAAAACAATATGATTTAACGCAATCGGAACCACTGATTAAACGACCATATATTGTATTTCCGAACAACAGTCCGATTGTAAGACTGCTCTGAAGGAATCCGTATTGTATCGATGACGAGTCAAATTGCAATTGCGCTATAGCTGGCAAAAGAGAATTCAGAGAGCCGAATGCCACGCCACTAGAAATATCGATTAATAGGAAACCAATTGCCAAGTGCTTCGCGCTAAGATCACTAAATGCAGTCCTGTATTTTTCATTTTTGCTTATCCCCTCTTTATCATTAACCTCGATAACCGACGGAACATCTCGCAGCAACCAGAACGACGCGGCAAAAGATAGCGCGTCTAATGCAAGAACAGCCTCCGCCCCAAATTGAGCGACAACAAAACCGCCGGCAACTGGCCCCAGAACCATCATCAAATTCTGCAGAAACCCAAACGAATTATTAATTACGTCGCGATTGATACTATTCGTATTGGCTCTTAACAACGAGTAAAAGCAGGGCATTTCAACCGTTCGGCAAAGCGATACCGCGCACGTAATAGCAAACATACTCCATTTACTATCAACAAAAATATAGCAAACGAATAATCCCGCGCGAATTAAGTCTGCCAATCTCATGGCCTGCAGTGTCCCGATACCCATCTTCTGAGGCAGCTGCGCGAGCGCAACTGAAAACAGAGAGGGGGCAAATCTGCAGCAGACCATCAAAGCAGTTGCAGAAACATCGTGAGTTACCTCGTAAATCAGCATTGGCAAAGCAATATTCGCACACCAATTGCCTATTTCGCTTATCCCTCTAGCAATATATAGGACCCGAACCGGACGGCTAGCTCTCAATACCGTGAACATCACGATTAACCTCGTATTTCAGGCCTCGTTCATCCCTTAATAGGAATCCATAATCAACCAAATACCGCCTCAACACGGCATAATCAGGATAGAGCTGTGAAAGCACACGATTAACCTGAAGCTCCGTATAACTTGTATTTAATTCAAAGAAAGAGACGGCCCATAGCAGCATGATTCTTTTATAGCTTTCCTTTTTTGGAATTGAAACCAGCTCGCCATTCTTGAGAAATCGTTTTTTAAAGTCTATTAGCTCATCCATTCACATCCTCCATTTCATACGCATCTAATACTAAAAATGCATACGCTTTAGGTCATCGCATTCGGCTTCTTTATTCGAACTAAACTCGAACTAATCTTAATTATTTGCTCAAACACTCTTCGAAAGCTCGTTTTTCACTCTGAGTAAAATACCCTTCCCAGTCAGTCCACGAACAGGAAGGCAACTCACAACGAGCGGAGTCGAAGCCCTCTGCCGTCGGTCGCTCAAAATGCACGATAACCTTTTCGATATCGCCATCTGTAATCAGGTCAGAATGAATGACCTCGGTACCGTCTTCGAATGTCATATACGGGTACATCACGTAAACCACCTCGCAATCGTAAGTCCAGTTTAGCATCAAGCTATTTCGCCAAAGACAGCAAGCCCCCCTTGATGAGTTGATGGTATCTGTTAAATGTCACGTACGATTCACATCTGGTGGGTACCCTGATGGCTACACGAAACGAAGCAGATTAGCACCGGGAGGACCCCGTATGACAACCAAGTACACCGACGCGCCGCGCACGCGCGTCATGACACCGGCCGCGCTCAACAACGGCGTGCACGAGAACCATTCCATCGGACAGACCATGGCCATCGCGCCCAAAAAAGGTCTGTTCGACGACATTTCCATTCCCCAGATCATCGCCGGCGCCGCAGCCGCCGCCACGAGCGTCGCGCTTGCTTCCAAGATTGGTATCGCTGGTTCAGTAATCGGCGCCGCCGTGAGCTCGGTCATCACCGTTGTGTCCTCGCAGGTCTACCGCCACTTTATCTCTGCCAGCGCCGAAGCCCTCAAAGGTACGCACGCCGCCGCCGACTATCCCGCCGGCGCCTACGAG
The DNA here is from genome assembly GCA_958413895.1 of uncultured Collinsella sp. Taxonomy (GTDB): domain Bacteria; phylum Actinomycetota; class Coriobacteriia; order Coriobacteriales; family Coriobacteriaceae; genus Collinsella. The sequence goes on from CATYVQ010000001.1 coordinate 198,481, forward strand.
CCCGTTGAGTTTAATGCCGAGGAGCACCTGGGCGGCGCCGCGACTACGCAGGAGATGCGCCAGATTGCGGGGCGCGCGACCACGGCACGCGTCGCCCCCGACAGCTTGCGCGCCAAGGCGGCGGCAGAGCGCAGCCAGACGCAAAAGAAGGTCATCGTCTTCTCGATCGCCATCGCCATCGTCGCGGTCATCGCCTGCGCCGGCGCCATCCTTATCACCACCGCCGGTGAGGGTCTGGGCGAGCGCCCCGAGCCGATTCTGTCGTCGCGCACGACGGAAAGTGATGCAAATGGCAACACCCATTCGCAAGACCAGCAGGCACAGACGGACGGCACGCAAGACAGTTCCACCCCTGCCGATTCGTCCTCGAACACCCAAAACCAATCGCAGAGCACCGATTCCTCTACGTCCAACAGCGGCACGCCGTCCGGCACGACCGACTCAAGCCAAACGACTGACGGCTCTCAGCCGAGCACGGGCGGCCAGACAAGCGACACCACGTCGGGAACGGGCACAGCAGACAGCAACAACAGCAATTCGAGTGGCACCACATCGGGCACGACATCTGACAGTTCAAGCCAAGGCACGACATCGGGCAACTAGGCGCTGCATCCCCAGATAGGCAACCTGTACAACGGGCGCGAATCGATATCGGTTCGCGCCCGTTTGCCTTGAGTGCCGCCATGGCAAACGCTATGCGATGGTAAGATGCATTGGTGTGTAAAGAGGAGATTTGCCATGAGCAAGACAATAGTTAAGCCCACGCTCTCACTGGGCAACCACATCTACCTGTATCGACTGCTGCGCGATGCGATTGGATGCGGCAAGCAAACGTTTATGACGCAGGTCGAAGAGGCGTTCGCCGCTGGCAACATGGCCGCTTATGACCTGGGCTTTGAGTCCACGCGCGAGCTGCTCGAGGAGCTCGATGACTGCATTAAGCTGACCGTCTTTAAGGGCGGTCGCCTGTATGCCACCGTCATCGCCAACGATGCCTGGGATGCCGCCCTTGCCAAGGGCGAGGACAAGCCCAAGGCAGCCAAGGGCGCCAAGCAGTCCTACAAAAAGAAAAAGCGCGGCGAGAAGGACCTCAAGGCCGTGCGTCCCAAGCACGTTAAGCGCGCCGAGCCCGAGCCCGTGGCCGAAGTCGCTCCGAAGTCCGAGCCCGAGACAGAGATCGAAGTCGCAATTGAAGTATCAGCAGAAGCCGAAACCGAAATCGCCGTCACGACCGATCCCAAAGTCATATCCGAGCAGAAAGCCACTGCGGAGCCCAACGAGGCCCCGCAGTCGACAACCGGAGAAGCCGCTAACCAATCCGAGACGCCTGCGTTCCAAAACAGCGATGTCTTTGGCGACGAGGCCGAGGACGATCAGTCCAACGATCAAGACGCTACCGAGTCGACACCGGAGCCCGAGACGCCGCAGCCCGCCATCTCGCTCACGGTCGTCTATGACCCCGAGAACGCCAATGCCGGCATCACCACCATGGCCTCCACGCCCATCGAGGCAAAGTCGAGCGTCGAGAACGAGAACGCGACGCAGGCTGAGGTTGATACTGCAGCTGCAGACGCGCCCGTCACCGTGAAACCCGCAGATTCCACGGACAAGCCGGAAGCGACGCCGGAGCCCGCACCCGTCATCGAATCCGTGCCCACCTCTGCTTGCGGCCAAATTCCCGCACCGGCACCGGCTTCGGCACCCGCAGCGGCCCCAGCCCCCGCACCCGCAGCACCGACCATCCCCGAGGACTTCCCCGTCGATTTCGCAACCGAGGTCTTCTGCCCCGGCCCATTGCTACACCAGCTGTCGACCTATCTCCCCTACGGCGCCGATACCCTCGGCATCGTCGGCGAGTACTACTGGATCGCCCGCGAGCGCGGCACCATCGAGGCCGCGCGAAACCGCGCAAGCTTCCACCTGCGCTACACGCAGGCCGGCGAGCGCCACGAAGTCACCGTGCGCATCCGCCGCAACACCACCGGCGGTCTCGGAGCCGCCTGGACCATCGATAAAGTCGAGCCTTCTACCAAGTAACAGACGATATGAGCAGGACATAAAAACATTGAGAGCCCCTGCTGCATGAAAGAC
>CATYVQ010000002.1 GCA_958413895.1 uncultured Collinsella sp.
TCCCTCAACGCGACCCTGCGGAGCCGTGAGCGGGGAGGGAAGGCAATCCGGCCTCCCGCCCTGCGCTCCGCAGCAGCCAGCGCCAAGCGCTAGTAGTTCACCACCTGCTCCTCAAAGTACGCCTTCGGGTGGTTACACACCGGGCACACCTCAGGCGCCTCGGCACCAACGTGCAGGTGCCCGCAGTTCAGGCACTTCCACACCTTCACGCCCTCACGCTCAAACACCTCGCCCGACTCGATGCGCTCGACGAGTTTGTTGTAGCGCTCCTCGTGGGCCTTCTCGACGGCGGCGACACCACGGAACTTTGCGGCAATCTCGGCAAAGCCCTCCTCCTCGGCGGTCTTGGCAAACTCGTCGTACATCGTGGTCCACTCGTAGTTCTCGCCTGCCGCGGCATCACGCAGGTTGTCCAGAGTGCCCGGAACGGCACCGTCGTGCAGGTACTTAAACCACAGCTTGGCATGCTCGGACTCGTTGCCAGCCGTCTCGGCAAAGATGTTCGAGATCTGAACGTAGCCGTCCTTCTTGGCCTTGGAGGCATAGTAGCGATACTTGGTGTGTGCCTGGGACTCACCGGCAAAAGCGGTCTCGAGGTTCTTCTTGGTTTGGGAATTCTCAAAATCCATAGGTGTACTTCCCTTCAACGCATGCCGCCCGTAGGCTTCGAGCGGCCTCGTCTTTAGGATGCCCTCATGCCGAAAATCTAAACCTTACAATCCTGTTCTTCAGATTTGCACAGGCTAGATGCTCAGCCAGCGATCGCCCTCAGCTCGGCAAAAGCCCTCACGCTCCAGGTCGGCTAGAATGCCCGCGATCAAGTCGCGCTCGACCGGCCCACGCCCAGCCGCCGCTTCCATCTCGTTAACGCCCGCCACGGCATCAGCAAGCGTAATCCCCGCCGGCTGCCCATCGCGCGCTGCCAACAACATACGCACGATATGCGCGCGCTTTTGGCGGCGCGAGCCCTCAAACTTGGACTGACGACTATAGCCCGCCGACCGCCTGGACGGATTGGGCAGTGTCTTTTTAAGATACGCGCCGTAATCCAGCAATGCGTAATACCACGCGCGCGGCGTGTCGGCATCGTCTTGAGGCACGGCAAAGGGAGCGATCTCGTCGGTCGCTGCACCGGGAGCCGCCGGACAGGCGGCTTGGATCAGCGGCACCAGCTCGCGATCGGGAACAGCCGGTACATCGGGAAAGAAGTGATGCAGAAAGACTGTGCGCACATTGGTCTCCAGATACACGCCCGGAAGATCAAACGCAAACGACCGGATACCCTGCGCCGTTGCCGGGCCAATACCAGGCAGAGCGACCAAGTCACGCGTCTCACGCGGAAACTCCCCGTCCCAGTCCTCTACAACGCGCTGAGCGGCCCCATGAAGCGCCAGAGCGCGTCGGTTGTAGCCCATGCCCTGCCAAGCGTCCAAAACATCGGAAGGCGCGGCCTGGGCAAGCGCCTGCACGGTCGGAAAACGATCGAGCCACACCGGCATGCGCGCCTCCACACGCGGCACCTGCGTTTGCTGCAGCATGACCTCGGAGAGCCAGATGATATACGGGTCGCGCGTTCGGCGCCACGGAAGGTCGCGATAACGCAAGACCCCTTCCGAACGAATCATCGAACGAAAGGGGTCCTGAATCATAGCTATACTCCTTATGCGGCGCTATTCCTCCCGGCAAGCGTACGCGCAGGCAGCGTACTCGGGAAACGCATCGCGATCGGCGAACTTGGGATCGACAGCCGGAAACTGGCGATGGGCGACGATATCGCCGAGCGAAACGGAATCGAGGTAGTCGCGCATCAACGCCTGGGTTCCGGCCCACAGGGGATGATAGCAGCACGCGCCCATGCGCGCACAGTCACCATCGGGGGCGGTGCAGTCGTTCATAACCATAGGGCCCTGAACGGCCTCGACGACCTGGCGGATAGTGACGTCGTCCGGACTGACCTTGAGACGCATGCCACCGTGGACGCCACGCAGGCTCTCCACAATACCGGCCTGGACCAAACCATGCTGAATCGAACGGGCAAACGAATACGGGACATTGACCTCTTCGGCAGCGGTGCGAACAGAAAGCAAACGCTCCGGATCCTCAGCAAGCATCGCCAGCATACGAAGGGCGTAATCAGTCTTCCTCGATATGTCCATTTTTCCCCTTTCAAGGAATACGAACAGCTCGAACGAGCTCCGGGGCCGAGCTTGTGTCGAGACGCTAAATGACCGCCAGGACATCCAAATGGTAAATCGGATATCCACTGAGTGCCGCGCTTGGAGCGAAATGCATCAAATGCGGCGCACAGTGCAATTTAGTATAAACTAACCCCCTGTCTCGTAGAACAGGTGTTGCGCAACAAAGCTGTTGTTTAGACAGATATACTTATTAGATTTTACTCGCGTTCCCGAAGGCGCAGGGATTCTGGGCGAAGATGCACCAGGGCGATCGTTCTATCGAAACAAAGTGCATCAAACGCAAAAAGCCACGTCCGAAGACGTGGCTTTAATTGCGTTGGCGGGAAGTACGGGGCTCGAACCCGCGACCTCCGACGTGACAGGCCGGCGCTCTAACCAAACTGAGCTAACTCCCCAGGCAGACGTTCGCGTTTGTTTCCGCTCGCGTGCGCTGCGGGGATTAGTATACACAGAAGTCTGTCCGACGCGCAACAACTTTTTTGAAAAAATTTTTCGGTCCCTCCGGGAGGGTCTCCGGGGCCGGCGGGCGCGGGTTAAATTTGCTGCTCTACAGTCCTGCGCAAGACGGAAAGCACATTAAGTGCTTTCCTTTGCGTGCGGAACTCGCGACAAACTTAACCCGCGCCCGCCGGCCCCGGAGACCCTCCCTGCCGTCACATTGTTCGATCCGTTGTTGTTGCTCGCCGCTTCGCGGCTCGGCGGCCCCGTTCTCCGCGGCGGGATTGTCTAAGGTTTTTGTTGAAGCTCGGCCATTGGCTCAAATGGAAACGGGGAACGCATCTGCATCCCCCGTTTTTGTTGCGGTTAGTCTAGGTCAATAAACTTGGTGCTTATGATCTTGCCGTCTTTGACGAGCATTCTGGCCATGGTGGGGCCTCGGGTGCCTCTGGGGTAGCTGGCGCTGCCCGGGTTGAGGACTAAGCAACGGCCCACTTGGGCTTCTTTGGTTACGTGGGTGTGGCCGTTGATGGCTACGTCTACGGATCCCACCGGAAGGTCTTCGCGGTAGTGGGCTACGGCGAATTTGAGGCCTTCGTAGGTAAAGAGCGCAAGACGGTCTACATCGGGACCGTAGTCGCGGTAGTAATCGTTGTTGCCCAGTACGGCCCGCACGGGGGCGATGGTGCATAGGTGCTCGTAGTCCATCTCTGACGTGAGGTCGCCAGCGTGGATGATCAGGTCTGCGCCCTCAAGCTCATCCAAGAGCGCAGGCGAAAGATAGCCGTGGGTGTCCGAGATGATGTCGATGCGCTTGGCGCTTGCACTGTTCATGGGATCCCTTCCGCAAAAAATGATTCGGCAGATACATACAAAAAAGGCCCCACGGCTCCGCAGACGATGGGTCTACAGGGCTGCGGGGCCAGTGTGCTAGAGACTCAGGGCCTTCTTGAGCGGCACGACGCGGCGGCGCGAAACCGGCACGCGTTCGTCGACGCCCGTAATGCCCAGCTGGATGGCGCCCGAGGGCACCGTCTCCACGTCCGTGACGCACGCCAAGTTGACGATATAGCGGCGGTGAACACGGAAGAAGCCAAAATCGCAGAGCTTGGCCTCAAACTGCGCCAGTGAGGTCGTCGACAAAAAACGATCATCGACGGTATAGATGCAGGAGTAATCGTCCTTGGCCATGATAAAGCGAATGTCGTCCACGGGAATGAGCACCTTGCGGCCGCCCTTTTCCACCGGGATACGCTCGATGGTCACCTTGCTGTCCGTAACCGGCTTGGCGCGTTGCATGACCTTCTCGATCGCGCGATCCAAGCGAGCTTCCTCGACCGGCTTCATCAGATAATCGACGGCATCCACGTCGAATGCCTCGACCGCATGGTCGCTATACGCAGTCACAAACACGATCGCCGGCGGATTTTTGAGCTTATGCAGCGCCTCGGCAAGTTGCAGGCCCGAGGCACCGGGCATCGAGATATCGAGAAACACGACATCCACGCGACTTTCCATAAGCATCTCGATGGCGGAGCGGACGCTCGACGCCTCCGTGATCGTGCCGATCTTGCCCGTTTGCTCGAGCAGGAAGCGAAGCTCCGAGCGGGCCGGCGCCTCATCATCCACAATCATCGCACGCAGCATAGGGATAAAACCTTTCGTCAACTAACTACGCCGGGCATCCGTCGCATGACGTTGAGCCCGTAGCCTTTTATTTTACTCTTGAATGTCGAAGATGCTCTCTGACAAATCAAGATGAAGGAGCACTTTGGTGCCCTTGCCCGGCGCCGATTCGACACGCGTATAGGAGTGCGGCCCATAAAAGCGATGGATGCGCTCCGAAATATTGTGCATGGCCACACCGGCGCCGCCACCCTGGGGAGAGCTGGCGTCGGGACGGGCAGAGCGCTCGTCAAACAGTCTGGCGGCGGTACCCTCATCCATGCCCACGCCATTATCGGCCACGGCAATCAAGATTGCATCCTCGCCGTCTTGGTGAACGGTCACGTCGATCCTCAGGGCGTCGTCATCGCCCATACCATGACGTACGGCGTTCTCGACAATCGGCTGGATCACGAACGACGGCACCAGCGTATCTTCCACGTCCTCGGACACATCGAACGTCGCAAGCACGCGGTCCTCGCCAAAGCGGGCCTTCTCAAAGGTAAGGTAGCGCTTGGTCTGTGCAACCTCGCGCGAGACCGGAATAAGCGATCCCGAGTTGTCGAGCGTGGCACGATAGAACGATGAGAACTCACGAAGCAGTTCGCGGGCCCGCAGCGGGTCGGTGCGCGTAAACGATGCAATGGTGTTCAGCGTGTTGAACAGGAAGTGCGGGTTAATCTGCGCTTGCAGCGCACGTACCTCGGCGCGCGCCGTGAGTTCCTTTTGCACCTCGAGCTCGTGGATGGCGAGCTGTGTGGACAAGATCTCGGCAAAGCCCGAGGCAAGCGCGTACTGGGTACGGTCGACGGCGCGCGGGGTCTTGTAGTAGAACTTGAGCGTGCCGACGGTACGATCGCCCACCTTGATGGGGGCGATAATGCCGGCGGGGACTTGGTTGTGCGAGCCGTCCGAGCCCACGACATCCACCATACGGTTGAACGACTGCACGATGCCATGTTCGATAACGTAGCGTGTGGCAAGCGTGTGGATGGGAGAATCTGGCAGCAGTTTTTCCTCAAACTCGCCCGTGCAGGCCAACACGTTGCCCTCGTCGGTGATGGCCACCGTCATGGCGCGCGTCTCGGGCAAAATGCGCCGGCACACCAAACGCGCCGACTCCTGCGTCAGACCGCCCTTAATGTCCTCGAGCATGGCCGAGGCCACCGAGAGCGTCTCCTCGGTGTACTGGGAGCGCACCGAATCGGGATTGAGCGTCAAAAAGATAAAGATGCACAGAAAGATGCACAGCAGCGCGCAGGCAATCACCGTGGCGATCGGCTCGATACCGGTCACCAAGGCAAAAATAAAGTACACCAGCACGCAAATGGCGCAGGCAACGGCAATGATGCGAAAGATTGATATTGAACTATCGCGCTGGGCGCGGCGGTCGATCATTCGGCCCCCTCCAGGATACTGATCAGTTGTGCGTCACGCCAAAGCCCGTCCATGATCTTGGGCCAAAAGCTCTGGAAACGCAGGTAGCTTGCAGCGTTTTGGCGCGCATAGGCCTTTGCCTCGTCGATACCATGGCGCCAGATGCGCAGGTAGCCCTCATGCTCGCGGGTAAACACGCTGCGGACCATAGCGGTCTTGCGCACGCGGTCGTCGAGCTCGCGCGAAATCCACGGGCCCGGGTAGGGCATGAGCGATGCCGCCGTAACGGGAATGAGCTCCTTTTGATGCGCGGCGAATGTCAACTTGGCCCGTTCGTAGTACCAACGGTATACATCCTGCATAAAGCGCGGTGAGCGCTTTTCGGACTCCGGAGGCAGATGGCGCACGGCCCACTCGTTATCGAACCACACGTCGTAGCCAAACATGCGCATGTTAAAGAGGTAATCCAAGTCCTCGCCGCGGGTGATAAACGGGTCAAAGGCCACACGCGTAAAGGCGCGGGCGTGCAGGGCCATTAGGCCGCCGCACACGTAGTTGGAGCGCGAGATGCGGGTGCCCGAGAGCGCCTTTTTCATCCAACGGTTGAACTCGATGCGCTTGGTCCACCAACGATGGCAGATGCCCGCCTTGTCCGTGGGAGCCAGCGGCGAGCCGTCGCGATCGTAGAAATAACCGCTCTTGACCAAGATCGGCAAGCCCTGACGCGTCTGCTGCCCCAACGCATAGGTCGCGCGCTTCATAAAGTCGGCGTCGATGACAGTCTCATCGTCATCCAAAAAGATAACCGCGTCATGCCCCAGCACAGCGGCACAGGCTAGCCCCATGTTGCGGATGGCACCGTAGCCTCGCAGGCTCACGCACTCGCCCGAACCCTTGGGCGCGATCTGAGCAACCCGGTCTGCGATATGCGAGGCCTGGGTGTTGGTGACAACGGTGACCTTGAGCGTGGGATGCGCATCGACAATCTCGTGCACGTGCAGCGACACATCGGCTGTGGCAGAAACGGGACAGACCACCAAAAGGATGATGCGCGGGATGTCACGTACCTGCTCAAGCGAGGCCAGACAGCGGTCGAGTTCGGGATTGTCGGCGTTGAGTCGCGTCGAATGGTCATAGGTGCCAGGGGCGTTTGCGCAAGCGTCATCGCCCGCCCAATACGTTGGAATCACGACTGTGGCGTTCATGCCTTACCCTCCCTGCAACACAAAAACGGGACGCCGCCAAACACAGGCGACGCCCCGCGACCTAGCTGATTCCATCATACCCACTTGGGCAAATCATTGCTCGCAAGTCGCAATGTTTATTGCGGATAACCCCAAAAGAGTACCGTGGACAGGCACAATAGCCGCTCGCTCCTATGCGGCATGCTCTGCCGCCCGAGTCATGCGGGACAGGCGGACCAGCAGCATAAAGCCAACGACCAGCAGCACGCCAATGGAAAGGACGCCCAGCGACGGGTTGCCGGTCAGCGAGGTGACGACCGACACCAGGAAGGTGCCCATAACGCTTGCATAGCGACCGAAGATGTCAAAGAAGCCGTAGTACTCGTTGGACTTTTCCTTGGGGATAATGCGACCAAAGTAGCTACGGCTAAGCGCCTGCACGCCGCCCTGGAACAGGCCGACCATAATGGCAAGCACCCAGAATTCAAAGGCGGTCTTTAGGAAGAACGCGGCGAACAGCACAATGCCCATGTAGGCGGCGACTGCCACTAGGATCATGTTGAGCGTGCCCACGCGTCCGGCGAGCTTGCCGTAGATGATGGCGGACGGAAAGGCCACAAACTGCGTAACGAGCAGCGCCAGCACCAACTGCGTCGAATCGATGCCCAAAGCCGAGCCGTAGCTGGTTGCCATGGAAATGACCGTGTGCACACCGTCGATATAGAAGAAGAACGCGATCATGTAGACCAGCACGGTCTTGTTGTGGGCGATCTCGCGCATGGTGTGTCCGACCTCGGAGAACACACCGCCCACGATGTGGCCGATGGTGTCCTCGGGACCGCGCTCGCGACCGTACTTTTGCTTATAGGTGCGAATGAGCGGCAGAGTAAAGATGAGCCACCAGGCACCAGTGATGATAAACGACAGACGCGTTGCCAGCATGGTGGGGACGCCAAGAGCGGGGCCGCCCATGATGAGCGCCAGGCAGATGACGAACGGCACGGTGGAACCGATGTAGCCCCAGGCATAGCCCGAGCTGGACACGGCGTCCATGCGCTCGTCGGTGGTAATGTCGGGCAGCATGGCGTCGTAGAACGTCATAGAAGAGTTAAGGCCGATGGTGCACAGCACGTACACGGTCAAAAATGCCATGGCGGACATTGGGATAGCCTGCGCCAGGCAAAGCACCAGGCCCGTGAGGAAGAAGCCCAAGAAGAACTTGATCTTGTTGCCGGCGTAGTCGGCAAGCGCGCCCAGAATGGGCATGAGCATGGCGATGACCAGCGAGGCAATCGTCTGCGCATTGCCCCAGGCAACCACCAGGTCGGCCGAGGAAGCACCGGTATTGATGGCGTTAAAGTAAATGGGCACCACCGAGGTATTGAGCAGCACGAGGGCCGAATTGCCCACATCATACATAACCCAGTTACGCTCGAGCTTGGTGTATTTCATGGACAGGGACCCTTCGTATTCGCCCGATATGCAGCTAGTTCATCGTACCCCAATTGTCCAGAAGCACCGGTAAGGATTCGGCAAAGGGGCACGCACGGGCCCTATTCCTCGCGGTCGAACTCCTCATCGGCATTGAGCACACGACCGCTGTAGTTGACGTGACCGGTCACGGCATCCATGTCACCGGTCTCGATAAAACGTGCGACCGTGCACTTGTAATCGACCAGCGCGCGATCAAAGACCTCGGGGAAACTCTCGTTCGAGACCTCGTCGGTAAAGGGATTCTTCCATGTCAGATGGCCCAGGTTACCGGTGCGCTCGGGCAGCTCCGTCGTCACGCGATGGGCAAGGCCGTCGAGCAGCGAGTAGTCGTGCACCAAGCCCTCAATCAGCGAGATCGCACGCGTCTTTGCGGAGCCGGCCGGCTCAATCGCGCGGTAAAGTCGCTGCATATTGGCAACGGCAGCACCATACTCCCCCGCTGGAATGTCAATGCCGTACACGCGTCCGGCAACATAGCTCATCAGCACGCCGGCCACGCGATTGATGCGATCGGTGGTGACGATCTCGCCCGCCGGCGGGTAATCGTCGACCGTAGCGCCATCGCGTTTAAGCTGCAGCATCAGTACATCCAGGTCGCTCTCGATCACGGCATGGACCTGACTGCTCGAATTCTCAAGCTCTGAATCGGACTCCACGATGCCAAACTGCTGCTCATAGACAAAGGGGTGGGCGTTGCGGTCGAGCACGTAATGAGACAGCAGGCCCAGCGCAAAGGCACGACCCAAGCTGGCGTCGCGCGGCAGCAGATGCGACACGCCGTCGCGCAGGCACGCGAACTGGCGAGACATGCGCGACCGATGCATGACCTGCGCCAGCAGCGTGCAGTCGGAAACACGCGGTGTCAGAATGTGAAAGAAAAACGGGTCGGGGCCTTGGTTGCCCAAGATAAAGGCAATGCGCTCTTCATCGGACGTGATGACGCCCTGCGGAAGACGGTCGATGCTTTCCTCGCCAAACAGATGATGGGTGATAAGCGCGGGCATAATGATCCTTTCGATTTCATTCGATGCCACCCATTATGCCCACCGCGCGCCCATGCCAAACCTGTGATGGCAAACGACGGCACGCAGACCGTCTACGCAAGCCCCAAGTGTGCTTTAACCTCGGCAGCGCGACGGCGGGACACGGGCACCGTCGAGGTTACGCGATCGAGCCTGAGCTCCATAAGACCCGTAGAGCCAATCTCAACATTGTGCACGTCTTCCAAATTGACTAGGTAGCTGCGATGAACGCGAATAAAGCCCTCGGAGTCCAAGCGACGCTCGAGCGAAGAGATCGACTCATTGATCAGGTACGTTCCCTCGGCGCAGATGGCGTTGCAAAAATCGGCGCGCGCCTCAAAGTAGCAGACGTCTGCGGCGGGAATGAACACCTTTTTGCCCCCGCGGTCCACCGTCAGACGCAAAGGCTGGCGCGGAGCATGGATAACACGACGGGCACCCAAGGCTGCCTCGATCTTGTCGAGTGCCTTTGACAGGCGTGCGTCCTCGACCGGCTTGACGACATAGTCGACCGCATCGAGGTTATACGCATCGGCGGCAAACTCGGCAAACGCCGTCACAAACACAACCACCGGCGGCGTCTTTAGGTTCTGCAGCGTCTCGGCAAGCTCAATTCCCGAGCGACCGGGCATGGTAATGTCTAAAAACAGCACGTCGGGCTTGTTCGACAGAATCGACTCCACGGCTTCGGTGACATTGCCCGCCTCGGCAATCTGGCCCACACGCGCATCCTTTTCCAACAGATAGCGTAGCTCAGCCCTAATGGGAGGCTCGTCATCAACCACCAAGATGTTCCAGCCTTCGGACATATGTGCTTCCCCTCTTTTTCTCTCAATCCAACCGCGTGCTACGCCGTCAACGGCGCGGGCTCATGCGGCTCGCCGTTCAGCTCGACGATGACCTGCGTTCCCACGCCCTCCTGGGACTTCACGCGCATGCCGGAATCTTCTCCGTAAAAGAAATGGATGCGCTGAAGCACGTTGAAGAGCGCCAGGCCGCAACCTCGCTTGACGGAGCCGTCGGCGGTAATGCTCTCGGGCTCCTCCAGGCGATGCTGCTCAAACAGATGTGCGCAGACCTCTTCGCTCATACCGATGCCGTCGTCCTCGACGATGATCTCCAAACCGTCATCGGTCTCGAAAGCCCTAACGTGAATAGAAAGCGGCTCGGTCTCGCGCTGCGCGTGCTTGATGCAGTTTTCGAGCAACGGCTGCAAGATAAACGGCGGCACCATGCAATCGCGCACCTCAAAGTCGATATCGACCGAGACGCGCAGACGACCGTCGCCATACCGGGCCTGCATAAGATTGATATAACGAGTACCCTGTTCCACCTCGTGCTCGAGCGTTGTGAGGGTATCGGAATCAGAAAGCGTCTGACGGTAGTAATTGGAAAAGTCGATCAGCAGCGACCTGGCCTTGTCCGGCTCGGTACGTACGAGCGACACGATGGTGCTGATGGTATTGAATAGAAAATGAGGATCGACCTGCGATTGCAAGGCGCGCAGCTCCACGCGGGCCGTAAGCTCGTCCTGGCGCTCGAGCTCAAAGCTTGCAAGCTGCGTGGAAATGAGGTCGGCAAAGCCCGAGGCAAGCGCCGTCTGGCGCATATCGATGCTGCTCAGACGGGGATAATACAGCTCGAGCGTGCCCACGCAATGCCCGCGCACGGTAAGCGGTGCGACAATACCGGCGCGCAGGCGCGGAAAGTAGCCACCCGTCTCGGTCAAGGCATCGCGCGAGAACACGCTTTGCTCACCGCTGTTGATCACATTGAGCGTGGTCCGCAGCACCACCGGGGTGCCCGCGGGGCATTTTGCCGAGTCCTCGCCCCAGCTTGCCAACACCTGCTTGCCGTCGGTAAAGCAGATGGCAGAGGCGATAGTTTCGGACAGGATGATCTTAGAGGCGCCCAGGGCAGCTTCGGGCGTAAGGCCGCGCGACGTGTAGGCGAATATTTTCGACGCGATGGCGAGCGTGCGGTCGGTAGCGCTCGATGTGAGGTCGTCGGGAACGACAAAGACGTACGAGAAGAAGAAGCACAGCATGACCAAGCCGGCAATGACGACAACGGCCGGAACGGGATTGGGATTATCGGTTAGATCCCAGATGAGCAGCAGGATAAGCAGCGGAACGACAATACCGAGCAAGATGGCTTGAACCACATGCTGAGCGGTACGAAAGACCTTGGTAGAGTTGTAGCTCTTGCCCAGAATCAGCCTATTGAGATCCACCGTCATCTCCTTCTTACTGACGCACCCCATAGCAATAAAGAGGGCCGCAAGCGACCCTCTCCATTGCATTATGCAATCAAATACTGTATTTTACATCAAGCCATCGATGAACGGTAGCTTAGGCGCTGTACTTGTTTGCCTCGCCGAAGGTGCCAGCCTCGACAATCCAGCCGTCCTTCATGATGACGTCCATGTTGTCGGTGTTGAGCACGTGGATGTCGGCGGCGACGTCACCGTTGACGACCAGCAGGTCGGCGCACTTGCCGGCCTCGATGGAACCGGTCTCGTCCTCGATGTGGCACATCTTGGCACCGTTGAGGGTGGCACAGGTGATGGTCTCGACCGGGGTGAAGCCGATCTTGTCGACGAACTCGTACATCTCCTCGATGGAGCAGGTGCCGTACGGGGTGACGAAGGAGAAGGAGTCGGAGCCGATCGTCATGACGACGCCGCGCTTCTTGGCCTCGCGCAGGCAGTCGTAGTTGCGCTGCAGCTCCTTCTCGACCAGGGTGCCCTCGTACTTGTCGTGCAGCTCGGGGACGTAGACGGGCGGATAGGTGGCGTACCAGGTGGGCAGGAAGGCGATCGTCGGGGTGAAGAAGGTGCCCTGCTCGGCCATGAGGTCCATGGTGCGCTCATCGATATCGAAGCCGTGAATCAGCTGCTCGCAGCCAAAGCGAACGGAATCGTAGGCAGCGGCGTGATTGTTGTAGCAGTGGCTCCACACGGGGATGCCGACCATCTTGGCCTCTTCGACTACGGCCTGGATCTCCTCGGAGCAGTAGTGCTGGTCGCGACCGGAGTCCCAGCGCCAGATGCCGCCACCGGTAGCCCAGATCTTGATGGCATCGGGGTTCTCGCGCAGGCGACGACGGACGGCCTTGCGCAGATCCCAAGGACCGTCGACCTGGTCGCCCCAGGGATGGGATTCCTTGTTGAGCTCCTGGGTGCAGTGGTGGGAGTCACCGTGGCCGGCAACGCGGCAGAAGCCAAGGCCGGTGGCCAGAACGCGCGGGCCCTTAAAGACGCCCTTGTCGATGCAGTCACGGATCTGGATACCAAAGCGGCCGATCTCGCAGACGGTGGTGAGGCCGTGGGTGAGGCAGTCGTAGGCCTGCTTGACGGCGACGGCCTGCTTCTCGAGGAGCGGCTGCATGACCCAATCGGTGTCATCGTCGGTCAGGTTGCCCGAGAAGTGCAGGTGGGTGTCGATCAGGCCGGGAAGGACAGTCTTGCCGGCGGCGTCGATGACCTCAGCGCCCTCGGGAAGGTCCTGCATAACACCGGCGTACTCGATCTTGCCGTTGTCGTCGACGAGAACGAGGGAGTTCTCGACCGGCTCGGCACCGGTACCGTCGATGAGCTTACCGCCAACGATTGCATACTTAGTGGACATGGTTCCTCCTTATGGATCCATATAGTGGGCGAGGCCGTGTTGGGTTAAGGCCTCACAAAGCTACCCAAGTGGCGCCGGGTTCGGTGCGCGGAAGAGAGGATTCCGCGCACCCGATCCGCCCCGGCTCGGCGTTACTTTTTGCGGGAATTGGTGAAAGCCATGAGGGCCAGGCCAATAGCCAACCAGCCGATCACGATGCTCCACTCCACCATGTTGAGGGAGGCGGGAGAGAACGGAATCACGAGCAGGCCGATGATGATGGCGCAGGCAGCGATGGCGAGGCAGATGCCAAACTTGCCGCCGGGCACCTCGTAGGGACGAGGCAGGTCGGGCTCGGTGAAGCGCATACGCAGGCAAGCGAGGGCGACCATGCCGCAGGAGAAGATGAAGGCGAGAGCCGACACGTTGGTCAGAGGGATGAGCATGTTCTTGCCCAGGAACGGACCGACGACGGTGATGACGCCCAGAACGACGCAGGCGAGCTTGGGAGCGCCGGACTTGGGGTCGACCTCGGCGAACTGCTCGGGCAGCTGGCCCTTGCGGCCCATGGCGAGCATGATGCGGCTCGTGGCGCCGTAGAAGGAGTTCATCGGGCCCATGGGTCCAAGCGTGGCGATGACGAGCATGGCCAGGTACAGAAGCATGTTGATGCCCTTGAGGCAGGCAAGCGCGGGAACCGGGCTCTTAACAAACTCATGCCAGTCGAGAATGGTGCCGAACGAGTAGATGCAGACCATGTAGAAGCCGCCGGCGGCCAGCAGGGCCAGGGAGATGATCTTGCCGAACTTGTTCCAGTTGAGGCCCTCGGCTGCCTCCTCAGCCTGCTGAGGAATGGTGTCGAAACCGGCGTAGAAGAACGGGGTCAGAACCAGGACCGACACGATGCCGGCGAACAGGCTGGCGCCCTCGGTAGCGGCCTTGCCGCCGCCAGCGCCGGTGACCTGGGAGAACACGGGCATGGCGTTGTCCGGCGAGCCGGTGAACAGCGAGACGCCCATGGCGAGCAGCATGCCGCAGAGCAGGGCCTTGGTCAGGAAGGCCTGGAGCTTGGCGGCCGAGCTGGCACCGCGGAAGTTGAGGAAGATGACGTAGACTGCAAAGCCGAGCGCGATCAGCGTCGGGAACAGGTAGACGTCGGCCCCCAGGATGGTGTAGAGCTTGACGGCGCGCAGCCACTCAAGGCCGGGCAGGCTGCCGAACATCTCGGACACGAGGGTCGAAATAGCGATGGCCTCCCACGGGCACAGGATGCCGTTGCCCAGGGCCAAAAGCCATCCGGTGATGTAGCTCAGTGTACGGCCAAAGCTACGATCGACATACTCGACGATGCCGCCCGAGATGGGGATAGCAGCCGTGAGCTCACCGAAAACAGCTCCGACGGGCACGAGGAAGATTGCACCCAAGAGGAATGCGATCATAGCGGGAACGGGACCGCCGCCCACGACCATCCAGTCGCCGACCTGCAGAACCCAACCGGTACCGATGATGGCACCGAAACCGATGGTGAAGAAGTTCCAGAGCGAGAGCGTTTTCTTCATGCCGCCGTTATCCTCGACTGCAACCTCTGCGTTCTTGTCCGCCATTGTTCCCCTCCTTTCCTTTTTGACGCCCCTTGACGTCACCCCTTGCGCGGTCCGTTTTGCCGCGCTCTTTTATTTCGTAGCTTTACAATACGGCCTTGGCGCAGCAGCTCCGCTTGTAGCTCGACCGAAGGCAGAACTGCAAAACGAGCGGCGCCGTTTTTGGGACGAACGGCACGGTTTGCCGCTCATTGTTGCCGCCCGCCCGACGGGCGTACGCTCATCGGACGCATATCGAGATGATTTTGAGGCCGTGTGTTTTGCGCCTTTCGTACCGTTTACCGAGCTTTTGACGCGCAGACCCATTTGTTGCACATCTTTTTTGTAGGATGGACAGGTTATACATGAGACAAGGCGGTACGAATGGCATACGGATACAACGACGGTGATCAACGGCGACAAAGCGTTCGCCTTGCTGGCCGTACCACGCCTACGCCCAGAAGTGCCACGAGCAGCAATCCGCAACGCCTCCAAGAGCAACCCAGGCCTTCGTCTCGGCAGCAGTCAAGCAGAACACGGCAGAGTGGCCGTCTGAGCACGGGCACAAGCGCGCAGCAAGATAGCCGCTTGGGCGCGCGCACTCGACAGCGTCAGGCCGAGGTTCCGCAACTGCGGCGCAACGGCGCACGTCAGCCCGGCATCCATACCAACCGCTTCTTTTCGCATCCCCAAGGCGGACGCGACGGCAAGCCCTACCGCTCGACATCGCACGCGAATGCCCCCGCCCTGTCGGCTCGTCGACTTCGCCTCGCACTGTGCTCTATCCTTACCTGTCTGGTCTTTGTGCTTATGAGCTCCTGTATGTCCCACGGGTCGGCCGGTCTCGAGCCCACCGCCGAGGACAAGCTGCTCAAGGCCCCCGTCGCACCCGGTTATTCTTTCGCCTTTTCGACCCCACGCTCGCAATGGCAAGCCGGCACGATGCCCCATATCTATCAGATCGACCCTGCGTGGTCGGAGCTGCCTTACGCCGGCGGCACCATCCGCCAAAATGCCTGCGGGCCCACGTGCCTCACCATGGTCTACATCTTTAAGACGGGACGCACCAATATGACCCCCGTCGATATGTGCGCGCTTTCCGAGGCGGGCAATTACGCCCCCACCGGCGCAACCGAATGGTCGTTTATGACGAGTGGCGCGTGGCAGTTGGGACTTAACGGAACGGAACTCCATATCGATCGCAGCTCCATCACTCAGGCGCTGCGTTCGGGAGCGCCCGTCATCGCCGCCGTTCGGCCGGGCACCTTTACCAGCGTTGGACACTACATTGTGCTTTACGGTATTGACGACGCCGATCAGATTGGAGTCTTCGATCCCAACTCGGCCAGCCGCAGCGCCCGCCGCTGGGGCGTCGTAGAAGTCCTCAACGAAATCGAAGCCATGTGGGCCTACTACTAGTCATTTAAGAACGTCCCCAATGACTAGGTGAATAGCAAAAGCCCCGCAGCCGGAGCGGACTGCGGGGCTCATGAAGAGAGGCTAGTTTGCGGGCGCTTTGCCTGGCGCCCACGAGAGAGGCAACAGAGTAGAGACTACTCGTGGATGCGGGTACCGGAGAGGCCGGCCATGGTCTCGGCAGCCTTGTCCAGGGCGCCGATGATGCAGGTGCGGCCCTTGCGGGAACGAGCGAACTTGATGGCAGCGCGGACCTTGGGTTCCATGGAACCCTTGCCGAACTGGCCCTCGTCGGCCAGGCGCTCGGCCTCGTCGGCGGTGATGTCCTCGAGCTCCTCCTGGTTGGGCTTGCCGAAGTTGATGGCGACATGCTCGACGGCGGTCAGCAGGAACAGGACGTCGGCGTCGCAGTCCTCGGCCAGCAGCTCGCCGCCCAGGTCCTTGTCGATGACGGCGGGAACGCCCTTGTAGCAGCCCTTGTTCTCGTAGTCGCGGACGACGGGGATGCCGCCGCCACCGCAGGCGATGACGATGAACTCGTTGTCGAGCAGGTTGAGGATGGAGTCGGCCTCGACGATCTTCTTGGGATCGGGGGAAGCGACGACGCGACGCCAGCCGCGGCCGGAATCCTCGACGAAGACCTTGGAGGGATCCTCGGCCATGAACTCCTTGGCCTGCTCCTCGGTGTAGAAGGGGCCGATCGGCTTGGTCGGGTTCTTGAACGCGGGATCGTCGGGGTCGCACTCGATCTGGGTGACGACGGTGGCGGCGTGCCAACGCTTATAGCGCTTGTGCATCTCGCGGCCGATGCCCTGCTGCAGGTGATAACCAATGTAGCCCTGGGACATGGCGCCGCACTCGGGCAGCGGCATCTCGGGGGTACCGATGGCATCGTGGGCAGCGGCGAAGGCGTTCTGGATCATGCCGACCTGCGGGCCGTTGCCGTGGGTGATGATGATCTCATTGCCCTGCTCGATGAGACCGAGGAGAGCGTGGGCGGTGTTGCTCACGGCCTCGATCTGCTCGACGGGGTTGTTGCCGAGGGCGTTGCCGCCAAGGGCGACGACAATACGATCGGGCTTGCCAAGAGGCTTAGACATTGCTGGAATCCTTTCTGTAAAAGGCCTACAACCCATTAATAACCCGCGTCCGTGCGATACGCGAGTTTATTAAGGTTTATATTCTCTTTATCGCTCATTTTATTCATTTTGAAAATAGCGGAACGGTGAACGGTCGTTTTTATCCGCTCAGCGTACAGAACTCCAGCTCAGACATATCTACGTAATTTACGTGCGACTTTATTTAAATGAAGCGAGGATTATGTCGGATTATGCAAACTACATCTCTGCTAAACACAAAACAGACAGCGCAATATCTTACTCGCACTATACGAGATTCTATGCACATATAAGTCGAGTATGCACCCCTGCAAGAACAAGGGGCTTTTCATCCAGCATAAGGAATAAAGAAGAGCTCCGAAAAGGCGGCAACAGCCAAGTCCCCCATCCATCCCCAAAGTGGCGCGAGGTTTCGCGGCAAAGCCGCGAAACAGCGAAAGGGACGGAATACCCGCCAACTACGTCCTTCATCCGCCCACACAATCCGAGGACGTAGTCGTAGCAGGATCTGAGGGCTGACCTTCGCGGACACTCCGCAGGACGAAAGAACCCCCGCCGCACGTAGTGCGCAGCGGGGGTTCTTTCATGTCCGAGGGCGTCCGCGAAGGTCAGCCCTCAGATCCTGCGGTGGGAGACCTAGGCCTCGTTGTACACCGTCTTGAGCTTCAGCAGGTGAGCGTAGCGGTCCATAGCGGCCTGCTCGTTCTCCTTGAAGAGCTCCTCGGCGCGCTCGGGGAAGGAACGCGTCAGCGAAGCGTAACGGGCCTCGTTCATCAGGAACTCCTGATAGCCGCCCGCGGGCTCCTTGGAATCGAGCGAGAACTTCTTACCGGCAGCAGCCTCGGGGTTGAAGCGGAAGAGGTTCCAGTAACCGCACTCGACAGCCTTCTTCATCTCGGCCTGGCAGTTCTGCATGCCGCCCTTCTTGATGGAGT
Organism: uncultured Collinsella sp.; assembly: GCA_958413895.1. Classification (GTDB taxonomy): domain Bacteria; phylum Actinomycetota; class Coriobacteriia; order Coriobacteriales; family Coriobacteriaceae; genus Collinsella. The sequence continues at coordinate 18,036 of CATYVQ010000002.1, forward strand.
GCATCTCGCAGGGGCTGTAGCCGATGATGAGGGACGGGCCGTCGTAGGCCTCGGCCTCATGGATGGCCTTGAGGGTCTGAGCCGGGTTGGCGCCCATGGCGACCTGCGCCACGTAGACGTAGCCATAGCTCATAGCGATCTCGGCCAGGGACTTCTTCTTGGTCACCTTACCGGCAGCGGCGAACTGAGCGACCTGGCCCAGGTTCGAGGCCTTGGAGGCCTGACCGCCGGTGTTGGAGTAGACCTCAGTGTCGAAGACGAAGACGTTGACGTTGTGGCCGGAAGCCAGGACGTGGTCCAGGCCACCGAAGCCGATGTCGTAGGCCCAACCGTCGCCGCCGAAGATCCAGAAGGACTTCTTGGTGAGGTAAGCCTTGTCGGCGAGGATCGCCTTGGAGGCGTCGCAGCCGCACTTCTCGAGCTCGGCAACGTAGGCGGCGGCAGCGGTCTTAGAGGCCTCGGCGTCGTTGACGGAGTCGATCCAAGCCTGACCGGCGGCCTTGAGCTCGTCGGACGGACCGTCAGCGGCGATGATCTCCTGCGTAGCAGCGATCAGCTTCTTCTGAACGGCCTCGTAGCCAACGGCCATGCCCAGACCGTGCTCGGCATTGTCCTCGAACAGGGAGTTGTTCCACGCCGGGCCGTGACCGTCCTTGTCCTTGCAGTAAGGAGCGGTGGCAGCGGGGTTGCCCCAAATGGAGGAGCAGCCGGTGGCGTTGGAAATGAACATGCGGTCGCCGGCGACCTGGGTCACCAGACGTGCATAGGCGGTCTCGGCGCAGCCGGCGCAGGAGCCGGAGAACTCCAGGTAGGGCTGCTTAAACTGGCTGCCCTTGACGTTGGCCGCGATGAGCTCCTTCTTCTCGGAGACGTTCTCGACCATGTAGTCCCAAACGGGCTGCTGGTCCATCTCCTGCTCGGTGGGAACCATCTCGAGGGCGCCCTTGGGGCAAACCTTGACGCAGTTGGTGCAGCCCATGCAGTCGAGCGGGGACACGGCCATGGTGAACTTCATGCCCTTGGCCTTGGGGCCCATGGCGTCAAGCGTGCGGGTAGCCTCGGGCGCGGCGGCAGCCTCGTCCTCGGTCATCGCGAACGGACGGATGGTGGCATGCGGACACACATAGGCGCACTGGTTGCACTGGATGCACTTGGTCTCGTCCCAGTGGGGAACGACCACGGCGACGCCGCGCTTCTCGTATGCGGAGGCGCCCAGCTCAAACTGGCCGTCGGCGCAATCGACGAAGGCGGAAACAGGCAGGCTGTCGCCGTCCATGCGATCGATGGGCTCGAGCAGGTTCTTGACCTGCTGGGCGATAGCGGACTTGGTCTCCTCGGAGAGCTCGACGGGAGCGGCATCCTCGGCGGTAGCCCAGTCGGCCGGAACCTCGAACTTACGGAAGGCGGTAGCGCCGGCATCGATGGCCTTGTGGTTGGCGTCGACGATAGCCTGGCCCTTCTTCATGTAGGACTTGGTAGCCGCGTCCTTCATGTACTGCAGGGCATCCTCGGCGGGCAGGACCTTGGCCAGCGCGAAGAAGGCGGACTGGAGCACCGTGTTGGTGCGCTTGCCCATGCCGACCTTAGCGGCCAGGTCGATAGCGTCGATCAGGTAGACGTTGACGTTGTTGTTCGCGATGTAGCGCTTGGCCACGGCGGGCATGTGCTCGGCGAACTCCTCGTCGCTCCACTGGCAGTTGACCAGGAAGGTGCCGCCCGGCTTGACGTCGCGGACCATCTTGAAGCCCTTAACGATGTAGCTGGGGTTATGGCAGGCGACAAAGTCGGCCTTGGTCACGTAGTACGGCGAGCGAATCGGGGAATCACCGAAGCGCAGGTGCGAGACGGTGACGCCGCCGGTCTTCTTGGAGTCGTACTGGAAGTAGGCCTGGACGTACTTGTCGGTGTGGTCGCCGATGATCTTGATCGAGTTCTTGTTGGCGCCGACGGTACCGTCGCCACCCAGACCCCAGAACTTGCACTCGATGGTGCCGGGGGCTGCGGTGTTGGGCGCATCCTCGGCCTCGGGCAGGCTCAGGTTGGTCACGTCATCGACAATGCCGATGGTGAACTCGCGCTTGGGCTCGTCCTTCTTGAGCTCCTCGAAGACAGCGAACGCGGACGCGGGAGGCGTGTCCTTGCTGCCCAGGCCATAACGGCCGCCGACGACCTTGATGCCCGTCTTGCCGGCCTCGTAGAGAGCGGAGACGACGTCCTGGTAGAGCGGCTCGCCGATGGAACCCGGCTCCTTGGTACGGTCCATAACGGCGATCTTCTGGACGGTCTCGGGGAGAACGTCGACGAAGTGCTTGATGGAGAACGGACGGAACAGACGGACCTTGACCAGGCCGACCTTCTCGCCGTGGGCGTTGAGGTAGTCGATGACTTCCTCGAGCACGTCGCAGAAGGAGCCCATGCACACGACGACGCGGTCGGCATCGGGAGCGCCGTAGTAGTTGAACAGGCCGTAATCGGTGCCGAGCTTCTCGTTGATCTTCTTCATGTAGCCCTCGACGACGGCGGGAAGCTCGTCGTAGACCTTGTTGCAGGCCTCACGGTTCTGGAAGAAGATATCGCCGTTCTCGTGGCTGCCGCGGGTGTGCGGGTGCTCAGGGTTGAGCGCGTGGTCGCGGAAAGCCTGGACGGCGTCCATGTCGCACATCTCGGCCAGATCCTTGTAGTCCCACATGGCGACCTTCTGGATCTCGTGGCTGGTGCGGAAGCCGTCGAAGAAGTTAAGGAACGGGGTCTTACCCTCGATGGCGGCAAGGTGAGCCACCGGCGAGAGGTCCATGACCTCCTGGACGTTGCCCTCGGCGAGCATGGCGAAACCGGTCTGGCGGCAGGCCATGACGTCGGAGTGATCGCCAAAGATGTTCAGGGCGTGGGAAGCGACGCAACGCGCGGAGACGTGGAAGACGCCCGGGAGCTGCTCGCCCGCGATCTTGTACATGTTCGGGATCATCAGGAGCAGACCCTGAGAAGCCGTGTAGGTGGTGGTCAGAGCACCGGCGCCCAGCGAACCGTGAACGGTACCGGCTGCACCTGCCTCGGACTCCATCTCGACGACCTTGACCGGGGTGCCGAAGATATTCTTGCGACCCTGGGCCGCCCACTGGTCGACATGGTCGGCCATCGGGCTGGACGGCGTAATGGGATAGATTCCCGCTACCTCGGTGTACGCATACGAAACATATGCGGCCGCCTCGTTGCCGTCCATAGACTTAAACTTACGCGCCATATACCCCTCTCCTCTCATATAGGTATACAGGCCCCGGCGATCGCCGGGATGTTGGCGTGATGGGATTTTCGCTGTTGCTTCCAATCATCTGGCAGGCAGGCTCAGCAGCAGGTACATGGCGTGGAGAGAAGGCATGCCGAGGCGAGGAGGGCTGCACGCGCTCCACAAGCCCAGCTACCCGTCTTGCACATGACCGAGCGCCGCAAAGGCCGCATGCCGGATGCTCCCGGGCACGCCCCGGCGATGGGAAGCGCCCGCAACGGAAATCCGCATGCGGGTTTATTGTACCCCGCCGTCAAGTGTAATTTCGGCAAATATAGGCGGGCGGTAAAGGTTTACCTTGGGTGACTGCCAAGGGCCAAAATGGCCCCTCCATCCCTGGGCGACCGGCTCTGGTGCGCCAAGGAGTGTCCCCAAGTGCCGGCAGAAAAGGAACGTCCCTATCTGCCGGCTAGAGGGCACCGAAGAGAATGGCGTAGGTAGTGGATTCGCCGAGCTTGAGCTCGTCGCCGGGATTGAGTTGGGCGGAACGGCCGGGTTCGACCTGAATGCAGACGCGCGTGGCCCCGTTTACCACCACGGTTCCGTTGGTGGACGACAAGTCCTCGACGTGCCAGATATTTTGAGCATCGCACCAGATATGGGCATGGCGGGCCGAGACATCGTCGCCGACGTCGGTAATATCGCCCTCGCCAGTGGCCAGCGCGCCAATCTCAACACCCTGCTCACTCGGCTGAATCCAGCGCGGGGCGCTCACGACAAAACTGTTTTGTACGCGCAGCAAGCCCAAGGGGTGCGCCGGGGCGGGTTCGCGTTCGCCCGCGGTCATCGACATGCCAAGCGAACGCGGCGTGGATGTGCCTCCGCCACAGGTCGCGTGCGCGTAGTCGATGGCATAGTTCACCGAGGACCGCACATCCGCCGAACAACCGACGGCGACAAACAGCACCAGCACGGCCTCGGCGCGCTCGGCGGGCATGAGTTCCGCCGCCTGGGACAGGCGATCGAGCGCGTTGCGATAGAGATTCGTGTCCTGGTGGCACTCTTCGAGCGCGCGTACCATCGGTTCACCTGCAGGACCGCACACCATATTGATCACAGCCGTGGAGTCCATGGGATTGCGCTGGCGCAGGGCCAGTTGCGACATAATACGCGCAGCCGAGGTACCGTATTCGGCAAAGTAGCGATGCTGAAGCGTGCCGACCGGCGCGCGAACGATAAAGCGGGAAACCCAAGAGCGATCGGCGGCTCGGCTCTGTGGGCTGCGGCCGTCGGCGAGCGGACGGGACGAAAGCACCAAGCCGCACAGCTCGATATGGCTCAGATGCGCCGCGCGCTTAAAGATGTCAAACATGGCCCCGCATGGGGTGAGCTCAACTTGAGATGCCATGACCTAGGCCTCCTTAGTCGTAGAAATAGAATCGGACGATACTTCGACAGGTCCGCCAAAAGTACGGGCAGCTGCGGCTCCACCGGCAAGCGGAGTCGCCATCTGGGCTTTTGTGCGTCGTGGTGCCGAAACGGGAAGTTCAAAGGCAAAGCCCATCGCAAGCAAAAACCACGTAAGCGTATAGGTTGCAACCAGAGCGGCAACAAGGCCGCCCATCACGGCGCGTTGGGAAAATACGCTACATGCAGCCACAACCAGCACCGGAACCTCGCAGGCAGAAAGCGCAAGCACACCCTGCAGGAAGCCCGAGCGCCGATCGCGCGCAAGCGCCCCCGCGGCAACGCCGGCTATGCCTGGCAGCGCCAACGCCAGTGCGGCAATAATACCCGGTAGCGACCCAGACCACACGAGCGATCCCAAAGTCGCCGTCACGCGAGCGCCCGACGCCAGCAGCGCGGCCGAAACCACGATCACAGCCCAAACCACGCCACAGACGACCGTCGCGCCGACCATCAGCGCGCGACGAACCGCGCGGCCAGACGCATCCATGGGGCACGGCGTGAGCGGCTCGCCGCGGAGCGAACGGCCGACATTTTGCGCATAGTGGTCACAAAACGCTGAGAGCGCCGCCTCGACCGCCGCCGGCTCGGGACGATCTTTTTGATGGCTGGACAGACAGGCCATCACCACGTCGAACAGCTGGGCATCGACAAACGCCAGCGCATCGCGTAGCTCTTCGGAATCCGGCTCAAGCCCTAGCTGCTGGGCCTGCTCGGCCGCGGCGAGCGCCACATCGGGCTCACGACGAAGCAGCTGAGTCAAATCACAACCGGGCGCATGGGCACCAATGGGATAGTCGGGCCGCGTGTCCATCTTGAGACGGTAGGGGCTCGCGATGTCGCGCGTCTTTTTGCGCGAACCCGAGGTGCCCGAAGTGCTCGGCGCGGCTTCGTATGGCGCGACGCCGGCAATGAGCTCGTAAACCGTGCTTGCCGCGGCATAGACGTCGATCGCCGGCGACATACGCAAAGCGCGCAGATCGGGAATATCGTCGGTGAGCATCTCGGGCGGGGCATAGGCAACCGTCGCGCGACGCAGCGTGGCATAGCGCTCGGTAAAGGATGCCTTGCCGCCGGTACCGGCCACGGCCGACGCAGGCTCAAGCGCCAGCGACGAGCCAAAGTCGATCAGGCACAGGTCAAAGGTGCCCTCGGCAAGCTGCCGGTCAAGCGGTAGACGCGCCGTGCGCACCATAATATTAGCGGGCGAGATATCGCGATGGACAAAGCCCTCACCCACCAGGCTCATACGGCAGAGCAGATCGAACAGGTCGCGACCCAGACGCGCCGCCACAAGCGGCGACAGGCGTCCGGCATCGTCCACGGCGAGTCGCGAACGCAAGCGGGCGAGCGTCTCGCCCTCGACCCATTCCATGACAATTGCAGGCACACCATCAACCTCGCCCCAGCCATAGAGGCGAGGAAAGCCCTTAAGGCCCGAAAGGGCGCGATGGCATTCATATTCCTCGCGAAATGCCGCTTTGAACTTGGCGACCAGCGACTCATGGGCGGCATCGTCGTCAAACTCATCGCGCGTCGGCAAGATGAGCTGTTTGAGTGCCACGGCCTCGCCTTGGGCGTTGACAGCACGCGTCACGCGGCCGATACCGCCACGGCGCATGGTGGCATCGTCGGCAAACAGTATCGTAAAACGACGCAGATAGGCAGGCAGTTCGTCCTGACCGAGCGCAATGGCCGGCTCAAACCCGTCGACACGCGCCAGGCGCAGGCCGACCATGGGATCGCGACCGAGCGATTGTGGTGTGGTGGATGCAAGATCGGTCATCATAGGGCAAGCGCCGCCACGTTATTGTTGAAGTTACCGAGCGCGACGTCATCATCGCCGTAATGGCCGACCCATTGACATAGGTTGGTGTAACAGCCCCACAGATTGGCATACTGCTGATACCACCTTGACCGGGGCGAGAATGTCTGACGACCGAACTCGGCTCGAATGACAAACATCTCCCCGACCAGGCTGTCGCACGGCCTGGGATCTCCCGTAGAGTTATAGGTCGAGACCACGTCATTGGCACGAGAAACATAGCCGTCGAGCATGTTGTACTTGGTCACAAGCCAACTGTGAATGCTCTCTTCCTCAGCAGCGGAAAGGCCGCCGGAGTTTGCATCGTTGTCAGTGTTGCCGCCCGTCGAGCCGCCGTTTCCAGGCCCTCCGGTAGAGGAACCCGACCCAGAGCCGCCGCCCGAACTCGATGAATCCGAGCCGGAGCCAGAAGTATCCGAGCTACCGGGCTTTCCGGACTGCTGGGCGTCCTGCTCCTTTTGCTGCTCGACCTTATTCACCGTTGCCGCCACGCTATTGTTGGACAATCGATCGATGATCTTGGTGTTGGTGAGCACGATGGTTTTGCCATTGGCAAGCGTGACTTCGTTGTCCGGGGCCTCGGCGCCGTCCGCATCGTCGGTGCCAAACACAATATGCCCGACCACACTTGCCCAAGCATATCCAGTCGTGGTGCCCAGATCGCTTTTGACCTCATGCCCCACGCGCGGTTCGCGTGCGGCATGCGCCTGCATCATGGACGGCACGGTCATGCCATAGGCAGAAACGCCAGCTATGACCAGCACCAGCGAGCACGATAGCAGTGCGTACGCCCGCGGCGCCAAGCCCAGTCGGCGTCGTATGCGCACCGCGGCGCCGCGCTTTGTCTGAGTGCCACCGGGCCGCATGCGTTCTCCTCCAACAAAAACACGCCGCTCGGGAGCGGCGCATTCATTCGAATCCATATTTGAGTGTATCAGCGAACCAAAAAGGTTGCGCAACGAATGGACAAATTAAGGATGCGAGCGGAAGCATCCATGCGATAAGCGGATACGAAGTATCTTTGTTGCACAACAAACTCACAGTCGCACGGGGAAATTATGACTACCCCGTGCATCGCGAGGAAAACATACGGCAGGAGCAGGCTCGCCATCTAAATCGCGCGGCGGGCCTCGATGGCGCGGCCAAGCGTAAGCTCGTCGGCATACTCCAGGTCGCCGCCCACGGGAAGGCCGCTCGCAAGACGCGACACCTCGACGCCCAGTGGCTTGATAGTACGGGCCAGGTAGCTCGCCGTGGTCTCGCCCTCAATATTGGGGTTGGTGGCGATGATGACCTCATGGATGTCCTCGCGGCCCAGACGCGCCAGCAGCTCGCGGATGTGCAACCGCTCGGGACCAATCTTGTCCATGGGGCTGATCACGCCGCCCAATACGTGGTAGAGGCCGTGGTAGCTGCCCGTGCGCTCGATCGCCTGGACGTCGCGCGGCTCGCCCACCACGCAGATACGGGTGGTGTCGCGCATCGAGTCTTGGCAGATGGAGCACTCGTCGGCCGTGGCGTAGTTAAAGCAGCGGCTGCAAAAGTGCACCTCCTGCTTAACCTCCAGGATGGCCTCGGCCAGGCGGCGGGCCTCCTCGGCGTCGGCCTCGAGCAGGTAATAGGCGATGCGCTGGGCCGACTTGGGACCAATGCCCGGCAGACGGCCCAGCTCATCGAGCAGTTTTTGCAGGCTGTGATTCGCACTCATATATATGCGTGTCTTAAAACGGCATGCCCGGGATGTTGAGGCCGCCGGTGATGGCGCCCATCTGCTTATTGGCGAGCTCGTTGACGCCGCGGACGGCCTCGTTGACGGCAGCCATGATCATGTCCTGCAGCATATCGACGTCCTCGGGATCGAGCGCATCGGGGTCAATAGTGAGGTTGACGAGTTCCATCTCGCCGTTGACAGTCACCTTGACCATGCCGCCGCCGGCAGAGGCGTCGACGGTCTGGGACTTGAGGTTCTCCTGCGCGGCGGCAAGCTGCTCCTGCATCTTGCGAGCCTGCTTCATCATCTGCTGCATGTTCATACCGGCCATGATGGCTCCTTTACGTGCGGCCGCGCGACAAGCTGCAAGGGCAGCCGAGGCGCGGCGGGACTTTCAAACTCAAAAATCGTACCACGGCGCGGGGCAAGCGAGCGGGGCGGACGTGTTACCTCAGTCGATATACATGTCCTGGAGTGCAAGCCGCGCCCAAAGATTATGCAAAGTTGAATAATTCAAGGTTGTATAATATCGCATGCTCAATCTAGCAGAGACTAATCCAGCATTTCACGTGCGCCGCCAAATAGCTAAATGCCATATCGCCGTCCGAGGCAGCACGACATGGCGTCGGGGTATAATTTGATTGTCATAGATAGCAATTTGGAGGTGCCCCATGAATGCCCCCGACGCGCTCCAAAACATCCGCTCAAAACACCCCGTTGCATATGTGGTTCTCTATCTCTTTGTCGGCTGGATATTGCTGGTTCTCATCACCCATGCCATAGCCTTTGGAGCAGAACTGCTGATAGCCGGCTCGGACCAGCCCGTCGTCAAATGGGAGACGACCGATGAGTGCACCGACGGAACCCGAACCGTTTACTACAACAGTCCGTCCCTCTACCAAGAGTTCAGGGTCAAGATAAAGGACTCCAAGATTGTCGATGCCGAACTAGGCGTTTTCTCGACAATCGGAGCGACCGTCAGCGCCGAGCAAGTCGAGTACACGGACAGCCATGCAACGTATCGTATCGACCTCAACATCCTAGGCCGACCGTCACGTACCTGCCTACTCGAATGCGATATACGCGGCACCACATTACACATGTCCGAAATACAGACGCGCCCGGACAAAGAGCTCTCTTCTTGAGCAGCATACCCGCCCGCGCAGCTACTCCACCGGCTTGAAGATGGTGGCCTGGCCGAAGACGCTGCGGATGAGGGCCTTGGCCTCATCCTCGGTCTGCGGGATGCTCGGGGCTGCGCCCTGGTGGCCGAAGGGACTGCCGGCGCCGGGGTTGGACTCCCAAGGGGCAGCGGGGGCGTCCTCCTCTTTGGGGGCAGTTGCAGCGGGCTTGGGCGCGGACGCCGCACCCGGCACGTCGAACGGGGGCAGATCGTCCCCGCCGGCATCGGCAGCAAAACCGCCGACCATGGTGTCGTCGTAGGGCACCTGCTCGGATTCCCACGGCGCAGACGGCTCGGCGGGCTGAGCCTTGGGAGCGGACGCGCGCTCGGGCGCTCGGGGCGCGGGCTCGGTCGGGAGCTTGCCCGTGGCGGGAGCGCTGGCAGGATTGTCGGAGCGCAGCCAGGGGGCCTTAGCCAGGTCGGATGACTTGGGCGCAGGCGCGGCAGCGGGCTTGGGCGCAGGGATCGGAGCAGCCGGTTTGGGCGTGGCGGGCTTAGGCGCCGACGGGGTCGGTGCCATCACCGGCGTCGCTTGCTGCTGCGGAGCGCTGGCGCTCGAGGATACAGGGGCCGCCGAGGACACGGGTTGCGGGTCCGCAGATGCCGCAGCCCGTGCAGATGGAGAATGCTCCTCATGTTGAGGAGCCGGCGTGCCACCTCCATCCAGAACGTAGTCGACGGTGCGACGACCGAAGACCGCACTGACTGTCGGCAGGACTACCGACTGCGTGTCGGCGCGTCCGAGCATCTTAATGGCAAAAGTCGAGCCCGCGGGGAACGAGACCGTGAGCTTGGAGCCGTCATCCGCCGTGGCGCGGGCGTTGAGCAAAAGCCCCGCGTAGGAGGCTTGGCGCGCCTTGACGCGCTCGACGACCTCGGCCCATTTGCGCTGGAGCTCGCCGGCATCCTCAACCGCGGGGGTCTCGGCGGCGCCGGCGGCAGCAACCTGAGCGGCAGTGTTGGGCCGGGGCTTAGGTGCCGGCACAGTGGCAGGTACGGGAGCCGGAGTGTCGGGCTGAGGCTTCGGAACCGGCGTAGGCTGAGGCGCAGGCGCGGCGGGCTTGGGGGTCGACGTGGGCGCAGGCCGGGCAGCCGGAACAGCAGAGCCGCGGTCCCAAGGCATGCCACCCTGATGCGCGGACGTAGCAGCGGGGGCGGCAGTCGCCGCAGGAGTAGCAGCTCGGGCACCCGAGATCAGCGTCGGCTGCTGGACAGCGGGTGCGGATGCAGCAGGCGCGGCGGCCTGAGCAGCAGCCACGCTCGCCGGCACGGCGCCGTTGGCGACCATGGTCTCCAAGCGCACCACGCGCTCGGCCAAGGCCTCAATGGTCAAATCGGCCTCGGGACGTGCCAGGCGCGTGCAGGCAATCTCGAGCACCAGGCGCACGTCGCTCGCGCCCCTCATCTCCAACGCGGCATCGTCGAGCACCGTCAGCACGCGGGCCAGGCGGTCGGCCGGATGCTCGCCAAAGACAGCAGCCTCGGCAGCAAGCGCCTCGGCCTGCTCGGCCCCGCCCTCAAACAACTCGGCACGGGCACCGGCAACGCAGGCCACATACACGTCGCGCACATGCGCCACCAGGTCGCGCGTCAGCTCAAGCAGGTCATTGCCCTCCTCGACCTGTGCGCGAATGAGCCCATAGAGCTCAGCAATATCACGCTCGGCAATGGCACGGGCAAACTCGCCCAGGATCTGGTCCGAAACCTCGCCCAAAAGCGAGCGGGCATCGTCCGCATGCACGGCGCCGTTGCCAAAAACGCTCAGCTGCTCCAGCGTGGAGAGCGCGTCGCGCATGCCGCCCTTGGCGTGGCGTGCCACGATGGCAAGCGCCTCGTCGTCGTAATCGAAGCCCTCCTGCTCGCACACGTATGCCAGGCGATGCTCAATATCCTCGTTGCCGATGCGATGGAAATCAAAGCGCTGGCAGCGCGAAAGAATGGTCTCCAGAATCTTTTGCGGGTCGGTGGTGCACAGCACAAAGATCACGTGTGCCGGCGGCTCCTCAAGCGTCTTGAGCAGCGCGTTGAACGCCGCCGTCGTGAGCATGTGGACCTCGTCGATGATATAAATCTTGTACTTGCCGCGCACCGGGGCAAAGTTGACGGAGTTGATGATCTCCTCGCGCACGTTGTCCACGCCCGTGCGGGAGGCGGCATCGAGCTCGTAGACATCGGGGTGGTTGCCCTCAGCAATGAGCTCGCACTCCTCGCAAGTACCGTCGGGCATGCAGCCGCTTGCACCCTCGGCGCGCGCCGCCTCGGCATTGCGGCACAGCAGTGCCTTGGCCAGAATGCGCGCCATGGTGGTCTTGCCCGTGCCGCGCGGTCCACAGAACAGGTAGGCGTGGGACAGGCGCCCCTCGGTGATGGCGTGTTCGAGCGTCGAGACGATATGCTGCTGGCCCACCACGGAGTCGAAGGTGAGCGGGCGATACTTTCGGTACAACGATTCCATGGGTGCTCCCCCGGGTATACTGAGACTTGTTGCCGCGACGGCCATGCGGTCGCACGGCATACTGCATTCCATAATAACCCGTACGGCGAGCCCGCCGCGATAGGAGTCCAAAGAGCATGGCAGACGCAGAGAGCAACCTCGTTCCCTCCGAAGCAGCCGACCAGGTCGAGGTCGCGCTCGAGGAGCAGGCCGCAGCCGACGACGGCATCCTGTACCTCAACGAGTACCAGTACGAAAACGACCTGGTCACCGACTTCGCCCGCCTGGTCGCCTCGCCCAGGCGTCGCGGCTCGCTGTATGTCGCCGCGGCAATTGCCGCGCTCATCGGCATCGGCATGTTGGTGGCCGGCGGCAACTGGATCAAGTTTGGCGTCGTGCTGATCGTATTCGGCGCCTTTTTGGCCTGGTGGAGCAAGAACCTGCACCACACGCTCGCCCGCGACTTTATCGACGCCGTCGAGGCCGACGAGTCCATGGGCGGCCGCTATCGCCGCGTCGCCGCCAACGAGGACGGCCTGATGGTTTGGGGCAAGAGCGGCAAGTCGCAGTTCTTCCCGTTTGAGAAGCTCGACCACGTGCTCGACGGCGAGCGTATCTTTGTAGCCATGTTCGCCGACCAGGGCGTGACGATCCCTAAGGACACCTTCGTCCGCGGCGATGCCGAGCAGTTCGGTCCCTTCCTTAAGGCGCGCATCAACAAAAAACTCCGCATCGAGACCAAGAAGAAGAAAATGAAGGCCGAGAAGGCCGCCGCCGAGGCCAAGCAGGGCGACAAGCCCCAGGAGACCAAGCGCAAGAAGAAGAACAAGAAGAAGCGCTAAGGCCAAGCCAGACAGGCAGCCTCACATCCCGTTATCCTCGCCATCCGCCCGAGCGTGCTACACTAGCAGCATCTATGCCACCGCGAATGGCTCGGCTCCGCGCCCGCCACTCGCAAACGAACTTTAAACGCACGAGGGTTGGCCATGCCGCTTTTCTCGCAACATACCGCCCGGTTCTCGCCGGACGTTCCTTTGGAGGGCACCAGCTCTCGCGAGCTGCTCAAGCGGTACCAGCCGCTCGAGACACTTGCGACCGGCGGTTTTGGCTCCATCGAGATCTGCCGCGACACGCACCTGCGCCGCCGCGTCGCCATTAAACGCATCCCCCTTATCAACGGTGCCGGCATGCCCGCTAGCGACATCATGGATGTCCTGCGCGAGGCGCACACTGCCGCCATGCTTCAACATCCCAACATCGTGCAGGTCATCGACTTTACGCACGACACAGCCTATGCCTACCTGGTTATGGAATATGTCGATGGCATGTCGCTGGCCGAGTTTTTGCACCGCGCGGATGGCCACTCGCTTACCTTTGACGAGGCCGCGGCCATTGCCGACGCCCTGGGCCAGGCGCTCACCTTCGCCCATAGTAATGGCGTACTCCACCTGGACATTAAGCCCGCCAACGTACTCATCGACCACTCGGGCAATGTAAAGCTCACCGACTTTGGCATGGCGCGACTGTCGTCCGCCGGTGGCTTTGGCGGCTCGCGCGGCGGCACCATCGGCTACATGCCGCCCGAGCAGCTCGATATCGAGACCGGCACGGTCGACGAGCGCGCCGATGTCTTTGCCCTCGCCTGTGTGATCTACGAGGGCCTGTGCGGCAGCGCTCCCTTTATGGCGGCCACGCCCGCCGACTCGCTCGGCCGCATCATCGGCGGCGCCACCTATCCCAGCGAGCTGATACCACACTTCCCCCCAGGAGCCGAGAGCGCGCTCATGAGCGCGCTCTCCCCCATGCCGCAGGACCGCCCCAACAGCATCGAGGCATTTTGCGACCAGCTCCTTGCCGGTCTGGGCAGCGTGCGCGAGGGCCGTCGCAGCCTGGGGCAAATGGTTGGCGAGCTTTCGGATGACGAGCATGAGCTCGACGATATCGAGCCGTCGCACTACGAAGACGACGCCATCGAGGTCGACCCTGCACTCGGCTGGGCGGGCACGCGCTGGAGCCATGCGCGCGACTACACCATGCGCACTATCTCGGCGCTAACGTGCGGCACCTATAGCTTTTTGCTGATGCAAACGGCCGGGGTCGCGGCGCTTCCCGGCCTGGTCATTGCGGCCATCGCGATCGGAGCGGCGGCTGGCCTGGCCCCCCAGATTGGCTCGGCCATCTCGGCTGTGGGCCTTTTGGTGCTCATGGCCAACGCCACCATGCAGGCGCAGGGCATCCTGTCGATGTTGCCGGTCGCGGTGATCTTTGCCGCTGCCATGTCCGGTTGGTGGATCGCCTGGGGTCGTACCGAGGCTGCCGCGAGCGCCGCGCTCACCTGTGCGCTCGCGCTTGGCTGTCTGACCGGCAATACCTTCCTGGCAGCTGGGGTCGCCGCCGGCGTCGCGTCATTTTGGCTCGGCCCGGCAAGCGCCGCCGCGTCAACGGGCATGGGCGCGCTTTTTGCCCGTCTGGCCACGGTCGCGCTTTCAGCCGGAGGCGTGCTGGGGCTCGGTAACGTTGCCGCAGCGCTGGGAGATCCGCTCCTTTGGACTGCCTTTGTGCTAGTCGCGGCAACTGCCGCGGCGTCATCCGCGCTGCTCAATGCCCATGCCAAGCGTGCCGACCAGGGCTCAAACCTTGCCGCAATCGCCGCCATCGCTGTCACCGGCATCGGCTGCTCAGCGGCGTCCTGTCTTGCACACCATATGGAAATTGCCAGCCTTGCAGCCGCGGTCGTCGCCAAGGCGGCGGTTGCGGGAACCCTATCCTCTATAATCGTTGGGATATGCCTATATTTGCTCGGATACCAAAGAACCTATACGGAGAGTGATCTTTCGTGAACTTCCTGAACATCTTCGAGGACCACGTGGCCGGCATCTTCGGTGCCACCCGTGCCCCGTTCTCCTTTAAGAAGCTTGCCAAGCAGGCCGCTCGCGACATGGAGGATCAGACTCTGGTGATCAACGGCGTCAACACGGCGCCGGCACTCTATACCATCCTTATCGCCGCCGACGACGATCCCATGCTCGCCCCGTTCTACCCCGAGCTTTCGCGCGAGGTCCGCGAGTTTGTGAAGGCGCAGGCCGAAAAGCGCCGCTATGTCTTTGTCGGCGAGCCCCTCGTGCGCTTTATGATCGATCCGCAGCTGCGCGCCGGCAAGTTCTCGGTCTTTGCCGAGAACGTCGATGCGCCCACGCTCGGCCGCCTGTACGAGGAAGAGCGCGCCTACCAAAACGGCCTGGGACAGAACAACTCGGCCGCAAGCCGCGCCGCCAGCGCCCCGCGCGCCGGCCAGCAGCAGTTTGCTGCCCCGCAGCAGCAGCGCCCCGCCGCCATGCCCCAGCAGCAGCCGACGCCTCGCGCCGCCGCTCCCGACCCGCTTGCCGTGGCAGACCCCTTCGCGCCTAGCGTCCCCGACCCCGCCGCCGCACCCATCCCGGTGCCGCAGACCGTCTCGCGCGACGCGCTTGCCGGCATGGGCGGAGCCGCCGCGACCGGTGCCGCCGTGGGCCTAGGCGCCGCAGCCGGCATCGCCTCTAACATGGCGAGCACTCGCGCCCCGCAGCGCCCGCTCGCCCAGCTCGTCGACGTCGTGAGCGGCGAGAGCCATAGCATCACCTCCGCACAGGTGACCATCGGTCGCGAGCGCTCAGTTTCCGACATTGCCCTGCGCGACCCCAACGTGTCGCGCCGCCACGCCCAGCTCACCTTTACGGGCTCGGATTGGTCGATCGAGGACCTCAATTCCACCAACGGCACGCTCGTCAACAACCGCCGCATTACGCGCTGCCCGCTGCGCAACGGCGATCTGCTGACGTTTGGCCTGAGTACCTTTGAATTTAGGGGATAGTCGCTTATGAACATCGATATCGTCCTTTTTGCAGGCCGCATCGTCCTGGTCGCCCTGCTCTATATCTTCCTGTTCGCCGTCATGAAGACCGGCGTGGGACTTGTGCGCGGGCAGCGCCGCGACTCGGCTATCTGGACGATTGATGTGGACAAGGGTCCGCGCGGTATCCGCGGCATCCACGTAGACATGCTCGGCCCCGTCATCGTCGGTCGCTCGCCATCTTCGGACATCTGCATCAACGAACCGTTCGTCTCGGCCTCACATGCGCGCTTTTCGCTGCAGGGCCCGGCGCTCATCATCGAGGACCTCAACTCGCTTAACGGCACGCTCGTCAACGGCCGCCAGCTTGTTGAGCCCGCAACGCTGCGCGAGGGCGACGAAGTCCAGATTGGCGACGTGGTCATGAAGGTGAACCGTCGATGATCGACGAGGAGAACAAGTCCGCAACTATGACCGAGGCACCGGCCGCCGCCACAGCTGCGCCGGCCCACGCCGCTCCGGCGGGCTCCGCACCCGTGGAGCCCGAGGACACCGTGTTCTCCCTGCCTCTTTCGCATGTAACGCATGATATTTCGGATCTCGCCGATAACGAGGACGAAGAGGATGCCGTAGCGGCGCCCATCGGCGCACATGCTGCGGAACAGCCCACAGCGCCCGAAGCAACCCCGGCGCCGGCTCACTTTGCAGAGCCCGTCGCCGCGGCAATCAACGAGAGCGCTGCGGTGTTTGCGGCACCCGAGCCCGCCGCGCCGGCGTTTCCCATAGCCCCGGCATCCGAGGTTGCGCCCGCGTCTACGCCGGCGCCCGAGGCGGGGACATCCCCCGAGGACGGCCCTGCACCCAAGACCCCGCAGCCTGCGCCCGCAAGCGAGTCCGATGCCGTGGCCGAGCCCGCCGCCCAGTCGCAAAACACGCCCGCGCCGTCGCACTTTGCGACGCCCGAGCCTATAGACGTCAGCCCGCAAGATGACGAGTCGACCGCCCGCGTGTCCGAGGAGCCCGACTCCCCGGACACCGGCGATTCCGAATCAAACGCCGAGACCGACACCGTCTCTCCCGGTGACACTGCCGAGATCGACGTTGCCGCCGTTGAGGCCAAGCTCAAAGACCCCGGCTCGACCATGAGCTTTGAGCCCCTGACCGAGGAACGCATCGAGACCGACTCGACCTATGATGCCGGCACCACCACGCAACTCATGTGGGGCGCCCGCTCTGACGTTGGCTGCGTGCGCTCGCACAACGAGGATTCCTACCTGGTGCAGTCGCCGCTCTTTTGCGTATGCGACGGCATGGGTGGTCACGCTGCCGGCGAGGTGGCCTCTTCTATCGCTGTCGAGACCATCGCCAAGACAGCTCCTCAGTCTGCCGACGCCGCACGCCTGGCGGCAGCCGTCGAGGCCGCCAACGCCGCCGTAATCGAGGCTGCCTTGAATGGCCTGGGCAAGCCCGGCATGGGCTGCACAGCCACTTGCGCCTATATCGAAAACGACACGCTCGCCATCGCCCACGTGGGTGACTCTCGCGCCTACCTGCTCCACGAGGGCACGCTCATCCGCGTGACCCGCGACCACTCCTACGTGGAGGAGCTCGTGGACGCCGGCGAGATCACGGCAGATGAGGCTCGCGTCCACCCCAACCGTTCGGTCATCACCCGCGCGCTGGGCTCGGACCCCGCTATGTATGCCGACCACTTCACTCTGCATATCGAGGAAGGCGACCGTCTGATCCTGTGCTCCGACGGCCTTTCGAGCATGATTCCCGATAGCGATATCGAGAACATCGCCACGCAGTCCTCAACCGCGCAAATCTGCGTCGACAACCTAGTGGACGCGGCGCTTGCCGCCGGCGGCCACGACAACGTGACCGTAGTAGTCGTTGACCTGGTTGACGATGGCGTTATGCGCGAGGCGCAGCGCGTGCGTCGCCGCAACATTACTATCGCCGCCATCCTGGCCCTCGTCTTTGTGCTGGCAGCTGGCATCTGGGCCTACACGGGTGTCACCGGCTCGTACTACCTGGGTACCTACCAGGGCAATGTCGCCGTCTGGCGCGGCCTGCCCGGCAAGCCGCTCGGACTCAAGCTCCACTGGCTCGAAAGCGAAACCAGCATCAAGCTATCCGACCTGCCCGAAGACACGCAAAACCGCCTCAAGGCGGGTATTCCGCAAACAAGTGTCGACGATGCGCAGGACACGATATCCAAGTACCGCCACCAGATCGACGAGGAGCAGACCCGCCAGGTGATCGACGCGCAAACGATTCGCGACAACACCAATCAGGGATCGACCTCCGAATCAGATTCCGAGAAAACCGCCGAACAGTCCGCCGAGGCCGAAGCCTCCGATAAGAATTAGAAAGGGAGTGCCGCTTATGAGTCGCCGCAACACCGAGCTGCTCTTGCTCATCGCCTCGGCGTTCCCCGTCATCCTGCTGTATGCGATGTACGTCCTCACCGCGGGCGCTGCCATCTCCTTTGAGACGCTCGCCGTACCGATCGGCCTCTTTGCCGCCTTTGCCGCGGCCCACATTGCCGTGCGCATCTTGGCGCCCGGTGCCGACCCCGCCATCCTGCCCATTGTCTTTGTGCTTTCGGGCATCGGCATCACGTTCGTGACGCGTCTCGCCCCCGCTCTCGCCATCTCACAGCTCATCATCCTGTTTGTCTCGGTGGCCCTGATGGTGGGAACGCTCGCACTGGTCAAAAACCTCGACGTGGTCATGCGCTACAAGTACACCTTTGGCATTATCGGCATCATCCTGCTGATGCTGCCCATCTTTATCGGCACCACGGTCTCGGGCTCCAAGCTGTGGATTCGCATCGCGGGCTTTACCATCCAGCCCGGCGAGTTCGCCAAGGTCTTTATCGTGCTGTTCCTGGCCGGGTACCTGGCCGAGAACCGCGAGCTGCTCTCCATCTCCAACCGCAAGATCCTGGGCTTTAAGATCCCTCGCCTGCGACTGCTGCTGCCGCTGTTTGCCGTGTGGGGTGTGTGCCTGCTCGTCGTCGTCTTCGAACGCGATCTGGGTTCGGCCGTGCTGTTCTACACCATCTTCTTGCTGATGCTCTACGTTGCCACGGGGCGCTTTTCGTATGTCGTTATCGGCCTTGCGCTCTTAGCTGTTGGAGCCGTGGGCGCCTACAAGTTCCTGTCTCACGTTCAGGTGCGTTTCCAGGTTTGGCTCGATCCGTTTAAGGACGCCCAGGGTCAGGGCTACCAGATCGTCCAGTCGCTCTTCTCGCTTGCCGATGGCGGTCTGGTCGGTGTTGGCATCGGCAACGGCATGGCCAACAACATCCCTGTCGTCGAGTCCGACTTTATCTTCTCGGCTATCGGCGAGGAGATGGGCCTTTTGGGCGGCGGCGCCGTGCTCATCCTGTTTATGCTCTTTGCCGTGCGTGGCCTCACCACGGCTGCCCGCGCTAAATCCGACCTCGCCGCCTTTAGTGCCACGGGCCTTACGGCAGCCATCAGCTTCCAGGCCTTTTTGATCGTAGGCGGCGTTACCCGCCTGATCCCGCTGACCGGCGTCACCTTGCCCTTTATGAGCCAGGGCGGCTCCTCGCTGCTGGCGAGCTTTATCATCGTCGCGCTCCTGCTGCGCGCCGGTGACGAGGCGACCGGACGCGAGGCCGAGCTTACCGGCACCGGCACCATGGCCGCCATCTCTGACGATCAGGTCGCATCTGCCGCCGCCCCGACGGGCACGCGCTTTGCCACCTCGTCTTCCTACGGCAGCGGCAGCCATTCCGTCGGCTCGCGCATGCGCCGTCGCCTGCTCGACACACCTGAATCCGGTGTGCTCGGCCGCGTGGCGCTCGCCAACCGTCTAACCCGCGCGGTGCTCGCCTTTACGGCGCTGTTCGCCATCCTTATCGGCAACCTCACCTATGTCCAGGTCATCAAGGCCAAGGACTATCAGGACATGCCGACCAACAACCACACCATCGCCCGCTCCAAGTACATCCAGCGCGGTTCCATCATCACGTCCGACGGCGTGACGCTGGCCGAGTCGCTGCAACAGGAGGACGGCACCTACGTACGCTCCTACCCCAACGGTAACCTGGCAGCGCACGTGGTTGGCTACGTGAGCCAGCAGTATGGCACCACCGCCATCGAGAGCGTCATGAACGACACGCTCACCGGCTCCAAGGATTACTCCAGCTGGAACAACGCCATCGCGTCGCTCGCGGGGCAGACCCAGCCGGGCAATACCGCCAAGCTCACCATCGACTCGCGCATCCAGACGGCTGCCGAGCAGGCGCTCAAGGGCTTTAAGGGCGCTGTGGTGGTCATGGATCCGCGCACCGGCGCGGTCCTTGCGTGCGCGAGCTCGCCCACCTACGACAACACCAATATCGATGCGCTGCTCCAGTCGGGCGGCGGCGAGGACGGCTCCATGTACAACCGTGCCATGGACGCGCTGTACACCCCGGGCTCGACCTTTAAGGTCGTCACGCTCTCCGCGGCACTCGAAACCGGCACCGCCAGCCTTACCAGCACGTACCAGGCGCCCGGCTCCATGGATATCGGCAACGCGCCGGTCACCAACGATGCCAACGAGAGCTACGGCACCATCAGCCTGCAGCAGGCCTTCGCCGTGTCGTCCAACGTCGTCTTTGGCCAGGTGGCAAACGAGGTCGGCGCCAGCTCGCTCGTCCAGTTTGCCAACGCCTTTGGCTACGGTCAAAAGCTCGGTCAGGATCTGACCACCGCGGCTTCCATCATGGCCGACCCGTCGCTTATGACCGAGTGGGAGACCGCTTGGGCAGGCGCCGGCCAGCCCGTCGGCATGGACCACACGCCTGGCCCGCAGACCACCGTTATGCAGAATTGCGTGATCGCTGCCGCTATCGCCAACAGCGGCGTGGTCATGGACCCGTTCTTTGTGTCCCAGATACTCGCCCCGGACGGAACCGTGGTTAAGACCACGCAGTCCCGCTCGCTGGGCCAGGCTGTCAGCTCCGCCACGGCCGACCAGGTCAAGCAGGCCATGCTCGCCGTCGTCCAGTCCGGTACCGGCACCGATGCCCAGATTCCGGGCGTCAAGGTTGCCGGCAAGACCGGTTCGGCCGAGACCGGCGGCACCAACGTCAACTCTA
This sequence comes from uncultured Collinsella sp., assembly GCA_958413895.1. Classification (GTDB taxonomy): domain Bacteria; phylum Actinomycetota; class Coriobacteriia; order Coriobacteriales; family Coriobacteriaceae; genus Collinsella. Next base: position 38,830 of record CATYVQ010000002.1, read on the forward strand.
TGTTTGTTGGCTTTGCACCTTACGATTCACCCACGGTTGCCATCTCGGTGGCCCTGGAGGATTACGACAAACACGACGTCGAGGCGGCCAAGATTGCCGGCATCGTCCTGACCGCGGCGCTCGCCGCACAGGGAGCGTGATGCCCATGATCAAAGCGGATACTTATGGCGCGCCGCGGCCGATGAGCTAGCGGCAACGCGCCACACGGCCCCAGCGGCCGCACATTTGGTACTACACACATCGTTGAGCGAATAGTTATGTTAGGAGCAGGAATGGAACAGAGGGTCCTCGGGGGAAGATACCTCCTCAAGGATAAGGTGGGAACGGGCGGCATGGCGACCGTCTTCCGTGCACAGGATCAGGTCCTCGACCGCACGGTTGCCGTCAAGATCATGCTGCCGCAGTATGCCGGCGACGCCACCTTCGCCGCCCGCTTTAAGCAGGAGGCCCAGGCAGCGGCCGGCCTGTCCTCCCCCTATATCGTGGGCGTCTACGACTGGGGCAAGGACGGCGACACCTATTACATCGTCATGGAGTACCTGCGCGGTACCGACCTTAAGAGCGGCATCAAGAGCCACGGCGCCCTCGATCCCAAGAAGGTCGCGCAGATCGGCTCGCAGATCAGCTCCGCGCTTTCGGTCGCACACAAGCACGAGATCATCCACCGCGACATTAAGCCGCAAAACATCATGGTGCTGCCCGACGGCAATATCAAGGTAATGGATTTTGGCATCGCACGCGCCAAGAACAGCCACCTCACGCAGGATAACAACGTTCTTGGCACCGCCCACTATGTAAGCCCCGAGCAGACCCGCGGCCAGGACCTCGGCCCCACCTCGGATATCTACTCGCTGGGTGTCGTCATGTACGAGTGCGCCACCGGCCGCGTACCCTTTGACGGCGACGACGCCATCTCGGTCGCGCTCAAGCAGGTCAACGAGCTCCCCATCCCGCCGAGCCAGATCAACTCCGGCGTCGATGCCGACCTGGAGCGCATCATCCTCAAGTGCATGGAGAAGGACCCGGCAAACCGCTTCCAGACGGCCGACGAGCTGCGCCAGGTGCTCAACAGCTACCTGTCCGGCCGTGCCGTCAACGTCTCGGAGCCCACGCGCATCATCGGTGCCGCCGGCGACCTGGGTGCCACCAAGACCCGCGAGCTTTCCGACTCAACGCGCGCTATGGTTCGTCCCGTCTCGGGCGTGAGCGGTCAGAACACCGCCCGTAGCGCTGTCTCGGGCTCCACGGGCTCCTACGAGGTCGAGAAGCCTAAGTCCAATAAGAACAAGATCATCGCCGCCGTGATTGCCGCCGTCGCCGTGATTGGCGTTGTAGTGGCCTTTGCCACGGGCATGTTCAGTGGCGAACAGGTCACGGTGCCCGACGTGCTGGGCAAGGACCAGGAAACCGCTATTGAGCTGATCAAGGAAGCCGGCCTTGAGGTTGGCTCCGTCGACCAGAGCTATAACGACGATGTCGACGAGGGAAAGGTCGCCGAGCAGACCCCCAACGGCAACACCAAGAAGGCCAAGGGCACTAAGGTGAACCTAGTAATCTCCAAGGGCCCCAAGCCCTCCGAGAAGGTTGAGGTTCCCCAGCTTGTCGGCCTGACCAAGGACCAGGCGGAAGCCGCGCTGGCAAGCGTTGGCCTGAAGGGCAACGCCTCCGAGGAGGCCAACGAGGCCGATGAGGGCCAGGTCTTTGAGCAGGGCACCGAAGCCGGTAAGGAAGTCGCGAAGGGCACGACCATCTCGTACAAGGTCTCGAGCGGCCCGGATACCACGTCCGTCCCCGACCTGACCGACATGACCGAGGCCCAGGCGCGCAACGCCCTCGATATGGCAGGCTTTGGCGTCGACGTGAGCTACCAGGAGAACGACTCGGTTACCGAGGGCACCGTGATCAGCTGGAACCCCAGCGGTAAGCAGAAGCCCGGCGCCACGATTACCGTCGTCATTGCCAAGAAGTCCGGCAAGGCCACCGTCCCGGGCAACCTGTACGGCAAGAGCATTTCCGCCGCCGTTACCGCGCTCAACAACGCCGGTTTCTATAACATTGGCTTCTGTGACCAGAACGGCAATCCCGTGAGCGGTAACGAGGATGCCACCGTTACGGGCGTCTCCCCCACCGGCAAGCAGTCCACCGACAGCACGATCACGCTAACAGTCGCACTTTCTGGCTCGGGTTCGGGCTCAGGCTCGGGCACGGGTGACGATTCCGGTACGACCAACTAGTCGCCACCCCACCGTTCATCACGGCTCTCGCCGCAAACATATTCGCTCACAGGCGCCCGCTTGCTCCCCCAGCAAGCGGGCGCTTCGCTTTTGACATGGCATTGAACCAGAAGAGCCCGGCACCGTAGCGGTACCGGGCTCGATATTCCTCTGGTGCCCCCCAGGCGGATTCGAAAACTCCCCCTGCGGGGAAATTGGTGACGCGGGTGTCGACGGCTCGAATCCTGCCGGCGGTCCCCACAAACCAGAAACGGCGCCGCTCTCGCGACGCCGTCATAATCTTCTGGTGCCCCCGGGCGGATTCGAACCGTCGACACCCGCTTTAGGAGAGCGGTGCTCTATCCCCTGAGCTACGGAGGCATGTTGTACTAGTGTAGCAGATTTACTGCATCGCCATACGTCGCATGACTAGACTTCGAAGTTGCGGTGGAATAGTTCTTGCCTAAAGCATCTAAAGCCGTATTTAGGAACTATTTCACCGCAACTTGTGAAGAGCTAGTTGCCTTTGTGGAAGAGGTTTTTGATAACGGAGGGGATGCTCTTGGCGCCCTTGGCCGTCACATCGATAAAGTCGGGCGAACGCACGAGCTTGTCCTCGTCGACGTACTTGCGGACCGCGCGCAACGTCTCTTTGTCGTCGCGCGTCGAAAACGTAAAGTGACCGTTGTCCTTGGTGAAGATGGCAAAACGCGTGATCTTCTTTGTGCCGCGCAAAACCTCGGCGGCAATATAGTCGACCTCGTCCCACGGGATTTGAATATAATCCTCGGGATTGCGCTCGTTGTAATACTCGAACGCCTTATTGCCCACCATCACATTACCGTGGCTGGTAAGCCCCATCAGGCAGGTTGCCGGCGTTGCCAGATCGACCGTGCTGTTCTGAGATTGCGCCATGCGCGCCTCGCCCTCCAAATAAAACAATCGGACCGCATCCAGTGTACCCACCGGGTGCGGTCCGTTTCAATGGCTCAAAAGCCCTTGCCTAGCAATTCTCGGTCTTAAGCCGAAACGTGCTTACATGAAGCCGCAGACGCGACCGATAATGCCGATGGCGAAGAGAGCCAGGATGATGACGATCGGGCTGACCTTCTTCTTGAGGAGCTTGCAGACCAGCAGGGTCAGGCACACGGCGGCAAGGCCGGGGATGAGCTGATCGAGGTTGGCCTGAAGCGTGGTGACCTTCACCTGATCAAGGGCGTTAGCACCGATGGAGTTATACATCGTCAGTGCTTCCTTGACACCCTCAGAACCGGAGGGCAGGTTAGCCCAGTCGATAAAGGCGCCAGCAGACTGCGTGACCTTGGAGACGACCGGGGTGAAGGAGATGGACACCCAGCGCTCGACCAGGGCGCCGATGATGAACATACCCAAGATGGAAGCACCCTCGGTGACCTTGCCCATCAGACCGCCGGAGAGGTCCTTGGCGATGGAGGAGCCGACCTTGTAGCCAAACTCCTGCGTGTACCACAGGAAGGCGTAACGGATGATGTTCCACGCGAAGAAGAACAGCAGCGGACCGGCGATGCTGCCGGACAGGGCCAGGGAAGCGCCCAGAGCACCCAGAATCGGGCGAAGGGTGAACCAGAAGGCGGGGTCGCCGACACCGGCGAGCGGGCCCATCATACCGACCTTGACGCCCTGAATGGCGACGTCGTCAATCGGGGCACCGTTGGCGCGCTCCTCCTCGAGAGCGAGGGTAACGCCAATGACGGGGGCGGAAACATAGGGGTGGGTGTTATAGAACTCCAGGTGGCGCTTAAGAGCGGCAATCTGGTCATCCTTGCTGGTGTAGAGCTTCTTGATCGCAGGGATCATTGCGAAGCACCAGCCGCCGTTCTGCATACGCTCGTAGTTCCACGAGCCCTGAAGGAACTGATGACGGAAGCAAACCTTCTTGCGGTCAGCCTTGGTGAGCTGAATCTTGTTCTCTGCCATATGTATCACTCCCCTCCTACTCGTAATCGTTCAGAATGTCGCCGAGCGGGTCACCGGAGCCGCCGCCCATGCCGCCACCCTGCTTGGCCAGATCCTTAAGGCCAAGGTAGATGAGGGCAAGGGAGATGCCGATGAGGCCAAGGGCGATCAGCGTGAGCTGAGGGATGGCAGCAAGGACAAAGCCGAGGATGAAGAACGGCCAGGTCTCCTTGGTGGCCATCATGTTGATGACCATGGCGTAACCGACGGAAGCGACCATGCCGCCGCCGACGGCCATACCGCCGGACAGCCAGTCGGGCATAGCGTTAAGCGCGTTGGTAACAGCCTCGGCCGGGATGATGCACAGAAGTACTGCCGGGATGGCGATACGAAGGCCCTGCATGAGGATAGCAGCGTACTGCCAGCGCTCGATGCCGGAGAAGTCGCCCTTCTCAGCGCAACCGTCCATGGCGTGAGCGATAGCGGTAGCCAGGGTACGGCAGATCATGGTCAGGAACAGACCAGCGACCGACAGCGGGACGGCGACGGCGATGGCGGCGGTAACGGCCTTTGCCGAATCGGTGGCGCCACCGTTGAGGGCGAGCACCATGATGATCGAAGAAGCGACCGAGGCCAGAGCGGCGTCAGGCGCGACGGCGGCGCCAACGTTAGCCCAGCCAAGGGCCATCATCTGGAGCGAACCGCCCAGGAGGATGCCCTCCTGAAGGTGACCGGTTACGAGACCGATAAGCGTGCATGCCACGAGCGGCTGATGGAACTGGAACTCATCCAGAATGCCTTCCATACCGGCAAGCAACGCGACAATCGCAACAAGCAGAATAGTGATTGCAGACATGTATCGGACCCTCCTTTACTATGCTTGAGCGGCCAGTTCGGCCTTAGCTTTCTTCAACATGGCGTCGAGATCCTCGGAGGAATCCGAAGGAACCTTGCGGACCTCGAACTTGACGCCCTTGGCCTTGAGGGCCTCGAGAGTCTTGACGTCGTCATCGCCCATAGCGACGGCGTTGGTGACGACGACCTTGCCCTTGGAGTGAGCCATGGAACCGATGTTGACTTCCTTGATGTCGACGCCGGCCTCGATGGCCTTGAGCAGATCCTGCGGGTTCTCAAAGAGCAGCATGGCCTTGGTGTCACCAAAGCGCGTGTCCTTGACGACCTCGGCCATCTTCTTGATGGGCACGACGTTGGCATGGACTCCCGGAGGGGCAGCCTGCTCGATCATGGTCTTGCGGAGCTCGTCGTGAGCAACGCCGTCGGAAACCACGATGATGCGGTTGGGGTTGATCTGCTTGGTCCACGTGGTGGCCACCTGACCATGAAGCAGACGGGTGTCGATACGGACGTGGGCAATCTTGATGTGCCCGTCGCCGATGACCGTTCCCGGAGGGATGGCGCCTGCAGGAGCAGCGGCGGCCGCAGCCGGCTTCTTCTCCTCGGGCTCCAGAGACTCGGGCTTGACGCGCACGCCAGCCTTAGCCTCAGTCACGAGATGTTTTGCGATCGCATGTGCAGTGTTCTTTGCGTCAAAGCGCTGCGAATATGCCTCGATGAGCATAGGCAGGTTGACACCGGTGACGATAGCCCAGGAATCGTGGCCCTCGATGAGCCCGCTGATCTGGTTGAACGGCGTGCCGCCCCACAGATCAACGAGGAAGAGTACCTGCTCCTGGTCCTCGAAGGAAGCGACTGCTTCCTCGACCTTGGCACGGAAGTCGTCGGGGCCCATGCTCGGCTCGAGCGAGACCACGGCAACAGACGGCTGATCGCCAAAGACCATCGAGCCCGTCTGCTTGATTCCAGCTGCCAAGTCCCCGTGGCTAGCAAGAACAATACTTACCATCACATAACCTCCTTTTTGTCTACGTATTTCCTACACGACATGAAAGGAGTATACCTGTTTGGATTGTGGAATTATAGCTAAATTCGCAAAAGGTTGGATTATTTGTTTAAACGTCTAAGTTTGTTACAAATTGATTACGTTGCCGGTTTACAGCTTATTGCCTGCTAAATCGTGATTTGCTGATTGCTTTCAAAGACATATAAAGGTGCACTGTTCGTTAAGACCACTTTTAGGTGGATCCCAATGCGTCTGCGTGCCGCCATTTTGTTTAAACAGACATGACTTGACTAACCGAAGCAAATATGTTTAGAACTCTAGCCCATGTAGTCATTGGATGTTAGGCGATGTGGAGTGGGTTGGCGGCGTCGACGGCGTCGGAGGGGTCATCGGGAACAGTGTCTGCCGGGTCCTCGTCGGGGGTCTCGATCTGTTTGATCATGACCTCTTGGCCCTGCAGCAGGTATGTCTCGCCGCTACCGCAATGGGGGCAGGTCTTGCCGTGCTCGACCGTCGCGTAGTCGCAGCCGCACGCCTCGCAATGTGTCACGGCCTCGACGGACTCCACGATAAGCTCCGCGCCCTCGGTGATAGGCTTTTTATCTGCTGCCCAGCGCCAAGCGTCGAGCAGCAAGTCGGGAACGACGCCCGAGACCTCGCCCAGCAGCAACGTCACGCTCGAGACGCGACTCACGCCATTGGCGCGCGCCACATTCTCGACATCGCGAATGATGTGATAGACGATCCCCAGCTCGTGCACTTTTTTCCTTCCGTCGTTCCCTTACCTGCCATGGCTACTTACTTGCGGCCAAACTTAATCTTGATGGCGCGCTTCAAAGCATACTTGCCCAGGCTCGGGAGCTTTTGCTCGTATTTGACCATCGTTGAGCACTCGGGGCGGTCGCGATCCAGATGGATGGCGTCGAACGCGCACTTGGTGGTGCACAGACCGCAGCCGATACACTTGTTGGGGTCGACGATCGAGGCGCCGCAGCCCAGGCAGCGAGCGGTCTCGGCGCGCACCTGTTCCTCGGTAAAGGTCTCGACGTACTCGCTAAACGGCGCGGCCTTCTCGCGTTCGCGGTCCACATGCGCAACCTCGCGGCTCGCGTTGTCGTAGCTCTCGAGCACAACGTCGTCGCGGTCGAGCGCGGTGTAGCGTCGCTGGTTGCGGCCGATGGTGAGCGTGGAGCCCGGCTGCACAAAGCGATGGATGGACACCGCAGCCTCGTGACCGGCGGCGATAGCGTCGATGGCAAAGCTGGGGCCAGTGTAGACGTCACCACCCACAAAGATGTCGGGTTCGGCGGTCTGGTAAGTCTGGGGATCGGCAAGGGCGCCCTGGCCGCGGCCGAGCTCCACCTTGGAGCCAGCCAGCAGGTCGCCCCACACAATGGACTGGCCAATCGACATGACGACACGGTCGGCATCGACACGGCGCAGATCGTTCTCGTCGTACTCGGGCGCAAAACGGCCCTCGTTGTCAAAGACGCGCGTGCAGCGCTTGAAGGTGATACCGCACACACGACCGGCCTCGTCCAGGTGAATCTCCTTGGGGCCCCAGCCGCAGCTGATGTGAGCGCCGTCCTCAACGGCCTCGCGACGCTCCTCCTCGCTGGCGGGCATCTGAGCCTCGCTCTCCAGGCAGAACATCTCAACGTGCTCGGAACCCAGACGGCAGGCGTTGCGGGCAACGTCGATGGCCACGTTGCCGCCGCCCACCACAATGGTGCGGCCGGACAGGGTATCGATCTTGCCGCCGTTAACCTCGCGAAGGAAGTCGACGGCCACGGTCACATCCTCGGCGTCCTCGCCCGGAATACCGGCGAGGCGGCCGCCCTGGCAGCCGATGGCCACATAGAAGGCCTTAAAGCCCTGCGCGCGCAGCTCGTCGAGCGTCACATCGCGACCGACCTCCACGCCATAGCGGAACTCGGCGCCCATCAGGCGAATGATCTCGACCTCGGCCTCGATAACGTCCTTCTGCAGCTTAAAGCTGGGAATACCGTAGGTGAGCATGCCGCCCGGGCGCTCGTTCTTCTCGAACACGACAGGCTTGTAGCCCTTCTCGGCCAGATAGAAAGCACAGGACAGACCGGCCGGGCCGGCACCGATAATGGCGATCTTCTGCTCGAAGCCGCCGGCACGCGTCGGCGTCACCACAGGCGGGATATAGCGGGTCGCGGCATCCAGATCGCGCTGGGCGATGAACTTCTTGACCTCGTCGATAGCCACGGCGGCGTCCACACGGCCGCGGGTGCAGGCATCCTCACAGCGGCGGTTGCACACACGGCCGCAGATAGCGGGCAGCGGGTTCTCGCGCTTGATGAGCGCTAGGGCCTCGTCATAGCGGCCCTGAGCCGCGAGCTTCAAATAGCCCTGAACGGCGACATGCGCGGGGCAGGCCGTCTTGCAGGGAGCGGTGCCGGACTCATGCGTCTCGATGCGGTTGTCGTTGCGGTAGTTTGGCGACCACTTGGTGTGGTCCCACTTGGTGGCATCGGGCAGCTCCTGGCGCGGATACTCGGGCACCTGTCCGCCCGCCTTTTTGCTGCAGAGCTTCTGGCCCAGCTTGGCGGCGCCGGCCGGACATACCTCAACGCAGCGACCGCAGGCCACGCACTTGTCCTTCTCGACCTTGGCGACATAGGCCGAGCGCGACAGGTTGGGCGTGTTGAACAGCTGCGAGGTGCGCAGGGCATAGCACACGTTGACGTTGCAGTTGCAGATGGCGAAGATCTTGTTCTCGCCATCGATATTGGTGATCTGGTGCACAAAGCCGTTGTCCTCGGCCTGGCGCAAGATGTCGTAAACCTCGTCGCGCGTCACGTAATGGCCACGATCGGTCTCGACCACGTAGTCGGCCATATCGCCCACGGCGATGCACCAATCGGCCGGGTCGTCGGCACAGCCCTCACCCATCACGCGACGGCTCGCACGGCAGCTGCAGGTGCTGGCAGCATACTTGCCATCGTATTTGTCGAGCCAGTGCTCGATATGCTCAATAGGCACCGAGGTGCTCGCGGCGTCAATGGCCTTTTCGACCGGAATGACGTGCATGCCGATACCGGCGCCTCCGGGCGGCACCATCGGCGTAGCCTTGGACAGCGGGCCCTTGGATGCCTGTTCAAAGAACTTGGCATAGACCGGATGCTCCTCGAGCTGGCTCATGCGCATGTTGAGGAACTCGGCGGAACCCGGCACCAGCATGGGTAGCACCCACTGCTTGGCGCGCTCGGGGTTTTCCCAGTTGTACTCGAGCAGACCCGTGTAGCTCATGTCGTCGAGCATCTTTTCGATATCGGCCTCGGGCATGCCGGTGAGCTTGACCATCTCGGGCAGCGTATAGGGACGGCGCATCTTCATCTTGCAGAGCACTTCGGCCTGCTCGTCGGTTGCGGCCTCGGCAAACGACCAGTACTCGTAGCCCAGCAGCTCATCGCGATGCAGCAGGCGGTTGGTGCAATGCTCGCACAGCTTGACGATGGCCTCGCGCGGATGCTCCGGCAGCGGCGGCACGAACTCCGAACCGATGTCGGGCTCGGTGTAGCTAATTCCCGGTCCGTTGAGAATCATGGTTGTCCCTTCTCTTGCCACAGCCCGGCGAGACCGCGGCGCCCCTCTTTTTACGGGCTCGACATGCCCCCATGCCGTTCACCCGCCATTGTTGACATTGTGTCAAAAATAGTATTGACGAACCGTCAACAATATTCAAGACTGTTAGGCGAACGGTCAGGCAAAAGAGGATGAAAGGCGGCAAAACATGGGCAACAACACAGCAGATACCTCTGTGGTCGATGCCATCCCCGCATCCGATAGCGCGGCAAAGCGCTTGACGGGCGACGAACGCCGTCGCGAGATTCTCGCCGCCGTGCGCACCGTGAGTTCCGAGCTGGGCGTGTCCCACCTATCGGTATCGGCCGTGACCAAGCGAGCCGGCTGCACGCGTTCATTGTTCTACCACTACTTTGCCGACATGGACGCCGCCGTCACCGCTGTTATGGACGAGGCGATCGACGGCTTTATCTCCGAGCTCGAGCAGTGGAACGCCGGCCGCACCGTCGGTGATATCGAGGGCGCGCTCGACACCGTCGCCCCGCTCTTTAAGCGGCTGGTCGCCAGCGGCCACGAACTGCCGCACACTCTGACCTCCAACAGCGGCGCACTCTACGGCGGCTTTCTGCACAACGTGGTTCAGCGCGTGGCTCAGTACATCTGCGACACCACCGTGGTGGATTTTGTCGCCCATCACGAGCTGCGCATCGATCATGTCTACGAAACGTTCTACACCCTCATCATGGGTCTTTTGATGTATATCCGCACGCACCCCGATGTGCCCGACGAGACGGTCAAGGAAATCATCGCCTCGACACTCCACATCGAGGGCTATACCGCCAAGTATCCGGAGCGCATGCCCCAGAACTGACGACATTTGGCCAAACTGCCCGCGATCAGAAGAGGGGCCGCGGGCGTGTGAAAGGAGAGCAGCATGCTGTTCGATGTTTGGGGTAGCGATACCCTTATCCACTGGGCCGGCTGGGCCATGGTCTTTATTGGCCTGATCGTGCTCAACGAGGTCGGCCGCCGCACCAAGCTGGGCGCGGCCATCATCTTTGGCGTGGCTCCGCTGGCCATGACCATCTACTGCGTCGCCATCGCCATCGGCGTTTCGCAGGGTGCCGAGTGGGCGCTCACCAACCCCACCCATGTGTATCAGAACAGCTGGTTCCACTACGCCAAGGTATACGCGGCGCTGGCCGGTTGCTGGGGCTTCATTGCCATTAAGTACCAGTGGGGCAAGATTGGCAAGGCGCATTGGTTCCGCGCGTGGCCGTTTGTGATCGTCGCCATCAACATCTTGATCGCCGTCGTGTCCGACTTCGAGAGCGCCTATCACTTCTTTGTCCTGGGCCAGTCCACTTGGGTCACCTCCGAAGGTGCTACGCAGCTGGCCGGCTGGAACAACGTGTTCAACGGCATCGCCGGTCTCATCAACATCTTCTGCATGACCGGTTGGTGGAGCGTCTACGCCTCCGAGGACAAGACCGATATGCTGTGGCCCGACATGACCTGGGTCTACATCATCGCCTACGATATCTGGAACTTCTGCTACACCTACAACTGCCTGCCCACCCACTCCTGGTTCTGCGGCTTTGCGCTGCTGCTGGCGCCCACCGTCGCCGCCTTTATCTGGAACAAGGGCGGCTGGATCCAGAACCGCGCCTTTACGCTGGCCATTTGGTGCATGTTTGCCCAGGTGTTCCCGTACTTCCAGGAGGAGTCCATCTTTGTAACCCACTCCACGCTCGACCCCGGCGCCGCTACCGCGGTCTCGATCGCTGCGCTGATCGCCAACGTCGCCGCGATCATCTACATCGCCTACCGCGCCAAGAAGCTCGGCCGCAATCCCTACAAGCAGGATGTCTTTGAGGGCACCAGCGACTGGGAGAAGGCCACCGCTCGCCGCGCCAAGGTTGATTACGCGCACGCTGAGTAACGCGCCTGACGCAAACATCGCTTGAGCACGAAGCCGCATAGCCGGCTCCGCGCAACTCAAGGCACTGCAGAGCCCCCGGAATGTGATTCGTTCGCGTTCCGGGGGCTTTTTGCTGCCGCGAGGATGCGGCTGAACGATGCGCTCGGGTTAAATCGAATCTTATATTTCGCGTGCGCTTTATATGGCTCCATTTTTGGGTACAGTGTTGTCCCGATATTGAGCTTGGGGGATATATGAAAGATGAGACGATGGGCCAAGAGGATGCGGCCCAAGATGCAGAAGCGTGTGCCGAGGCCCTGGAGAGCCTAGACCAGATCGCGCTGGCCGAGATTGCGTTTGACGATTCGAGCGTTGATGTGCGGGATGAGCCGGAAATCGAGGCGCAGCCCGATGATCAGGATGCAAAAGACGATGGCACCGCGCTCACCGAAGACGAGGCGGGGCACGAGGAATCCGAATGCGAGGCCGACGACCGGCCCGAATCCGACACGAGCGAGGAAACCATCTTGCTCGACAGCTTGCCGGCCGAAGATTCGCTGACCCGCGAGCTTCCCGGCCTGGGCTCCGCGCCTGCCGTGGACGAGACCATCGCCATGGGCGATATTCCCCTACCGTCCGTTCCTTCGGCACACGAAGCCGAGGTTCGTCATCGCAAGATGTCGCCCAAGCGCCGCAACCTGATGGTTGCCGGCGTTGTGGCCGTCGCGCTCGTCGCCGGCGGCGCAGGCTACGCAGCCTGGAACGGATACCGGCAAGAGCAGGCTGCCATCACCGCCGCCAATGCCCACACGATGATGTCGGTGCAGATTGGCGTACACGCCGCGGGGCTCGACTGTTCCGCCGGCTCCAAGATTCCCGTGCAGGTGAGCGGGCAGGATTCCGACGGTTCTTCCGTGAGCGAAACACTCTATGTTGACGAGCACGGCCGTGGCATCAAACTGCTACCCGGTGACTACACGCTCTCCATTGCCGCCTCCCCCATCGCGTCCGACGGCACCGTCTATACCGTGCCGACCACCAAGGCGCAGGTCACCATTAAGAGCGATGGGCAGGATTTGAGTGCCCAGGCCACCTTTAAGCTTAAGGTGCCTTCGGCCGACACGGTGACTGACGACCAAATCGATGCCGCCGCCAAGTATGCCGAGGAAGGCGGCGCGAGCTCCGCCGCCACCGCCAAGGTGCTCCAGCAGGCGGCAACCGCGCGGCGCGACGCCGCCGTCAATGCCGTGAGCGCGCAAAAGGCACAGGCGGCCCATGATGCCGACGCCCGTCACAAGGCAACCGACCTCTACCAGCTCGATATCCCCGTCGAGTGGTACGGCAAGGTCGAGACTTGGCAAAATGGCAGCACGCTATGCATCTATCTTGCCGGCGACAGCGATACGCCGATTGTGACGATCGTCGCGGTGCGCGAGGGCGAGAGCTTTACGCCCGATGAGGGCGATACGGTTTTGGGTGCGGCCAATCTAGGCAACGGTTATACCGTCTACGCCAGCGGTCCTGTCTATCCGTATGTAATCCCGCAAACCATCAACGGGCGCACGCAGAACCCCGTGTCAACCTACCCCATGGACACGGCCATTGAGCTTGTCGAGCTTACGACCGGCAACCGCTACACCTATAGCCAGATCAAGAACGTACTGGTCGGCAAAGACGGCAAAGCCGATGCCGCGACCAAACTCGAGACCGACTACCTCGCGCAGATCCTGCTGCCGAGCATCAAAGCCCAGGACTAGCCGGCCCGAAGACAGCCGCCCAACGCAGTTGCGGTGAAATAGGGATTGTTTTTGCTGGTCAAACCGCAAAACAGTCCCTATTTCACCGCAACTTATTGGTGGCCTTTTGGGTGGCACTCAGCGCCACGGATCGGCTTCGAACATCGGCTCGCGCTCGGGGCGGCGGTCGCTGTAGGGATCGTAGCCGTCGTCGTCCTCGTTCTCGGCACGGATGTAGGGGTCGCGCGGCTTGGGTGCCGGTTTGGACGTGGGCTTGGGTGCGGCGGATGCGGCATCGGTCGCCGGCGTGTTCGTCTTGTTCTTGTCTATCATCTGCATATCTCCTTGCCATGCAATCGTGTTCAACATCATCGATTGTCGCACGAAAAAGGGCGGCGGACCCAATTGGATCCGCCGCCCTTGGCGTTTAGAGACGGCTGGCAGATTTTAAGGCATGGCCCAAAATCTACTCGGCGTCGGGAATCTCGTAGGTGGCCGCCGGCGTGTTGTCGCACACGACGGTAAAGCCGCCGTCCTTGTCGACATCGACCGTCACCTGATCGCCCTCGCGCACCGTGCCGTCGATGATAGCGGCGGCGATGGCATCCACGACCTCGCGCTGAACCAGACGCTTGAGCGGACGGGCGCCAAAGACCGGGTCCAGGCCGCCCACGGCGAGCATCTGCTTGGCCGCCGGGGTGATGGCAAGCGTCATGCGCTCCTTGGCCAGGCGTGCGCGGACGTCGGCAAGCTGGATGTCGACGATCTTCTCGATCTGCGCCATGCCGAGCGGATGGAACACCACGATATCGTCGATACGGTTGAGGAACTCGGGGCGGAAGGTCTGAGCCATGGCCGCGTCGACCTGATGGCGCATTTCCTCCTCGTCCTTGCCGGACAGATCGGCGATAGCCTTGGAGCCCACGTTAGACGTCATGATGATGATCGTGTTCTTGAAAGACACCTGGCGACCTTGGCCATCGGTCAGACGGCCGTCGTCAAGCACCTGCAGCAGCACGTTAAAGACATCCGGATGAGCCTTCTCCATCTCGTCGAGCAAAATCACGGAGTACGGACGACGGCGCACGGCCTCGGTGAGCTGGCCACCCTCGTCGTAGCCCACGTATCCCGGGGGTGCACCGATCAGACGCTGAACGCTGAACTTCTCCATGTACTCGGACATGTCGATACGCACGAGCGCGCGCTCGTCGTCGAACAGGCACTCAGCAAGCGCCTTGGCGAGCTCGGTCTTGCCCACGCCAGTGGGGCCCAGGAAGAAGAAGCTGCCGATGGGCTTGTCCGGATCGGAGAGGCCCGCACGGCTGCGACGCACAGCCGCGGCGACGGCGGAGACGGCCTCGTCCTGACCGATGACGCGCTTATGCAGCTCGCCCTCCAGGCCCTTCAGCTTGTCGAGCTCGCCCTGCATCATCTTGGACACGGGCACGCCGGTCCAGGCACTCACGACCTCAGCGATCTCGTCGGAGGTCACCTGCTCGTTGAGGCCCTCGCCGTCCTGCTGCTTTTGTGCCTCAAGCGCGGCCTCGGAATCCTGAATCTGCTGCTGCAGGCCCGGAATCACGGAGAAGCGCAGCTCGGACGCACGGGCCAGGTCGCCGTTGCGCGTCGCGCGCTCCTCTTCGCTCTTGGCCTCGTCAAGCTGGCCCTTAAGCTCCTGCACGTGGTCGATGGCGTTCTTTTGGTTGAGCCAGCCGGCCTTTTGCACGTTGAGCTTTTCCTGGACCTCGGCAATCTCCTGGCGCAGGGCCTCCAGACGCTCCTTGGAGGCGTCGTCGGTCTCCTTCATGAGCGCCTGCTCCTCGATCTGCAGCTGGGTGAGCTGACGCGTGGTGGCGTCAATCTCGACCGGCATGCTGTCGAGTTCCATGCGCAGACGGCTTGCCGCCTCATCGACCAGGTCGATGGCCTTGTCGGGCAGGAAGCGGTCGGCGATATAGCGATCGGAGAGATCGGCAGCTGCCACGAGCGCGCTATCGGTGATATGCACGCCGTGGAAGATCTCGTACTTCTCCTTGAGGCCACGCAGAATCGAGATGGTGTCCTCGACGGTGGGCTCGCTGACCATCACGGTCTGGAAACGACGGGCGAGCGCCGCGTCCTTCTCGATGTACTTGCGATATTCGTCAAGCGTAGTCGCGCCGATCGCGTGCAAGTCGCCACGGGCAAGCGCCGGCTTGAGGATGTTGCCGGCGTCCATGGAGCCCTCGGTGGCACCCGCGCCCACGATGGTATGGAGCTCATCGATGAACAGGATGACCTTACCTTCGGACTTCTGCACCTCCTTGAGCACGGCCTTCAAGCGATCCTCGAACTCGCCGCGGTACTTGGCGCCGGCGACCAGTGCGCTCATGTCGAGCTCGATGAGGTCGCGGTCGCGCAGGGTGCTCGGCACGTCGCCGGCCACGATACGCTGGGCGATGCCCTCGACGATGGCAGTTTTACCGACGCCCGGCTCGCCGATGAGCACGGGGTTGTTCTTGGTGCGGCGGGACAGGACCTGGATGGTGCGGCGAATCTCATCGGTACGGCCGATGACCGGGTCGAGCTTGCCGGCGCGGGCGAGGTCGCAGATGTTGCGACCGTACTGCTCCAGCGCCTCAAACTGCGTCTTGTCCTCGGCAGACGTCACGCGGTCATCGCCGCGCAGCTCCTCGTAGACTTGCTCGATGCGCTCCTTGGTCACGCCGGCGTCGCGCAGAACGCGGCCGGCCTCGCCCTTGTCCTCGGCAAGTGCCATCAGCAGATGCTCGGTCACCACAAAGCTGTCGCCCATCTTGGTGGCCTTCTTCTCGGCCTTCTCGATGACGCGGACGAGCTCATTGGAAAGACCCATCTGCTGGCCCTCGCCCGAAACCTTGGGCGCGTGGTCGATGGCATCCTGCGTGGAGCGTGCGAGCTGGGCCGGGTCAGCGCCGATGCGCTCGATGATCACGGAGATATTGCGCTCGCCGGCACCGAGCAGGGCGGACAGCAGGTGAATCGGCTCCACCGCGCCGGCCTGCGCGTCAGCAGCCGTGCTCATGGCGGTCTGCAGCGCCTCGCGCGACGTCATTGCTAGCTTATCGATTCTCATGGAATCACCTCTCTTGGGGTGGCCGCCCTACGGGGCGGCTTCACGTTGTTCGAGAAGTATTGTTGCCAGCTTTGCTCGATCTTATACACAAATCTAAGTCTCTATATATAAGATTTTCTGAGTGATTGATGGATAGGGAGCAGGTGCGCTCACCCGCTACGGCCTCGTTCCCTTACTATCTCAATCTGTAACATCTAGCGGCTGTTTATGGCTCTAGATGTTACAGATCGAGATGAAATGACCAGCGGCACCCGTTTGTCTCAATCTGTAACATCTACTCGGCAAATAGAGCTCTATCTGTTACAAATCGAGACGAACAGAAAACACCCGGATCAAAAATCTAAATCTGTAACACCAGGCCCACTTTTAGCGGCCAAGATGTTACAAATCGAGACAGGCCGAAAACCACCACAAAGAGGACAGGCGCCTTTGTGGTGGTCGCGGTCTCTACTCCTTCGCCGAACCCGTACTTCCCGATTCGACGGTCCAGGGCATCTCATCCTCGAACAGCCATGTACGGGCAGACCCACTATCGCGTGCAGTCTGCGGGTCAGGCAAGCAGGTCTGTTTATAGGCATCTTGGATACACTGGCCCATAAAATCGTTGAGCTCGGTCTGGTCGCCCTCCATGACATAGGCGACATCGCCGTCCATGATGTAGATGCCCGGACCCTCATTGCCCTCGTAGCCCGGATCGTACGAGACATCACATAACTTTGCGCCGTTTGCAGTGTCCAGCTCGATAGAAGAGTGGCATCCGCCAACCATGTCGTTCGCTTTTGCCCGATAGGACGCATATCCGTACCAGCGCTTAAATGTTTTGCCCTTGAGTAGCTTGGACGCCCTATCGATCAGGCTTGCATCCGTGGTATAGCGCATGGCCCCAAGCTGAATACTTGGATAATTACTAATGCCCAGCGCAGCCGGTTGCTCATCAAAATCAACGGTAATAGTCTCAGGCTTGTCGTCGCCGGTCAGAAGTTCGACAGACTGAGTCACAGGCTTGACCACCGGCTCCGTCACCGCAGCAGGCAGAAACGCCATGCCGACAGCGCCCATGCCAACCACGGTGATCGCAAACGCCAAAACAATCAATCCAATACGGGCAGGACTCCTCACAGCAAAGCACCTCACAATGCAAGCCTTCGCCACCTGCACTAATGATACCGCCAGCTAACACTATTACCAAAAGAAGCCGCGCGCTCCTCACCGCCACAAAGGGGACAGGCACCTTTGTGGCGGTTTTCGACGCTAACGGTCGACCATCTCGCTCCATGAGATTAAACTTGAATTGTTCTCTGAACATATCCATTTCTGCCTATCCTCAACAGATCTTTGTCTCGAGGAGCGCATATGAAGCCGTCTCATTCCACCGGTCGCAACGTCATTACCATTTTCGCCATACCCATCGCGATGTTCTTCTTTATCGCCGTCACGCCCTTTTCCCTTGGTATCGCCTCGCCCTTCGATTTATGCGGAATGGTCGACGCCGGCTCGCGTGCCACCTCGCTTTCCTTTATCTGTCGCGGCGTGTTTTACGAAGATGGAATTCCCACCGGAATTTGGCGGTCAAAGTTGCCACTGCTCGGTCAGATCGACGGACGGTCTCCTTATTTCTACCTTGAACCTCAGGCGATGAATTATTTGATCGACGACCAGCCCCTCAACTCCATCACCCTCGCCTACGACTATGCTCCAAACACCGACGAGCGCCACATGAACCAAGTCCTCAACAAGCTACTTGGGCAATGCGGGCTCACCGACGAGGCCGGTCGAACCATCGATAGCGACCAGAAATTAAAGCGAACAGAACTCCGCCGTGTCGGAAAAATCAAAGGGCGAAGTGGGGCCGCCTACTGGCAGGCTTGGGCAATACGCGACAAGAGTGAATTCGGTCACAGCACCTATATGGTCACCGTCTACACCAGAGACGGAATCAAGGAGAATGTTGACGATTTCGCGTCATCCAAACTCGGCATCCTCAAAACAACCAAACCCGCCAGCCCGGATGAAATTCTGTAGAGCCGCCCATTAACATGCCGCTCAACGATCACAACAACATCGAGCTCGCCCCCACCACCACAAAGGGGACAGGAGCCTTTGTGATGATCTTCGGCCCCGGCGTTCACCATCTCGATCTATAACATCTAGCTGCCGTTTTGGACCTCAGATGTTACAGATCGAGACGAAATGTTCAGCAGTTCCCGTTTATCTAAATCTGTAACAACTACTCGGCAAATAAGGGTCTACCTGTTACAGAACGAGACAAACCGCGGACCACCACAAAGGTGCCTGTCCCCTTTGTGGTGGTTTTCGACAAAAAGAAACCGCCCCATTAACAGAGGCGGCATCAAGCAAGTCTATTTATTAGCATCCCTCAAGACCCAACGAGAACGTCGCGGTAGCCCCGGCCACACCTTTCCCGAACGCGACCCTCGCGAAGCGCGTGAGCGGGCGGGAAAGGGTAAGCCCCGGGCGGACAATTAAGTGCGTTACTCGGCAGCGGCCTTGAACTTGTTGTAGTTGATCAGGCAGCCGGCCTTGACGATGGCACGCTCCTCTGCCGTCATATCGGCAATGTAGAGCTCAATCTGCTTGACCGCACCGTCGGCGCGCACTACGTAGGCGGCGATGTCCTTTAGGTCACCATCGAGCGCGGCGCGGATACCCGGCACGAAGACGTAATCGCCCACCTCAAAGTTGGGTTCGGCCTCCATCTGGAAGGGCACCATGCCCCAGTTCATCACGTTGGAGCGATAGCGCTTGGTGGCGTACTCGTGGACGATGTTGGCCAGGCCGCCAATCACGCGCTGGCAGCTCGCGGCCTGCTCGCGGGCAGAACCGTCACCAGGCTTCTTGGCGTAGAGCATGGAACCGTACTCGGTCGCATTGGCATCGGCCGCTACACCCGCGCTGACCAGTGCCTCAAACACGTCGGCAAGCTCGGCATCGAGTGCCGCCAGGTCGCCTGCAGCCTCGCCGGCCACGCGGCGCTTTTCCACCGCGTCGACCTCCTTGGAACGACCCACGTAGGCCGGGTCACGGCGGCTGAGCGTAAACTCGGCCAGGCCCAGCGGGTTGGAGCGGAAGGAGCTCGTCTCGCCCGAGGGAATGAGCTCGTCGGTCGTAGTGACCGGGTCCATGATCTTGGAGCACACCTTGAGCAGGATATCATCGCCGAGCGGCTCCATCGCGGGCCACGGCTTGATGTTGGGACCCTCGACCAGCTCGTCAGCAGGCTCCGCCTTGCCAAAGCCCCAGTACACACGCTTTTTGTACGGCGCATCGTCGAAGGTGTACTCGCAGGCCTCGTCCCAAGTCTCCTCGGGCAGATCGGTCGCCGGCGTCAGGACGCCGCCGTTGGCAGCCGTCGCCGCAATGGAGCGGGCGTCCATCAGGGCCACGGCGCTCAGCTGGCCATTGCCCGGCTTGGAACCCTCGCGGTTGGGGAAATTGCGCGTAGTGTGGCGGATCGAAAGGCCGTTGTTGGCGGGCGTGTCGCCGGCGCCAAAGCACGGGCCGCAGAACGCCGTGCGCACGATCGCGCCGGCTTCCATAAGGTCGTAAATATAGCCGCGGCGCGTAAGCTCGAGTGCCACGGGCTGGCTCGTAGGATAGACCGACAGCGAGAACTCGCCGCAGCCGGTGTTGGCGCCCTTGAGAACGCGGGCAGCCTGGACCACGGAGTCGTAATTGCCGCCCGAGCAGCCGGCGATAACGCCCTGTTGCACGTGCAGCTTACCGTCAACGATCTTGTCGAGCAGGCTAAAGTGCGTCTTGCCCTCGCCGATCTTGGCGGCCTCGAGCTCGACCTCATGCAGGATGTCCTCGAGGTTCTCGTTGAGCTCGTCGATCTCAAAGCCGTTGGAAGGATGGAACGGCAGCGCGATCATGGGCTTGATGCTCGACAGGTCGACCTCGACGCAGCCGTCGTAATAGGCGACATCAGCGGGCTTGAGCTCGCGGTAGTCGTCGCCGCGGCCGTGCATGGTCAAAAACGCGTGCGTGTCCTCATCGGTGGCCCAGATGCTCGACAGGCAGGTGGTCTCGGTGGTCATGACATCGACGCCGTTGCGGTAGTCGGTCGTCATGCTCGCGATGCCCGGGCCCACAAACTCCATGACCTTGTTCTTGACGTAACCCTTGGCAAAGACGGCGCGGATGATGGCAAGCGCAACGTCGTGCGGGCCGACACCGGGACGCGGGGCACCCGTGAGGTAGATGGCAACGACGCCGGGATAGGCAACATCGTAGGTGTCACGCAGCAGCTGCTTTGCCAGCTCGCCACCGCCCTCGCCCACGGCCATGGTGCCCAGAGCGCCGTAGCGGGTATGCGAGTCGGAACCCAGGATCATCTTGCCGCAACCGGCGAAGTTCTCACGCATAAAGGAGTGGATGACGGCGATATGCGGCGGGACGAAGATGCCGCCGTACTTCTTGGCCGCCGAGAGGCCAAAGACGTGGTCGTCCTCGTTGATGGTGCCGCCCACGGCGCACAGCGAGTTATGGCAGTTGGTGAGCACGTAGGGCAGCGGGAACTGCTCCATGCCCGAGGCGCGCGCCGTCTGGATGATGCCAACGAAGGTAATGTCGTGGCTCGCCATGGCGTCGAAGCGAATCTTGAGCGCCTCGGGGTTGCCGGACGTATTGTGTGCCTGGAGGATCGAATACGCGATGGTGCCGCGCTTGGCATCTTCGGGCGTCTGCGTAATACCGCGCTCGGCAGCCTCGGCCGCAGGCACAACCTCGCTGCCGCCGCGCAGGTAGATGCCGTCCTCGTACAGCTTGACCATACTGTCTCCCACTCTGCCCAAAAGATTTGGGCGCATAGCATACATTCGTTCAATATCGTGCCATAGAACGGTTGCGAGTGGGTTACGAATCTGCACGTTCACTTTATCTCGGTAAAGTAAAGGGCAAGCCCGGTGCGGTCCGGCAAATTTGGTGCAAGAGCGTCCCTTTCGACTAGTCATTTAAGAACGTCCCCAATGACTACCCATAACAACGCCGATGTTTTGGCGCGGACAGCGAAAGCCCACCAGAGCGAGCAAGGCAACGCCGCAGGCAGAGGACGGACGGCGAGCGCCGCCCAGAGCGAACAAGTTGGCATGAAAAAGGCAAGGCATAGACCTTCTGGTCATGCCTCGCCTTTTGAATGACAAATTGTCGCTCTGGGCGGCGCGCAGCGTCGACCGGTCCGCCGTTCGTTAGAACGGCGTAACCTACAGATCCCCGCCTGCGCCCAAAAGTTTGCGCATGACCTGTTCGGGGTTAACTGAGCCGTCGCGCGGGGCCAGGGCGGTGATCTTCTTCTGCATCTTGTACTCGTGCAGCTCGTCCTCGAGCTGGCGCACGCGGGCACGGAGTTTTTCGTTCTCGCGCTCGCGCTCCTCGGCACGCTCCTTCATATCGAGGATACGCACCACGCCGGCAAGGTTGATGCCCTCGTCGGTCAGCTGGTTGATGAGCTCCAGGCGCTCGATATCGGCACGCGAATACAGGCGCGTGTTGCCGCCCGAGCGCTGGGGGTTCACCAGGCCCTTGGACTCGTAGACGCGCAGAGTCTGCGGATGCATGCCGGTCAGCTCGGCCGCCACGCTGATCATGTACAGCGGTTTGTTCCTATTGTCCTCGGCCATGCTACCTGACCCCTTTCCGTCTCGTTATCGTCCATCATAAGCCCGCGGGCGTGGTCGTGCGCCGCGACCGCCCTAGTACGTCGCCTTGTAACGATTGACCTTCTCGCGATAGTCGCGCGTGTCGGCCTCGCGCAGCTTGGTCATGGCATCGCGCTCGTCATCAGACAGGTTCGTGGGAACCTGCACCTTGATCTCGACGAGCAGCGCGCCCGTACGGCCACGGTGCTTAACGTCGGGCGCGCCCATCTCCTTAAAGCGGAACTTCTTGCCCGTCTGGGTACCCGCGGGCACCTTCAGACGAACCGTCGCACCGCCGGGCGTCGGCACGTCCACCGTGCAGCCGAGCGCCGCCTCATAGACCGAGACCGGTACCTCCATGGTCACGTCGGCACCTTTACGCTTAAACAGCGGGTGCTCCTCCACGTGCGTGGTCACGACCAGGTCGCCGCGCTCGCCGCCGGCAACGCCATACTCGCCGCGGCGCTTGTAGCGCAGTTTGCCGCCGTCGACCGCACCCGCGGGCACCGAGACCGTAATGGTCTGTTGCTCGCCTGTCGAGGGAATGCGGTAGGTGACCTTGTGCGTCACGCCGCGAAACGCGTCCTCGGCCGTCACATCGACGGTCAGCGACAGGTCGCCGCCCTTGCGAGCGCGGCTGCGACCCGCGCCCGCACCGGCAGCGCCCGCAGCCCCGGCGAAACCCGAGCCCCAATCGCTGCCCCAGGCGCCGTTGCCGCTAAAGATGCTGTCGAAGATGTCGCCCCAGCCGCTGGCGCCCGCACCGGCACCGTAGCCGCCGCCATACGCGCCGCCCGCGCCCGGCATGCCGCCAAACATGAGCATCTGGTCGTACTCTTTGCGCTTCTTCTCGTCCGAAAGCGTCTCGTAGGCCTCGCTGATCTCCTTAAACTTGGCCTCGTCGCCGCCGGCATCGGGGTGATATTTTTGCGCGAGCTTGCGAAACGCACTCTTAATCTCTTTGTCGGAGGCGCTCTTGGATACGCCCAGGATGTCATAGAAGGTTTTGCCTGCAGCCATCGTAGCTCCTCTCCTGTTATATCCGCCGCCCCTGCGGACGGCGGCTCATACTGTCATATGGCACTAGGCCAGAAAGGGCCCCGGGTGTTGCCCCGGGGCCCTTCTCAATTACTCCTCGGTGCTCTCGGCCGTATCGGCCGTAGCATCCTCGGGCGCCGCTTCGGGCTCCGGTGCGGGGCGCTTCTCGCCACCGTAGGTCACCGTCACCATCGCGGAACGCAGAATGCGATCCGCCATGCGGTAGCCCTTCTGGTACACATCGTTGACGGTCTCGTCATACTGCGATGCGTCCTCGACGCGACCCACAGCCTGGTGCTCGAGCGGATCGAACGCCTCGCCCTTGGGGTCGATGGGCTCAACGCCCTCGTGCGCAAATACATCGAGCAGCTTGGCATGAACCGCATCGACGCCATCGACGAACTGCTTAAAGTCGTCGGAAAGCTCCTGGCTGCGGGCATGGTCGATCGCGCGCTCGATATCATCGATCACCGGCAACAGCGCGGTGACAAGCTTCTCGGTCGCGCGCTCGCGCTCGGCGATGCGCTCGTTGGCGGTGCGGCGACGGAAGTTCTCCCAGTCGGCCTGCAGGCGGGCGGTGCGCTCGGTGGCGTCCTTCGCCTTGTCCTCGGCGGCCTTCTGGGCCTCTGCCGCAGCATCGAGCTCATTGCGCACGTCGGCAAGCTCCTTTTGGGCCTGCTCGAACTTGAGCTTAAAGTCGTTGTCGGCGGCTTCCTCACCGGCGCGGATAGCGGCTTCCACCATCTCGTCCTCGGTCATCGTCGCCTCCTTATTGGAATCCTCTACCTGGTTCTCGGCAGCCTCGGCGGCCGGGGCCTCATTGACCTCGGTATCGTCTGCGGCCTCTACGGGAATCTTCACGTCCTTCTCCTCAGAGTCAACGGGGGCGGCGCCAGCGGCAGCCGCCTCCGTGCGAGCTTTACGGGCGGACATGATTACTTGTCCTCGTCGTCCACAACCTCGTAGTCGGCGTCGACAACGTCATCGTCGGCAGCCTGGGCGCCGGCGGCACCGTCGGTCTGCTGCTGAGCGTCGGCGTAGACAACCTGGGCCAGCTCGTAGGCCACAGACTGCAAGGACTCGCCGGCGGCCTTGATGGCCTCGACGTCAGAGCCCTCGAGCGCCTTCTTGGCGTCGGCGATAGCGGCCTCGGCCTTGGACTTCACATCGGCGGAAACCTTGTCGCCCAGCTCGTTGAGGGTCTGCTCGGTGGAGTAGCACAGGCTGTCGGTCTGGTTGCGGACCTCGACCTCTTCCTTCTGCTTCTTGTCCTCCTCGGCATGAGCCTCGGCGTCCTTGACCATACGATCGACTTCGTCATCGGACAGAGCGGTGGAGCCGGAAATGGTAATCTGCTGCTCCTTGCCGGTGCCCTTGTCCTTAGCGGAGACCTTGACGATGCCGTTGGCGTCGATGTCGAAGGTGACCTCGATCTGCGGCACGCCGCGGCGGGCAGCCGGGATACCGGTCAGCTGGAACTTACCGAGCGACTTGTTGTCGCGGGCAAGCTCGCGCTCGCCCTGGAGCACGTTGATCTCGACGCTGGTCTGGTTGTCGGCAGCGGTGGAGTAGACCTCGGTCTTGGAGGTCGGGATCGTGGTGTTGCGGTCGATCATCTTGGTCATGATGCCGCCCATGGTCTCGACGCCCAGCGACAGCGGGGTAACGTCGAGCAGCAGGATGCCCTCGACGTCGCCGGTGAGCACGCCGCCCTGGACGGCAGCGCCGTCGGCAACGACCTCATCAGGGTTCACGGACATGTTGGGCTGCTTGCCGGTCATGGTCTTGACCAGATCCTGGACAGCGGGCATACGGGTGGAGCCGCCGACGAGGATGACCTCGGTCAGATCGGAGAGCTTGAGCTTGGCGTCGCGCAGGGCGTTGGTGACAGGCTGCTTGCAACGCTCGAGCAGGTCGCGGGTGATCTTCTCGAACTCGGCGCGGGTCAGCGTGTAGTTGAGGTGCAGCGGGCCGGACTGGTTCATGGTAATGAACGGCAGGTTAATGGTGGTCTGCTGGGCGGCGGAGAGCTCCTTCTTGGCGTTCTCGGCGGCCTCCTTCAGACGCTGCAGAGCCATGGGGTCCTGGCGCAGGTCGACACCGTTCTCCTGCTGGAACTTATCGGCCATCCAGTCGATGACGCGCTGATCCCAGTCGTCGCCGCCCAGGTGGTTGTCGCCCGAGGTGGACAGAACCTCAAACACGCCGTCGGCGAGGTCGAGGATGGAGACATCGAAGGTGCCGCCGCCCAGGTCGAAGACCAGGATGCGCTGGTCGGTGCCCTGCTTGTCCAGGCCATAGGCCAAAGCAGCAGCGGTCGGCTCGTTCACGATACGCTTGACGTTGAGGCCGGCGATCTTACCGGCGTCCTTGGTGGCCTGACGCTGGGCGTCGTTGAAGTAGGCCGGGACGGTGATGACGGCGTCGGTGACGGTCTCGCCCAGATACTTCTCGGCGTCGGCCTTCATCTTTGCGAGCGTCATGGCGCTCACCTGCTCGGCGGTGTAATCCTTGCCCTCGATGTCGACGACAGCGCGGCCACCCTGGCCCTCCTTGACCTCATACGGCACGGTCTTGATCTCGGAGGTGCACTCGGAGTACTTGCGGCCCATGAAGCGCTTGATGGAGAACACGGTGTTCTTGGGGTTGGTGACAGCCTGGTTCTTAGCGGCCTTACCCACGACACGGTCGCCGTCGGCACGGAAGCCCACGACGGACGGGGTGGTGCGGTCGCCCTCGGCGTTCACGATAATGGTCGGAGAACCGCCCTCGAGAACGGCCATTGCGGAGTTAGTAGTACCAAGGTCGATACCAAGAATCTTGCCCATTAGAAATTCCCTCTCTCTTGTGCGTTTGCACCGACTCGGCGGTCTGCCGCGCGGTGTTTCGGCTTGTCTTTCAGGATGTAGTGTATCCCCTTATGGGCCGGAATATACAAAATCTAAGTCAATTCATATAAGATTTCTTATTGCTGAGAGTTTAGGTTCACAAATGCGCAGGTAGACGCACTGATTGAGTTCTCGGCAAATCTATCGAGATCTATGTAGAGATGGCTGAGGTTTGGGCCCGAGGCCGCATGGGGTGGCTTGAGGCGACCCCGGGGGAAAGCGCGACCCGTTTCACGGCTAAATAACGGGATGCGCTTTCCAAAAGCTCGCTCAATAGCTCAATATTTCAAGTCACCTTTAGCTAACATTTGCGCAGCTCAACGGCCTCACCTGCATGTTTTTTAGTAAGCCGCGGCATACTCGGCGAACGGTATGAAGATGCCGGTCAGAGGGTATTGCAAACGGTCGCTCCCGTGGTATGTTTTTGCCCGAATCAAACCGACGCGCATCGCCTGTAGCGTCGGTCAACAGAGAGGAAACTACCATGGCTCATCCCGTAATTGATGCCGACGAGTGCATCGCTTGTGGCGTTTGCGTCGACTCCTGCCCCGCTGGCGTTCTGGAGCTCCAGGACGTCGCTACCGTCGCTGACGAGGATTCCTGCGTCGCCTGTGGCGCTTGCCAGGACGCTTGCCCCGCCGGCGCGATCACCGAGATCGTCGAGGAGTAACAACTCCCCCACTTGCACACTCACAAGTACACCGTGCACAAAAAAGGAGGCCTCCGCATCGCCGCGGAGGCCTCCTTTTGCATTCGTCGTTACTAGGACAGGTCATCTTCGTAGGGCATCAGATCTGCCAGATAGCCCTTTTCCTTGAGCATGGTCTCAATCTCGTCGAGAGTTTGCTCGTCTTCTGCCGCAATGCGATGGAAGTGATAGCCGCTGGTCACCGTCAGCAGCGGAAAGCTCTTGCCGCTCTCGATATCGTGCAGGTAGCGCTCAACATCGCGACGATTGCGGATGTCCAGGTCGGCCGTGATCTTGCCGTATACGCGGTGATTGACGATCACGTTGAGCACGGCGCCGCCGGCGTCGACGATACTCGTGAGCTCATCGCCCGCCTGCTCCACGCCGTGGCGCACCTTGACCAAGCGTGTGGGCACAGCCGGGCTGCTCGCCGCCTCCTGTAGTACATAGCCGCGATTGGTGGCGACGATATCGTGCCCGTCGGCGCGCAGCAGGGCGATGTCCTGCACCACGACCTGACGGCTCACGCCCACCTCGCGGGCAAGCGCACTGCCCGAGACAGGATCTTTGGCTCTCTCGAGCACGCCCATGATGGCACGGCGACGCTCGCGGGCGTCCATTATTTACCGTCCAACAGACGCAGGTGCTTAAGCGAGAGGTCGAGAATCGGCGCAGAGTGCGTCAACGCCCCCGAGCTGATAAAGTCAACGCCCAGGTCGGCGAGCGCGCGGATATTGTTGGCGTCCACGTTGCCCGAGCACTCGGTCTTGGCGCGACCGGCGATAAGCTCAATCGCGGCAGCCATGTCGTCGTGGGTCATGTTGTCGAACATGATGATATCGGCACCGGCCTCCACAGCCTCGCGCACCATATCCAGGCTCTCGCACTCGATCTCGACCGTCGTGGTAAACGACGCATGGGCGCGCGCCATCTCGATCGCGCGCGCCACGCCACCGGCGGCGTCGATGTGGTTGTCCTTGAGCATGACAGCCGTCGACAGGTTATAGCGGTGGTTGCTGCCGCCGCCGATCTCGACCGCGGCCTTCTCGAAGACGCGCATGCCCGGCGTGGTCTTGCGCGTATCGACGAGCACGGTCTTGGTGCCCTCGAGCACCGCGGCCATCTGGTGCGTATAGGTAGCGATACCGCTCATGCGCTGCAGGTAGTTGAGCGCCACGCGCTCGCCCGAAAGCAGTACGCGCGCATCGCCGCGCACCTGGCCCACGTGGTCGCCGGCGTGCACCTCGTCACCATCGGCAACATCAAACAGCACCGAGCTCTGCGAATCCAGCAGCTCAAAGGTGCGAGCGAACACATCCAGGCCCGCGATAATGCCATCGGCCTTGGCGATAAGCTCCACCGTGGCGGGACGCGCCGTGGGGCACACGCTCGCCGTGCTCACGTCCTCAAAGGTAATGTCCTCGCGCAGAGCCTGCAGAATCAAATCATCGACGACGAGCTTCATGGTAATGGGATTCATGGTCTACTCCTCCACGGCCTGCGTGCCGGCGGCACGGGCCAGATCATCGATTGCAAGGTTATCGGAACTCAGGGCGCGATGGTGCCCATCGAGCGCGGGCTCGCCCGTCTGCTCCACGGCAAGCGACTCGCCGGTGCGCATACGCCAAGCGGCGCGACGACCCCAGACCAGCGCTTCGAGCAGGCTGTTTGATGCAAGGCGGTTCTTGCCGTGAACGCCGTTGCAGGCTGTCTCGCCCGCGGCGTAGAGCTCGGGCATCGAGGTGCGGCCGTCCTTGTCGACCCACACGCCGCCCATAAAGTAATGCTGCGTGGGTGTGACGGGAATGGGCTCGTCCAGGATGTCGCGGCCGTCCTCCAGGCAGCGTGCGCGGATGTTGGCGAAGTGCCCGGTCACCACGTCGCGCTCGACGGGGGCAAAGCTCAGCCACTCGTGCTCGGTACCGTCCTGCTTCATCTGCTCGCGAATGGCGGCGGCGACCACATCGCGCGGCTGAAGCTCATCGGTAAAGCGCTCGCCGGCGGCGTTGAGCAAAATCGCGCCCTCGCCGCGGCAGCTCTCGCTGATCAGGAAGGTGCGGCCCGGCTGCGGCGAGAACAGCCCCGTGGGGTGAATCTGCACGTAGTCCAGGTGCTCCATCTTAATGCCATGCTCCTGAGCAATGTAGCAGGCATCGCCCGTGAGCTGCGGGTAGTTAGTCGAATGGTCGTATACGCCGCCGATGCCGCCCGTCGCCCACAGCGTGTGGCGGGCATGGATCTTAAACGGCTCGCCGGCATGCACGCCCTCGGCGGCATTTGCCAGTTCGTCGGCGGGACGAACCGAGTTGTCCTCGTCCACGGGAACGGCGACGACGCCGGTGCACACCGTGGCGCCATCACGCTCGCCCGTCAGGATGTCGGTCATGGCCACGTGCTCCAAAATCTGCACGTTATCCAGCTTGCGAACGGCCTGGAGCAGCTTGGTTGTGATCTCCTTGCCCGTAATGTCGGCATGGAAGGCAATGCGCGGGCGGCTGTGTGCGCCCTCGCGGGTAAAGTCGAGGCTGCCGTCGGCCTTGCGCTCAAAGTCCACGCCCATGGCCAGCAGGTCGTTAATAACCGAGCGGCTCGAGCGGATCATGATGTCGACGCTCTCGCGGCGGTTCTCGTAGTGGCCGGCGTGCATGGTGTCCTCAAAGAAGGCATCGTAGTCCGAGCCTTCGGGCAGTACGCAGATGCCGCCCTGCGCGAGCATCGAGTCGCACTCATCGATAGCGCCCTTGGAGAGCATGGTCACGCGCGTGCTCGTCGGCAGATTGAGGGCCGCGTACAGGCCCGCCACGCCACAGCCGGCAATGACGACGTCGCACTCCATGTCGGGGTATTGTTTGGTTTCCACAGGAATCCTCTCCCTTGTAATGTGACATAAGGGACTGCCCCTCATGTCACATCGTTCTAGCGCGCCGCGTACTCGAGCATGCGGTCGAGCGTAATTTTGGCCTGGTCGGCCGCCTCGTCCGACACGCCGATCTGTACCTCGCCCTCGCCCGTCTCCAGGCATCGCACGAGCTTTTCGAGCGTGATGAGATCCATGTTGACGCAGGTGGGCTGCACCGCGGGGAAATAGAACTTTTTGCCGGTGCCCTCGCAGCGGCGCTCGAGCTCGTAGAGCACACCGCGAACCGTCACGATGATGAACTCACTCGCGTCCGAATCCTCGGCGTACTTGATGATGCCGGCGGTGGAGCCGATGTAGTCGGCCTCGGCAAGGACGTCGGCCTTGCATTCGGGGTGCACCAGCACGAGCGCGTCGGGATGCGCCTCCTGCGCATCGACGATCTGCTCGACGGTGATGATGTGATGACGCGGGCAATAGCCATTGTTGAGGATAACGTGCTTTTGCGGCACCTGCTCGGCTACGAAGCGGCCCAGGTTTTGATCGGGGATGAACAGGACGTGCTGCTGCGGCAGCTCGGACACGATCTTGACGGCGTTGGAGCTGGTGACGCACACGTCACTCCAGCTCTTGATCTCGACCGTCGAGTTGACGTAGCAGACCACGGCAAGGTCGTCGCCGTACTCGGCGCGCGCCGCATCGACCGTCTCGCGCTTGACCATGTGCGCCATGGGGCAGTCCGCGCCCGGCTCGGGCAGCAGCACGGTCTTGGTGGGGTTGAGCAGCTTGGCGCTCTCGCCCATAAACTCCACGCCGCACAGCACGATGGTCTGCTGCGGCAGGCTTTTGGCGAGTTTTGCCAGGTAAAAGCTGTCGCCGACGTAATCGGCAACGGCTTGGACCTCGGGCGCCACATAGTAGTGCGCCAGAATCACCGCGTCACGTTGGGTTTTTAGTTGCTGAATGGCCTCGACGAGCTCTGCGGGCACCAGTGCCGCGCGCTCCGTTGCCGTCGTTGCCGATGCTAGGCCGGCCGCGATATCGCGCGCAAGCTCCGACGCATCCATGTTCGCGCTCTGTGCCATCAAGGCCCCTCTCTTTTGGCGAATCTTGGGGCTTTAGTATGACACCTGGCTTTACAGCTGACAAGACAGCTGTAAAGCCAGGTGTAAAGTTGGAATAAAGATTCAATCATGCGGCGGGTCCATTTTCGAACTGGCAAGCTGAGGATAGCCGGGCTCTCGATAGCGCAGGAAGCATCTTTCGCCACCGCAATACCACTCGGCGCGAGTTGCGTACCGTGGGGCGCAAACGGAACGCACCCCCGCGGGTGGCGCGTGCACGATGTGGCAAAATCGAGGTACTAAGGGGGCCCGATATGCTCAAAATCATCGCCTGCGACGACGACGTCGCCTTTCTAGATAACCTGCACCGCATGATCAACCGCTGGTCGGCCGAGACGGGCACGGCGGTCGATGTTGCACTCGTTACGCGCGGCGAGGATCTGCTGGCACGCCATGCCGCATCGCGCGCCGACATTATCATGCTCGACATGATCATGCCGCTCGTCAACGGCATGGACACCGCCCGCGAGCTGCGCCAATCCGATACCGCCGTGCGCTTGGTGTTTCTGACCTCATCGCCCGAGTTCGCGCTTGAGTCCTACGAGGTCCGTGCCTTTGACTACCTGCTCAAACCCGTGACCTATGAGCGCGTGGCGCAACTACTCGACGAGCTGTCGAGTCTGCGTCCGGCAGCGACCGACGAGCTCGTCATCAAGACGTCCTTTGGCTACCATGCCCTGCGCCTATCCGATATCGAATATGCCGAGGCTCGTAACAAGCACGTGGTCTTCCACCTGCGCGATGGCCGCGATATCGAGGCACTCGAGCCGTTCCGCAGCATCGAGGACCGACTGGCCCAAAACGCGACCTTCTTTAAGTGCCACCGCAGCTACCAGGTCAATCTGCGCAACATCGACCACTTTAATCGCACGGAAATCGTCATGCGCTCGGGCGCGTGCATACCGCTCGCGCGCAGCTGCAAGCAGGGATTCCAGGACGCCTACTTTGCGGTGCGGTTCGAGGGCGGGAGACGCTGATGCTTTCCTCGGCAGAACTGGTACTTTGGGCAATCCACCATGCGACGACGTTGCTCTTTGGCGTCTTTGCCTCGGTGGCGCTGTGCGGTGTCGAGATCAACGGCCGCCATTCGCTCGAACTGGTGGGGATCGGCGCCGTAACCGGCACCGCTTTTGCGATTGCCAACCTCGTCGGTGGTGAGCTGCTTGCCCGACAGGCCTATCCGCTCGTCGTGCATCTGCCGCTTGTCGTCTACCTGTGCGTACGCTATCGCCTGAGTCCGCTGCTCGCCATCCTGGGCGTTACCAGTGCCTACCTGAGTTGCCAGTTTAGCAACTGGATGGGCATCGCCGCATTCGCCGCCACCGATTCGCAGGTCGCGTACTACGCGGCGCGCATCATCACCACGCTCGGCGTCTTTGCCGTCTTGTTGCATTGGGCAAGCGACATTGGCCCCCGCCTGGCGATCAAAAGCCCCACCGAGCTGGAGATTCTGCTCATCCTGCCGCTTGTCTACTACATCTTCGACTACGCCACCAACGTCTATACCACGCTTTTCCACTCGGGCTCGGTGGTAACCGTTGAGTTTTTGGCGTTCGCCCTCTGCGCCTTCTACCTTATGTTTCTTGCCGTCTACCTTCGCGAATACGAGGCAAAGGAAATCGCCGAGCGCGAGCGCTGGATGCTCGCGACCCGCGACAGCGCAGCCATCAAAGAGCTCGAAGCCTGGCGCCAGTCCGGACGCGAGCTCTCGGTTCTCCGTCACGACATGCGCCACTACCTGCGCGGTCTAGCGGCCCTGATCGAAGAGGGTCACACCGATGAGGCGCTCGAGCGCATCGACGCGCTCTGCGAGACCAACGACCGCACCGCCGTGCGCCGCTACTGCGCCAACGAAACGGTCAACATTGCGCTCTCGTCGCTTTCCGCGGACATCAACGCGCACGGCATCACCGCCGACCTGCGCGCCGCCGTGCCCGAAACCGTCCACGTGGGCGATGTCGATCTGTTCAGTGTGGTATCGAACGCCCTGGACAATGCCATCGCCGCGGCGAGCGCCGCCCCCGAAGGCAAGCGGTTTGTCGACCTGGACCTTCGCTACGAAGACGGTCAGCTTCTATTGCTGGTTTCCAACACGTTTGGCCGTGCGCCGCACATGGTCGACGGCATGCCCGTGGCTCAGCACGCCGGGCACGGCTTTGGCACCAAGAGCATTAAGCTTGCCGTCGAGCGCATGAACGGCAACTGCCAGTTCCGCATTAACGGCGACCGGTTTGAACTGCGCGCCGTGATGTAGGGGCTGCCGCCAGCCTCGCTACAGCGGTGCAGCCGCCGGGGTCAGCTGCTTGATGTAGGCCCACATGCGCTGCTTGGCGGCCTTGTCGGTGAGCGCCGCCTCAAAACCGTCGAGCGCTAGCACGCGGCGCCCCTGCACATGCGCGACCAGGCCGGGCTTGAGCATGGCGGTGTCAAAGTCATCAATTGCCACAAGCATATCGGCATAGGTCTCGCGCATGACATCGGCCGCGCTGTTGTCCAGCAGCAGCACCGCCTCGGGGTCCAAGGTCTCCAGCGCCTCGCGGAACAGGTCGCACGTCAGGGCCTCGCCCGTCGCGACCGCCCCATCGCCCGCGCCGGCGACGCTTGCCAGCACGCAAAAATCCTCGGGGGCATATCCGATGGCGCCGAGCGCCTTGCGCAACGCGGCGCCATCCGCGCCGGCAGCCAGCTCGCCGCCCGAGCACTCGGCTTCATCCAAATCGCCTTTGACCAGCACAATCGGCGAGCACGCGTTGCCCGAGATGCGCACACCGCGACCTGCAAGCGACGCAAGCTCCTGCTCGGTCGCCTGGGCGATGGCTTCTTTTTTCTGGCTTTGTGACGTGGGCATGCGCTCTCCAATCGTTTGCGTGCCCACCATTATATAAAAGAGCCGCCTGCGAGTGGTTGCTTTACGAGCCGCTGGGTATAAACACGGTCGTACTGAGTTTTACGCGGCCGAGCCGCGTCACATTATGGAGGTCACCATGGCTGACATTAAGCAGATTACCCCCGAGAACTTCGATGCTGTCGTCAACGATAGCCTGCCCGTACTGGTTGATTTTTGGGCCCCGTGGTGCGGCCCCTGCCGCTCGCTCTCGCCCATCGTAGACGAGGTTGCCGACGAGCTGGCCGGCAAGCTGGCTGTGGCCAAGTGCAACGTCGACGACAACCAGGACCTGGCCATGAAGTTTGGCGTCATGAGCATCCCCACGCTGATTGTCTTTAAGAACGGCGAGGAGATTGACCGCTCGGTTGGCGCTCTGCCCAAGGCGAGGCTGCAGGCGCTGCTGGAGAAGCATCTGTAATACGCTTGTTACTTACTCGCCGTCTATGAGCGCTTTTGCACCGCTCGCCGGACTTCTGGATGCACCGAGTGCAACCACGGATAGTATGGTAGTCACAAACAGCCCCCAGTGAACGGGTGCGGGTCGCACAGACTCGTACCCGTTTTCTTATGCAACTGCGCGCAGAGCGGGCGTAGTAAAATCTGAGCCACTGAACTGCCCCATACAAAAGGAGATTTCCCATGCATGATGTTGGAATGAACATGAGCCAGCTTGCCATGAGCGTCAAGCAGGTCGAC
Source organism: uncultured Collinsella sp. (assembly GCA_958413895.1). GTDB lineage: Bacteria > Actinomycetota > Coriobacteriia > Coriobacteriales > Coriobacteriaceae > Collinsella. The sequence continues at coordinate 72,980 of CATYVQ010000002.1, forward strand.
GACACCATCGAGCTCGCTCATGAGTGGAGCCATCAGCTGCTGCATGCGACCGAGAATTTTGACATGGAGCGCATCGGCGCCAAGCTCGAGGCTGCCATGGCCGCGCTGCACGAGGCGCATGACGCGCTCGAGGGCTACGAGGAAGCCATCGAGGCCGACCACAACTCCGTCGGATCCGTGAAGCTGGTGTAACGTGGCCGAACACGAGCACGACTGCGGATACGAGCACGAGCATCCGCACGGGGCGGACGGTGACGCGGGCTGCCACTGTAGTGGCTCCGGCTCCGAGCTGGTCCGCTTTTCGGTTACCGCACCGGACGACCTGCTGCGCCGTTTTGACGAACAGATCGCGCGCCGCGGCGACGTGGCCAACCGCTCCGAGGCCGTGCGCGACCTGATTCGCGCCTCGATCGCCAAGGAGCAGATGCGCACGCCCGATGAGCACGTTATCGGGTCGCTCACCATGATCTACGACCACCATACCGGCGACCTGACGCGCCGTCTGGACGAAGTGCAGCACGACTACACCGACGAGATCGTATCGACCATGCACGTGCATCTGGATCACCACAACTGCTTGGAGATTCTGGCGCTCAAGGGTCGCGGCGAGCGCGTCTACGAACTAGCCGACCGCCTGCTGGGCCTGCGCGGCGTTAAGCACGGCGAGCTCACCTGCGCCGCCACCAAGCAAAGCCTGGGGCTATAGCGGGATTTCCCGCAGCGCACCTGCCAAAAAGGGACAGGTTTGTTTTGGCAGGTTTAGCGTTTTACCTACCAAAATAAACCTGTCCCTTTTTGGTCGGTTTTGATGTGGGAGGGTCGCATGCGACATGTGCATATTCATGTGACGGGCATTGTGCAGGGCGTCGGCATGCGGCCGTTTGTGTATCGCGAGGCCATGGCGCACGGCATTTGCGGATGGGTGCTCAACGCGGGCGACGGCGTGCATATCGAGGCGCACGCTCCGGCCGATGCGCTCGATGCTTTTGTTGCCGCGCTTTCTGAGCATGCGCCTGCGGCAGCCCGCGTAGAGCATGTCGAGGTTGTGGACCTGGCAGCCAACGGTTGGGATACCGCCGATGAACAGGGTTTTCGCATCGTAGCATCGCAGGACCAGACCGCGCACACCACACTTGTCTCACCCGATATCGCTACCTGTGACGATTGCCTGCGCGAGTTGTTCGATCCCGCCGACCGACGCTATCACTACCCCTTTATCAACTGCACCAACTGCGGCCCACGCTTTACCATCATCCGTTCGCTGCCGTATGACCGAGCGGCTACCTCGATGGACCGTTTCCCCATGTGCCCCGCCTGCGCCGCAGAGTATGCCGATCCACTCGACCGTCGCTTTCACGCGCAGCCCGATGCCTGCTTTGATTGCGGACCGCATATTACGTGGCGCGAGGCTGTGAACGGCGATGCGTGCGGGAATTCGCCCGCGACACCGGCCGTCGGCACCACGCGCGAGGCCAGCGACGCTATCATCGAGCGCTGCGTTGAGCTGCTGGCCAGCGGTGGCATCGTCGCCATCAAGGGCCTGGGCGGATTCCATCTAGCCTGTGACGCTGCCAACGAGCAAGCGGTAGCCGAGTTGCGCCGTCGCAAACGCCGCAGCAACAAACCACTTGCCGTCATGGTGCGCAGTCTTGCCGATGCCGAGCGCCTGTGTCATATCGACGATGCTGAACGCGATCTGCTCGCTGGCAGTATCCGCCCCATCGTGCTGCTGCGCCGGCGTGCTGTTTGCGGGAACGACGGCGATTCTCCCGACGCCCTCGTACTCGCACCGTCCGTCGCGCACGACCTTCCCGAGCTTGGCGTTATGCTCCCCTACACCCCGCTTCAGCATCTTCTGCTTGCAGCTGCCGCGTCGCACGGTATGCACGCGCTCGTCATGACCAGTGGAAACCTGAGTGAAGAACCCATCGAGACCGACGACGACCTTGCCTGGGAGCATCTCGTTGCCGCCGGCATCGCTGACGCGCTGCTCGGCAACGACCGCGCGATCCTGTCGCGCTACGACGACTCCGTGGTACGCGTGGTCGACGGCGACGTCATGCCCGTACGTCGTGCACGCGGATATGCGCCGCAACCGCTGTCGTTGCCGGCGCTCGACGGCGCTCCGTCCTGCGTGCTCGCCTGCGGGCCGCAGCAAAAAGCCACGATTGCACTCACTCGCACGGACTCGGACGGTCATACGACCTGTTTTGTGTCGCAGCATATCGGCGATGTCGAAAACGGCGCGACTTTCGATGCTTGGAGCGCCGCGCGCTCGCGTCTGGAAAACCTCTTTGACCTGGCGCCTGCCGCCTTGGCATGCGACATGCATCCCAGCTATCTGTCGAGCCAATGGGCGCGCGAGCAGGCGCGCGAGCACGATCTGCCGCTTATCGAAGTCCAGCACCACCATGCGCACATCGCGAGCGTAATGGCAGAGGCGATTGTCGCAGGCCGGCTTGCGCCCGATGCACGCGTCCTCGGCATCGCCTTCGACGGCACGGGCGCCGGCACCGATGGCACCATATGGGGCGGTGAGTTTCTTGTCGCCCGTCTCACCGATTTTGAGCGCGTCGCGCATCTGCGCGCCTGGGCGCTTCCCGGTGGCGCCGCATCCGTACACGATGCCCGCCGCAACGCCTTTGCCCTGCTCAGCGAGCTCGACCTGCTCGAGCACCCGGGAGCCGCGGGGCTCTTGAACAGCCTTGACGAGCAAACGCGCAGCATAACGGCAACGATGATCGAGCGCGGCATCAACAGTCCGCGCACTAGCAGCATGGGTCGCCTGTTTGATGCCGCAACCGCGATTTTGGGCATTTGCGGCCAGGCAACCTACGAGGGCGAACCCGCCATAGAACTCGAAGCCGCCGCCTGGCGCGCGCTCGACAACGAAATCGCCCATTTTCCCGACGACAACGCCGGCTATTTCGCATCTGGCCCATCGTGGCTGGACGGCCCCTATATTCTGGACCAGAAAGCACTCTTTGAGGCACTTTTGGGAGGAATTGAAGCCGGAGCGCCCGCCAACAGGCTCGCACTCGACTTCCATGTCGGCATCGCGCGCTCCTCGGCGCGCATCGCCAGCGATATCTGCGTGCACGAGGGCATCGACACCGTCGCGCTCTCGGGCGGCGTGTTCATGAACCGACTTCTGCTTCAACTCCTCACCCGCGAGCTCAAAAGCGCAGGCCTTACTGTCCTCGTCCCCCAAACCGTGCCCGTTAACGACGGCTGCATCGCCTACGGTCAGGCGGCAGTCGCAAGCGCTCGTCTTGCGCAGGTTGCATCGCAGTAGGCTGTTCGGCCAGCCCGCAAGCCGCCGTCTCACAGGTGTAGCGCGTTTGCCCGCAGCGCCCGCGAGCGCTACCATCAACTGATGGATTATTAAGCGCTCATCCAGCGCAAAGCGTATACAAGGGGAACAATATGTGCCTTGCCGTTCCCGGTAAAGTAGTCAAACGCGACGACGGCCTCAAGGCCACCGTCGACATGATGGGCATCGAGCGCTCTGTTTCGCTGAGACTCGTGCCGACGGCGCAGGTTGGCGACTATATTCTCGTACACGCCGGCTTTGGCATCCAGATTGTCGACGAGCAGGAAGCACAGGAAACGCTCGAGCTTGTTAATGCCATGTCCGAGCTGGTCGAAGAAGACCAGCTGACCACCAACCCGGCGGAGGCTTACTAGTGGCGCCCGAGCAGCCGGCGCGCTCCGGTATCGACTTCTCGGCATTCCGCGATCCCAAGCTGGCTCGCGAGCTCATCGAGCGCATTCATGAGCTTGTCGGCGACCGCGCCATCAACCTTATGGAAGTCTGCGGCACGCATACCGTGAGCATCGGGCGCTATGGCTTTCGCTCCATTATGCCGGCCGGGCTCAAGCTGCTGAGCGGCCCGGGCTGCCCCGTCTGCGTCACCGCCAACCGCGACATCGACCACGCAATCGCGCTCGCCAACATAGACGGCGCCATCATCACCACCTTTGGCGACATGATGCGCGTGCCCGGATCATCCACCTCGCTCGCTGCGCAAAAGGCGGCGGGGCGCGATATTCGCATCGTCTACTCCCCGCTCGATGCACTCGATATCGCCGAGCAAAACCCTGATCGCCCGGTCATTTTTATGGGCGTGGGCTTTGAGACCACAACGCCCACCATCGCCGCCGCCATTTTGGAGGCCGATGCACGCGGACTCCAAAACTTCTCGGTCTATTGCGCCCACAAGACCACGCCGCCGGCGTTGCGCGCCATCGCCAACGACCCCGAGACCGCCATCGACGGCTTTATCCTGCCGGGCCACGTCGCCACCATCACGGGCTTGGCGCCCTTTAGCTTTTTGGTCGACGAGTTTAAGACTCCAGGCGTGGTAACGGGATTTGAGCCGGTCGACATCTTGCAGGGTATCTGCATGCTGGTCCAGATGGTTGTTGAGGGGCAACCCGCGATCGACAACGCCTACCGTCGCGGCGTCAATGCCGACGGCAATCCCGTGGCGCGCCAGCTGGTCGAGCAGGTATTTGAGCCGTGCGATACCACGTGGCGCGGGCTGGGATCGATTGCGGCTTCGGGACTCGCCATTCGTCCCGAGTTTTCGCACTTTGATGCCAGCATGCGCTTTGACGTGTCCATCGAGCCGACGGTCGAGCCACGCGGGTGCCGCTGCGGCGACGTGCTGCGCGGGGCCATTACGCCGAGCGACTGCCCCCTGTTCGGCCACGCTTGTACGCCCGAGCATCCCGTCGGCCCCTGCATGGTGAGCTCCGAGGGCAGCTGCGCAGCATATTTCCGCTACCGAGGCTAATAGGTTCCGCCGTTCTAACGAACGGCGGACCAGTCGACGCTGCGCCTCACCCATATAATTCCACCCACGATTGGAGTTTTCGATATGTCCCATAGCGTTACCGATAGCACCGTCCTGCTAGGCCACGGCTCCGGCGGACAGATGATGAAGCGCATCATCGATGAGGTCTTTTTGGATGCCTTTGGGTCGCCCGAGCTGCTCGAAGGCAACGACGCCGGCGTCGCCGCGCTGCCCGCGAGCGGGCGCATCGCCATGTCGACCGACAGCTTTGTAGTCTCGCCGCAGTTCTTCCCCGGTGGCAACATCGGCCGTCTCGCCGTGTGCGGAACCGTCAACGACGTCGCGACCTCGGGCGCCAACGTGCGCTACCTATCGTGCGGCTTTATCCTCGAAGAGGGCTATCCCATGGATAGGCTCCGCCAGATTGTGCAGACGATGGCCGAAACGGCGCATGAGGCGGGCGTGTCCATAATCACGGGCGACACCAAGGTGGTCGAGCACGGCGGGGCCGACGGCGTCTACATCAATACCGCCGGCGTGGGCGAGGTTCCCACGGGCGTGGCGCTCAGCGGCGCCAACTGCCGCCCCGGCGATGTCATCCTGGTCTCGGGTACGCTGGGCGACCACGGCATCGCCATCATGAGCCAACGCGAGGGCCTGGCGTTTTCGAGCACGATCGAAAGCGATGCCGCGCCGCTCAACCACCTGATTGCCGACGTTCTGGCCGCAGCGCCCGGCACGCGTTGCTTTCGCGACCCCACGCGCGGTGGCCTGGCCTCGACGCTCAACGAGTTTGCCCAGGCCAGCAATGTTGCCATGGAGGTCGACGAGGATGCCGTGCCCGTGCATCCCGACGTGCAGGCCGCCTGCGAGATGCTCGGCTACGATGTGCTGCAGGTGGCAAACGAGGGCAAGATGGTTGCCGTCGTGCCGGCCGAGCAAGCCGATGCCGCGCTGAGCGCCATGCGCGCCGCCCGCTACGGCGAGAATGCCGCCATCATCGGTCGCGTGCTGCCACTTGCCGAGGGCGCCCATCCCGCCGTGCGCGTGCGCACCGGCTGGGGCTCGACCCGCATCCTCGACATGCTCGTGGGAGAGCAGCTGCCGAGGATTTGCTAACGACAAAGGCTCAGGGCTATTAAAGATATTCAGATTCCAAACATGCCCGGCACGCATGCCCAGTATCATGGGGTGCGTTTTACAACTCAAGCGGCAGGAGCACCCATGGCAGCAGCTTTTTCCCATGTGATCTTTGACCTGGACGGCACCATCCTCAACACGCTCGAGGACCTGGCGGCCGCCGGCAACCATACCTGCGAGGCGCACGGCTGGCCCACGTTTGCCGTTGACGAGTACCGCTACAAGGTAGGAAACGGCATGCTCAAGCTGGTTGAGCGTTTTATGCCTGCCGAGTACGCGGGCGACGGTCGCATGTTTGAGCAGACGCTTGCCGAGTTTAGGGCTTACTACGGCGAGCACAAGGAGGACCACACCGCCCCCTATGCCGGTACGATCGAGATGCTCGACCGCCTGTGCGCCGCGGGTGTGCAGCTTGCCGTGCTCACCAACAAGGACCACGTCTCGGCCGCTCCGCTTATCGAGAAGTATTTTGGTTCCGAGCGCTTTGCGCTGGTACAGGGCCGCGTTGATGCGTTTCCGCCCAAGCCCGAAGCACCCGTCACGCTGCATGTGATGGAGGAGCTGGGCGCCGATCCGGCAACCACGCTCTATGTGGGCGATTCCAATGTCGATATCCTGACCGGCCACAACGCCGGCCTTAAGAGTGCGGGCGTCAGCTGGGGCTTCCGCGGCCGCGCAGAGCTGGAAGCCGCCGGCGCCGACTACGTGGTAGACACCCAAGACGAGCTTGCAGCGTTGATCCTGGGCGAGTAACGAGCGACACTGCTTAACGCAGCCGCGACAATTCTTCCGCGCGGAAAGCGCATCCCGTTTTGGAGCTCCGGAATGGGATGCGCTTTCCGTTTGAGGTGCGTCGGGGAAACCGCATCCCGTTTCAGAGCAATATTCCGGGTCGCACTTTCCGCAACCCACCCCATTCGGAAAATGCGACCCACTATTCGGCCAAAAACCGGGTCGCGGTTTCCCAAGCAATCGATGCAACGCTGGCACAAGGAGTGTCCCCAACTGCCGGCAGAAAAGGAACGTCCCCAGCTGCCGCCTGGTCATTTAAGAACGTCCCCAATGACTACAAGTGCCGCACCATGGCAACGACGCAGGTAGAGGATGGACAGCGAGCGACGTCCAGGACGAACAAGTTGGCATGAAAAAGGCGAGGCATAGACCTTCTGGTCATGCCTCGCCTTTTGAATGACAAATTGTCGTCCTGGGCGGCGCGCAGCGTCAACTGGTTACGCGGTTCGTAGAACCGCGTAACCCCCTAGCTCAGCATTGCATCCATCATCTCGGAGTTGACGGAGTCGTCGGCAGACCACTCGCCGTCGTCGTTGCAGGTGTACTTGAAGATAACCGTGGTCTTCCTGGGCTCGGTGGCCTTGGTCACATCGACCATAACCTGACCGGCCATCTTGTACAGCTCGTCATCGGAAGGAACCGTGTCAAGCGCAGCGACCTTCTCCTGATACTGGGTGGAGAAGTCCTCGACGATCTTGTTCATAGACTTGCAGGTGATGGAGACCTCGGCGGTCGCGACACCCTTGTCTTCGTCGACCGTCACGTCGCCGATCTTGTAGTCAAAGCCCTCGAGATAGGTCTTGGCATACTCCTTGGGATCGATACCCAGCTGCTCGAACTCGTCGCCCGAAGCCTCCTCCAGACCAGAGAGGAAGTCGTCGCCACCGTTCTTGACCTCGTCAAACTGAGTCGTAAGATCCTCGGTGATGAGCTCCTCAACCGAAGGACCTCCACAGCCGGAAAGCACGACCACACATGCAACCAAGACGGCCATGAGGGGCGCAAGCAGCAGCTTCTTTTTCATGTTGTTCCTCCCAATGAGCGGCACTGCGCTTCCCAGACGCGGCGCACGTTGTAATAAGTAAGCCCATACTATCCACTTATGAACACCCTCGGCAACGCGAAGGCACGGTCGGTTCGTTTTAGCGTCCGAACGGTTTGCAAGCCCGCCCAACGTGCAATAAAACGCTTTCCCGCGGTGCAATAAAAAAGGTGGCCGGAAAACCCGACCACCCTTGCACATCCTTTGGATGCCGCAATTTACTTGCGGACGACCTTAACGATGGCGTCACCGGCGGCGACAGCGGAGTCGGCCTCGACGGCGAGTTCGACATCGGCAAACTCGGCGGTGTTGGACACGGCCACGACGACGCAGTCCTTGTAACCGGCGGCGGCAATCTTGGCGCGGTCGATCTTGAGGATGGGCTGACCGGCCTTCACAACGTCGTCGGCCTTGACGAAGCCCTCGAAGCCGTCACCGTTCATGTTGACGGTATCGACGCCAACGTGCACCAGAACCTCGATGCCGCTATCGGACTGCAGACCCACGGCGTGACCCATGGTGACGGTCACCTTACCGTCGCAGGGAGCGTAGACCAGATCGTCCTCGGGCCACACGGCACAGCCCTTGCCCAGAACCTCGCCACCGAAGACGGGATCGGGCACGTCAGCCATCTTGATGACCTTGCCCTTGACGGGCGAGCACAGCACGTCGGCGCCAGCAGAAGCAGAGATAGAGGCCGGAGCAGCGGCAGCCGCGGGCTCAGCCTTCTTCTTGAACATGTCAAACAGACCCATACGTTTTCTCCTCTTGATTAAGCGCAACGTTGTGCGCATGCCTACGGTAATTATAGTGCCAAATGGTTCAAATGCTAAGGTGGGGACTCGAATCGCGAGCCCTTCCCGGTAGTGCTCGTGGGACGAGCATCTCCTTTGCATCGCTGGTCGATAAGCCGAGTATCGCCTGCGCACGGGACGGGCAGAAGCGGGCGCACCAAACCCGATACTTCTTTTCGCTCTCGAGTCCTGCCGCCGCCCCGTCCCTGGCACCTCCTGATACCGACCGAAACGTGCCAAAATAAACCCGTCCCTTTTTGGTAGGTTTGGCGAGTGTGGATTTTCGGACACTTAACTAACGAGCGTGGATAATCTCCCACTTTGAGGCCGTCACCGAGCCAAAAACGGGAGATTATCCACGTTCATTTTGGATGACCCCCTTGTACCAAGCTGAGCTCCATGGTCAAGTAATAACGACTTCTCATCATTAGATTGTTTACATCAATTCTAATAACTATTTAATCCTTAAACTCGTTATTATAATTGATATGATTAGCCTAATAACGAGTTTCCGGCACTAAAGATATGGAGGGCGCGATGCAAATCGAGGAGAACGGCCAGGGAACGCTCCGCAATAATCTATCGGGGAAATTGGCTTACTATTCGTTTTTTCCAACGCCCTTGCAATCATTGAGGCAGCTAAACCTCACCGAGGAAACCCATCGCACGCTTTCCGCATGCTCACGAAAGCTTGGAGAGCTTGAAGGCATGCTCTACTTTGTTCCCAACGCCGACATGTATCTGACAATGTACGTGCGCAAAGAAGCACTCCTTTCTTCGCAAATTGAGGGAACCCAGTGCACGTTTGACGACCTACTTAGTCCATCGCAAACACAACTCCATCATAAAGATGTCGCAGACGTCGTGAATTACGTCCGTGCTGTCGACCGCGGCGTAGAACTGCTCAAAAAGATGCCCTTGTGCACGAGACTTCTTAGGCAAGTTCATGCGGTCCTGCTGGACGGAGTGCGCGGAACGGAGAAGAATCCAGGCGAGCTGCGCTCCTCACAAAACTGGATTGGCCCCTCAGGCTGCACCATTGCAACCGCATCGTTTGTCCCTCCAAACATTGAAGATTTGAGTAACACGCTCCAGGACCTCGAACGCTTTATCAATGAGCCTCAAGTCGAAATGGATCCGATTGTGCGGGCGGCGCTCGTCCATTACCAATTTGAAACTGCCCATCCATTCCTAGACGGAAACGGTCGCCTGGGCAGGCTTCTCATTACACTTATGCTCATCAATGATGGCGTTCTTCATTCTTGCTTGTTCTATCCATCGTTCCAGTTCAAGAAAAATCGAAGCGAGTACTACCGGCAACTCACATCCGTAAGGGAGAGAGGCACTTACGAGGAATGGATAGAGTTTTTCTGCAACAGTCTTCTCGAGAGTGCGAAGGACTCGGTAGGGTCTTTAAAAAACCTTGTTGACCTCCATAACCGTTCCACAGCAACCATTACCGAAAATCTCGGAAGGACTGCTGCAAACGGGCAAAGGCTGTTGGGCATTCTTGAAGAGCACCCCATCGTCGACACCGCATTCATCGCTGCCCAACTCGATATCGGCAGGAGTACCGCGAGCTCGCTCGTCAAATCATTTGAAGAATTGGGTATCCTCCGTCCTCTCGACGAGTCAAGACAGAGATACCGGCAGTACGGGTATGAAGAGTATCTTTCGATTCTCAGGGAAGACGCCGAGCCGATTAGATAGGCATCGCAGCCCAGGCAAATTAAAGCGAGCGCGGATAATCTCCCACTTTGAGCCCGCACACAGGCCAAAACTGGGAGATTATCCACGTTCATTCCTGGCTAGTCATTTAAGAACGTCCCCAATGACTAGAAGGCCAGGCTCGACAACCTACGCTGCGTAGACATGCGCCAATCGAACGAACGCGGATTTTTGGACGCTCATCCTGAGCAGTCATTTAAGATCGTCCCCAACGACTACCGCATTCGGAGCAAGACAACGCCGCAAGTAGAGGACGGACAGCGAGCGACGTCCAGGGCGTACAAGTTGGCATGAAAAAGGCGAGGCATTGACCTTCTGGTCATGCCTCGCCTTTTGAATGACAAATTGTCGCTCTGGGCGGCGCGCAGCGTCGACCGGTTACGGCGTTTGGTAAAACGCCGTAACTACTCCTGAGCTCCGTACTGCTCGTAGTAGGCGTCGATGGCGGTCTTGAGCTCGTCATCGATGACAACCTTGCCGTCGATCTCGTGGTTGTAGAGGGTCTCGACGACCTCGGCCATGGAAACGATGCTCGCGACGGGGAAACCGTACTTTGCCTCGATCTCCTTCTGAGCGGTGGTCACACCGCCCTTGCCGACCTCCATGCGGTTGAGGGACACGATCAGGCCCTTGATCTCGACATCGGCAGCAGCCTTGACCTTAGGATAGGTCTCGTCGATGGACTTGCCACTGGTGGTGACGTCCTCGACCATGACCACACGGTCGCCGTCCTTGGGCTCATAACCCAGCAGGTTGCCCTTATCGGCACCGTGGTCCTTGGCCTCCTTGCGGTCGCAGCAGTACTTGACCTCCTTGCCGTACAGCTCGTGGTAGGCAATTGCGGTAACAACAGCCAGCGGAATACCCTTGTAGGCCGGCCCAAACAGGACGTCAAAGTCGTCGCCAAAGTTATCGTGGATGGCCTGGGCGTAATACTCGCCCAGCTTCTTGAGCTGATAGCCCGTCACGTAAGCGCCGGCGTTCATAAAGAACGGGGACTGGCGGCCGCTCTTGAGCGTAAAGCTGCCGAACTTAAGAACGTCGGACTCAACCATAAACTTGATGAACTCTTGCTTGTAAGCCTCCATGCGGGCTCCTCTCGTAATTGCGTACGTGCTCTTCAGTTTAGCGCAGGCGAGGCGTCGATGTGGGCGCGCTTTGGAGCCACGGCATTCTGTAAAGGCTTTGTCAGGGGGAATGGTTTTCCGAACAATGGGGTTGACATGGCAAACCCCCTCATCAAGAATACGGGCGGATTAAAAAGGGGTACGAGATACCCAAAGCGCGCTGCGCTCAGCCTTTAGGAGGTGTGCCATGGAAGGCAGTCCTAGTCGAAAAACCTGCATGTCGCCCTCGGCACGCCGCGAGGACTCCGCACACGCATAAACGCCACCGGTAGATCGCCAAAACCACCACAAAGGCGCGCTGCACCCTTTGTGGGCTCAAGAGCTTGACGTGAGCGACATCTAGGTTTTTTGAAGCAAATACGACACGTACGCTAACTCCCTTCAACAAGGAGGACCCTATGCTGATGCTCAAAACCGTCACGGTACTCGAAGCCATCTCCAAGCGCCGCCGCACGACGCGCCCTGCCGCTCATACCGGCCTGTCCAAGAACACCATATTCGCCGCCACCCATAGTGCCGAGGACGCCCTCGTACTGCTTGACGCCACGGCAAACGGCCTCACCGTCGAGCAGGCAACTGAGCGCCTGAACGCCGTCGGCCCCAACACCATCGAGGCAACGACCAAAACGCTCGCCCGCCGCATCGCCGACGCGTTCATCGATCCCTTCGCCGGCATCCTCGCCGCGCTCGCGCTGGTCTCGCTCTACATCGACGTGCTCGCCGCGCCCGAACCGCAGCGCGACCCCTCCACGGTCATCGTCATCGGCATCATGCTGCTGGTATCGGGCGGCATGAAGTTTATCCAGGAAGCCCGCAGCGGCAATGCGGCAGAAGCCCTCAAGGACCTGGTCTCCAACACTTGCACCACCCTGCGCGACGGCGAGCGCATCGAGATCCCCCTCGACGAGCTCGTCCCCGGCGATGTGATCCGCCTCTCTGCCGGCGATATGGTTCCAGCCGATGCCCGCATCATCACCGCGCGCGACCTGTTTGTGATCGAGTCCGCACTCACCGGCGAGAGCGAGGCCGTCGAGAAGACCGCCGCCGTCACCGTCGTCGAGGGCGCCGACGGCTCCGCACTGCCACTCTCTGCCTGCAAGAACATCGTCTTTACCGGCACCTCCGTGCAAAACGGCACCGCCATGGCGCTTGTCGTTGCCACCGGCTCGGACACCTACCTGGGCGGCATCGCCAAGATGCTCAACGGGCGCGGCGAAAAGAACGCGTTTGATCGCGGCGTCTCGAGCGTCTCCATGTTGCTCGTACGCCTCATGCTCGTTATGGCGCCGGCCGTCTTTGCCATCAACGCCACCACCAAGGGCAACGTCATCGACGCGCTGCTGTTCGCCACGAGCGTGGCCGTGGGCATCACGCCGCAGATGCTTCCCGTCATCGTGACCACGAGCCTATCGCAGGGTGCCAAAGACCTCGCCCGTCGCCAGGTTATCGTCAAGGAGCTGCCGGCGATTCAAAACCTCGGCGCGATGGACGTCCTGTGCTGCGACAAGACCGGCACCCTCACCGAAGACCGCATCGTGCTCGAGCGCTATCTCAGCACCGACGGCAACGAAGACGCACGCGTGCTGCGCCATGCATTTTTAAATAGCTTCTTCCAAACCGGCCTCAAAAACCTTATCGACCTGGCCGTAATCGACCGTGCCGATGTGACGCCCTCGACCGTCGTGCCCGATTCTATGCTGGGCCAGAGCCTGCGCGACCGCTATACCAAGGTCGACGAGGTTCCCTTCGATTTCTCGCGCCGCCGCCTGAGCGTAGTTGTCGCCGACGCCCAAGGCAAAACCCAGATGGTTACCAAGGGAGCTGCCGAGGAAATGCTCGAGATCTGCTCCTTTGTCGAGATCGATGGCATCGCTCAGCCGCTCACCGACGAGAAGCTCGCCCAGATTCGCAAGCAGGTCGCCGGACTTAACGCCGAGGGCCTGCGCGTGATTGCCGTGGCGCAGAAGACCAATCCGCGCTGCGTGGGCGAGTTTGGCATTGCCGATGAGTGCGACATGGTGCTGATGGGCTTTTTGGCCTTCCTCGATCCGCCTAAAGCAAGTGCCGCGGGCGCCGTCGCCACCCTTGCGGCCAAGGGCGTGGCGGTCAAGGTCCTGACCGGCGACAACGACCGCGTCGCCGCCACCGTCTGCGAGCAGATCGGCATCGACGCGAGCAGCGTTTTGCTCGGCTCCGAGATCGATGCGCTCGACGACGCAGAGCTTGCCGAGCGTGCCGAGAAAACCCACCTCTTCGCCAAGCTCTCGCCGCTGCAGAAGGCGCGCCTAGTGCGCGTCATGCGCGAGTTGCTCGGCCACACCGTGGGCTTTATGGGCGACGGCATTAACGACGCCGCCGCCATGCGTGCGAGCGACTGCGGCATCTCGGTCGATTCGGCCGTCGACATTGCCAAGGAATCCGCCGATATCATCTTGCTTCAGAAGGACCTGGGTGTGCTCGAGCGCGGCATCATCGAAGGCCGCCGCACCTACGGCAACCTACTCAAGTACCTCAAGACCACGGTGAGCTCCAACTTTGGCAACGTGCTGTCCGTGACCGTCGCGAGCCTGTTCTTGCCGTTTTTGCCCATGAGCGCCCTGCAGCTGGTGCTGCTGTCGCTCGTCTACGAGATCGCGTGCATCGCGCTGCCGTGGGACACCGTCGATGACGCCTGGACTGCCCGCCCGCGCGCCTGGGACGCCGCGTCCATCAAGGGCTTTATGCTCGAGCTGGGCCCCGTGAGCTCGCTGTTTGACATCGTGACCTTCGCTGCGCTCTTCTTTGTGGTGTGCCCCGCCGCCGTGGGCGCGAGCTGGGCCGAGCTTGCCGCCGCGGGCAACGTCACGGGTATGGCGACCTTCGCCGCGATCTTCCAGAGCGGCTGGTTTGTCGAGTCCATGTGGTCGCAGACGCTCGTGATCCACATGCTGCGCTCGCCGCGCCTGCCGAACCCGTGCGACCACGCCGCCCCCGCGCTGTGCGTGCTCACCGTCCTGGGCTTGGCGCTTGTCACTTGGCTGCCGGCAAGCCCCATCGCCGATGCGCTGGGCCTCATGCCGCTGCCGCCGAGCTTCTTCGCGCTGCTCATCGGCATTGTTGCCGCCTACATCGCGCTCACTCAGCTGGCAAAGCGCCGCTACATTGCACGCCACGGCGAGCTGCTGTAGCAAGCAGACGGAAAACACCCTGCCAGTTGCCGTTGCCACTACCACGGCTGCCGACGCCGCTGCCGTTGCCTCTGCCGCTGCCGCAATCTATCCCCTTAGCAATTGCGGTGAAATAGTTCCTGTTTAAAGCCGCGTGACTTTAATTTAGGGACTATTCCACCGCAACTTATTGGGAAATTAGCTAGTCCTTGGGCGTCCAGGACCAGAAGAAGTTGATAAGGGCCACACGCGAGGCGGTACCGGCCTTTTTGTTGATCGAGGAAATGTGGCGGTAGAGCGTGGAGCGCGAAAGAAAGAGCGTTGTGGCGATGTCCTGAACGCTCTGGTCCGAAACGACCAAGACCTCAAGAATATCGCGCTCGCGCTCTGTAAGCCCAAAGGTGGCGACGAAGGCATCAAGGCGTTCATCGGACGTGAGCTCCGCTGCTTCCACGGGCTCGGAGTCGGAGCATGTGGGCGCAAGATCCCCACCAAGATCGTCGGTGGCAAGCGGCAGGCCATCCTGCATCACGGCATCATCGGCTCGTTGCCCCAACTGCCCCAGCAGCGTAATCGCAATGCCCACAAACATCACGAGCGCCGCACCGACCGCAGCCAGCACGTTTTGACTCGAGATGATCGCCACCGCCGGCGCCGTCACGAGCATCGAGCACACGTTGTTGACGACGCGACCCATGCACGGCCAAAAATATGACCTGCGCGCATAGAGCGAGACGGCGGCATATTTTGTGGTAAAGAACACCACGAAAAAGCCCGAGCCCAGATAAAAGATGATCGTGGCAGCAAGCTCGTTGCCGCCATTGCCATCGACGATGAGCACAAAGAACGAAAGCGTGGACAGTATGGCGGCACATGTCATGCCGATATTCATATACGAGCGGCCGTGCAGGTCAAATAGTGCGCCAGCGACCAACGAGCTCACGACAAGCAGCAGGCGCGGCCAATCGCCCAAATCGACGGCTCAGACAGCATGCAGGGTCGTGAAGCCCGCGTTGAGAGCGGCGAATACGCTGGAAAGATACGCCGTCGCCACGGTCAGGCGAACTACGGCGCGACGGAATGCCGCCTTTGCCTCGGGATCGTCATGCCACTTGGCGCCATATTCCAGAGCATCTACCGAAAGCCCGGCAGCACTGGGTTCAAAGTTGGGATCGGACTCGTCGCGCAGCTTGGCGCGTCGGGCACCGTGGAGCAACGCCACCTGCGCGATCGCACAGACGACCAGAACAGCCTGCTGAGGAATGCCGACAGGCATCACCATGTGGTTGAGAACCTGCACCAGAACGCCCATGGCGTAAGAAAGTGCGGCGGCGCGCGCCAAGCAGGGCGTTCGCGCAAAGCGCCTCGCAAAATTTGCATGGGCAGTCGATCCGCAGTAGCCCAGCGCGCAGCACGCCACCAAACCGCCGGCAATTACCACCTCAACCTGAACCGCCATAATCAACAGCAGCAATGCCGCCACCAGCAAAACGCCCGTGACGTCACTCGTTGCGTCGATAGCATGGGGACGGCGATAGTACAGAATGGGACGCACAAAAAAGCCAATCACGCTCGCGCCGATGACAAGGCTCTCATAAATAACGACCTCGTTCGGAGACACGAACTCGGCCATGCGCACATCAAGAAGATACTCGCACGCCAAAAACGTGAAGAAGAACAGCGCCAGGCATATAATCTCCCGAATGCCCCGACGCAAATATGCGGTTGTGTCTCCCATGCCCCTCATGGTTAACCCCCAGTCGCTCAATTGTCTGGAAATCTATTTTAATAAAGAACCAGTCTCAATATCGAAGCCAGGCTCGAAATGCTGCCAATTCGACCCCAGCCGTCCACATCACGCCGCGATTTTGAGCCGCATGGACCAGAAGGGACGCGCGCGATCTCTAGCTCGGCCAGGAGTGTCTCCAACTACCACTCATTTAAGTACGTCCCCAATGAGTGGCCGAAGAGTGTCCCCCGCGACTAGTCGTTTAAGAACGTCCCCAACGACTAGTCAAAAATGGGCCATGTGTCCCAGTTGTGGAGACTCCTTGAGCCGTCTGGGTATCGCGAAGGATCGCGCACTCCCCCATCATCAAAAGTGACACACGCTACCAGTTGATGGGAGGCAGCCATGGGCTTCTTTGACAAGATGTTCGAGAAGAAAGAGTGCGCGATTTGCGGTACCGAGCTGGGACTTCTAGGTAAGACAAAAATCAATGAAGGCTACCTGTGCAAAGAGTGCGCCGGCAAGCTCTCCCCCTACTTTCACGGCTATCGCTCCAGCACCGCGGACGATATCCGTGAGCAACTCGCCTACCGCGAGGCCAACGCCGAGCGCCTGTCTTCGTTCAACCCCACGCGCACGCTTTCTGCCGGGCGCACCAATATTATGCTCGATGAGGACGCGGGCCTGCTGATCATCACCTCGCAGAGCCGCTGGCGCGACGCCAATCCCGACATCATCGAGTTCTCGCAGGTACTCGGCTGCGATATGGATATCGACGAGCATCGCACCGAGATCTATCGCGAGACCAAGGACGGCGAGCGCGAGAGCTACAACCCGCCGCGCTACGACCTGGATTACGACTTTAATCTGACCATCCACGTCAATACGCCGTACTTCACCGAGATCAACCTGCGCGTGAACGACTCCACCATCGATCAGCGCGGCTCCATCGAATATCGCGAGGCCAAGCGCCAGGCAACCGAAGTCCGCGATGCGCTGGTGCAGCTGCGCCAAGAGACACGCGACAGCGTCGTGGCCGCCAAGGCCCCCAAGACCGCGGTCACCTGCCCCTTCTGCGGAGCCACCACCATTCCCGATGCCAGTGGGCGCTGCGAATACTGCGGCGGCGCCATCGGCGCATAGCCCCCGGCACGGAAAGGACCGATCATGGCCTTCGAGAGCGTTAACTATCAGTGCCCTGCCTGCGGTGGCCCCTTACATTTTGCAAGCGCCGAGCAAAAGCTCGTCTGCGACTACTGTGACTCGCGCTTTGAAGTCGAAGAAGTCGAGGCCCTCTATCGCGAGCGCCAGGACAAGGCCGACGCCAAAGCCGATGCGGCAGCCGCAACGCCAAAGCCCCTCGCCGACGACGCGGTGCAGGAGCTCGCCCAAAACGCCGGCTACATCTGTTCGTCGTGCGGCGCCGAGCTCGTGTCCGACGGCACCGTCGCCGTCACCACCTGCCCGTACTGCGGCAACTCCGCCGTGGCGCCCGGCCAGCTCTCTGGCGACTTCTCGCCCGACCTGGTGATTCCGTTTAAGCTCGGGCACGACGACGTCACGGCCGCACTCAAGGAACACTACAAGGGCAAGATCTTGCTGCCCAAGAGCTTTGTCACCGGCAACCACATCGACGAGGTCCAAGGTGTCTACGTGCCGTTTTGGCTCTACGGCGCCCGCGTTGACGGCGAAGTGTACTTTGACGCGACCAACGAGACCGTGACCGAGGAATCCGACCGCACCGTCACGACCACCGACCACTACGATGCCTATCGCAAGGGCAATATCTCGTTTAAGCGCGTGCCCGTCGACGGATCGTCCAAGATGCCCGACGGCCACATGGATGCCATCGAGCCGTTTGACTACGACGCGCTGCGTCCGTTCTCGGTCGCATATATGCCCGGCTACATCGCCAACCGTTACGACGAGGACTGCGAGACCTGCAAGGCGCGCGCCGAGCGCCGCATGGAAGAAAGCACGATCTCGGCCCTGCGCGAGACCGTCGTCGACGAATACGACGATGCCACGGTCGAAAGCAAGCAGCTCGACTACACCTGGGAAGACAGCGACTACGCCCTGTTCCCCGTCTGGATGCTCTCCACCTCGTGGAACGGCAAGAGCTACCTGTTTGCCATGAACGGCCAGACCGGCCGCTTGGTCGGCGAGCTCCCCTGCTCCAAGCCCAAGCTCGCCATCGCCTCGGTGCTGTTCTTCGTGATCGGATTTATCCTCTCCCAGATTCTCTTTATGGGGGAATACGCCTTCGATCCGGATTACCTCACCTTTGATATCGAGGGCATCCTCATCAACATCATCGCGCCGCTGATCATCGTGATTATCGGAGACGTGCTACTGGTAGGCCAGCTCAAGACGGCCAACGAAGCAACCCATGCCGATGAGTATTGTGGCGAGCTCGACCTGACCGAGAAGCACGACACCTTCAGCCACACCGAGACCACCGTTGTCATGAAAGACGACAAGGACGACTAAGCAATCCAACCAATACCACCCGGCCTTTGACGAGAAAGGAAGATCACCATGGGACTCTTGAAAGCTGGATTGGGAGCTGCCGGCGGCGTCATGGCCGACCAGTGGAAGGAATTTATCTACTGCGAATCGATGCCTGCTGACGTCTTGGCCTGCAAGGGCAGCAAACGTACCGGTGGCCGCAGCTCCAACACGCGCGGCGAGGACAACGTCATCTCCAACGGCTCGATCATCGCCGTCAACGACGGACAGGGCATGCTCGTGGTGCAAAACGGCAAGATCATCGAAGTCGCGCTGGAGCCCGGTGAGTTCGTCTTCGATACCGGCAGCGAGCCGAGCGTCTTTAGCGGCAACCTGGGCGATTCCATCAAGGAGACCTTCGCCAATATCGGCAGCCGCTTTACCTTTGGCGGCGACGCGGGCAAGGACCAGCGTGTCTACTTCATCAACACCAAGGAGATCATCGGCAACAAGTACGGCACCGCCTCGCCCGTGCCCTTCCGCGTGGTCGATAACAACATTGGCCTGGACGTCGACATCTCCGTGCGCTGCAACGGCGAGTATTCGTACCGCATCACCAACCCGCTGCTGTTCTACACCAACGTATGCGGCAACGTGACCGACAGCTACACGCGCGACAAGATCGACAGCCAGCTTAAGTCCGAGCTGCTCACCGCCCTGCAGCCCGCCTTTGCCAAGATCTCGGAGATGGGCATCCGCTACAGCGCCATCCCCGGCCACACCACCGAGCTCGCCCGCGCGCTCAACGAGGTCCTCTCTGCCGACTGGCGTGACCTGCGCGGCGTCGAGATCGTGAGCTTTGGCGTCAACTCCATCGCCGCCTCGCAAGAGGACGAGCAGATGATCAAGGACCTGCAGAAAGCCGCGGTCATGCGCGATCCCACCATGGCGGCAGCCAACATTGCCAGCGCCCAGAGCGACGCAATGCGCGCGGCAGCCGCCAACCCCAACGGCGCGATGGCAGGCTTTATGGGCATGGGCATGGCAGGCGGCATGGGCGGCATGAACGCCAGCCAGCTGTTCGCCGCCGGCCAGGCACAGCAGCAGGCCGCCCCACAGCCGGCTCCGGCACCCGCCCCGGCTCCTGCCGCCGCACCTGCAGCCGGCACGTGGACTTGCAGCTGCGGCGCCACCAACACCGGCAAGTTCTGCTCCGAGTGCGGCAGTCCCGCACCCGCCCCGGCACCGGCCAAGTGGTTCTGTCCCAACTGCGGTAGCGAAAACGGCGGCAAGTTCTGCAGCAACTGCGGAACGCCCAGGCCCTAGCCCCTCTATCTGGTAATTGGCGGGGGGTCCGCCACCCCCGCATTTGCTTCTATGGGTTTCGTTCGATAAAGGAGGACACCATGAAGACAGCGTTCAAAAAATCCGTACTCGCATTCCTGACATGCGTTCTGGCGCTCGCCTTTGCCCTGACGGGCTGCAGCGGCGGCGGCAAGGACCCCAAGGCCAACTTCGTCGGCAGCTGGGAACTCTCGGGTGGAACCGTGGATGGCGAAGAGCTGACCGATGAGTACATGAAGATGCTCGAGGATTGGGGTGTCCACTGCGTCCTGATTCTCGATGAGGACGGTACAGGCGCCCTCGACCTGTTCCTTGAAGTCGTCGACCTTAAATGGGAGGCAAAGGACGCCACCACCGTAACCATCACCGCCGAAGATGAGTCGCACGACATGAAGCTCAAGGACGGCAAACTCATCCTCGAAGAAGATGACGGCAATCTTGTCTTTACCAAGTCCGACAAGGACCTGTCCGGTACGGTGAAGAAGGATCGCGAGGCGGCCGAGAAGGAAGAGGAGATCGATGAGGCCGTCGAAGACGACGATGTCCAGAACGTCGAAATCTCCCCCGCCGTCACCGTCGCCGATGACGATCTGTGCACCATCACCATCACCGAGAAGTTCAAGGACGACTGGGGCGACATCGGCTTTGTCGTCAACATCACCAACAAGAGCGACAAGGACCTGACCTTCTACGCTCCTTCCGGCAAGACCAACGTCAACGGCACCATGAAGGAACCCTGGTTCTCGGCTAACCTGATGCCCGGCACCAGCGCCACCGAGGAATTCACGTTCTCGAGCGGCGAGCTTGACAGTCTTGACGACCTGGTCAACACGACCATCGGCATCGACGCCTACCTGACCGATTCCTACGAGGACGTCGCCTCTTACAGCGCAACCATCGCGTAACGGCAGACACCGATAGCCGCGGATTGGCGGACATATCCGCGCACATGCCAGGCGGGGCCGCAGGAAATGATTCTGCGGCCCCGCCGCTTTATGCCGACAGCACTGCCCATACAAGCAGGTCGCCCGCCGTTTTTAGATGCAAAACGGCGGGCGACCTATCTTCGGCGTTGGAGCACGGGCGGCACACCGACTACGGGCGCTCCATGTTGGGGACGATGCTGCCTTCGGTCACCGCATGCACGGCCAGGCGCATGATGTTGTCGTAGCCGGTCTTGTTGAGAATCTCCGAGATGCGGCGTTTGATGGTGCCCTCGCTCATAAACAGCTCGGCCGCGATCTCGCGACGACTTTTGCCCTCGCAGGCAAGGCGCAAAATCGACAGCTCGACGTCGTCGAGGGCTGCCGTGCCCGAAAAAATGCTTTCGGGCGGCTTGGGAAACGTGCAGTAGCCCGCCAGCGTGGAGCGCATCACGGCGAACAGCTCGTCGATACCGACGTTCTTGTACACAAAGCTATCGACGCCCGCCTCGCGGGCCTGATCGACAAAGGTGATCTCGGGCATGCCGGTCATGATAATGATGCGACACTCGGGCAGTTGCTCCTTGATGCGCGCCGCCGCCACGATGTCGTTGGAATCGTGCTCGGTGCACACATCCATCAGTATCATGTCCGGACGCTCCTTGAGCACAACGTCCAAGGCATCCGAGGCGTCGGCGATCGCGGCGACAACGGTCATGTCGGGCTGGTCGCCCACGGAACGCGCCAGGCTCTCGCGCAAGATAGCCTGGTCTTCGACGATTAACACGCGGATCATGAGCTTCTCCTTTGGGCCGTGGCGTTGGAGGCGAGCGGGATGGACACCGTAAGCGTGAAGGGCGGGGCGGTGTGGACTTCCAGGCTGCCGCCCAGATTCTGTGCGACATGCCTCATACCTGGGATACCCGTTCCCTCGCGATACGATACGGGTGCAGGCGCGCCGTCGTTAGAAACGGCCATCCGCGCAACAGCGCCGTCTTCCGACGTCTCCTGCCGCAGGCGCACATGGACCTGATGGGCCTGTGCATGCTTGGTGGCATTGGTCGAGGCTTCGCGGATAATCTGCAGAAAGGCTGCGGCGACACGCGCGTCGCTTGGCAGCTCGCCCTCCACATCGATCTGCACGCTCACCAGGCCAAAGGCATGGACGATATCGCCCAGTTGTTCTGCCGGTTCGGCGTCGCCCCCGCTGCGCAGATCGGCAGCGATTGAGCGCAGCAGCGGGTCAATCTGCTCGAGCGACTCGTCGTCCAGGCGCCCCTCCTCCAGATAACGATGGAGGATGGACAGGCGCTGCCCGATCACGTCGTGCACGCGAGCGCGCATACGCAGATAGGCCGCATTGTCAGCAACTTTTTTGACTTCTTCGATCTGGGCTTGGAGCTCTTGGCCCGCAAGCTCAAGCAGGTGGTTGGCTTGCGCCAGGCGATCATGAGCATGCGCATACTCTGTTACATCCAGGCCGATAATGCGCTCAAAGAGGCGGCCCGAAACCATAACGTCATCGTGCACAAACAAGCGAATCTCGGCGGGAGAAACCTCGACCACCGCCCGCGCCTCACCAAAGCGGTCCAGATTAATCCGCACACGGTTCTGGCTGCTTTCGGGCATTTGCATGCTGAGTTTGCGCAGGTCGTTCCATGTGCCGCTCATATCGCCTAGGTCGGTGGGCATATGAAGTTCCACCAGGTTTCTGCGCATGCAGCGGTTCATGAGCAGCGGACGGCCCCTCGGGTCCAGATACAGGATGCCCACGGGAATCACGTTGATGGTCTCGATCGTCGAGAACGCGGTGATATCCTCCTGGCGGTTACGGACGTCCATCAAGAGCGCCGCGATGGAACGGAACAGGAAGAACGCTCCCTCTGCGATAAGGACAACGGTCCACGCCGAGCCCATGGCAAAGACCACCGGCGGTGTAACGGCGACAACAAGCAGCAGCTCGACCAGCATGACGGGGCGACGATAGCGCACCATAAGCACCACGCCATAGGCAAAGATTGCGGCATTGAGCCACAGCACTCCGCCCATTGCCCTGGCACAAACGTCAAGCGGCGCCACCAGATACGAGCCAGACGACGCGAACAAGATAAGCGCCGAAACCACCAGGTGAACCACGAGGCTCGCCTCGTAGGCGCAAATCACCTTACGGTTATAGGACGAGCGGCGCGATGAGATGAGCGGGACGTGGATCGTCTGCAGACACGCAGCCAGGGCAAAGACAACATCGAGCGCAACGATTTGGGGAAGGATGAGCGAAATCTGCATCGTCACTCACCCGCCCTCGGCATCAACACGATCATACGCAACTGGCCGGGTTCGCCCTCAAGGCGGTATGCCACGTTGCGCCTTTGCAGAGCGCTTTCGAGCTCTTGCGCAGCGGGCGTCTGCGAAAGATCTGCATCATCGTTGGAAAAAAGCGTGGCGCGCAGCTCGACACTGCATCGGTCATGGTCGCCCAAGTGATACATAAGCGCCGGATGGTCGGTGGTGTAGGCAAAAAACGCAAAGTCATACACGCAGTCGTACAGGGCGCTTACCGTACTGGCGTGCATCGGGCGCCGTATGGCGATAATCGAGGCGCAATCGATATCGATGGTGCGCAGGTCGCTTGCGAGCTCGTTGGCAATAAGCTGAATGCGGTCGCGATCAAAACCGCTCTCCCCGTGCTGTGCCAACGTGAGCGACCCCTTGCGCTTGCAATAGGCGACGAGCATCTTGGCGCGCTGCAGCATGCGGTAGCGCTCGTGCGAAGACGCTTCGTCGGTCAACGGCGGCAGCGAGCTCAGCAGGTCGTACATCCCTTCGAGCGCGCGGGCAAGCGCTTGATCCACGTCTTGGACCAGCAGGGTCTCGGCCTCTTGATCTGCCAAATGCGTCTTAAGGTCGTAGTCGGCGGCGAGCAGCTCGTTTTGACGCTGCAGCTCCATGCGACGATGCGCCAGTTCGCGATTGAGTTCGTTGAGCTCCGACACGTCTTGGGCAAGCAGGGCCGATCCGCCCAGCAGTGGAAAGGCACGGTACATCACATCGGGATCGGACGCCACGGCAAAGGCATGAACGTGCCCGTGCTCTTGGACCCGCAACTCCTCACGCACGCCTTCTGGAATCGGCTTTGACACCGGTGTGGCATAGACTTCCTGCAAGTCGCGCGTCATAACCTTTAGGTCGAGCGGCAGGGTATCGAAAATGCCGGCGATATCGTGGTACGACGGGATGACACCGCAATCGAGGCAGATTTCCATCGCCACCACGCACAGGACGCAATAGACGAGCGAAAAGTTGAGCCTCCATGCCCAGGGCACGCGCAGAGCATACGAGATGGCAAAGAATGCGCCACCCAGCAGTACGAGCGCCGCCGTGCCCGAGAAACGCTGGATGCGAAAGGACGAGGACCGACCAACCAGGACAAAAAAGGCCACGAAGTCAAAGGCCGTCCACACGAGGACAGCGAAATAACCCCAGCCGTACGTGTAATCGTTGCTCCAGGTGTCGCTTGTACGGTCAAAGCGGAAGACCTGTTGGTGAAAATCGTTGGTGAGCACAAATCCGATAAGCAGGATGGCCACAATCCACAGCGCAGCGCAGTAGCGGCGACCCAGGCGGTGTTGCTCCAGGCCCGCAAGGCGCAGACCACACAACTGGTAGAGCAGCGGAATGAGCGTCATGGGCACGTAGTACAGGTACCACAGCACGGTGGCATAGAACGGCGTGAACGACTTGTACTTGAGAATGACTTCGATCATCCACAGGGCGCAGATGGAGGCGATGGCAACAAGGCGGCGGCGCAACACATAGTCCAAACAGCGCAGATAGACCGATACGCCCCAGATCGAAAATATAATTGCGGCGACAAGCAGCGGGAGAGAGCTCGAATGGACGAGCGCATCCACGACCTCTTCGGACACCTCGCTATAGGCGGGCACGGCGTTAGAAAGTTTGGGGTCGAAGGCGAACAGCGCCGGCAAGACTGCCAAAAGCATGAGGAACAGCGCGGTGATGACACCGGCGATAGCAAAGACGCGGCGGCGGTACACCTGATGTGTTATGCCAACAAGGAATCGCGGCATGGCGAAGAGCCTGCCGCCCCTGGGATCCGCCACGGGAGCGGATCGGGCGGCCGCGTGGCCGATATGTCGCTCGCGGGTACCCATAGTGCTTTTAGTGTACCGACAGATGGGTCGAAAAAGCGGGCCGCATGTCCCAAAATTCGCAGACGGCAAGGCGCCCGGCGAGCACATACTCGCCGGGCGCCTTGGTTAGGAGGCTACGGTTATCGGGAAAGCCTAGGCCAAATCTTCGCCGTTGGTGGCGATAACCTTCTTGTACCAGTCGAAGCTCTTCTTCTTGGAACGCTTGAGGGTGCCGTTGCCCGCATCATCGCGGTCGACATAGATAAAGCCGTAGCGCTTGGACATCTCGCCTGTGCCGGCAGACACCAGGTCGATCGGGCCCCAGGTGGTGTAGCCCAGCAGGTCAACGCCGTCCTCGGTCACCGCATCACGCATCGCGGCGATATGCTGGCGCAGGTAGTCGATGCGGTAGTCGTCGTTGATGGAGCCGTCCTCCTCGACAACATCCTTGGCGCCCAGACCGTTCTCGACCACAAACAGCGGCTTCTGATAACGGTCGTACAGGTCGTTAAGGGTGATGCGGAAGCCCAGCGGATCGATGGCCCAGCCCCACTGGCTCTCCTGCAGGTAGGGGTTTTTGGCGCCGGCGAAGGCGTTGCCCTGGGTGCGCTCGACATCGGGGTTATCGGCACCGGCGGAGCAACGGGTGCTGTAATAGCTAAAGCTGATGAAGTCGACGGTGTTGGCGGCCAGGATCTCGCGGTCCTCGTCCGTCATGCCCACATCGATGCCCAAACGCTCGAGCTTCTTGACAGCATATGCCGGGTAGTAGCCGCGGCTCTGGACGTCGACGAAGAAGTAATTGTCCTGGTTGTCGAGCTGCGCCTGGCGCACATCGCCCGGACGGCAGCTGTAGGGGTAGTAGCTACCTGCGGCGAGCATGCAGCCGATCTTGACCTCAGGGTCGATCTCGTGGGCGATCTTGGTTGCCCAAGCGCTGGCGACGAGCTCGTTGTGGGCGGCCAGGTACTCGACAGCCTCCTTGTTCTCGCCCTCCTCAAAGACCAGACCGGCACCCATAAACGGCAGGTGCAGAATCATATTGATCTCGTTGAAAGTGAGCCAGTACTTCACCAGGCCTTTGTAGCGGGTGAAGATCGTGGTCGCGAGGTTCTTGTAGAAGTCGATGAGCTTACGGTTGCGCCAGCCGCCGTACTCCCTGATGAGGTGAATCGGGCAGTCGAAGTGCGTGATGGTCACGAGCGGCTCGATGCCGTGCGCCTGGCACTCGCGGAACACGTCCTCGTAGAAGGCCAGTCCAGCCTCGTTGGGCTCGGTCTCGTCGCCGTTGGGGAAAATGCGAGTCCAAGCCAGGCTCATGCGGAAGGTCTTAAAGCCCATCTCGGCAAAGAGGGCGATGTCCTCCTTGTAGTGATGGTAGAAATCGATGCCGGTCTGCGCGGGATAATAATAGCCGTCCTCAAAGTCGAGCATCTTGCGCTGGCCGGAAACCACCGCATAGCGCTCGGGGCCGTGCGGAGCCACGTCCACGTTGGCCAGGCCGCGGCCGTCCACGTCGTAGGCGCCCTCGCACTGGTTGGCAGCCGTCGCGCCGCCCCACAGGAAGTCATTACGGAAAGCCATGCATCAATCCTTTCGCACGCTGTTGTCATAGACTCAGTATCCCTACAAACAACGCGTCGCTCAACGGCAACGACGCAGGCCGATACTTCTTTTCGCGCGCAGGTGCCCGACAGCCGCCCCGTCTGACACTTTTTGATACCGCCGCCCCCAACCACCACAAAGGGGACAGGCACCTTTGTGATGGTTGGGGGCGGTTTGTCTTGATCTGTAACAGGTAGAGACGATTTAGCCCGCTAGATGTTACAGACTGAGACGGAAGATTCTAGTCGCAGGTGATGTCGAGGTTCTTGCCGACGAGGCCCACGTAGCCGCCTTCGGCTGCCTTGGGGCTGTCGGCGTGACAGAGGACCCACTTGTCGGCCTTCCAGTAGCAGTAGCTGTCACCGGCGGCAGGCATGTCGGTCGCAGCCTCGGGACGCGGGCCGTTGGTACCAGCGGGCAGCGCAACCATCACCTGGAAGCCGTCGTCGTCGACCATGCACGGCGTGTAATGGAGCGTCGTGGCGTAGACCTCGACGAGCGTACCGGCCGGCGCGCGGAATGCCTTGACCTGCGCGGTATCGAGCTTGCCGTCGACGATTTGCTCGCGCTTGGCCAGCAGCAGGATAAAGTCGCGAGCGCCCAGGTTGAACTCGCTGGCGCGGTGATACTCCAGGCAGTTGAGCTTCGTGTTATGGCCGTTGCACCAGCCCAGCTGGAAGGGGCGGCCGCCGTACATGAGCAGACCGAGCGTTTCGGCGCCTTCGACCTGCTCGAGCTCGGGCGCGGAGGCCACATACTTGCTGCCCTCGGTAATGGGCGTGGCGGCGAGCGCCTCGACAAGCGGGACGGTCAGGCTGGAGGGTACGTCGTCCCACACGCGGCCGTAGGACTTGAACTCGGGATCGGTAACAGAGTAGATATGCATGTTCACTCCTGTTCGTAAATGTGACTATACGAACATTCTAGAACAATCCCGAGCGGTTTTATACACCCACTTCGCCTGGTCAACAAAAAGGTGCCCCCGCATAAGCGAGGGCACCCGATGCACGCGTTTTGAGCAGTGAAGCACTTATGCCTGCTGATAATGCAGGTGCTTCTCGTCGATATCGGCCAGGTCGCGGTCGAGGTAGCGGCGTGCGAGCCAGTTTGCCATGGGGAGGTTCTGGTCCAGATAGTTACCGCACTCCTCGGGAGCGGCACCGGGGACATCGCCCTCAAAGCCGGCGACAAACTCGAACAGCTCACGCACGAGCGACAGAATCTCCTCGCTCGTCACCTCACCAAACACGACCAGGTAAAAGCCCGTGCGGCAGCCCATGGGGCCAAAGTAGACAATGCGGCTCGACCACTCGGCATGGTTGCGAAGGAACGTCGCGCCCAGGTGCTCGATGGTGTGGCACTCGGCCGTGTTCATGACCGGCTCCTTGTTGGGCGTGGTCAGGCGCAGGTCAAACGTGGTGACGGCGGCGCCGGTCGCCGGATCGCGGTCGATGCGGCTCACATACACGCCGGGCTCAAGCAGCAGATGGTCAACGGAAAAGCTCGCGATGCGCTCCATGGCAGATCCTCTCGATAGTCAAATTGGGACGGGCTCTTTTAGCTGGTCGCAACAATCCCACTCATGATAGCAGTCAAAAAAGCCCCGTCCCAAATGACTACTTTGGGACGGGGCGCCGCGCAGCCGATAATATCGAGCGTTCAGCATCTAGTTTTCTAACCCGGCAGCGACTGCAATCGCCACCGGGTCAATCGCAATAATCGCCACCAGACCAATCGATGGCCTGCACTTACAGCACCTGCAAACAAGTTGCGACGGCACCGTAGATATTGGCGTCGTTACCCAGCTGCGCCGGGACCACGTGCGGACGAGGCATATCTTTCAGAAAACCAGTGTAGTGCGCCATGACGTCATCCATCTTACGGTCGAGCGCCTCGAACAGCGCGGGATGGCAGCTGATGCCACCACCAATCGCGAAGACTGCCGGGTCGATGACGCACTGCAGATTCACAAGCACACGATCAAACAGCTCAGCATAGGCATCCAATCCGCGCTGCACGGCGGCGACTTCGGACGCGCTCCCGTGCTCCAGTAGCTCGAAGATCCGTCGGCCATCGAGGGCCTCCAGTTCAGCTTCATCCGAAATGCCAAGTTCGACTGCCACGAGATTCTGCAGGCCGTGCCATCCGCTCGAAGTCGCGAACGTATCACGATGATCAAGCGGTTCGCTTACGTTGTTGGACAGGAAGCTGAACTCGCCCGCGAAGCCGCCCGCACCCGTCAGCACCCGGCCGTCAACCACGATGCCTCCGCCGATGCCCGTACCGATTACCGCCACGCAGCCCACGTCCACGCCGCGCAACGCACCGGCGGCGTACTCGCCAAGCGCACAGCTTTTGCCGTCGTTGACAACGATCACGGGAAGCCCCAGCCGTTCGCGCAGCACTCGACCAAGCGGAAACCCGTCCATGTACGGCAGCGCA
Source organism: uncultured Collinsella sp. (assembly GCA_958413895.1). Taxonomy (GTDB): domain Bacteria; phylum Actinomycetota; class Coriobacteriia; order Coriobacteriales; family Coriobacteriaceae; genus Collinsella. Next base: position 102,190 of record CATYVQ010000002.1, read on the forward strand.
CCACCGCGATGGATCGTCCCGTCTGGATCGACCTCGTAACTGAAGATGCCACCCGGGGCCGAGCTGCCCACGCCTACAACCCGTTCGCGATACGGCCCTACGAGTGCCGCGAGCGCGTCGACCAGCTGGTCGGCCGAGACGAACGCCGTCGGAATCGAACCACGGTCACCAAACTCGTAGTTCTCATTCACAATCGCCCATTTGACGCTCGTTCCGCCGATATCAATTCCAAACAGCTGCCTCATGGCCGCTCCCCTCTCGCTCAATGCGTCTACATGCTCGCAGACTCTTCCATAAAGGCCATAAGCCTGCAGTTGAGCAGACGACCCCAAAACGTGCAGATACCGCCCGCCAGGAGCGCGGCGGCTACGGTGCCGATACCGATGCCCACCACAGAACCCGTACGCACAAGCCCGTAGACCAGTGCGATGCACACACAGCCCCCGTCAAAGAAATACTTCGCTTTGCCAAATTCACAGTGAAACACCTGGGAGAGCGTCTGCACCATGTCGTCGGGCGCCACGGGGACGAGCCGCGCGGAAACGATCAGCGTCACGCCGAGCGCCGTGAACGATACGGCGATGACCAGCATGACCAGGCCATCGATAAGTCCCGTTGCGGTAAATGGAAACAGCCAGATATCCAGCACGTCGATGAAAACGCTAAACAGCAGACTGACGGGTATCTGCAAGAGAATCTTGACATCCGGGTAGCGCACCAGGAGAAGCTGGGCAACCACGAATACGCAATACACGATAAACGATGCCGTACCGAGGCTCAAACCCTCGATGATATACATCAGGTACGGCACCGTACTCATGGGCGCAATACCAAGCCCCGTGCGTGTATTCATTACAACGCCGCAGCTCAGGAACAGAATCCCACATACGTAGACCATCATTCGACGCGTTGGACTCTACCGCATCACATCACCCTCTCGTTCGCATCTTTACCTATCGGCACGAATAGCGCTCCGTGACATCGCCCCAGGGCGTCACTCGTACGCATTGCCGCGACTCTACCGTGGCATTACGCATTTAGTACGAGATAGTCGCCTCGACGGCATGGCGCCAGCCGGCGATCTTTTTGGCTCGCTCGTCAGCGGGCATCGACGGCTCCACGATGCCACGGGCGCCGTAGACGTCGACGACATCGCGCGTATACATGCCCAGCGCGATACCGCAGGCCCAAGCCGCGCCCAGGCCGCTCATCTCGTCGTTGCTCGCGATGCGGATGGGCGAGCCAACCAAGTCGCTCTCAAACTGCATCAGGTACGCGTCGCGCGTGGGGCCGCCGTCAACACGAAGCTCGGCAAGTGCCGCGCCCGAATCCTCGACCATTGCGTCAATTACGTCAAAGATTTGATAGGCAATCGATTCGTCTGCAGCTTTTACGAACTCCGCGCGACCCGTGGTGCGCGTCATGCCAAAGACGCAGCCCTCGGCGTCGCTCGCCCAGTGCGGCGCGCCCAAGCCGGTAAACGCCGGCACAAAGTAGACACGACTCGCCGGATTGGCGGCGTAGCACAAGTCGGTGACTTCCTCGGGATTATTAATGAGCTCCAGGTCGTCGCGCAGCCACGTCTTGACGGCGCCGGCATAGCTCACGTTGCCCTCGAGCACGTACTCGGTCACGCCGTCCATGCGCCATGCGAGCGAGCTCGAAAGCCCGTGCGAGCTGGCGACAAACTCGTTGCCGACGTTCATCATGACCGAGCTACCGGTGCCATAGGTCGCTTTGGCCATGCCGCGGCTGTGGCAACCCTGCGCAAACAGGGCCGCATGGCTGTCGCCCAGCACGCCGTGTACCGGCACGGGTGCGGGCAAAAAGCCATCCAGGTCCGTTGTGCCAAACAGACCGTCGGAATCGGTCACCTGCGGCAGGCAGGCCGGATCGATGCCAAAGGCCTCGCACACCGGCTCGCTCCAGCAGCCACGGCGCAGGTCGAAGAGCTGCGTGCGGCTGGCATTGGACCAGTCACAGCGAAACTCCGCGCCGCCCGTGAGCGTCCAGACCACCCAGGCATCGATGGTGCCCAGACACAGCTCACCCGACGCCGCGGCCTCGGCAGCCGCCGGAACGTTCGCGAGGATCCAAGCCATCTTGCCCGCCGGATAGTAGGGCGAGAGCACCAGGCCCGTTGTGTCACGTACCAGCTCTGCCACGCCTTCGCGCGCCGCAAGCTCGTCACACAGCTCGCGGGCGCGGGCACACTGCCACACCACGGCGTCGCACAGCGGCTCGCCCGTCGTGCGGTTCCAGGCAACGGTGGTCTCGCGCTGGTTGGAGATGCCAATACCGGCAATGTCGGCCGGATTGACCCCGGTCTCCTCCACCACGGCACGCGCCACGGCCAACACGTTGGCGGCGATCTCGACCGGATCATGGCTCACCCAGCCGGCATCATTGACAATCTGGCGATGCGAGCGGTCGGCACGATGAATCAGATGGCCGCCCTCGTCCACCAGCAGCGCCTTCGTGCCCTGCGTGGATTGATCGATTCCGATGATGTAGCGGCCCATGGCCACCCCTTTCAAAACGAATGTGACAAAGGGACTGTCCCTTTGTCACATTCCAATTACTCTGCGGGAAGGAACTCGGCAACGGTCTTGGCAATGCCTTCGCCAGTGAGACCGTAGTGCGCAAAGACCTCGGGGCTCGTGCCGGTGATGACCGGCGCGTCGGGCAGACTCAGGCACTTGACCGGACGCGGGCAATGCTCGCCCACGACCTGCGCGACCATGGAGCCCAGGCCGCCAAAGGGGCTGTGCTCCTCGACGGTCACGACGACGCGCGTGGCACCGGCGGCCTCGATCACGGCCTCGGCATCGAGCGGCTTGACGCAGTACATGTCGAGCACGGTGGCGGAGATGCCCTGCTCGGCGAGCAGATCAGCGGCGTCCACGGCATGGCGGACCATCTCGCCGGTGGCGACAATCGTCACATCGGTGCCGCGACGCACCCAGGTGGCGCGGTCCATCTGGAACGGGCACTCGTCCTGGGTATACACGTCCTCGACCGGGTTGCGGCCCACGCGGATATAGGCCGGCTTGTTGTCGGCAACCAGTGCGCGCACGAGCTCGGCAGTCTGAAAACGATCGCTCGGCAGATACACGCGCATGTTGGGAATCGCGCTCATGGCAGCGATATCCTGCGCGGAGTGATGGCTCATGCCCAGAGCGCCGTAGGACACGCCGCCCGAAATGCCGATGAGCTTGACGTTGGTGTTGGAGTACGAGACGTCGACCTTGCACTGCTCATACGAGCGCGTGGTCACAAAGGACGCCGGCGAGGCGGCCCAGGCCTTCTTGCCGCACGAAGCCATGCCGGCGGCGATACTCACCAGGTCCTGCTCGGCGATGCCGACCTCGACGGACTGCTGGGGATACTGATCGAAGAACGGCGTGAGCGATGCGGAGCCGCGGGAGTCGGAGCACAGGACGACGATGTCCTTATCGGTCTCGGCGGCCTCGAGCAGCGTGTCGCAGATAACCTTGCGGTTGGCGATCTTGTTAGCCATTGATGGCCTCCTTATGGGCAGCGAAATCGGCGATGATCTGGGCATATTCCTCATCGTTGGGCAGGTGGTGATGCCAGCCGGCCTTGTCCTCCATGACAGGCGAGCCATAGCCCTTCACCGTGTTGAGAATGATGACCGTGGGCTTTCCGCTGGTCTCGGCCGCAAGCGTCAGCGCGGCATCGATGGCCTGGACGTCGTTGCCCGGAATGGAGAGCACATTCCAGCCGAAGGCGGCCCAGCGCTCCTCCTGCGAATCCTGCTTCATGACGTCCTCGGTGCAACCGCTGATCTGCAGGCGGTTGCGGTCCACGAGCGCGCACAGGTTATCGAGCTGGTAGTTGCCGCCGCTCATGGCGCCCTCCCAGACCGAGCCCTCGGCAAGCTCGCCGTCGCCCATGATGGTGTAGACGCGATAGTCGCGGCCGTCCATCTTGCCGGCGAGCGCCATGCCCACGGCCACGGGCAGGCCGTGACCCAGCGAGCCCGAGTTCATCTCGATGCCCTTGAGCTTGTTGTTGGGGTGGCCGATGTAGGGGCTGCCGAACTTGGAGAAGCGGGCCTTGACGTCGTCGAGGTCGAGATAGCCCTCGTGGCAAAGCACCGCGTAGTAAGCCTCCATGGCGTGGCCCTTGGAGAGCACGAAGCGGTCGCGGTTGGGATCGTCGACGGTCTCGGGCGAAATGTTGAGGTGGTTGGCGTAGAGGGTCATGAGGGCGTCAATCACCGACATGTCGCCGCCGATGTGGCCGCCGGCGCCAGCCATGATGATATCGACGCAATCGCGGCGAAGGTCCCAACGCAGGGACTCAAGCTCTTCGATAGTTGCCATTTCTACTCTCCTCGCAGGTAGGCTTTGACGTCTTCTTCAATCGGGTCGTATAAGTCGGGGGCGATGCCGATATACTTGCACGCCTCGTAGAGCACCGGCACCACGTTGGCATGAATGGCGACGCAGTGGTGGATGTAGGGACCCTCAACGATCTTGGCCTCGAGGCGCTTGAGGTTGTCGACCTCGACCCACAGATAGGTGCCCATGCCGGCCGGGCCGTCGATGCCGCGGGCGTTGCCCAGCAGCAGCGAGTACTCGCCGTTGTCGCCGTCAAAGCGGGCAAGGGTGAGGTCGCCGTGCTTGGCCTCGGCCGTCAGCGCGCCGGGGTGATCGAAAGCCAGCGGGTAGGTGAGCTTGGGCTTGACGGCCGCGCAGCTGCAGGGCCAGGGGCCGCAATGCTGCAGCAGCTCGCCGTTCTCGTTATCGGGATGGCGCACGGTCCAGTCGGCGAACATGCCGCGATGACGGCCCAGGTCGGCGGCCTCGACCATCAGCGCGGTGATGGCGCCATGGATGTCGGTCTCGCATGCGATAGGGATGCCCATCTCGTTGAGGATGGCGTTGGCGGCGCAGGGCATAATGCCCAACTCATCCTGCAGAGCGTTCCAGCACTGAATGGCGCCGGCGTTGCAGCCATACTTCTCGACCAGACGCTTCATGGCAATGGCAAGACCGGCGACCGCGGGGACCTTGTCCTCGGGGATGCAGATCTCAAAGCTGTCGCTGATGTGGGCAAGCATGGCGGCCATGGCCTGCTCGTCAGCCTGGGCGTCGCGCACAGCCTGGACAAGCTCGGTCATGGGGATAGGCGAAAGCTGGATGTTGAACTTCTCGAGCAGCTCACCCTCGTTGCACATGGTCGACCAGAAGTCGAACGGGCGAGTGGCCATCTGCAGGATGCGGGTGTGCTTGAAGGTCTTGACCACGTTGCACACGGCCAAGAAGTCCCAAACGCCGCGCTCGAACTCGGGGTCGGTCAGACGGCAGTTGGTCATGTAGGTGAAGGGAACCTGGAAGCGGCGCAGGACCTTGCCGGTGGCGAACAGGCCGCACTGGCTATCGCGCAGGCGTGTGCCGTCGGGCTCGGGGCGCTCGTCGCGCGGGCCCCACAACAGTACGGGTAGACCGAGCTCGCGGGCAAGGCGAGCGCAAACGTACTCGGTGCCAAAGTTGGCGTGGCACAGCATAATGCCATCGACGCCCTCAGCACGGAATTTCTTGACGATGGGCTCGATATGGCTGTCGTCGAACAGCAGGCCCTCTTCATTGATGTCGTCGATATCCACGATGTCGACGCCGATCTCGCGCAGGCGATCAGCCGTCAGGCCGCGATACTTGATTGCGTCCGGCGCGCTAAAGATACTGCGGCGCGTGGGCACAAAGCCGAGCTTGATCTTATCCATGTACGTCCTCCCCTAATCACATGTTCAGTAAACAGACGCATGTTTCGTTTTGTTCTGTTTACTAAATGTTTTACTCTACTGTTTAGAAGTTTAACGCGAAATACCCGTAGACGGTAGAGAAATCAGCCTAAACGGTATGTAAACAGTCTGAACATATAAGGGGAACAAAAAAGAGGACCCCAAAGGACCCTCTCTTGGTAGCGTTATGTATGGTTGCCTTGCGAGCTTTGCCGCCCTGCGACCCGGCGTTGCTTTTGTCTAGATCTCGCGCACGCTTTGGCGCTCGACAAAATAGGTCGACACGGCCGTCTTGCAGGTATAGCTCTTGGGGTTGCGGATGTTGCCCACCAGGCGACGCACCGCGATCTCGCCCACCTCGTGCTTGGGAACATGCACCGTGGTGAGCGGCGGGTTGGAGAAGGCGCCCAAAGACAGGTCGTCAAAGCCGATGATCGAGACATCCTCGGGCACGCGTATGCCGTGCTCGTTCAACGCACGCATGGCGCCCACGGCGAGCACGTCGTTCTCGGCAAAGAAAGCCGTCGGCAGATCGTCGCGCGAGACGTTGTCGAGCCACACGCCCATGTCGCGATAGGCACCCTCGAGCGTGGTGCCCAACGTGACACGCCATGCCGGATTGGCCTCGAGGCCCGCGTCCTCAAGCGCTTGGCGATAGCCGCGCTCGCGGTCCTTAAAGTTGCGGATCCGAAGGTCGCCCGCCAGATAGCCGATTTGCCTGTGGCCTTTCTCGATAAGGTAATCCACGGCACGCAGCACCGAATCGGTGTTGGCGATGACTACGGCATCGAAGTACTGGCGATCGCTCCAGCCGTCGAGCACAATCAGGTGGGCGGCAGCGTCGGCGAACAGGGCGTAGTCCTCCTCGCCCAGCTCGGTACCCATCAGCACGATGGCGGCCGACGGGTCGGCGATCAGGCCCTCGACCTGCGGGCGCACGGCGTCCAGGTCGCTAAAGTCGAGCGAGACAAAGCTCGTGCTCATGCCGTGGCGACGCGCCTGGCGCTCCACGCCCTCGATGACCGCGGGATGGAAGGTGCTCTCGTCCAGGATGGCGCCCGTCTTGCGCGCAAGCACAAACTGGATGCTCTCGAGCTGCGTCGACTGCTGATAGCCAAGCGACTGCGCGCACTCCAGGATGACCTTGGCGGTCTCCTCGCTCACGCTGCGCTTGCGGTTGAGCGCGTTGGACACGGTTGCGGGCGAAAAGCCGGTAATGCGGCTGATCTCGCGGACGCTTGCTTTAGCCATCGTTCCCCCTAGCATCGGTCGCGGCCGAGCATCGTGGCTTGACCGCCCCGTGGCTCGGCAACTAAACGACCGCAAATTCAATCTAAACAGAATAGTAAATGTTTAATAGCTAGTTTAGCCTGTTGTCAAGCGAAGTGGCACGACTATTCCCCCAACGGGCGCATTTGTCCATCTTAACGTTATTACGCAAGGTCTTCGCCATTGCTTGCTATTACGCGTCGGTACCATTCGAAGCTTTTCTTTTTACGTCTCTCAAACGAGCCCGCACCGCTATCGTCTCGATCGACATAGATAAACCCGTAGCGCTTACGCATCTGTCCTGTGGCGACCGAAACCAAATCGATCGGGCCCCAACAGGTATATCCCATGAGTTCCACCCCGTCGAGCTCGACGGTCTCCCTCATCGCCTCGATGTGGGCCCGCAGGTATTCAACTCGATAGTCGTCTTCTATTTCACCCGAATCTTCCGGCACATCAGGAGCACCCAAACCGTTTTCGACGATGAACAGCGGCTTTTGATAGCGATCCCAGATTTCATTCATGGTGACGCGCAGCCCTTTGGGGTCGATAAACCTCCCCCAAGGCTCCTGTTTTAGATACGGATTAGGCGCCGAGCGAAGAAGGTTCGAATCGAACTGACCTTCCGCATGCGCTTTTGCGACGCGCGTCGAGTAATACGAAAACGAGACGAAATCGACCAGGTTTGCAGCCAGTACTTCGCGGTCATCATCCCGATAGGGCACCTCAAAACCATGGCGGGCGTATTCCTTGAGAACATAGCTCGGGTACGCACCGCGCACCTGGACGTCGGTAAACATGTAATGGCTGCGATTCTCAGCCTGCGCAGCCAGCACATCGTCCGGATCACATGTAGCCGGATAGAAGACACCTGCGTTGAGCATGCAACCGATCTTCGCCCCAGGGCACAGTTCATGACACGCCCCGACCGCACGGGCGCTCGCAACCAATACATGGTGCACGGCCGTGTGAACCGTTGCATAGCGATTCTCCCCTTGCTCGAAGATGATCCCCGCCGCCATAAAGCACGCCTGCGTCATAATGTTGATCTCGTTAAAGGTCAGCCAATAATTGACCAATCCCCGATAGCGCTCGAACACGGTACGCGAATATCGCTCGAACAGGTCGACCAACCTGCGATCGCGCCATCCGCCATACGCATCGACGAGATGCATGGGGGCATCATAGTGGTTGAGCGTCACCAAAGGCTCAATGTCATGCGCGCGACACGTCCTAAAAACATCCTCGTAAAAGGCAAGGCCTTCTTCATTGGGCTCGGCTTCGTCTCCTTTGGGAAAAATGCGGCTCCAGGCGATTGATAAGCGCAGGCATTTAAAACCCATCTGGGCAAACAGTTCAATATCCTGCTTGTACCTATGGTAAAAATCAATGCCCTTGCGAGCGGGATAGAAGCTGTCGGGTGCCAACGCACGCGGATCAAGGTCTCCCCGCATGACGTCCATGCGTTGATCGCCAAACGGCAGCATGTCGGAATTGGCTAAACCGCGACCGCCTTCGTTCCATCCTCCCTCGCACTGGTTTGCAGCCAGAGCCCCGCCCCATAAAAAATCTTCTCTAAACATTATGGTGTCGTCCTTTCTATCAAATTCCCGGCCCACACTGTCGAACGCAACGGACTCGGCAAGTGCCGCGCAACAGCACAGTACCGTTGCGCGGCCAAGGGGTCGGACCGCGCAACGGCTGGGGAGCATATTTGTGTAGTAGCCTCTTATGCCTCGACGGATTCAACGGCCTCAGAATCGCCGCTCTTGGACTTCAACGGCATCTTCTCCTGTCCTTCAAATCCAAAAATCATCGCCAACGCAAACGTCACGGCACCGCCAGCAAGACACCCGATGGTGCCAGGGATGATATCCTGAGCAAACATGAGCACGTTCATCCATGGGAAACCAACGCCAGTGAAGATATAGACGTTGGCATGAAGAAGGCTTACCAGCAGACCACCGACAGCACCACCAATCATGTTCCAGGCAAGAGCCTTCTTGTCGCGAAACAGGATGCCGTAGATGATGGGCTCACTCACGCGACCGAAGGCATAGGTGATGAACAAGTTCCAGCCCGTGGCTCGACTCTCCTTGTCCTTAGCGCGCAGGCCATAGGCGAGCGCGATGGCAAGCGTGGTGTAGGCTACAACCGCGGTGCCGGGGTATAAGATGGCGTCGTAACCGTTCTGGAGCGCGGCGGGCAATATGGCGGTATAGATCGGCACGTGCATGCCGGTGGCGATGATCAGATTCCAGAATGCGCCGATAACCGCGGTCGCAGCGGGACCGGCAACAGAGGCGAGCCAAATGATGAAATCGGCCACAAGGCCCATGACAAATTGGACGGCAGGGCCGCAGAGGCACAGCGCGACCGGCAACATCACGAGCACCGTACCCACGGGTACGATCAGAATGCGCAACATATCAGGCGAGATCTTCTTAAAGAAGCGCTCAACATAGGACTGGGCCCAGGTGATCAAGATGACCGGAAGAACAGCCTGGGTGTAGTTGACGAGCTGCATGGGGATGCCGAAGACGCTGAAAGGCTTTCCGTCCTCAACAATAGCGAGCATGTCGGGATAAATCATCACAACAGCGATGAGCAGTGCCAGCACAGGACTCGTTTTGAACTTCTTAGCCGAGCTATAGGCGGCAAACACCGGGAAGTAGTAATACGCCGCATCGCCCACCAGGGAAAGGATCCGATACAGGTCGCTCGTTTCGGACATAAAACCGGCGCCTTCGGGCCCAAACAGAATAACGAGCATCTTGAAGATACCGGCGACACAAAAGATCGGAAGGATCGGGGTGATAGCGCCGCTCACGGCATCGAGCAGCTGATTGAAGAGGTGCTTGGGCGCCAAGCGCTCCTTCCAGCTAAGCTGAGGGCCATCGAGTTCCTCGTCAATCGATACCGTGACCTCGAATCCGCCCTGCTTACAAACCTCGTCGTAGACCTTGTCGACCGTGGGCCCGACCACCAGCTGCACCTGCCCTCCGGCGTGCACGACGCTGATGATAGACGAGATGTCCTCAAGCTTCTCATCATTCGAGAGGCTTTCATCCTTGAGGTTGAAGCGCAGGCGCGTCATGCAATGCGTAACCGAAGCCACGTTTTCCGCCCCGCCCACAGTGGAGAGAATCTGCTCTGCCACCTTTTTGTAATTTGCCATCATTGGCTCCTTTGCACAATCTTGGCTTACTGTTCGAATCGGCAAAGGTCATGCCCCGAATGGCTACGGGTTACAATCCTTTTTTGGAGATGATCCGGTTGAGATGGATCATCAGATAGAGTTCCTCCTCCTCGGAGAGCGTGGCGTCCCACGTTTCACGACAATAGGAACCGATATGCTTCACGCACTCTGCCAACTGCGGAAACTCCTCACGAAAGTTCTTGTACATCTGCATGTTGGCGCTGTTCAGCGACTCGCCGGCTTGAATGCGCTTGAACAGGTACCGCAGATGCGTGGCGAAGCGGGTGAAATCAAAGGAATCGCGGTCGACAATAATGCGGAAATCGCTTTCGAGAATCTCGATAACGTCCTCGAGCATATCGTCGAACTGCTTTGCGGGCTCGGCCGTGGCTTTGACGGCTTCAACAACCCGTGCGTTCACGAGATTCATCGCAATACTGGCAATCTCATCCTTGGGAAGCCGCTCTCCGAGCTCCTTCTCGAGTCGCATGACGATAAACTGGGCAGCCTTGTATTCCTTCGGATACGTCTCCCGCACTTCATAGGCAAGAGGCATCGCGATGCGGACCCCCTTTTGGGCTCGCGCAACGGCAAACGACAGGTGATCAGCCATGAACAGCGTCGCATTGGTCGAGAGGTCGTAGGGCAGTTCGTTGGCAACGATGTCCATAACTTTCGCCGCAAACATCACGATATCCGAGGGAAGATCCCTCATGACATCTTGTCCTTTAGGATCAATGTCGTAAAACGTATGCTCGATTTTAGAAAGAGGGAGCTCTCGAGGAAAATCTCCGCCGAAACCGACGCCCCTGCCCATGGCGATGACATCTCGCCCCTGTCCGTCACGGCAAAGAACCGCGTTGTTGTTAAGCTTTTTAATTGCAAGCATGGTGAACCTCCTTTCAAGAACACTCACAGAAAAAGGCATGATAGCCAATAGCAGTGCTATTGCGGTCATGCCTTACGTAACAATCCGTGTTGTATTGCTCTTGGGCATGCCTCCACACAGGAGTAACAATCCAAGATGCAGAATGCATTATAGCGCTCTCCCCGCCCCGGGGACCATCGGGCTGGCGAACGGTAGATGTCGGCCCGCCAGCGGCCACATCGAGCAGATGGGCGTGCTTCGATCCCGAGCCTAGCCTAGGATGCGGGCCATGCGCGCCTTGAACTCGGACAGAAAGCGCGGGGCGTCCACGGTGAGTGCCACAAGCGCGCTCTTGTCGGGGTCGGACAGGCGATGCTCGTCGCAGATAGTGCGGCCGCGATACTCGCCGAGCAGGTCGACGCGCAAGTTGCAACCAAGTGCGCCCACGAGCGTGGGATCAATCGCCACGGCAACGGCAAGCGGATCGTGCAGCGCGCAGCCGCCCAGGTAAGGGGCGTTCATCTCGTACGAGCCAATGTAGTGCTCGACCATACTCGCAAATGCGCAGCCCGCCATGGTGCCCGAGCCCGTCCAACCGGCAATGTCGCGGCGCGTCAGCACCACGCGATGCGTCACGTCAAGACCAACCATGGTGAGTTTGCGGCCCGAGCGCAGCACGGCATCGGCCGCCTCGGGATCGCTTGCCATGTTGGCCTCGGCACCCGCACTCACGTTACCGGGCACGGTCAGGGCACCGCCCATTACCACCACGCGGCCGATAGACATCACCGCCGCCGCATCGCGCTCCAGGGCAAGCGCCAGGTTGGAGAGCGGGCCGGTCGCTACGTAGACCAGATCGGGACCATAGGTGCGCGCGGCATCGATCAGATAATCGACCGCCGCGTTGCCATCAGCCGATGTCGCCCCCACCGGCTCGTAGGGCGACGCGGGCACGCTCGCGCCGCCGATGCCGTTCTTACCGTGAATGAGCGCGGTGGACGCCGGCGGCGTATAAGGCTCAGTCGCCTGCAGAGGACGGTCGGCACCCAGGTACACCGGAACCTCGGGGCGACCCAGCAGATCGAGCACCGCCAGGCAATTGTGCGCCGATTGCTCGACGCGCACGTTGCCAAAGCACGTGGTGATGCCCACGAGCTCCACCTCGGGGCTCGCGATGGCATAGGCGAGCGCCATCGCATCGTCCACACCCATATCCAGATCAAGGATCAGCTTCTTGGTTGCCATTGTTCTACTCCGCTTCTCCGTCTTTATCGTTTAACCAAACCAATGTTCAACTTCGGCGCGCGTGGGAATCGATTGCTGAGCGCCCAGGCGCGACACCGTCACTGCCGAGGCGCGAGCACCCGCGGCCATGCACTCCAAGAGCGGCAAGCCCTCTAGGCGAGCCGCCGCCAACGCGCCGATAAACGTATCGCCGGCGGCCGTGGTATCGACTACCATGCTCGAAAGTGCCGGCATGCGCAGCAGCTCACCGCCATCGCCGAGCGTAACCGAACCGGCGCCGCCCAGCGTGATGACCGCAGCTCCAGCACCCCTAGCGAGCAGGGCGTTGAGCACCGCGACGCAGCTTGCATCGTCCGCGGGCAAGATTCCCGTCAGCACCTGGCACTCGGTCTCGTTGGGACAGACCAGGTCGACCGCAGGCCAGGCCTCCGCAGGCAGCTCGCAGGCAGGCGCTGGATTAAAGACCGTATAGAAACCCAGCTCGTGAGCGCAAACAAGCGCCTCGGCCGTCGCCGCAAGGTCACATTCGCCCTGGGCGATAAAGACGCTTCCGGCAGCCGGGGCAATCTCGCTGGCGTCTCCGTCGAGCCCATCGGCCACCAGGTGCCTCAGCGCACAGGCCACATCCTCACCCGTAAGCGCGTGGTTGGCGCCCGGTGACAGGATGATGCGGTTGTCGCTCTCGCAGCGAATGATAGTCGCGGTACCGGTCTCCACGTCATCGCGAAGCGCCACGAACTCAACGCCCACGCCAGCATCCTGGAGCCCTGCCACAAGCGCATCGCCAAAGGTATCGCGCCCAACAGCGCCGATCATGCACGTGCGCGCACCCATGCGCGCAGCGGCGACGGCCTGGTTGGCGCCCTTACCGCCGGCGTTGGTGATAAAACCGCTACCACCGACTGTCTCGCCCGCGCGCGGCATGCGCTCGCACGCCACCGAAAGGTCCATGTTCATGCTGCCGAACACCGCAACGATGCCGCGATCTGCCATGGAAACCTCCTCATCTGCGGGCTTTGCACCCACCGTCGACCGTCGATTGCGCGCCTTCGCACCCCCTATAACTTTAGTCCACTTTGATGTGGACGCGCGCTTGAGCTTGCGCCAGCAGCAAGCATTCACAGGAGCAGGCAGCTACAATGAATACGTGCTGATTATTCTCGTCATTGGATGATGTTTTATGGAACAATTCTCGCAATCGGGCTCGCGCGGTCGACGCCGCACGGGCAACGAGCCGGCACCGCACGAACGCGTGAAGAGCGAACGCCGTGCCAACGAGCCGCGACGCACCGCGAGCCCCCATCGCGCTTCTGCCAACAACGCGGGCCGCACCAACACTCCCGCCGCGGAGCAGACGCCTGCTCGCCCCAAGTCCCGCTACATCCCTGCCCTCGACGGCCTGCGCACGCTTGCCGTCGTCGCGGTGGTGCTCTATCACCTCAACCTCACGTGGGCGCAGGGCGGTCTGCTCGGCGTCACGATCTTCTTTGTGCTTTCGGGCTATCTGATCACACGCCTGCTACTCAACGAAGTCGCTAAGACCGGCCGCATCGACCTCAAGAGCTTCTGGATCCGCCGCATCCGTCGCCTGGTCCCCGCCGTGGTAACCGTCGTGGTGGTGACCTGCGCGCTGTGCACTATCTTCAACCACGTGATGCTCACCAAGATGCGCCCCGACATCCTGCCGTCGCTGCTGTTCTTCAACAACTGGTGGCAGATTGCCCAAAACGTCTCGTACTTCAACGCTTTGGGCGACCCCTCGCCGCTTACACACTTTTGGTCGCTCGCTATCGAGGAGCAGTTCTACCTGGTTTGGCCCCCGCTGCTGCTTGCCATGGTATCCATGCACATGAGCAAGCCCAAAACGCGCCGCGTGGTTCTGGGTCTGGCTGCCGTTTCCGCCATCGCCATGATGGTGCTCTATAACCCTGCCGCCGACCCCAGCCGCGTGTACTACGGCACCGACACCCGCGTCTTCTCGCTGCTGTTGGGTGCCTGGATGGCCTTTATCCCCGATCGCGACTTGGCACCCGTACGTCTCGCTCATCGCCTGGGGCTCGACCGCCTGGTCGGGGCCGCCAAGCACGGCAAGGACGCCGAGGGCAAGCCTGGCGAGAAGGCCGACGAATCAGCCGAGACCGCCCCGGCGCAGCCGAGCGCCCTCGTGCGCTTTTGGTCCTCGCCCGCATCCATCGATGTGTTGGGCGTCGTGGGTCTGGTTGGCCTTGCCGCCATGGTCGCGCTCACCAACGGCTACACCGCGTTCCAGTATCGCGGCGGCACGCTGCTGTGCTCGATCCTCACGCTCATGGTCATCGCGGCCTGCGTGCAGCCCCAGGGCATGGTCGCGCGCGCCCTTGCCGCCGAACCGCTCGTGTGGGTTGGCAAGCGCTCGTACAGCATCTACCTGTGGCACTATCCGCTGCTGTTGCTCATGAACCCGGTCGCCAACATTAACGACACGCCCTGGTGGCAGTATATCTTGCAGGTACTTGTGGTGGTCGCCGTGGCAGAGTGCTGCTATCGCTTTATCGAGACGCCATTTAGAAAGGGCGCCTTTGGGCGCACCGTATCCGAGTTCCGCGACGGCACCGCCACGCCCGCCAACTGGGTACGCGCGCATGTCCCTGTCTGCGCAGCCTGCGCTGTCGTACTGGTCGTTGCACTGGGCGGTCTGATCTTTGTGCCAGAGACCTCCGCACTGAGTGGTGAGGGCGCCGAGGTTCTGAACAAGGAAGCCAAAAACACCGCACCCAAAGACCAGCAAGCGGCCGACAACACCGACAAGGACAACGACGGCTTCCCCGATGGCTCCTACGACCTGTTGATGATCGGTGACTCCGTGTCGCTGCGTGCCGTGGACGCCTTTGACGGTGTGTTCCCGCACAGCCATATCGATGCCGAAAAGGGCCGCCAGTTTGATGCGGGCCGCGCGACATTTGAGGGCTATATCCAGCAGAACCTTGCCGGCAAGATCGTGGTCTTTGCCCTGGGCACCAACGGCTTGGTAACCGACGACCAGATCGACGCCATCATGGCCGATGCAGGAGATAAGCGTATTGTGGCGTTTGTGAACACGCGCAGCCCGCAGCCGTGGGTTGGCTCTACCAATCAGGCCATCGCCAACGCCGCTACGCGCTACAAGAACGTGCACGTTATCGACTGGTACGGATACAGTGCCAACCGCAACGATCTGTTCGATGGCGACGGCACGCACCTTTCGAACACGGGTGTGACCGAGTACCTTAAGCTCATCCACGATGCCGTCAAGAAGGACCTGCCCGTGCATCCCGAGGATCACGTTAATGATCCGCAGCCGGCAGCCGTCAAGTCTGCCACCGACGCGCTCGTCAATGCGCTCGCTCTCAAGCCGCACAAGCTGGGCACCGACAAGTAACCCACAGCACAAACTTCCCACATCCGGAAGGGGGCGTCTGCCACGGCAGACGCCCCCTCCGGCAGTTAGGGACGTTCCTTATGTGCCGGCACCTAGGGACACTCCTGACACAGCCGAGGAACACCCTCCTTGCGACCGAATTCTGGGCGCCTCGCCACCCCGAGCGTTGTTTCCAAGCCCCACACCCGCAGCAAACAACCCAAAATCACTCTTTTCGAGCCGCTTCCAAGAGGCTGTGGTCAAAAAAGGGCAAATATGAGTACTGTTACCATTTTAGTAGCAGGCAAAACCACCCAAAATGACGTCCGAGCTACCCCTACAACCCCCTAAAGCAGCCAACCTGACTGGTTTAAGGCGTATTGGAGCCAATTTTAACGGACATACTAAAGGCTATGTTCATTATCTTTTAGGATGTAAATGCTATTCACTTAGCAACAGTACTCATATTTGGCATTTTTTGCCCACTGCCACATAACTAACACCCTATAGCAGACAAAAACAGGCCGCAGCCCATCGCTGCGGCCTGTTCGGAAGCAAAAGAGGCGTTAAGCGCTGTAGCCCATCGCTTGCAGCACAAACATGACGACCGTGAGCACCGTAATCACACCGATAGTCGCCCAAGTGAGCACATTCCACACGCGGCCGTTGCGGTTAGTGCCCATAATGTGACGGTCAGCGGCAATAACCACCTGGAACACCAGAACCACGGGCAGTAGCACGCCATTGATGACCTGCGAGGTCATCATAATCTGGAACAGATCGACGCCGGGCATAAGCACCAGCACGGCAGAGATACCGATGATGGCCGTAATGATGCCGCGATAGACCGGGGCCTCGTCCCAGCTGCGGTCGGCACCGCGCTCCCATCCAAATGCCTCACAGATAGCGCTCGACGTAACGCCCGGCAGCACGCAGGCGGCCAAGAAGCTCGCCGCGACCAGGCCCGAGGCAAACAGCACCGTGGACCACTGACCCGCAATAGGCTCCAGCGCGCGGGCAGCATCAGCGGCATCGCTAATCTGAATACCCGCCGGGAACAACACCGTACCGGTCGTGATGATAATAAAGCCGGCAATGACATCGGCGGCAAGCGAGCCGCTCACGGTATCGATGCGCTGCAGCACGATATCGTCCTCGCCCGCGTTCTTATCGACCACGTTGTTCTGCGCCAAGAAGATCATCCACGGCGCGATGGTGGTACCGATCGTTGCGACCACGAGCGACACGTAGCTGGGGTCATTTTGAATGTTAGGCACGACCAGGTCGACCGCGACCTCGCCCCAGTTGGGGCCAGCCATAAATGCAGCGACGATATAGGTCACGAACACGCAGCTCACCAGCAGCAGAATCTTCTCGATGCGCTGGAAACTACCCGACATGGTAAGCATCCACACCAGCAGCGCCACCAACGGCACCGAGATGCTCGCCGGCACGCCAAAGAGAGCAAGGCCGCTGGCGATGCCCGCAAACTCCGAAATGGTCACAGCCGTGTTGGCGATCAACAGCGCCGCCATAGCAAGTACACTCTTGCGCACGCCAAAGCGCTCGCGAATGAGCGATGCCAGGCCCTTGCCCGTGACGCAGCCGCAGCGCGCCGCGGTCTCCTGCGTCACGATGAGCAGCACAGTCATGACGGGAAGCATCCAGAGCATCTTATAGCCATAGCTGGCGCCCGCGCTGGAATACGTTGCAATGCCGCCGGCGTCATTGCCCGAAAGCGCCGCCAGCAGACCGGGACCCATAGCGCCAAAGATGGCCGCGATGGTCAACTTTTGCTTGGTGCCCGACTTTTGCTTGGTATTTTGCACGCGACCACCTAACCAATGACCGACATGGTGAGCAGCACCGCAGCGGCGCAGTACGCTACGCACGAGATCATGACGGCAATAACGTTCATGGCGGTGCCCGACGTGTTGAGGTCATGCTCGTCACGCCAGAACAGCACCATCAGGTAAATCACGGCGCTCATGTTGCCAACCAGGCAAATGATGGCAGCGATATTAAAGCACCCGGTAAAGAGTTGCTCCTCAAACATGGGCGCATCGGGGAACGCAGCGGTGCGCACCAGCTGGGCGCACAGGTAGGTCACGAGCGACAGAATCAGGCCCATGCCCGTGCTCTGGAAGAAAAATCCCAAATACGGCTTGGGCTCATCGTCATGGCCGTCGTACTCCAGGAAGTAGTTCTTGACGAACGACACCATACGCGAGGCAGCCAGCAACACGAGCGGCATGGCGCACATGGGGAACACCACCAGATGCGCGGAGCCCAGCGCCGTCCCCAGCACTGTTGCCATGATGCACGAGGCAATGCCCCACACGACAACCCAGTACTGGCGATGCACAAACCAGCTGAGCACATTCGTCGAGTCGTCGGACGCGCTATCGCCCGAGCCGACGCCTGCGATCTGCAGGTCCTCCTGGTGCTCCTCGGCGATAACGTCCATGGCGTCATCAAAGGTCACGATACCCAAGATGTGACGATTCTCGTCGCAAACGGGGATGGCGACCAGGTCGTACTTGGTCATCTCGTCCGTCACGTCTTCCTGGTCCTCGTCGGGCGACACGTAGACCAGGTCGCGATAGGCGAGCTGGCCCAGCGTGGCATCGCGGTTGGCCACGATCAACGTGCGCAGCGAGAGCACGCCGGTGAGCATGCCGCTCGGATCCTCGGTATAGACGTAATAGACACTCTCGAAGTCCTCATCGAGTTTGCGAATCGCCTCGATGGCATCGCCGACCGTCGCCGTGGCGGGCAGCGAGACAAACTCCGAGGTCATGATGCGGCCGGCGGTGTTGTCCTCATAGCCCAGCAGGTTACGAATCGCCTTCTCCTCCTTGACGCCCATCAGGCGCAGGAGCTTCTCGGCCTTCTCGTAATCGAGCTCGTCGATCAGGTCGGCGGCGTCGTCCGGGTCCATCATGGCCAGCATCGACGATGCGTCCGTGTCGGACAGGCCCTCGAGCATCTCGGTCATAAGCTCGTCGTCATCGAACTCCGAGATGGCCTCGGCGGCCTGGGCAGTATCGAGCTGTGCAAACACCTGCGCACGCAGGCGCGGGTCGAGCTGCTCGATAATGTCGGCGATGTCGGCAGGGTGCAGCTCGCCGAGCGTCTTATGCGACACCGAGAGTTGAATGTTCTTGGTCGAGCGATCGAGCAGGTCCATGTAGGACCAAGCGATGATGTCCTCACTGAGCGGCTTGCCCAGGTGCTTCATAAAGCCTTCGACGATATGCTCGAGTGCGGGGCTGATCGCGCGTAGCAGACCGCGGGCGCCCACTTCGGCGCCCAGCAGGCGCAGCTGATTTTCGCCCGACATGGAAAACTTGATGTCGTTTACGCGCACGACTTTCATGCCCTGCGTGTCGACAATCTGCTTGTTGAGCACGTCGCGGGCAAGCAAGAGTTCGGTCGGCTGCAGGTACGAAAAACGGATTTCGGTGGCCGACGTCTTAAGGTGTACACCCGTCTCGTCGATACGGTCGACCCATTTGCGCCAGCTGATCATAAACGGCGTCTTGCCGGGACCGCGGAACGCGAGCGACGTCACGTGCGGAAAAACTTCGCCGGTAGCAATACCAAAATCGTTCACCACGCCGAGCTTTTCTCCATCGACGTCCAAGACCGGCAATTTGAGCATCTCACTCAGATAATTCAATGGTGCTCCCCATCATTATTCCTCCGGACGCGGCCGCATGTGCGACGTCCGGGGGCTTCTGGATATGTATACGCATGCGCGGGCGGCACGCCGCTCGACGCTTACACCCCGTGCATGCGCAAAAAGCACCTGCATGGGGTCATCGACTGTATGGTCGAGGTTTGGATTTCACCTGTAACCTTTCTCTTGACCCTCATTAACCGCAGTAACTATAGCATCAGCATCGCCCTGCGGCATCGAATTTATGCGCTGCACATTGCAGGCATACCAAACGCTGACGCATCCGTGACATAGTCATTGGGGACGTTCCTAAATGACTACCCAATGACTACTCTGTGGTGTCGTCGTCCTCGGCAAGTTGGGGGAACACGGCGTCCTTGGGCATGGTGACCTTCGTCAGCGAGGTGAGCTTTTTGCTCAGCGACGTGTCCGTCTTGACCAGGTCGCTGAGCGTCACGATCTTGTAGCCGTCGGCAATGAGGCCGTCGATAATCTGCGGCAGCGCCTCGAGTGTCTGCTCGGCGCATTCGTCTCTATCGGTGAGCAGCACGATATTGCCCGGCGTCACCGAATCGAGCACCGTCGAGACCTGTTCGTCGGCACCGTTTAGCAGCCAGTCGCCCGAGTCGATATTCCACGAGACCACGGCGGAGACCAGGTCCATCGCATCAATCCAGTTTCGCTCGTCAAAGGCAGCGTAGGGAGCACGCAGCAGCATCGTCTTCACGCCGGTCGCCGACTTAATCGCATCGGTGCCTTTCGTGATCTGTTCGCGCACCGCCTCACGGTCCTGACCCTTGAGCGAATCGTCGCTGTAGCTGTTGGATCCGATCTCGCACCCGGCGTCGACAATCGCCTTGGCCGTGGCAGGCGAGGCCTCGGCCGCATCGCCCGAAAGGAAGAACGTCGCGGTGACGCCCTTTTCCTTGAGCACCTGCAAGATCTGTTTGGTGGCGCCGCTCGGACCCTCGTCAAACGTCAGCGCCACGTACTTTTTGTTGCCCTTGGGCGCCACGCTGGCGCACGCAACAACGCAATCGGTGGCGGGCACAACCTCGCCGCGGTCTTGCGTCTTGCCTGACCGCTCACCAACCCACACTTCGGATCGGCCCTGGACACCCCATGTCTGCACATACTCGATAGCGCCCGTGCCCTCGACCTTGAGCTTGGGCTCGATAACCGTAGCCTGAACCTCGTGCTTCTCGTAAGTGTTACGGCCATCCTTGACCGTCACCTTCTCGCCGCCCTCGAGTTCGCGGCTATCCCATTTGCCCTGCTTCACGCGCTTGCCGTCGACCTTCACCGACAGCTTTTCGCCCCCATGGCGCTTGAGCACGCTGTCATCGACGGCTAGCAGGTCGCCTGCGTCGTAGGTGTCAGTCAAATCCTGTTCGTCGATGAGATTCTGCAGCGTAGAGCCCACGCGCACCGCGGTCTTCTGGCCGTTGAGCTCCACGTCCACGCTGCGGTTGACGTAGCCCACGACGGCAGCGATAAACAGCACGAGCGCGCAACCCACGGCGATCAGCGCATAGGGCAGGCGAGACGAACGACGGGGTGTGCGGCTGTTGCCGATGCGCGCGCTGCGATCGCTAAAGCCGCGGCTATGGTTGAGATACATCGCGCCGGGCTTACGGTGACGGCGGCGCTGACCGCTGGGCAGCTGCCCCAGGTCGCGGCGCGCTGTCGGATGCGCATCCGAACGCCCGTTTAAGTTGGATCCGTTTTGGCGCATGTGCCCTCCCCCATAAACACAGCAAGCCGGAGCAACAGGTCTCCGGCTTGCCTCCCATCATTTGGTACGTCGCTATTTTGTAGCTTTTGACGAGCCTCCGCTCGCCTTTTGGTATTCGTCCTTGAAGGCCTTGAACATGCCGCGCGTCTTGCCGAGCTGCTTGCCCAGTGCGCGGCTGCCCTTGTCCACGGCAACCGATCCCTTGTCGTCGAGCACCTTGGCGCCCTTCTTGACCTTATCGCCCACCACGACGCTGGCCTCGGCGGCCTTGGCGGCCGCACCGCCCGAATACCCGAGGGACTTGACCTCGTCCGAGACGACCATCGCGCCGTTCTCGTAGCCGCGCAGCATCGTCGGCGGCACCTGCGTGTCACCAACCAAAACACTCGAAGCAGCACCGGCGGTCACATAGAATGCCTGCACGATGCCCGAGCCTGGCTTAAACTCAACGTCCGAGCAATAGCCCACGACGTCGCCCGATTCCGTGCGCACGTCCATACCGACCCAGATGATGCAATCGTCCAGGTTAATGTCGAGGCGCTTGGCGGCGGCGGCATCGTAGGTGCCCTTGACGTCATCGACCGCAATGGCGCCCTCGTAGACACCAATGGCGTCGAGCGCTACGAATCGGTCGGGACGCTCGATCATGCCCGCGATATCGGACTGGCGGACCATAAAGCCGACCACGCGCGTACCGCCCGGGGTAAAGACCGGAAAGTGAATCTTTCCGAGCTTTTTAGGGCTGCGCGGTGTGCCGTCCTTTTTGGTGCGCTTGTCCTCGGTAGGCTTGCGATAGATCTTGGCGCCGACAAAATCCCCGGCGCGCATTATGCCTCGGTCGAGGGCTCCGCAGCCTCGGTATCAGCCTCGACGGCGTTCTCGACCACGACGTCGGCGGCAGGCGTCACGTTGCCGCCCGAAATGGCGTCGTTGAGCTGCTCGCGCAGCTGGTCCATGCGCTCGCGGGCCAAGTCGACCTTGGCACGCAGGTCGTCGGTCTTGGCGTCGACCATCGGGCCAAAGTCATTCACCGCAGCACGGGCCTCCTCGGCGCTGTGCTCGTAGGTGTCGCGCATATTGTCCCAGGCGTCGTTGGCGATATCGGCAGCCATGGCGCGGGTCTCGGCGCCCGAGCGCGGGGCCAGAGCAACGCCGACAATAGCACCGGCAGCGGCACCAAAAAGTGCGCCGGAGACAAAGCTGAAAGTCTTACCCATGATCATTCCTCTCCTGCGGGCACGTCGGTGCCCACCGTTTGAATGCTGTCCATTATACCCGCAGCGCATCATTTGCCGCTCCGCTCATCTGCGTACGGCAAAGGCGCAGGTACGTGATGGTGATAAACGCGTAGGCCTACTCCTGAGGCATAGCCGGCATGGCCACCGTGGCACCCGGGTCCTCGCCGGCGCCGTCCACGAGCGGCAGGCCGCCCTCATGCGCAGGCCCTGCCGGAACCGTCGCCGCACCGCCAAAGACGGCAGCGGGGGCCTCGTGGTTCTCGGCAACCGCGCCCTCGGTATCAATCGCCACCTGGGGCTCGTCGTCAAAGTTGGGGACGCCCTGGGGCTCGGTGGGAACGGGCTCGGCGGTCGCATCGGCAACGGGCTCGGCGTCGACCGGCACATCGCCCTCGTCAGCGCCCTCGTCCTCGACAGCATCTTCGCCGTTCGCAGCGGCGACGGCCTCGTGAGGATCCTTGCCCTCGGCCTCGGCGCGCATGCCCAGCACCAGGTTGCGCAGGCCCGCGACCGTGCCCTCCACGTCGGGGGCAGGCTGGTCGGCGTGCAGATAGGCCCAGTCCATCATAAAGGTCGCCGAAGACAGCGCACCGATGGCCAGCGCGTCGTCGGGGCACGAAAGCTCAACCTCAAAGACGCGCTCGTCGTGCTCGCTTACGCGGGTGCGGCCGCACGAGATGCTACCGGCAAGACCGGTCTCGTTCATGAGCTCAACCGTCACGTGCTCCAGCAGGTGGCAGAGCTCGGTCTGACCCATGCAGTCCTGGAACTCGCGGCCGGAATCGCCCAGGCACAGGTGCTTGGCAATCGCCGGCACCAGATAGTACACGCGCGCCGTTGCCTCGATATCCTCCGAGGTCATGAGCGGCATGCCGGGGTTCACCAGCACATGCGCGCAGATCTTGTCCTCGCTGACGGTGACCTTAAGGATGTTGAACAGGCCTGCCATAACTCTCCCCTACTCTTCCTTGCCCTACTCGTCGCCATCGTGCGGATCCACAGAGCCCGCACCCGACGCCGCCGGCTTCTCTGCCGAGGGCTCGGAATCCTTCTTATCGGTTTCGGCCGGAGCGATCACGCGAATGAGCGAGATGCGCTGGCCACGCATCGACTGCACCTTGAACTTGTACCCCGCAACCTCAAACACCTCTCCGATATCGGGCACCGAGTCGCAAAGCTCCAAAATCCAGCCGGCGATGGTCTCATAATCATCGCTTTCCTCGAGCGGCCAACCAAGCTCAATCGCGTCATCGCACGAAAAACGCCCATCGACGAGCCACTCGCGGCGCGAAAGGCGCGTGAGATACTTGTTGTCGGGGTCGAACTCGTCCTCGATCTCGCCGACGATCTCCTCGACGATGTCCTCGATGGTGATGATGCCGGCCGTGCCGCCGTACTCGTCCACGACCACCACGATCTGGTCGTGCGAGGTCTGCATCTCGGACAGCAGCGGCAGGATGTCCTTGGTGTCGGGCACAAAGGTGGCGTCGCGCAAAAAGCCGGCGATGGGCTGGTCGCCCTTGCCGTCGAGCGCGGGCTGAATCAGGTCCTTGATGTGCGCGATGCCGGCGACGTTGTCGGGATCCTCGTGATAGACGGGGATGCGGCTGAAGCCGGTCTGGCGCATGGTGGATAGCACGCTGGCGACCGTCTCGTCATCCTCGCACATGGTGGTGTCCACGCGCGGCACCATGACCTCGCGGGCAACGGTGTCGCCCAGGTCGAAGATCTCGTGGATCATGCGCTTTTCCTCGTCGAGCAGGTCGTCCTGCTCCGAGACCATGTACTTGATCTCTTCCTCCGAGACGTTCTGGCGGTCATCGGCACTCTTGATGCGCAGGATGCGGGCCAGGCCATCGGAGCAAGCACCAGTTAGCCACACGAGCGGACGGGCGATCTTTTGGAAAAACGACAACGGCCCCACGACCTGCTTGGACACGCCCTCGGCATTGGCCAGGCCGATGCGCTTGGGGACGAGCTCGCCAATCACGATGGACACGAAGGCGACCGCGACGGTGATGATGACCGGCGCCAGGCCGCGCGCGATGGCGGAGAGCGGCGCGATGCCAAAGCTCATGAGCCACGTGGCGAGCGGGTCGGACAGACTCGTCGAGGCGACGGCGGACGAGGCGAAGCCCACGAGCGTGATGGCGACCTGGATGGTGGCGAGCAGCTGGTCGGAGTCGGCAGCCAGCTTAATGGCACGCTCGGCGCGCTTGTCGCCTTCCTCGGCCTCGTGCTCCAGCACGGCGCGCTTGGCCGTGGTGAGCGCCATCTCGGACATAGAGAAGTAGCCGTTGATGAGGGTCAAAACGAGGGTGGTGATAAGGGAGATGGTTATGTCCATCGGGAGTTTCTCGAACCTCCAAGATTCGGGACGTCGGATTAAAACGTTGACGGCGGATACGGCAATTGCACCGGCGCCCAAACAAGGACGCGAGCGCGCAGGCGTGGGCGCTAGATTACGAAGAGGATCACCGCCATGAACTGGAAGATACTGCCGGCGAGCACCCACAGGTGGAACACGCTGTGCAGGTAGCGCACGTTTTTGGCGATGTAGAACGGCACGCCCACGGTGTAGCACACGCCGCCGACAGCGAGCAGGGCAAGTGCCACGGGGTTGAGCAGCGACACGAGCTCGGGCAGCTTAAAGACGACGAGCCAGCCCATCAGCAGATAGACCAGGCCGCTTACCCAATGCGGCTGGCGCTCGCGTAGGAAGCACTCGAGGGCGATGCCGATGATGGCGATGGCCCATACGGCAAAGAACAGCACAGCGCCGCCGTCGTTTGCGAGCGTGATGAGGCAAAACGGCGTATAGCTGCCGGCTATGAGCAGGTAAATGCAGCTGTGGTCGATGATGCGAAACACGCGCTTGGCGCGCGCGGGCTGAATCGCGTGGTAGAGCGTGGAGGCTAGGTATTCGAGGATAATGCTGACGCCATAGACAATCGCCGCGGCCATGTGGGCCGGGCCGCCGCCGCGCAGGGCAGCGAATACGATCAGGAGCACCAGGCCCGCGATACCCAGCAGGCAGCCGACACCATGGGTGACGGAGTTCATGATCTCCTCGCCCACCGTGTAGTGTGGAACGGCCGCGGTCTTGGGTCGCGGCTTAGAACTGTCGCTCGAATCGGACATGCCGGTTACATCCTCCAACGTAAAGAGTTCTCAACACTATATCAAAGCGTCTAGGTACGTGCGAAATTTGCACCATACGTGACCCTTTGTTTACCCATTCTTTGCCTGTTGACGCATCAACGGCGAACGTCCATAATGCGCTTGCATTAAATGTTGATGTATTAACATCTTATAGGAAAGCTTCTTATGTCTCAAAACGCACGTTCCCATCGAAAGCTCAAGATAGCCGGCGTCGTTGCGCTGGTGCTCGTTGTCGCGCTGCTGGGGTTTGCCGGCAACTTCTTGTTCGACTTTGCCCTGAATCCCCAAGCGCCCTACACCATGAAGATGATGCAGGACGGCAAGGACGCCGAAAAGGGCGAGCAGATGGACGCCGAGGAGGGCGAGGCACGGGCGTGGTTTAAGGAAAACCGCGAGAGCAGCAGCCTCACCGCGGACGACGGGACCGAGCTTGCCGCCTGGTATTTTACTGCGTCGGAGAGCACACACGACTACGCCGTCTGCCTGCATGGATATACCAACGAGCCCATCGGTATGGCCCGATACGTCAAGCGATTCCACGACCGCGGCATGAACGTACTCGCACCCGCCGCCCGCGCCCACGAGCGCTCCGGCGGCGACTATATCGGCATGGGCTGGCCCGAGCGCCTCGACATCGTCGCATGGATCGAGCGAATCGTTCAGGCTGATCCCGAGGCGCGCATCCTGGTCTTTGGCGAGTCGATGGGTGCGGCAACCGCCATGAACGTCGCGGGGGAACCTCTGCCCGCAAACGTGAAATGCATTATCGAGGACTGCGGTTATACGAGTGTTTGGGACGAGTTTTCCCTGCAGCTCAAGGACGTGTTCGGCCTGCCCAGCTTTCCCTTGCTCGATGTAGCAAACTTGGTGTGCAACGTGCGCGCGGGTTACGACTTTCATAAGGCGAGCAGTGTGGAGCAACTCAAACACGCGACGGTTCCCATGCTGTTTATCCACGGCGACCAGGACACCTTTGTACCGTACAGCATGCTCGACCAAAACTACGACGCGTGCGCCAGCAAGGTCAAGCAAAAGCTCACTATCCATGGCGCCACCCACGCCAAGAGTGCGCAAGTTGACCCCGAGCTCTACTGGAATACGGTCGACGACTTCCTCGACAAGAATTTTTAGGCAAAAAGCAACGTCTGGGGTTTTGTTGCCAAAAATCGGTTTGTGGTCGGCGGTATTCGATTTTTCACCGCACTTCCGAAAAGCCGCCGCGAGCGTTGTGCTCGTGGGCGGCTTTTGCTCAACTTACGCTACAAAAGCGCTTGATATGTCCAATAGACAGGTGCTACTTGACCTCGATGAGCTCATACTCGCTCGTGCCCAAGCCGATCTTCTCGGCATGCGCGATGCAGGTGCGCCAGTCGGTGTCGGGATGCGTGATGCAGAAGGGATCGCACGCCTGCTCGCCCTCCAGATGCTCGTGGTTGTGCTCCATCTTGGCCGCGCTGTCGGTGAGCTCGGTGTTGGGCAGCGGCTCGGACGCCATGACGGCGTCGGCGCAGGCCTGGTCGATGGCGACCGGGTCGAAGCTCGCGAACATGCCGATATCGTTGACGATAGGCGTGTCGTTTTCGGGATGGCAGTCGCAGTTGGGGCTGATATCCATGGCGAGTGAGATGTGGAAGCTCGGGCGGCCGTCGACGACGGCCTTGGTGTACTCGGCGATCTTGCAGTTGAGCACGTCTGCCGCGGCGTCATAGCCGGGCTTGATGCAGTCCTGGTTGCATGCCGCAATGCAGCGTCCGCAGCCCACGCAGCGATCGTGGTCGATGGCGGCCACGTGCACCGTGCGAGTAGCGCCGCTGGCAAGCTCGCGGTCGCGGGTGCCGTCGAACGAGATGGCGTTGTGCGCGCAGATCTTTTCGCAGGCGCGGCAGCCAATGCAGTGCTCGGTCGCGACGTTCGGCTTGCCGGCGGCATGCTGCTCCATCTTGCCGGCACGGCTACCGCCCCCCATACCCAGGTTCTTCATGGCGCCGCCAAAACCGGCCTGCTCATGGCCCTTAAAGTGGGTGAGGCTAATCACGATATCGGCATCCATGAGTGCCTGACCGATCTTGGCCTCGTGTACGTACTCGCCGCCCTCGACCGGGACGAGTGCCTCGTCGGTACCCTTGAGGCCGTCGGCGATGATGATCTGGCAACCCGTGGCATACGGGGTAAAGCCGTTCTGATAAGCGGTGTCGATGTGCTCGAGCGCGTTTTTGCGGCTACCGACATAGAGCGTGTTGCAGTCGGTGAGGAAGGGCTTGCCGCCCAGCTCCTTCACGACATCCGCGACGGCGCGGGCGTAGTTGGGGCGCAAAAAGCTCAGGTTGCCCAGCTCGCCAAAGTGAATCTTGATAGCGACGAACTTGTTCTCAAAGTCAATCTGTTCGATGCCGGCGCGACGGATGAGGCGCTTGAGCTTGTCGAGCTGGCTCTCGCGAGCATGCGTGCGCAGGTTGGTGAAGTACACCTTAGCGGGTGCTGCGGGTGCAGTTGCGGTCATAAATCTATCCCCTCGGTCTATATGGCGTTACAGACATAGAGGATGGTACCAGTTAAAGCAGAGTTAAAGTCAAGTACGGCATCTAGTCATTGGGGACAGACTTAAATGACTGAAACCACTCATTGGGGACGGACTTAAATGAGTGCCTCGCCACCTGGCAGCTAGGGACATTCCTTTCCTGCCGGCAGCTGGGGACAGTCCTTGCCAGCACAGCCGACGAGCCGGCGAGTCAGCAAAGACCGTCCCCGATGACTAGTCGTTTAAGAACGTCCCCAATGACCAATAAGGGGTTACTCCTGCACTTTGAGGGCCTCGGCCAGGCTCACGCGCTTGATGGAGCGCGTGTGCAGCAGCGCCACGACCAGGTAGGTCACAAAGCCAATGCCCACGCACGCCGCCATGGACCAAGCGGGCACGTAGATCTCGATATTGCCGTTGTAGGCGAGCAGCATCGAGCGGAAGATGGCCGTGAGCGAGCCAATAATGACCGGCAGGCTCAGCACGAGCGACGCCGCCACGCACAGCGTGATCGAGCGGATGTACAGATGCGAGATCTCGCTATCGCGATAGCCAAAGACTTTCATGTAGCTGATCGAACGGGCGCTGTGGTCGATCACCGCCTTGGTCAGCAGGTACATAAACAGCAGGAAGATAAACACCGCGAGCCCGATCATCATTCCGATCATTTTGCTCATCATGCCGATGAACTGGTCGCCCACGGCCCGCATGTCGTCGGGCGTGGTGTCGCCGGCAAAGTAACGAGCATCGAGGTCGAGCTTCTCGTCGCTCACATAGCCGTTAAAGTAGGCGGCGTCGTTGCCGAACAGCTCGTTAAAGTCGTCGATACTCATATAGATATTCATGTCCGACTTGGAGCCCCAAGCACAGTCCTTGCCCGCGTACTCAAGGGAATAATGCTCCCCCTCGTACTTGTCGATGAGTATGACTTTCTGGCCCTCGCTCCAGCCAAACTTGTCGAGCAGGCCGCCGCCAAAGACGACGCGCCCATCGCCGACGTTGAGGTCTTTCCAATAGCGCGAGTTGGGCGAGATGCCGTAGACGGAAATCGTCTCCTCGCCATTTCCGTCGCCGCGATCGTATTGCAGCTGGTAAACAGCGTATTTCTCGGCCTGTGCGATTGCGCCCGCGCCGTTGTCGATCGTGTTGACCGGGTGGATGTCGTCGTTGTCGGTGTCGATCTTAGAGGCCTTGTCGATCAGGTCGATAGCCTCGTCGCGGTCGCAGCCGAGGGCATCGGCAAGATCGTCAAGGCACGCGTAGAGCGCATCCTTCTTATCCTGGACCTTGGCAAGCGCGTCCTGCGCCGCGGCCAGGCTCTCGGCAGACGGAGCGCTAGTCGCGGCATCGGCTGCTGTCTGCGCCGCATCGGCCGCGTCGTCAAGCTCGTCATCGGCATCCTGAGCGGCGGAAAGCAGCGCGCCGTCAACCGACTGCAAGCGCCCGAGTGCCGACCACTGCTCGCGCTCCTCGGCAGTACCCTCGAGCTCCAGCGGCGCCTTGAGCGTGTACTGGTGCTCGGCAACCAGGCCTGTCTCGAGGTTGTCCGCATAGTGCGTCATCGTGGGCAGAATCGCCAGGCCAAAGAGCAGCAGCAGCGACGCAAACGCAATGCCCACGAAGAGCGTGGCGAAGTTGCCCAGATTGCGCAGGAAGATACGCAGGCGGAAGCGGGAAACAAAACCCATGCGCTCCGGCAGCTGCAGGCCGCGCTTGGTGCCCGATTTGCCACTCGTCTCGTGACGAAGGAACTGCAACGGCGTCTTGCCCATCTTGCGAAGCAGACCCACCAGCGTGATGAGGATGAGCGCGGCGGCGGGAACCACGGCGCACTTCACAAAGATCTCCCAGCTCCAGTACACCTGGAAGGGCGGCAGGCTGTACGAACCGTAATAGAGGCTGCGCATGGGCTCGGTAAAGAACGCAACGCCGAGCGCAGTGCCCAATAGCGCCGCGACCACGCCCACGATGGCGGGAAGCGCAAGGTAGTGCAGCACGATCTCGCGTCGACGATAGCCGCTGGCGAGCAGCGTGCCGATGATGGCGCTCTCCTCCTCAATGGTGGCGTCGGTGAGGACCACAAAGACGAACGCCATGATCACGATGATGATGTCGAGCAGCGTCATCCACATCATAGAGTCGCCGTCCACGTCATCGCGCGCATAGCCAATGCCCTGATTGGAATCGGCATCGACCAGATCGTCCACGCGCGCATCGGCATCGGTCAGCGCCTCGACCATATCCTGCTCCGCATCGATGCGATCCGCGGTGGGGAGGTCGCGATCGGTAAAGGTAAAGGAGTAGGTGTAGGCAGGCGCGCCGCCGGCATCCTCGAGCGCGGCAAAGCCGGCGTCGGTGACCTCGGCCACGCCATAGGTGATGGTGTTCACCGTAAAGTCCGAATTGTTGAGGAACAGCGCCTGGCTATCGGGCTGGGTCATGATGCCGCAGATGGTATAGGTGCGGCCCTCAAGCTCGACCTTATCGCCCACGGACAGGTTGTTATTGGTGGCAAAGACACGGTCGATGGCCACCTCGTCGTCCGCCTTGGGTTCCCTGCCCTCACAGTAGGACGCGATATCGACCTTGGTGCGGTGCGCATAGGTGCGCAGCGTGCGCTTGGTGCCGTCGTCGCCGGCGGTCTTTTTGATGATGGCGTCGATGGAAAAATTCTTGTAGAGCGTGACGCCGCCGACGTCGTCGGCCGCGTCCTCGGCGGCCTTGAGCTGGTCTTTGGTGACCTCGAAGGAGGTGGTCACGCGGCCGTCCTCAATCGTGTACGCATCGCGCATGTCGTCGATAAGGCAGCCGATGGAATGCGCTGCGAGCAAAAAGCCCGAGGTGAGAGCGATGCTTCCGCACATAAGCAAAAAGATGCCCAGGTACTTGCCGATATTGCGGCGCAGCTCGCGCGGGAGACGTTTTGCGAGAGGTGTCATGGCGCCGCCTACCAATCGAGTTCGGCGGCCGCGACGGGCGACTCGTTGAGCTCATCCTCGACGATGTGCCCGTCGCGCAGGCGCAGCACGCGATTGGCCATGCGCGCGATGGCGGCATTGTGGGTGACAATGATGATGGTACAGCCGTAGGTGCGGTTGACATCCTCCATGAGCTGCAAGATTTCCTTGGACGTCTTATAGTCAAGCGCGCCCGTGGGCTCGTCGCACAGCAGCAGGCCCGGGTTTTTGACGAGCGCACGGCCGATGGCGCAGCGCTGCTGTTGGCCGCCCGAGACCTGGCGCGGGAACTTGTTGCGGTGCTCGTAAAGGCCCAGCGAACGCAGCAGGTTGTCGACATTGAGCGGGTTTTTGGACAGGTGCGCCGTGACCTCGATGTTCTCCTTGATGGTGAGGTCGGGCACCAGGTTGTAGAACTGGAAGACAAAGCCCAGCTCACGGCGGCGATACTCGCCCAGGTCGGCAGGCTTGAGCACCGTGAGGTCGCAGCCGTCCACCATGATGGAGCCGCCGTCGGCATCCTCCAGGCCGCCGATCAGGTTGAGAAAGGTCGACTTGCCCGAGCCCGAGGGTCCCAGCATGACGCAGATCTCGCCGCGATTGATGGACGTGTCGATGCCATCGAGTACCGTCAGGCGCGCATCACCGTCGCCGTAGTGCTTTTTGAGATCCTTGACCTGGACATAGGCTTCCTGCGTTGCCATGGTATCCCCCGTTGTTAGCCTCGTACTACTTTATGAACGTAATAGTAAACCTTGGCGAACTATTTTGGGGCGAGGCCTAGGATTTATTTCAGACTAGGCGCGGGATTTGGCGCGTGAGAGGGCCAGGCCTACGGCGGCAATGGCGGCGGCGAAGAGCACGGTGACGCCCAGGTCGCAAGCGATGTCACCCAACACGGTGGACGTCAGATCCGAAGCGAGCGCCTTGCCAATCGCGTCGTTCACCCAATACGTCGGCACAAAGTGCGCCACCGTCTGCACGGCCGAGCCCATCAGCGACAGCGGCATCCAAGCGCCGCCCAAAAACGTCATGAGCATGCCAAGCAGGTTGCCCACACCGTTAAGCAGCTCCTCGCGCGCACCCAGGCTCGACAGCGCAAAGCCAACGGCCAGAGGCGTGCACGCCAGGGCAAACGTCGCCGCCAGCGCCAGGCACACACGACCCACGCCGACCTCGGCAACCGCGCCGGCAAAGCCCACGACGCCCATCATGCTCGACACGAACCAGATGCAGACGGTGAGCACGGCGGCGGCCGCAAACACGGCAAGCGAGCGCTGGCGCTCGGAGACCGGGCCGGCCTCCATGCGGCGCACACGCTCGGGCTCGTTCATGCCCGAGAACACCAGTCCCACCGACACGATGACCGACGAGATGATCGCGTACGCGCCAAAGTTAAAGTACGACTCGAGCGTGGCGGCGGCAGTCGAGTCGACCTTGACCTGCTCGATCTCGACCTTGGCGCGCTTCGCGGCCGCATGTTCAGCGGCCTTGGCAACGTCGCCGTTAGAAGCAGCGGGCTCAAGCGCCGCCGCAGCGCCCGCGAGCGAGATCCAGCGCGAGGCCTCGGCAGACGAAAGCGCCGCCGCCATGGTGCCAGCACCGTAGGTCACATCGAGCTTGGGCAGGGACTCCCCCGCGCGGGCGGCTGCAACAAGATCGCCCTCAAACCCCTCCGGGATAAAGAACACGCAGTCGGCGCTACCTTTGGCGCTGTTGCTCTTGGAGAGCGCGTCCGCAAGGTCGTAGGTGTCGTCGCCGACGCCCGTGACCAGCTCAAAGCGCGAACCCAGATGCTTGGTAAGCGCACGCGAAAGGTCGCTGTCGTCGCGGTCGACCACAATCACGTTGGCATCGTAGGGCTTGTACTCGGTGAGCTGCGACGAGTTCCAGCTCACCGATGCCGCGATGAATACGCCCATCAGCGAAATGAACACCGTGTAGATAAGCAGGTAGAACGGGTGCGCGAGCGCCATGCGAAGCGCGGTCTTAAAGGTGCTCATAGCGGCTCCTTCCAAAGATCAGCGTGGCGGCGGCAACGAACAGCAGCGCCATAAGGACCAGTGCGCCGGCGCGAACGGCAAAGGGGCCCAGGTCCTCAAAGAAATACAGGCGGTTGAACATGTCGCAGATAAGCTTGACGGGGTTGAGCCAGCACTCGGCCGGGCAGGCGCGGGCGACGTCGTCGGCAAGCGCCATCGCCGGCTCGCCGTAGAGGCCGGCGAACAGGGCGCACGTGGTAGCAAAGCCCGTAAGGATGCCGGACTTGGACGCCTTGCCGCCCTTAACGGGAAGCGTACCCACAAAGAGCCCCAGGCCCGTGGCGGCAAGCGCGGAAGCGGCGCCGCCCACCAGACACAGCCCCTCGCGCCCGCCAAAGTCGACGCCCACGACCAGGCGCACGTAGCCGATTGCGATCGCCATCGAGGCGAAGGAAACCAGCCACGAGCCGACAAAGATGCCGGCCAGCGACGCCGTCTTGGAAAGACCGCCCACGCAGCGACGCGCGCCAAGGCCCGACAGATTGGGCTGCAAATCGACGACGCTCAAGGCGGCAAACTCGGCAGACATCATCGCGACCAGGCCAAAAAGCGCGTAATAGTAGATGACCGTGCCGTCGTGCGTGGTGCGCGTAAGGCTCACGCGACGGGTGCCGCCCTCGAGCGACAGGGCGCGCGCAACCGCCTCCGGATCGGCAAGGGCGGCCGGGTTGTCTTGGGCAATCTGGCGCATGAGCTCGGCATTTTGCGTATACGAGCTCGCCACCGTCTCCAGGATGCTGCGGTCGGTGAGCACCGACGAGGCGCGCGAGCTGCCATAGCTCGAAAGCAACGTGAGTTTGGGCGTGCCTTCAGCGTCGGCCGTATAGATGCCCGCGACCTCGCCGGCCTTGAGAGCACGGTTCGCGTCGGCTGCATCGTCGCACTCGTGGATCTCGAGCAGCTGATCGTCGCCTTCCTTAGCAAGCGAAGCCGCCACGTCCTTGAAAGTCGAATCGTCCCAGGCCTCATCGGCGACAACGGCCACCGGCACCGGGTCGACCGTGCCGTCGGAGCTGAGGTTCGCAAACATAAACATGAACATCGTGGAAAGCGCGATGGGAAAGACCGCGCCCCAGACCCATGTGCTCGGCCGACGCAGCAGCGTCTTGAGCGTGGTGATGATGGTGTTGAACATGGCCGCCCCCTAGTCGCGCAGCTCGCGGCCGGTGATCTCGAGGAACACGTCGTTGAGGGTCGGCGGTTCGGAATAAATGCGGCCGAGCGCCACGTCATGCGAGCGCAGCGCATCGAGAATGTCCGTCAGGTTATGCGGGCTCGCCTCGCACGAAAACGTGAGCTGGCCCGCCGTCGCCGACAGGTCCAGGACATGCGGCAGGCTCGCGACGGCACCGAGCGCCGCGCGCGGCACCTCGCCGACCTCGATCACGATCTTCTCGCCCATCTGAATCATGCGCTTGAGTTCGTCGTTGGTGCCCTGCGCCAGCACGCGCCCGCCGTCCATGATCATGATGCGGCTGCAGATCTGCTCGACTTCCTCCATATAATGGCTGGTATACACCACCGTGGCGCCCTCGTCGCGCAGGCGGCAGATGCCCTCCAGGATGGCGTTGCGACTCTGCGGGTCGACCGCCACCGTGGGCTCGTCAAAGAAGATGAGCTCGGGCTTGTGCGCGATGCCGCAGGCGATGTTGAGGCGACGCGCCAGGCCGCCCGAGAGCTTGCCGGGGCGAAACTTGGTAAAGTCGCCCAAGCCGACAAAGTCGATCGCCTCGTCCACCAGCGCGCGGCGGCGCTTGCGGTCGTTGACGTAGAGACTGCAAAAATAGTCGATGTTCTCGCGCACGGTGAGCTCGTCGAACACCGCCACCTGTTGCGGCACCACACCGATGCGGCGCTTGAGGTCGTAGCGAGCGGGCGTCATGGGCTCGCCAAAGAGCTCGATGGTGCCTTTGTCGTAGGCAAGCAGCTGCAGGATACAGTTGATGGACGTGGTCTTGCCCGAGCCGTTGGGACCCAGCAGGCCAAAGATCTCGCCGGGGGCGATGCTCAGGTTAAAGTGGTCGAGCGCGATAAGATCGTCATAGCGCTTGACGAGGTTTTCGACGTGGACGATGTCTGTCATGAGGCGGCCCTTCTGTTGGTCGTGGCCCGGTACGATTGCATCATCGCAGGAGCCGCCGGCGCGCACCAGTGAGCTTTGTCACGAGTGCGGGGCTTGGCCGCGTGGCCCAACCGGCGCCCCCGATTTGCCGCGCGGGAGGAATGTCACGGTTGCGCAGGCGGTCCCTCCACCACGCGCGGCTTCGCGTACAATACCCGTATGAACAGGCTTTTCGACAAATCGATCGTTCTGGCGTGCTGTATTGCGGCCGCCATGGGCCTTGCTGTGGACGCTCACCTGGTCGCGGCGTTTTGCCTTGGCGTTATTGCCACCTCACTGGCCGAGGTCGCACAGGGGGAACGCACCCGGCGCGCGAGCGAGACCGCGAGCTGCGCTTACATCATCGCGGCAGTCGTCGTGCCGCCGTTTGTGCCGTTTGCGCCTCTCGCTCTCTATGACATCGCGCGACGCGTTCGCCGCGAGCACGCCTGGGTCGTGCTGGGCATTGGCATCGCCTTTGTCTTTGCGCTCGTCGCGGACCTTCGTGCCGATGCGCTCACCGCCCGAACGCTCCTGCTGACCGCCATCCTTTCGGTTGCCGCCGCCTTGCTATCGCTACGTACCGCCCAGCTGGAGCGCGAGCAACAACGCATGCGCCGCACCCGCGACGAGCTGCAAGAACGAGCCCTCGCGCTCGAAGCGCGCAACCGCGACCTTGCCGACCGCCAGGACTACGAAGTCGAGCTCGCGACGCTCGCCGAACGCGCCCGCATCGCGCGCGAGATCCACGATAACGTCGGGCACCAGCTCACGCGCGCCTCGCTGCAGGCCGAAGCCCTACGCGTGGTCCACGCCGACGAGCCTGGCGTCGCCGCCGATTTCGCCGACGTTAAACGCACGGTTGACGAGGCGCTCCAGCTTGTGCGCACCAGCGTCCACGCGCTCAACGACAACGCCGTCGACCTTTCCGTGCAGCTCGAACGCATTGTTGAAGGCGCGCGCTCGGACGGCGGCCCGCAGATTGAGCTTGAAGTTTTGGCCGAGCATGCGCCCGCCAACGTCGCCAACTGCTTTGCAGCGGTCCTGCGCGAGGCGCTCTCCAATACCATGCGCCACGCTTGCGCCCAGACCGTCACCGTACGATGCATGGAACATCCGTCGTTTTACCAGCTTGTCGTTACCGACGATGGCGCGGGCGGGGTCCAAGCAAGCGGCCGCGGCGCTGCGGAGGGCATGGGGCTCGCCTCCATGCGCGAGCGCATCGAGGCGCTTGGCGGCACCTTCACCGCCGGCCCGCGTGCCAGCGCCGGCGGCTGGCGCGTGTTTGCCACCGTTCCCAAACAGCAAGGAGATGAGGACCGATGAGGCTCATCGTTGTCGACGACGACCGCTTAGTGGTCGATTCGCTCAAGATTATCCTGGGCGCCCAGCCGCAGATCAAAGTGGTGGGCACCGGCGCCAATGGCGACGAGGCGGTCGCGCTCTACAGCGAGCACGCGCCCGACATCGCGCTGCTCGACATTCAGATGCCGGGACGCGACGGCCTTTCGGCGGCACGCGAAATCCTTGAGCGCGACCCCACGGCGCGCGTGGTGTTTCTGACGACATTCTCGGATGACGAGTACATTGTGTCGGCGCTTAAACTGGGCGCCCGCGGCTACCTGATCAAGACCGATGTCGCCGCCATTCCGCCGGCGTTGGCACAGGTCATGGATGGCAAACGCGTGCTCGAGGGCAAGGCGATCGAGGATGTCGACTTTGATGGAGCGAACGCTGAAGCCGGTGCGACCCACCGGCCCGCAGCCTTTGCCGGCCTGACCGACCGCGAGTTCGAAGTCGCCGAGCTCATCGCCCACGGCCTCGACAACAAGGAGATCGCTGCCACCGCCTATATGGGCGAAGGCACCGTGCGCAACCACATCAGCTCAATCCTAGCCAAAATGGGGCTACGCAACCGCACCCAAATCGCCATCGCCTATCTGCGAGGCTAGCCGCTGGCTGCCGCCAATTTGATGCCATTTCAAAACTATGCCGGTTTACTACGATGAACCGCATATCTCCGACCACGGCAAATTGCGCACTTACAAAACCGCAGGTAGAACACTTGCGATATTTGCAAAAATGCGGGTGTGGTCAGGAATCTCGGATTCATCGTAGTAAACCGGCATAGTTTTGTTCGGGCGGCCCTGCACGAGTGCCTCCGCCAGCCTCGCGGGAGCAAAATGGTCCGTTTTCCTTCGCCCCCAAGGGATCAGCCGGAACCGCTCGCCACGAAACTGGCCCATCTACTACGTTTGACCCGATACCCCCGACCACAACCGCGTTTTATGAAAAACCGCAGGCGTTCTACCTGCGGTTTTGTTTTCGCGTTTTTTAGCATGGTTGGGGGTAAGGGACTAAACGTAGTAGATGGGCCGGTTTCGTGGCGAACCCTTCTCGCCTACGCACAAAAGCGCCGCCACGGAGAAGGGAGATACCTCCGTGGCGGCTGGGGGTGGGGGTGGGGGCTATGTTCTGGCTCCCCGCCGGCCGCCCGGGGCCTTTTGGCCCCGGGCGCTGTCGACGTGCCTAGCGCTTACGGATACCCCAGACCAGGGCTCCGACGCCGGCCATGGCGATGACAAATGCCATAAGCAGAGCGGCAGCCTGCTGGTCGCCTGTGGTGGGCAGGAAACCCTTGACCGTCTTGACGATGTTCGTCACGGTCTTAGGCGTGCCGGGATCGGGCGTCGGCACGGGCGTCTCGGGCTTCTTGTACGTGTTATTGAACACGATACCCTCGACGCTCTTGTCGCCCTTGGTAAAGGCGACGTTCGCCTTGAGGTTGCCCTCGCCGTCATCGACCACGTTGACGGTCACGGTAAAGACGGACTTGTCGTAGGTCATACCGACCTCGTCGCCCTTGACCTCGCTGATGGTGTAGGCGTGCGTACCGGGCTCGTCGTACTCAAACTTGTCAAAGTTGATCTTGCCGTCGGCATCGTTGGTAACCGTAGACTCGATGTCCTCGCCAACGAGCTTAAAGCTAAACTCGTCCTTCTTGAGTTCGCGTCCCTCGAGCACCTTGATAGCGCCGATGGAAACCTGCGTAGGCATGGCGTGATACTTGTTGGTAAAGCCAGCCGACTCGGTGGTTCCCTCGAGCTTGTGCGTCGCGGTCAGCGTGCCGTCGCCGTTGTCGGAGACGGTGGTCACGACGGTGTAGGTCGTGCCGTCATAGGTGACGCCCTTGTACAGGCCGAGCGCGTTGGGGCAAGCCTCGCGCAGCGTGTACGTGTGCGTGCCGGGTGCCTCGTAGCGAATCGGGCTCAGCGTCACGGTGCCGTTAGCGTCGTTGGTGCCGTTAGCGACAACCACGTCGTCCTCGAGCAGCTCAAACGTGAACTCACCTGCTGCAAGGTCGCGTCCAGTCAGGCGCTTGACTGTCTTGACCTGATCGGTCACGGACGAATCGGTAGGTGCCACGCCGTAGGTGTTGGTAAACGTGAAGGCAGCACCGTCGTCGCCTTCGCGCTTGACGCTCAGATGCCCGGCACCGTCGTCAGACACGGTGTAGGAAACCTTGCGCGTGGCGTTGGTGTCATTGGTCACGCCAGGGGCACTACCGGACTCGGTCACCGTGTAAGTAAAGGTGTGCGAGCGCGGAGCGGTGGGGGCTGCGGGCTCGGGCTCGTCGGCGTTGGCATCGGTGTCGGCCTCTTCAGCCTCTGCCTCGTCGGCCTCTGCCTCGTCGGCCTCGGCTTCGTCAGCTTCGTCTGCCTCGGCCTTATCGGTCGCATCGTCCGTCACGCCCAGAGCGCGGTTGAGGTCCTCGAGCGTAAAGTGGATCTTGCCAAAGTCCACGTTGCCAGCCGCGTCGTTGGTTGCGGTCGTGCGCTCGGGCATCGGGGCACTAGCCTCGTCGGCGGTCACGGTAAAGGTGAACTTGCCCGTGATGTCAGCCGGGGTCAGGCCCTCGGCAGCTTGGAGCTTCTTAGTGCCGGTGAGCGCGGCATCGACGGCTTCGGCGCCGTAGACGTTCTCGAACAAGGGCTCGACGCCGCCGTAGTCGACCGTTGCCGTCAGGGTACCGTCACCGTTGTCGACGACGATAACCTTAAAGCCAAAGCTCCACGTTGTAGCGGAAACGCCATTCGGCAGCCCGAATAAATCTTCGTAGGCCGTGTAGTTAATGGTCCAGGCAAGCTTACCGTCCTTATCGGTACGATAAGCAAGCCCAGCAGCCTCAAGATTAGCAAGCATCTTAGTGTCGTAGTGCAGCGTATCAAAGCTCACGTGCCCGCCGATATTGGGCTTGAGGTTTTCGTATGCCACAAGCTCACCCTGATAGGCGATGCCGAACCAGAACTCGCCGTCGGCCATCGGGCGGCCGGTCAGAGTCTTGGTGGCAACGACCTGAGCGGCGGTGCCGCCAGGCGTGTTGGTCGTAGCGCTGTAACTGTTGTGGAACGGCACCAGGGCCTTCTCGACCTTGTTCTCGCCACTCTTGTGGACCGTCTCATGCGTGCCCTCGGGACCGCCGGAGACGGTCGTCGTGGCGGTAAGCGTACCGGCACCGTCATCGGCGACGGCGATCGTCACGGTACGCACGGCGTCGTCGTAGGTGTAACCGGGCTTGCCGTCATTCTTCTCGGCTACGGTGTACGTGAAGGTCTTGCCGGCGTCAGCCTGCGTAAACTTGACCTCATGGCCAGCCAGGATGTCGATCAGGCCGACCGTTGCCTCTGCCGTCGCAGGGGACTTGAAGTTGTTGGCTCCGGGCAGCAGGCCAAGCGCGTTGGCCGAGGCCTCGTCGGCAGGCGTCACGGTAAACGTGAACTGACCCTCAGTCATAGGACGTCCGGAGAGGCTCTTGCTGAGCTTGAGGCCGCCGGCCGCGGTGTAGTTAAGCTCAGTGCGGTATGTGTTGGTGAAGCGTCCGTTTTCCTTCTTGGTGACATTGGCGGTCAGCTTGCCCTCGCCGTCCTCAGTCACGGTCACTTCGGCGGTCGCGACATGCCCGTCATACGCCATGCCGGCCGCGTTACCCGCGTTCTCGCGGATCTCGTACGTGTAGGTTCCGGCAGCCGTGTAGTGGATCTTGCCGAACTTGATGGCGGCGATGCCATCCTTCGCGTCCTTCTTGCTCACAGTTACGGTTGCGGGATCGGGCAGCGGGGCGCCCTCAGGAGCGGTGATGGTAAAGCTGAACTTGTCCCCCTCAGTCCACTCTCGGCCGTCAATGGCCTTGCTCAGGCCAAAGTCGAGCTCTGCATCGAGCGGGGTCACATTGTAGGTGTTCTTGAACTCGGCGGGCTCGGTGCCCTTCAGGACATGCTCGGCCTTGAGGGTGCCGTCGCCGTTGTCGGTGATGGTGGTCTCGATAGTGTACTTGGCGTCGCTGTACGTGATGCCCTTGCTGGTGGTTCCGCCGTTGGCCTCGCGCAGCGTGTAGGTGTGCTTGCCGGGCTTGTCGTACTTCACGGGGCTCATCGTAATCGTGCCGTCGGCGGCGTTCTTGCCGGTGGCGACGACCTTGGCATCCTCGCCCTCACCCTCGACGAGCTCGAAGGAGAACTCGCCCTCAGTCATGTCGCGGCCGGTCAGGACCTTGGTCGCGGTGATCTGGTCGGTGACGCTGAACTCGTCAGGATTCGGCTTGTAGTTGTTGTTGAACTTCGCCTCGTCGTCGCCCTTCAGGACATGCTTCGCCTCGAGCGTGCCGTCGCCCTTGTCGGTGATGGTCGTCTCAATGGTGTAGGTCTTGCCGTCGTAGGTGATGCCGTTGTTGGCGTCGCCCGGGACCTCGCGCAGCGTGTAGGTGTGCTTGCCGGGCTTGTCGTACTTCACGGCGCTCATCGTGATCTTGCCATCGGCGGCGTTCTTGCCGGTGGCAACGACCTTGGCGTCCTTGCCCTTGCCCTCGACGAGCTCGAAGGAGAACTCGCCTTCCTTGAGATCGCGCCCGGTCAGGACCTTGGTCGCCGTGATCCGATCAGTAACACTGAAGCTCTTGGGGGTTACGGTGTAGGCGTTCTCGAAGGTCGCCTTGTCGACATTCTGCAGCTCGTGCTCGACGCTGAGGGTGCCGTCGCCGTTGTCCTTGACGATGGTCACGATAGTGTACTCGGCGGTGCTGTACGTAATGCCGTTCTCGGTGGCGCCGGCCTTGGTCTCGCGCAGCGTGTAGGTGTGCTCGCCAGCCGCGGTGTAGGTGACGGGATCCATTACGATCTTGCCGTCGGCATTGTTGGTGCCGGTGGAGACTACGTTGTTGCCCTCAACGAGCTCAAAGCGGAACTCGCCGGCAACGAGGCCGATCTCGCGGCCGGTCAGGACCTTGGTCGCGGTGACCTGGCCGGTGACGCTGGAGTCACTGGGGTTCGGCTTGTAGCCGTTGCTGAACTTCGCCTCGTCGTCGCCCTTCAGGACATGCTTCGCCTCGAGCGTGCCGTCGCCCTTGTCGGTGATGGTGGTCTCGATGGTGTAGGTCTTGCCGTCGTAGGTGATGCCGCCGGCGTCACCCTTGACCTCGCGCAGCGTGTAGGTGTGCTTGCCGGGCTTGTCGTACTCGATGGGGCTCATCGTGATCTTGCCATCGGCGGCGTTCTTGCCGGTGGCGACGACCTTGGCGTCCTTGCCCTCGCCCTCGACGAGCTCGAAGGAGAACTCGCCCTCAGCCATGTCGCGGCCGGTCAGGACCTTAGTCGCGGTAATCTGGTCGGTGACACTCGTCTCGACAGGCGTCACGTTATAGGTATTGGTGAACGTAAATGCCACATCGCCGTCCGGCTTGTGGGATACGCTCAGATTGCCCTTGCCGTCATCAGTCACGGTGAAGGAAACCTCGCGCGACAGCTTGGCGTCGTTGGTCACGCCAGCGACCTCGCCGGACTCGGTCACGGTGTAGGTAAAGGTGTGCTCGCGCTTTTCGGGCTTCTCGCCCAGAGCCTTGTTAATGTCGTCGAGCGTAAAGGTAATCTTGCCAAAGTCGACCTTGCCCTTGGCATCATTGGTAACGCTCGCGTTCGCGGGCATGGGTGCGCCCTCTTCACCGGTCACGGTAAAGGTGAACTTGCCGGCAATGTCAGCCGGGGTCAGGCCCTTAGGAACCTGCAGATTCTTCTTGCCCACAAGCGATGCCTCGGCAGGCGCGGCAGTGTAGGTGTTCACGAACTCGTTGCCGGCATCGCCGTAGACAGCCGTCGCCATCAGGGTACCATCGCCGTTGTCGACAACGGTTACACATGCGTCAATTGCCGACACGGTGGCGCTCACGCCCGCAGGCAGCTTGCCGGTCTGCTCGGCAGCAATGTAATGAATGGTCCACGTCGGTTTGTCTGAGCTAGCATCAAGCGATGCCTTGTCTTCCTCGACCAGCTTGGCGAGCGACTTGGTCGTGTACGTCAGCGGACCGAACTCAACCTTGCCACCCTTGTTGGTTGCATCCAGCAGAACCTCGTCGTGCCCCGCATAGCTCAGCGCAAACTTAAATTCGTCATCGGCCATCGGGCGCCCCGTGAGCGTCTTGGTTGCCTCAAGAGTCAGCGAGGTTTCCGTCTTGGCGCTATAGGTGTTCTTGAACTCGGTCTCGCCCGAGATCTTTTCAAC
This sequence comes from uncultured Collinsella sp., assembly GCA_958413895.1. GTDB lineage: Bacteria > Actinomycetota > Coriobacteriia > Coriobacteriales > Coriobacteriaceae > Collinsella. Next base: position 144,903 of record CATYVQ010000002.1, read on the forward strand.
GTCAGCCTTAAGCCCACCCGTGGCCTTAACCGCCACGGTCACCTTGAACGTGGCAACGTTCTTGCTGTAGGTGATGCCACCAGCGTCGCCCTTGACCTCGCGGACCTCATAGGTGTACTCGCCCGGCTTGGCATAAGTAATCTTGCCAAAGTTAATGGCTGCCTTGCCCTTGTCGAGATCGGCATTGGTCACGGTCGCGGTCGCGGGTGCGGGCATCGGGGCGTCATTCTCGGACGTCGCGGAGAGCTCAAACTTAAACTTGTCCGTATCCGTCCACTCGCGACCCTCGAGCACCTTGATCAGGCCAAAGCTCGTCTTGGTATCCACCGTTGCCGGCGTCACGTTAAAGCTGATCTTGCCGTTGTTGCCCAGGTAGGAATTGACATGCGTCGCGGTCGCCTTGGCGGACACGTTGTTCCACTTGGGGTTGAGAACGTCGGTCGCGGTACCAGTGTTGTTGCCGCCCACACTCTCCTTGGTGGTGTGGAGCTCGTCGATAAAGGCTAGGCGCGCGGTTCCCACGCTAAACGAAAGGTTGCCGTCCTCGTCAGCAACAATAGCACCGTCAAACTTCGCAGCGTCGCCGCCGATAAACTCGATGACGGCAGAGGCGGGCTTGGCCTCGCCGTTTTCGCCCTGCTCCTCAAACTCATCCTTGTAGTAATAGGTGCCGGTATCTGCCAGCGAATTCTTTGCAGGCTGCGTGCAGTCCTTGTCCGTGTAAATAGGGGTCTGTTTCTGGAAGTAGTAGTAGCGGTTGGTGTCGGCCGGCTCAAAGGTCGCAACCGTATTGCCCAGATCGCCGGCAGCCCACTTGTTCGCGTAGAAATTCACGGTCTTGGCGCCGTTGGCAACGGTCGTATTGTTCTCGATGTAATCCTTGAGCCCCGTTACCTTCTCGGGCGTAAACAGGTTGTCGAGCGCAGTGCTCTTCACGCTCGAGGTGTACTTCACGCGGATAGGCTGAGCGCTGTCGACCGAAAGCTTGCCGTCTACGGTCTTAAAGTGGCTCAGCGGAATCAACGACGCAGGAATGCTGACCGTTACGACATCGCCCTTCTGGGGATTGTCATCACCAGCACGCTGCACGGTAATGAGCAGGTCTTTTGCTTTACCATCGAACTCGTACGTATCGGTCTTGGTTTCTTTGTTGACCGTCTTGCTCGCCTTGGTAAACGGCGTGCCGTTGATGACGACCTCGGTGAAGCTGTCGACCTGCATAAAGTCGCCCAGCTCATCGGTAAACGTGATGTAACCGGACTTGGTCGCGTCGTAGCCCTTATCAATTTCGGTCGGATAAGGCGCCTCCGATGTGATGGCCTGTGAGATGTCGTCGAAGACCTTCTTGAGCTCTTCGGCATCGGTCGCCGACTTGTAGTAGTCGGAGTTTTCCGCGCGTGCACCATGAGCGTCCCATGCCGTGGCATTGGGGTAGTTGCTCGAAACGGCCTGCATGAACTTGTTCTCTTTTTGGCTTTTTCCCGAATCCTGGATACCAGCACTGGGGTTCGCGCCATCAAAGATGCCGATGGTATAAACGGTGGCCTTGCCGTCCTTCATATTCTTAGCAGCTGTCACGGCAGCGTTGGCGACACCCGCATCGAATTTATTTTGCTTTGTTGGCGTACCGTCGGTAAAGAACACAATAATCTTCTTGGCGTCTTTGCGGCCATAAGTGGTAGTGATTTTCTCGGCCAGCTCTAGGCCATAGTCGGCGCGCGTGGCGCCGGCAGGCTGAATTTGATTAATTGTATTCTTCTTGAGATCATCCGCATTGCTGCCGGAACAGTAGGTCAATTCTTTCATAACCTGGGTGTAATTGTAGGAGTACCCTCCGTCGCGATACATATTGTTGCCGATATCGTTGGACTTCTTGCCCGCAAACTTAACAATGGCAACCCTATGCTGCCTATTGACGCCCTCGATGCTCTCATTTTGTTTTGCGATGGTATCGATAAAGCTGTTCGCAGCACTCTTCAGCGCATCGATACGCTTAGGTGAATCTCCGCCGCCCATATGATCATCCATCGAGCCAGAGGCGTCCAGCACCATCACGATGTCAAGCGGCGTGGTGACTGTCACGGTTGAATTAGACGTCGAGGACATCGCCGAAAGCGTAGTCAGGAAGTCCGACTCTTCGTTTCCCTCGGTTGCCATGACCGTCTTGTCGGTCCAGATTCGGCCGACGTTTTGAGTCGTCACCTTATTGCCGCTGTGGCCGGCCGCCCATTTTTCCCAGCGTCCGCTGGTGTCGGGGTCGACGACCGTTCCGCTCACCGCCGGTCCGTCCATTCCTGTGCTGGACCTAGCGTTGGCCTCGGGCAGCATGGCGAATGCTGCGGCTGGCAATACCAGCACTACGGCCAGTATCACCGCCAAGAGACCCCTCGTGTACTTACTCATCGCGTCTCCCTTCTCGCGGTCTCAGACCTTGCAACAGCCTAAAGTTACGAAATGAGACACAATTTGGGCAGGTGACACACGTTCCAGATTTGATTTTGGGCGTGAGACAAATGTCTCACCAAAGTTGAGACACGAGAGTTTTCGCAGGAAAACGGGTGCGACTCGGAGCCGACAGGCCAAAATGATCCGTTTTCCTCCGTCTCCGGGGGCCCATTTCGTGGCAGAGATGGCGCGCGCAGACGTGGTGTAAGAGCGTCCTGAGGTCCGTCGCTGCAAG
>CATYVQ010000003.1 GCA_958413895.1 uncultured Collinsella sp.
GGGCTCCTATCTTTTTAGTGCCCTCGGATTGGGTCATAGTGTCTGTCGTTGCCAAGGCATCGGCGTTGCCTTGGCTGTCAATAGTCATTGTGGACGTTCTTAAACGACTACCCACGGCTATTGCGCGCATGGTTCGCATGACAGCCGTCTCTTTTATGTTTCCTTTAGCCGTCGCTGTCTAGGATGGGGGTTAGTCGATAGGAAGGGAGCACCGGGATGGACGACGCGAGCGAGCGCGCAATCGAAGAGGACATGCTCGATCAGTTCAACTACTTTGATGATGAGGACGAGGAGCTGATCGACCGTCGCGAGCCAGCGCCGCTTGATTCCTTTGATCTGGTCGATGAAGAGCCCGACGAGGACGAGGGCGAATCGGCGGAGCCCTCACAGCCTTCGCGCCTTAACTCGCTGCTTTCGAGAGCCCCCATGCACCACGGCGTTCGTGCCGGCGCGCTCCATATGAAAACTGACTGGCACCAGATCGTGACGGCAGGCGATGAGCTTGCCGTCGATGCGCCGCTCACCGATAAATCATCCATCATCTGCCGCACCGGCATGCTTATGCTGGCAAGCGGAACGGGTGCCTGGCGCGTGCGCGATACCATGAATCGTGTTGCCGCCGTACTCGGTGTCACCATCCACGTTGACTTAAGTCTTCTGTCGTTTGAGTGCACCTGCATCGAAGATGGTCACTGCTTTAATGAGGTCGTCAGCTTGCCCACAACGGGCGTCAATACCCATCGCATTTGGATGATGGAGAGTTTCTTAAAGGAAATCGAGACGTATGGGCGCCGGTTTACCGTGCACGAATACCACGAGATGCTCAAGACCGTTGAGAGTTCAAAACCCGATTACTCTCCCTGGCAACAGGGCCTTGCGGCAGCTTGTGCTTGCGGCGCCTTCGTCTTTTTGCTCGGCGGCGGCCCTATCGAGATGGCCTGCGCGTTTGTGGGCGCGGGTGTCGGCAACTTTGCCCGCTCCCATATTCTCAAGCAAGGCCTTGGTCAGTTCAGCGCGCTGACGACCGGCGTTGCGCTCGCTTGCGTTTCGTATCTGCTGGCATTGCTCGGCCTTGGCCAGGTCATACCGGGGGCAATGTCGCACCAAGAAGGCTATATCGGCGCCATGCTCTTTGTGATTCCCGGCTTTCCGCTCATTACGGCGGGCCTCGACATCGCCAAGCTCGACATGCGAAGCGGTATCGAGCGCCTTTCATATGCCGTATCGATTATTGTGATGGCGACGCTCGTAGGTTGGATGGTTGCCGAGTGTGTTGGCCTGGCGCCGGACGACTTTGCCCCACTGGGCCTTTCGCCGCTTGCCCTTACGCTCCTGCGCGTGGTGATGAGCTTCGTTGGCGTATTCGGCTTCTCGGTGATGTTCAACAGCCCGGTAAAGATGGCCGCGGCAGCTGGGTTGATCGGCGCCGTGTCCAATACCCTGCGTCTGACCCTTGTCGATGCGCCGACGATGATTCCCTTCCTGGGCCTCAGCACGGGAATGCCTCCCGAGGCAGCAGCGTTTATCGGCGCGCTGGTATCGGGTCTGCTGGCAAGCTTGGCCGAAGTCAAGCTCACCTACCCGCGCATCGCCCTCACGGTGCCTTCGATTGTCATTATGGTGCCGGGCTTGTATCTGTATCGCTCGATGTATTACATGTGCACCTTCGACACGGTCAATATGCTCGGCTGGTTTGTGCGCGCAGTGCTCATCGTAGCGTTTCTGCCCGTTGGACTGGGTGTGGCGCGTACGCTCACCGACCCTCGCTGGCGCCACACCAGCTAATTGGTACAAGGGGGACAGGTTACTTTGCACCAAATGAGTTGCGGTGAAATAGGGACTGAATTGCTGCTTAAAGGGTCAAAACAGTCCGTATTCCACCGCAACTTATGGGGTCGGGGGATTATCGGTGCCCTGCATCTTCATAAACTCAACGCTTACGAAGCGCATGCGTTTCGTGCTAGGCTGGTTCCACCACATAAGTAGTCGCAGACGCGCGTACCACGGGCGGGCGAGATGAAGTTCCAACAGCTCCATCTTGCCCGCCCGTTTTTGTTGCGTGGCGCCGCGGTACAACACAGAGAGGAATCTGCCCTTTATGCCTATCAACAAACGAGAGAGCCTGCTGTTCACCTTTATCATGTGCTTTTGCATGGTGCTCTGGATGAGCATCTACAACGTTGCCCTGCAGCACGGGGCCATCAACGGCGAGGTCGTTGCCACTGCGTGGCTCGGCTTCCCCGTTGCCTACATTTTTGCCATGTGCTGCGACTGGTTCGTCGCCAGCCCGCTCGCCAAGGGTTTCGCCTTTAAGTACTTGGTCACGCCGGGCAAGAGCTCGCCACTTGCCATGACGCTCGCCGTCAGCTCCTGCATGGTCGTTCCCATGGTCATCATCATGTCGCTGTACGGTGCCTGTGAGGGTCTGACGCACATGCCCGGCGGCATCCTTGCGAACCTGTATTCCGTGCCCGCGATCTGGATGATCAACATCCCGCATAATTTTGTGATGGCGCTGCCGTGGAACCTTTTGGTAGCCGGTCCGATTTCCCGCTTCGTCTTCCGTCGCGCCTTCCCTGTGGGGACGGTTTTCGAGGAGGAGCATGCCGAGCTCTTGGAGCAGGCTATGGCTCCTGAGTGCGAGTAGCTCGCTTAGGGATCTGCTGAGCGCGGGCGACTTGCTTGGTTGGAGCCCTAAGCGTGGATAGCTCTCTCGGCGACATCGCGGGCGTGAGCGGTGCGCATGACCGGAGGGCCCGTGCTGCTCCGTTGCCCGACGTGCTAGCGCGCAGAACAATCTGTTGGTGCATTCGGCGGCTGCTGAAGCGTTTCGGCAGCCGCTTTTTATACGGAGTTTAAATACAACAGTCTGTTGTATTACGTAGAGTGGTATATCTCTAGCGGGAAAAATGCGAGAGACGGAGCATTATGGCGTTGCTAGTAGGACTGGACGTAGGGTCGACGACGACCAAAGTTTACGCGATGCACGAGGATATGACCGAGGCGTGGTGGGGATATCGCCGCCACGGGGCGTGTCAGACAGCGAGCGTGCGCGCCATGCTCGGCGAGCTCGCCGAGCGCTTTCCCCATGAGTCACTGCGCGTTGCGGTGACCGGCTCGGGTGCGCGCGATATCGCGACCGCGCTGGGCGCCTCGTACGTTCAGGAGGTGGTCGCCAACGCGCTCGCGATCAGCAGGTTCTATCCGCAGACGCGCTGCGCCATCGAGCTGGGCGGCCAAGACGCCAAGATGATCTTCTTCCGCACCAACGATAAGGGAGACATCGAGGTTGCCGACATGCGCATGAACGGCTCGTGCGCAGGCGGTACCGGTGCATTTATCGACGAGATGGCAAAGCTCATGGGGGTCGGCACCGAATCGGGCGAGTTCGAGCAGCTCGCAAGCCGGGGAACGACCGTCCACGAGGTCTCGGGCCGCTGCGGCGTGTACGCAAAGACCGATATCCAGCCGCTGCTCAACGAGGGCATTCCTACCACCGACCTGGCGCTTTCGGCGCTTCACGCGGTCGCCCGCCAAACGATCGGCGGTCTGGCCCAGGGTATCGACATCGAGCCGCCGGTAATCTTCGAGGGCGGTACGCTCGCCTACAACCCCACACTGGTCCGCGTGTTCCGGGAGCAACTGAATCTATCGGACGATCAGGTTATCGTCCCGCGCGATCCGCAGATCATGGTCGCGCGCGGTGCCGCCCTGTCGCTGACCGACATGTTCGCATCGTCCCAACCGATCGACCTTCCCGACGCTTTTGTCCGGCTGGATAAGCTCGAGACGGTCGCGCCCGCAAGCGGGGAGGGACGTCTTGCCCAGCCCTTTTTTGCCACACCTGCCGAGCAGGCGGATTTTACGGCACGCCATGGTAAAGAGACGCCGGCAAAGGGTCCGGATGCGTATGCGCCCGGAGAGACGGTGCGTGTGGCGCTCGGTATCGATTCGGGGAGCACGACGACCAAGTTCGCCCTGGTCGATGAGGCGGGTGAGCTTGTCGATTCGTTCTACGCGTCTAATAACGGCAGACCGCTCGACGTCGCCCAACAGGGTCTTGTCAGCTTGAAGAACCGCTGGGAGACAGCGGGAGTCACGCTTGCGATCGATGCCGTGGGCACCACGGGATACGGCGAGGAGCTTTTCGCGCGCGCGTTCCACGCCGACTACCATACGGTCGAGACGGTCGCGCACGCCCGCGCCGCGTGCGCATGCGTTCCCGATGCGACCTTCGTGCTCGACATCGGCGGACAGGATATGAAGGCCATCTGGCTCAACCACGGCGTGCTGACCGATATCGTCGTCAACGAGGCGTGCTCTGCGGGCTGCGGCTCGTTCCTCGAGGGTTTTGCCAAAAACCTCGGAATAGCCGTTGAGGATATCGCGACCGAGGCATTTTCGTCCAAAGCCCCCGCCGTTCTCGGCAGCCGCTGCACGGTGTTCATGAACAGCAGCGTCGTTTCCGAGCAGCGGCGCGGTAAGGGTCCGGGCGACATCATGGCCGGTCTCTGCCGTTCGATTATCGAGAACGTGTTCACCAAGGTCATTCGCGTTTCAAATCTCAACCGTCTGGGCGACAAAGTCGTCGTCCAGGGCGGCACGTTCCGAAACGACGCGGTGCTGCGCGCATTCGAGCAGTATCTGGGCAAACCCGTCACGCGTGCGCCCCACCCGGGGCTGATGGGCGCTATCGGTATCGCCCTGCTCGCGCGCGAGGAATGCCGCAAGGGCGACGCCGGCACGTCGTTTATCGGGCTCGATGCCGTGGAGCGCTTCGAGCATCGCGAGTTCGGCGGCGTTACCTGCCGTCGGTGCAACAACCGCTGCCAGCGCGCGGTCGTGGCATTTGGCGACGGCTCGCTTTACGTCACGGGCAATCGCTGCCCGCGCGGCGGCGCCATCTCATGGGATGAGCTCGTGCGCGAGGTTCCCGCGGCGGAGGAGCTGCGTCCGCAGGGTGCTTGCGAGGCACAGGCACCCGGCACGGGGCGCGACCGGACCGCGGCTGCCCCCAATCTCTTTGTCGACCGCGAGAAGCTGCTGTTCGAGTCGTACCCCACGGTTCCCGTCAGCGGGGGGCGCGATGTCACGATCGGCATTCCCCGTGTGCTCGAGTTCTGGGACACCATGCCATTCTGGTCGACGTTCTTCAGCACGCTCGGCTTTAAGGTGCGCGTCTCGGGACGCAGCACCAAGGCGATGTACGAGCGCGGTCTGGCGCACGTCACATCCGACACCGTGTGCTTCCCGGCCAAGCTCGTCCACGGGCACATCCGCAATCTCGTCGACGCCGGCGTCGACCGCATCTTCATGCCCATCATCACGACGGTGCCCACCGAAAACACCGCCTCTACCAGCGAGTGGATGTGCGCCGTCGTAAAGGGATACCCCTACGTGATGCGCAATTCCGATAACCCGGAGGAGCGTTTCGGCGTTCCGTTCGATACGCCGCTGTTCCACTGGTACGACGAGGGCGACCGAAACCGCCAGCTCAAGGCGTGGTGCAAGGAGACCTTCGATATCGATGCCGACCTGGTTGCCAAGGCGACCGAGCAGGCGGACCGCGCGCAGGAGACGTTTGAGAACCAGCTGCAGCTGCGCGGCAGGCAGGTGCTCGAGAACGTGCACGAGGACGGCGGCTACGCGGTGGTGATCGCTTCGCGCCCGTACCACAACGACCCGCTGGTCAACCACGGGCTGCCCAAGCTCTTCTCTGAGCGCGGCATCCCCGTGCTGACGCCCGATGCGGTGCCGGGGGTCTGCAACGTCGATCTTTCCAACAGCCGCATCGACATCGTGAACAACTACCATGCGCGCATGCTGTCGTGCGCGGTCATCGTCGCATCGACGCCCGAGCTCGAGCTCGTGCAGATGGGCAGCTTCGGCTGCGGCCACGATGCGTATCTCACCGACGAGATCGCGCGCATGATGGGCGAGATGGGCTCCAAGGTTCCGATGATGATCAAGCTCGATGAGAGCGACGTCGCCGGTCCCATGGGCATTCGCGTGCGTTCGTTTATCGAGTCGGTCAACCGTCGTCGCGCGGAGGAGCGTGCCGAGGGCGCCCGGGTGCACGCGGTCCATCCGCTCGACGACCCGTATAAGGTCAAGTACACCAAGCGCGACCGGCACGACAAGATCGCGCTGGTCCCCAACACCTCCCATGCGTTCTGCAGGCTCATGACCGCGGCGATGCGCAATCAGGGCGTGCGCGCCGAGGCCCTTGATATCGGGCGCGAGGATGCCATCCGCCTGGGCAAACGCTATGTGCACAACGACATCTGCTTCCCCGCGCAAATCGTGATCGGCGAGGCGCTCGCGGCACTCGAGAGCGGTAAGTACGACCCGCACGACGTCGCCGTGGTGACTGGCAAGTATATCGGCGACTGCCGCCTGACGCACTACATGCCCCTGCTGCGCCGCGCGCTCGACGACGCAGGATACGACTATGTCCCGGTGCTCACCAACGACGACGTCGATGCCCACAATGCGCATCCGGGCTTCAAGCTCGGCCTTGGCCCGAGCATCCAGATCGCCTACGGTCTTCCCATGATCGATGCCCTCGAGGCCATGCTTAGGCGCATCCGTCCCTACGAGCTCGAGAAGGGCGCGGCGGACGCTGCGTTCGACCGCGCGCTCGATGAGGTTATCGAGGGCATGGAGCGCTCCGGGCTGAGAGGCCAGGCGACGGGCTTCAAACGCGCGCTTGCGATCATGGACGCCGTTCCGTACGACCGCTCGAACCCGCATCCGACCGTTCTCATCGTGGGCGAGTACCTGCTCAATTTCCATCTCGGCGCCAACCACGAGATCGAGCGCTACCTCGAGGACAACGGGCTCGAGGTCATCGAGGCGCGCATGACCGACGTGATCCGCAAGACCTATTTCTACAAGCATGCGCAGTCGCGCGAGTTCCACGTCGACCTGTCGCTGCCCGAAAAGGCCTGGTACGCCACGGCGGACAACCTGTTCGAGCTCGCGCACGACCGTTGCGACCGCCTGGGCGCGGCGAGCCCGCTCTACGAGCCGCCGACGCGCATGCCCGAGCTCGTGCGCGCGAGCGATAAGATCCTGCACCATACGTTCGATGCGGGCGAGGGCGTGCTGATTCCGGCGGAGATTCTCGAGCACGCCAAGCGCGGCTGCCGCAACTTCGTGATCCTGCAGCCGTTCGGGTGTCTGCCCAACCATGTCGTGGGGCGCGGGCTCATCCATGCGCTCAAGGAGCAGTATCCCACGGCGCAGTTCCTGCCGCTCGACTACGATCCCGACGTGAGCTTCGCCAACGTGGAGAACCGTCTTCAGATGCTCATCATGAACGCCAAGGCGCAGGGGTGCGGTGAGGCGCATGGCGAGACCGCGTAAGGACGCCGATGCGCCCGATGCACGCACCCGTATCATCAAGGCGTTTTGGGAGCTCACCGAGAACAACAGCATCTTCGAGCTGTCGGTTGGCGAGGTGACCCGCGCCGCCCAGTGCAATCGCGGAACGTTTTACTACTATTTTCACGATTTCGATGAACTCGTCGCCATCGCCATAGCCCAGCTGCTGCAGGATAACGAGCTCATCACCGATGCCCTCTGGCATTTTTCGAGCGAGGGCGACCTTTCGGCGTTCGACCGGCGCGACGTCCGCTGCCTGCTGCGGCGCATCGTCATCACCATGAGGGCGGGTGCCGCCGAGCAGGTCGTGCAGGGCATCCATACGATCATCATCGACCGCGTGAGAGAGATCGTCCACCCCGACGGAGAAGAGCTCAAGGCAGATTCGAGCTTTGCGGTGGGCTTTCTGGTCTCGGGCATCATGGGCTTTGTGATGGCGGTCGGCTTTGCCCGGGAGGGCGGCGAGGAGATAGACCTCGAGCAGCCGGGGGACAGCGCGTGCGCGTACCTGAGGGCGGTCGCCATGCAGACGGTGGAAACGGTCGCGCAAGTCGAGGGCGTCGATACATCCGAGCTGCTCGAACGCGTCTCCAAGGAGGCCGATGCCTATCGCGCATCGCGTGCGACGAGTCCCGACGTGGTGAAAGACGCCTAGGGTTTCTCTTGCGGGGCGCCTGTCGCGCATCGCGCGGTGAGTCCCGCGATGCGGTCATAACCTGCATTCATGTGAGCCGGGTTTATAGATATTCCTCCAGCTGTTAACATAGACAACCTGTGGGTAAAGAGACAAAAGCGCCGCCGACGGGCGGGCGTTTTGATTTCGATGAACTCATGTAAGGAAACGAGCATGTTAGATAGATTTACCGATCGAGCGCGCAAGGTCATGTCGATGGCCAAACAGGAGGCGCTCGATCTGCACTCAAATAAGGTGGGCACCGAGCACCTGCTGCTCGCACTCGCCAAGGAGGACGAGGGCATCGCTGCCGAGGCGCTGCGCTCGCTTGATATCTCCTACGACGACATCATGGACACCCTCAAGGAGGTCCAGACCACGGTTCCCGAGCCCAGTGAGGAGACCGAGGCGGCCAAGCTCGCCTTTACGCCGCTCGTCATTAGTGTGATGGAGCGTTCATTCCGCGTGGCGCGTGAGAACAACCAGACCTACGTGTCGACCGAGCACTTGCTGATCGGAATCGTCGAAGAGGGCAACGGCATGGCCATGGACATCCTCATGCGCCTGGGTGTGTCGTCCGCCTCCATCAAAAAGGCTATCGAGAAACTCACTGCCAAGGACCAGGACAAGAAGCGTCCGCTCGCCGGCGCCGGTGCTGGTCGTCCCGGTGCGGGCCTGCCGTTCTTTAGCGGCTCGGATGCCTCTCAGCAAAAGGGGAGTGGCACCGATACGCTTAAGCAGTTCGCGACCAACCTCACGCAGAAGGCGCGCGATGGCGAGCTCGACCCCGTGATCGGTCGCGAAAAGGAAGTCCAGCGTATGATGGAAATTCTTTCGCGCCGCACCAAGAACAACCCGCTCATTCTGGGCGACCCCGGCGTGGGCAAGACGGCCATCGTCGAGGGCCTGGCTCAGCAGATTGCAGCCGGCAACGTGCCCGAGAACCTCATGAACCAGAATATCTGGACGCTCGACCTGCCGGGCCTCGTGGCGGGCGCCAAGTATCGTGGCGAGTTTGAGGAGCGCCTCAAGAACGTGATCCAGGAGGCCACCGAGGCCGACGACGTCATCCTGTTTATCGATGAGATGCACACCATCATCGGTGCCGGTTCTGCCGAGGGCTCCATCGACGCGAGCTCCATGCTCAAGCCCGTGCTCGCGCGCGGCGCCTTCCAGATCATCGGCGCCACCACGGCCGAGGAATTCCGCAAGTACCTCACCAAGGATCCGGCCTTCGAGCGTCGCTTCCAGACCATCGATGTCGAGGAGCCGAGCGTCGAGGACACGGTCAAGATCCTGACCGCGCTCAAGCCGCGCTACGAGGAGCACCACCATGTGCGCTATACGCAGGGTGCTATCGAGGCCGCCGCGAACCTTTCCAACCGCTACATCCAGGATCGCTTCCTGCCCGATAAGGCCATCGACCTCATTGACGAGGCCGGCGCACGCGCTCGCATCGCCGCGAATCGCGCGCCCGAGCCGGTGCGCGAGGCCGAGCATCGCATAGAGGAGCTCAAGGCCGCCGCGCAGGAGGCCACCGAGAGCGACGACATGAACAAGGCCGCCGAGATCACCGAGCAGCAGAAGGCCGCCGAGATTGAACTCGCCGAGGCCAAGGCCGCCTGGACTGCCGAGCTCGACGCCAGCCCGCTCACCATCGATGTCTCTCAGATCGCCGACATCGTGTCCGTGACTTCGGGCGTGCCGGTGTCCTCGCTTACCGAGAGCGAGAGCCGTCGCCTGCTGCAAGCCGAAAGCGTGCTCAAGACGCGCATCATCGGTCAGGATGAGGCTGTCGAGGCAGTTGCCAAGGCCGTGCGCCGCAGCCGTTCGCCGCTCAAGGACCCGCGTCGCCCCGGCGGCAGCTTTATCTTCCTGGGTCCCACCGGCACGGGCAAGACCGAGCTCGCCAAGACGCTCGCCGAGTACCTCTTTGGCAGCAAGGATGCACTCATCAGCTTCGACATGTCCGAGTTCGGTAGCGAGTTCGAGGTCTCCAAGCTCATCGGTAGCCCTCCGGGTTACGTCGGTCACGACGAGGGCGGCCAGCTCACCAAGGCCGTTCGTCGCCACCCGTACTCGGTCGTGCTGTTCGACGAGATCGAGAAGGCGCATCCCGACATCTTCAACATCCTGCTGCAGGTGCTGGAGGAGGGTCGTCTGACCGATAGCCAGGGCAAGACGGTTGACTTCCGCAACACCGTGATCATCATGACGTCCAACGTGGGCGCCCGCGAGATTGCGCAGGATGCGAGCGTTGGCTTTGGCACCACCGGCGAGCAGGGTCTTACCTCGAGCGAGATTAAGGGTCGTGCGATGGGCGAACTTAAGCGCCTGTTCCGCCCCGAGCTGCTCAACCGTATCGACGACATCGTGGTGTTCCAGAAGCTTTCGGGCGAGAATCTGACCAAGATCGCGCACCTGCTGGTGGACGACCTGCGTCAACGCCTGATTGCCAACGGCATGAACATCAAGCTCACCGATGCGGCCTACGACAAGATTGTGGCCGAGGGCACCGACCTCACCAATGGCGCGCGTCCGCTGCGCCGTGCCATCCAAAAGCTCATTGAGGACCCGCTGTCCGAGGAACTGCTGGCCGGTGAGTGGGGCGAGGGCGATACCGTTCAGTGCGATGTGGCCGACGGCAAGTTTGTCTTTAGTCACGGCACGGGCGAGATTCCGGCACCGCGTCCGGCGGGCACGCTCGGTGGCGATACCGCCCCGGCGGCTCCGCACACCGGCAACGTCGCGCCCGTGAGCGGCGGCGTGACCTCGGGCCCCGGCGGCATGATGCAAGCCGGTTCCGGCGCGCTGTAGGGCGTGGCGACAATTTGATACGCGCAATCGAGGCGCTCCGGAAAGGGCGCCTCGATTTGTAGAGCTGCGGAAGTTGTGACCGTTACGCTATACGGTCCACCGTTAGCCGATGATGCGAGGGCGCTCGGCGTTTTCGACTGGTTTATGCACGCAAAGTCTGGGAATATACAAGTCGCATGTCTTACTGTCTAACCAGTTGCGCCAAGGAGGCACCATGGACTACAAGATTACCGGCTACGAGCCCGCCCAGCTGTTCCATTTCTTTGAGGAGGTCAGCGCGATCCCCCGTGGGTCTGGCAACGAGAAGGGCATCAGCGATTTCCTGGTCGCGTTTGCCAAGGAGCGCGGTCTCGATGTGTATCAGGACGAGGTCTACAACGTCATCATTCGCAAGCCCGCATCTGCCGGCGCCGAGAATGCCCCGACCGTGATGCTGCAGGGCCACATCGATATGGTGTGCGACAAGTTGGGCTCCGTTGAGCACGACTTTACGACCGATGGTATCGACCTGGTCGTCAAGGACGGCGTCCTTACCGCCAACGGCACCACCCTGGGCGCCGACAATGGTATCGCCGTCGCGCTTATGCTTACTGTGCTCAACGACGATTCGATTGCCCATCCGGCCCTCGAGTGCGTGTTCACCACCGACGAGGAGACCGGCCTGGTTGGCGCCGAGACGCTCGACAAGTCCCAGATCAGCGCCCGCACCATGATCAACCTCGACTCCGAGGAGGAGGGCGTTGCCACCGTCAGCTGCGCCGGCGGCGTCGTCGTTACCTACACCTGCCCCATCGTGCGCGAGCACAAGACCGGTAGCACCCTCACGCTCGACATTTCCGGTCTGTTGGGCGGCCACTCCGGCAGTGATATCAACCTGGAGCGCGGCAACGGAAACCTCATCATGGCCCGCATCATCGACCGCCTGATGGTCGCCGGCGAGCCCGCCATCGTCAGCTTCAACGGCGGCACCAAGGACAACGCCATCAACCGTGAGTGCAAGGCCGTTCTGGTCTATGCCGATCACGCTGCCGCCGAGGCCGCGGCCCAGATCGCAAAGGGCATCATCGCCGACGTCACTGCCGAGCTCGAGGTCTTCGACCCCGGCTTTACCTGCACCGTCGAGATTGCCGACGACGCCGAGGTCGAGGCCATGGACGAGAAGTCCGCGCTTGCCCTCATCCGCGCCCTGCGTCTTGCCCCTAACGGCGTGATTCGCCGCAACGTCGCCACCGACGGCTCCGTCGAGGTTTCCTCCAACATCGGCGTGGTCGCCACCTCCGATGACGAGGTCAAGATTATGCTGTCCCCGCGCTCCTCGATCACCTCGCTGCAGAACGAGTTCAAGGACCGCCTGCAGACGCTTGCCGATGTCCTGGGCTTCGACGCCAAGTTTGAGTTCGAGTATCCCGGCTGGAGCTATGCCGAGCATTCGCCGGTCCGCGAAGTCTTTGTCGAGAGCTATCGAGAGCTCTTTGGCTCCGAGCTGCGCATCGAGTCCATTCACGCCGGCCTTGAGTGCGGCCTGTTTGCCGAGGCTCTGCACGGCCTGGACGCCATCGCCGTGGGCCCGACGCTCTCCGATGTCCATACCCCGGACGAGAGCATGGAGCTCGCTTCTGCCGAGCGCTTCTACGAGCTGCTCATCGACGTCCTCAAGCGCCTCGCTGCGTAAAGGTTGCGCTAGCAGCAGTCCGAGCCACGTGCTAGCGGATTGCAAATGACATTATGAGAGGGGGCACCCGGTCTTTTGCGACGGGTGTCCCCTCTCTTTTGTTTGATAATTGCGAAATTAAGGCCACCTAGTCCATTTCTGCCTTGATGAGGTCGAGGGTGCGCTGGCAGTTTTCGCGGACGGGGCCGAGCATATGCTCGCGCAGGTCCGCCATGCCGGGCAGGTCGGCGTATTCGTCCATGACCTCTTCCATGCAAATGGGCACCTCGTAGGCGAGGTCCATCATGGTCGCAAAGCAAAACTTCTCGGATAGCCCGGCATCGGTGAGTGCCGCCTCCAGCGCGGGGTCGCCCATACCGTGGTATCGGCGGATAGCGCCTGGACCGATGCGCCCCACACGATTTTCGCCGCCAACGCTCATGGCAAGGCGCGCCCGGCGGCGCATGCGCTCGTATGCCAGCCCCGATGCGACATCGTACATGGGTGCGAGCGCCGCGTTTGTGCCTTTGCCAAGGATGAGCGAGTAGTTTTTAGCGTGTGCGTCAGGCGCTCCGATAATGGCGTTATAGAACAACATATAGGTAAAAAGCACAAGATTCATGTGGTGGGGGACTGTGTTAATCAGTCGTTCTTGGATGTCTCGTGTAGTTGGTCCTCCGTCGGCGGTGTATTTCTGGATTGGCAATACACCGAGCGCCTGGCAAAAGTCCTCCTGATGCAGCCTTTCGATATTTCCGCTGCTATTGACCATTCTGTCGTACCGTTCAACGACGAGCGCGGCTTCGTCTTCAAATGTGTAATAGGAGACGTTGGCAGTTGGAATGCCAACACGCCGAGCCGTTTTCATGCAGACGAATTCGTTTAAGGCCTGATGTTTGAACCCAACGACACCATTTTTGAAGATATGGGTAGTGGGGGATGACCCTAGACATTCGCACCATTGGCCATCATGCCAAGCTAGTGCAAATTTGCCTTGATTGCCGCCCAAGGACCAGCTTTCGTTGGAGCCCATCCATGTCTCTCTTTCGTCATCGCGAATTGCTTTGAGCTTGTGAGCGATTTGAGAATTGGTAAGCGGGCGGTATGCCGAGACCCTGCCGCGGGCGGCGTCTAATTGATCGGCTCGACAAAACTGAACGGCCCCCGCGCAGTCTAGACCGATATGGCACAAGAGGGCGACGGGGTTGTTGGATGCAACATCATGCTCGGTGGCAATAGCGCGACGCTGCTCTTGACTGTCGGGCAAAAGGCCAAATAGGAACGGGCGGACGATGCTATGGCCATACGTGCGATTGGAAAGCGGCATTGTTAGCGATAACGGTGCTCCGCGATAGGTTGGGGCGTATGCAAAGCTGCAGAGTCCATGCTCGTCTTGGCGGAGAGTGCCGGCGATTTCGCCACAAATGAGGGTCGCAAGCTCCATTTCTGCCATTTATTTCACAACCTTACAGCCAAAGGAGAGGTCTGAAGTGCCGGAAAGGCCTTGCTCGGCTGCGATTTGGGCCAGCAAGGCACCATAGAAAGCTGGCGTTCCTTGTCGAGCGGGTCGTCTGCCTACGCTTGGCTTTGGCAGGGCATTCGAGTTCGCGATAGGGAGGTCCGCTATCGTCATCGGATGTTCGGAGGGTGATGCGATGGAGTCGTTATCGCTTTGCGCAAAGAGACCTATGCCGAGTGCGTTAAAGACGGTCAACAGCTTGTCGAGCCGAATGCCCGTGGCATCTCCCAGCTCGAGCGATGCGAGCAGGCGCTCCGAAACACCGGCCTTTTTGGCGAGGGTGGCACGGGTGAGACCCTGAGTCTCGCGTGCCTGGCGCACGTAGATGCCAGCTTGGCGTGGTGTGGTGATGGGAAGGGTATCCACGGCTATCTCCTAACGTGCAGGCTTTTGCATCCTAGTATGACATGCAAAAGTCTGCATGAAAAGGCCTCATGCAAAACTCTGCATGAGGCCTTATACGGACGTTTAGTTTTGAAGGGTGTTTTACAGCACTAAAATCCCTAGGTGCTCCAGCAAAATCTTGAGGCCGATGAGGATGAGCACAACGCCGCCCACGATGGTGGCGGGCTTTTCGTAGCGCGCGCCAAAGATGCGGCCAATCGCCACGCCGGCAACGGAGAAGATGAAGGTCGTGATGCCTATGAGCGACACGGCGGGAACGATGTCGACGGAAAGCGCGGCGAACGAGATGCCCACGGCCAGGGCGTCAATCGAGGTGGCGATGGCGAGGATCAGGTACTCGCCCAGGTCAATCTTTTCGGCATCCTTGCCGTCGCCTTCATCCTCGTCCTCGGTAAAGGCTTCCCACAGCATTTTGCCGCCGATGAAGGCGAGCAGGATAAAGGCGATCCAATGGTCGATGGGTCCGATGATGCCCATGAATTGACTGCCGAGCGCCCATCCGATTACGGGCATGCCGGCCTGAAAGCCGCCAAAGAACAAGCCGAGCACTACGGCGACCTTAAGGTTGATCTTCTTCATGCCAAGGCCCTTGCAGATGGATACGGCAAAGGCGTCCATCGAAAGGCCGATAGCGAGCAATACGAGCTCTGCGAGTCCCATAGTCTGGCTCCCTCTCTGCGGGCGGGCCCGCGTGTACCTCTTGGGGGAGTAACAAAAAAGACCCGTGGCGTACGCGTTGTGCGCACAGCCACGAGTCTCGTTCATTAAGGCAAGCCAGGCCGCATCGGCCAGTGTGTTGACTTACCGCGCCACCGGAGGCGAATCCGGTCACGCGACTACTCCCTCATTTATGCGAATCCCGATGCTACCACATGAACAGCTGATTTGGGTTGGGCTCTCAGCTGTGTTCGCTCATTCTGTAAGCATCGGATTTCGCAAGCGCCGCAGGGACAAACCGTGAGAAACTATTTAGCGTTTATGGAGCGTATACGATGGGAGCGATGCCTTGGATAAGAACGAGCTGCAAAAGCGTATGGAACAGGCCATCCGCCTGACGGCACCTGGTCAGCCGATCCGCACCGCCCTCGACATGATCATCGCCGGTCACCTGGGCGCCCTTATCTGCGTCGGCGACACCGAAAACGTGCTCGCTGCCGGTAACGACGGCTTCCCGCTCAACATTTCGTTTACTTCGAACCGTCTGTTCGAGCTTTCCAAGATGGACGGCGCCATCGTTATCGATGGCGACCTCACCCAGATCCTGCGCGCCAACTTCCACCTCAATCCCGATCCCTCGCTTGCCACGAGTGAGACGGGCATGCGTCACCGTACTGCCGCTCGCATGTCGGTGCTCACCGATGCCATCGTGATCTCGGTCTCGGCCCGTCGCGCCGTCGTTAACGTGTACGTTCACGGCAAGAGCTACGAGATCCAGCCCGTCACCACCATCATGAGCTCGGTCAACCAGCTCGTCGCCACGCTCCAGACCACCCGTCAGTCGCTCGACCGCTCCTTGCTGCGCCTGACGGCCCTCGAGCTCGACGACTACGTCACGCTCGCCGACATCACCGGCATTTTCTCGAGTTTCGAGATCATGCAACAGGCAAAGACCGAGCTTAAGGATTGCATCGTCAAGCTGGGTAACCAGGGCAAGCTCGTGCAGATGCAGCTTGAGCAGCTCGCGGGCTCCAGCATGGATACCGAATACGACTTGATGATCCGCGACTACGCAAGCGATTCCTCTGAGGCCAACGCCGAGAAGATTCGCGCCGAGCTGAGTCGCATGACGCCTAAGGACCTGTCTGACCCGCAGCACGTGGCGGCAGTTTTGGGCTATGACGACCTGGACGAGGACTCCGTCATGACACCGCTGGGCCTGCGCACGCTTTCGCGCGTGTCCGTCGTGCGCGACGGCGTGGCCGAGAAGATCGTCGACGAGTACGGCTCGCTGCAGGAGCTCATGGATGACATCAGCGAGGATCCGGAGCGCCTGGGCGACTTTGGTGTTAACAACCCTGCCATTCTTGCGGACTCGCTGTACCGCATGAAGGGCACCAAACAGGGGAACGCATAATGGCGCCCGTATGCGCCGTGGTCGTTGCCGGCGGCAGCGGCCAGCGCTTTGGTAACCCCGGTGGCAAGCAGCTCGTTAACGTGGCGGGCCGTCCACTCATGAGCTGGTCCATCTGCGCGTTCGATCGTAGCGACAAGGTCGGCCACATCGTGGTGGTGTGTCCTGCCGAGCGCCGTGCCGAGATGCGCCGCCTGGCCATTGACCCGTTTGACTATGACACGCCCATCAGCTTTGCCGATGCCGGCGATACCCGTCAGGATTCCACCCGTGCCGGCGTGCATGCGGCTCCGGCGGGCTTTGAATACGTTGCCATCCACGACGGCGCTCGTCCGCTCATTACTACCGAGGCGATCGATCACGCTATCGACGTGCTCGTGAGCGACCGCGCCCTCGACGGTGTCGTGTGCGGTCAGCCCGCGATCGACACGCTCAAGATCGTCGACGGCGATAATATCGTCGAGACGCCGCCGCGCGAGCTCTATTGGGCTGCGCAGACGCCGCAGATCTTTAGCGTCGACGCCATGAAGCGTGCCCATGCCGCTGCTATCGCCGAGGGCTTTATCGGGACCGACGATTCATCGCTGGTCGAGCGCATGGGCGGGCGCGTCCGCTGTGTCCAGAGCCCGCGCGATAACCTTAAGGTGACGGTGCCCGAGGATCTGCGTCCCGTAACCGCGATTCTGCTTGGCCGTATGGCCGAGGGAGAGGACCTTCCCCATGTTCAGTAACCTGCGCATTGGCCATGGCTACGACGTTCACCGTCTGGTGGAGGGGCGTCGATGTATCATCGGCGGGGTTGACATTCCCTACGAGCGCGGCCTGCTGGGCCACTCGGATGCCGATGTGCTCGCGCACGCCTTGGCCGACGCCATTCTGGGCGCCTGCCGCGGGGGAGACATCGGCAAGCTATTCCCCGACACCGATCCCGCCTACGAGGGTGCCGATTCGATGGTGCTGCTCGCTCGCGTGATGGACTATGCGCGCGAGCTGGGTTTTGAGTTTGTCGATGCCGATTGCACCATTGCCTGTCAGCAACCCAAGATTACCCCGCACCGCGATGCCATGCGCGCCAACCTCGCCCATGCCCTGGGCGTCGATGTCGAAAACGTGGGCGTCGCCGCCACTACGACCGAAAAGCTCGGTTGGGAAGGTCAGGGCGAGGGAATCGGCGCCTGGGCCGTCTGCCTGCTACAGAAAACCGTTAAGGAGTAACGAATGCGTATCTACAACAGCGCTACCCATAAAAAGGAAGAGTTCCAGCCCATCGAGTCCGGCAAGGTCCGCATGTACGTGTGCGGCCCCACGGTCTATGACAACATTCACATCGGCAATGCCCGCACGTTCATCAGCTTTGACGTGATTCGTCGCTGGCTCATCGCGAGCGGCTACGAGGTCACGTTTGCCCAGAACCTCACCGATGTCGATGACAAGATCATCAAGCGCGCCAACGAGCAGGGCCGTACGGCCGCCGAGGTCGCGACGGAGTTCTCCGACAAGTTCATCGGCGTTATGCGCGCCGCCAACGTGCTCGATCCCGATGTGCGCCCCCGCGCCACCAAGGAGATCGGCCCCATGATCGCCATGATCAAGACGCTTATCGAGCAGGGCCACGCTTACGCCGCCGATAACGGCGATGTGTACTTTGCCGTGCGCAGCGATCCCAACTATGGTCAGGTCTCGGGCCGCAACATCGACGACCTTATGGTTGGCGCACGCATCGAGGAGAACGAGGACAAGAACGACCCGCTCGACTTTGCCCTGTGGAAGGCCGCCAAGCCCGGCGAGCCCAGCTGGCCGAGCCCTTGGGGCGAGGGCCGTCCCGGTTGGCATACCGAGTGCGCCGCCATGGTGCATCGTTACCTGGGCACCCCGATTGACATCCACGGCGGCGGCTCCGACCTTGCCTTCCCGCATCACGAGAACGAGTGCGCCCAGGCCACCTGCGCCTGGCACCAGGGTTTTTCCAACACCTGGATGCACACTGGCATGCTGCTGGTAGACGGCGAGAAGATGTCCAAGTCGCTTGGCAACTTCTTTACGCTGGCCGAGGTCCTCGAGCAGCACTCCGCTGCCGCCCTGCGCCTGCTGATGCTGCAGACGAGCTATCGCTCGCCGCTCGACTTCTCTTGGGAGCGCCTGGAGGGTGCCGAGAACTCGCTCACGCGTATCGCCGGTACGGTCGAGAACCTGCGCTGGGCCGCGAACCATACGACGGCCGATGCCGATGCGGCTGCCGCCGAGGCGTTTGCCGCCCAGGCCGCCGAGACCCGCGCCGCCTTTAAGGAGTGCATGGACGACGACTTTAACACCGCCGGTGCCATGGGTGCTGTCTTTGGCTTTGTGACCGAGTGCAACCAGTACCTGGAGCAGGCGGGCGATGCTGCCGACAAGGCCGCAGTCCTGGCTGCCGCCGACACGCTGGCCGAGCTGCTCGATACGTTTGGCGTTGAGCTTCCCGAGCCCAAGGTCGAGCTGCCGCTGGGTCTGCTGGGCGTTGCCGCCGGTCTGGTTGCCTATACGGGCGACGACGTGGACGAGGCTGCTGCCAAGATTCTCGAGGCCCGCGCCGAGGCCCGTGCCGCCAAGAACTGGGATCTGGCCGACGCCATCCGCGACCAGCTCAAGGACCTGGGCCTCACCATTGAGGATACGGCCGCGGGCACTCGTATCAAATCTCTCTAATCCCCGCGGGTTTCCCAAGCACCCGACCTTGCCGTTCAAACCGTCGCTCGCGTACTCAAGTACGCGTCGCTCCTCTTTCACGGCAATCTCGGGCACTTGGAAAACCCGTACCGACCGCTTGAGCTATTCGCCTTAAGCGGTCGCTTCTTTTGTCCTGTTTGAAAAGTATTTAAAGGAGGCCGCTTTATGGCCGACAATCGCAAGCGTGCATCGCGTGGAGGCAAGCAGACTGCTTCTGGCTCGCGTCCGATTCGCCGCAACGACCGCGCTGCCGCTCCCAAGGGCCAGCGCGATCGCACCCAGGCCGCACGTCCGCAGCGCGATCGCAACCGCGACGCTGTCCAGGCTCCCAAGGGCGAGTTTATCGAAGGTCGTCGTGCAGCCGCCGAGGCGCTGCGCACTGGTTTTCCCATCAAGTGCGCGCTCATTGCCGAGGGCGGGGAGCGCGATGCCGCCTTGTCGCGCCTGGTCGACGACCTCAACGCCGTGGGTGTCCGCATTAAGTATGTGCCGCGCGCGCAGCTCGACGCACTGTCGAGCCACGGCGCTCACCAGGGCATCGCGCTCGAGGTTGGCAACTTCCCCTATGCCGATGCCGCCGATATTCTCGACCGCGCAGGCGAGGGCCCGGCACTTGTCGTGGTGCTCGACCACGTGACTGACGACGGCAACTTTGGCGCCATCGTGCGCTCCGCCGAGGTTGTGGGCGCGGCGGGCGTCGTCATTGCCAATAAGCGTGCCGCCGGCGTGACCGTGGGCAGCTATAAGACCTCAGCCGGTGCCGTCATGCATCTGCCTATCGCGCAGGTTCCCAATATCGCCCGTGCGCTCGACGATTTTAAGGCCGCTGGTTTTTGGGTGGGCGGTGCTTCCGAGCACGCCGAAGGCAGTTGCTGGGATGCTCCTTTCGAGGGCCGCGTGGCGCTCGTCATGGGCTCCGAGGGCGACGGCATCTCGCGTCTGGTGCTCGAGAAATGCGACTTTTTGACCAAGCTTCCCCAGCGCGGTATGACCGAGAGCCTCAATGTTGCCCAGGCGACCACGGCGCTGTGCTTTGAGTGGCTGCGCCGCAACGCCGGCGAGCTGATGGGGGAGGAGTAGCGCATGTCCAAAAAGAACCGTGCCAAGTCCAAGGCCAAGCGCTTTGGCGAGGGCTCGGCCAAGCCGATTGTTTCGGCCGCGACCTATGGCGTGGGCGGCAATGCGTTTGCGCAGGCTATCGCCGACCCAGTCTCGACGGTGCACTCCAACAAGCCCGAGCTGCTGGTGGTCGACGGTTACAACGTGATCCACTGCACGCCGCGCTACGAAAAGCTCGTGTACGACCATTCCGACGATCCGTATTCCAGCGACGTTCACGATATGGCGCGCACGGCGCTCATTAATGACGTAGCTGCGTTTGCCCAGGGCCGCTACGAGGCCGTGATCGTATTTGACGGCGCGGGCAATATCTCCAGCGAGCGCCCCAACCTACCGGCCCGCGGTGTGCGCATTGAGTTTTCGCCGACGGGTGTTTCGGCCGATACCGTGGTGCAGAAGCTCTGCATCGAGGCGCGCGAGGAAGGCCGCGCGTGTTCTGTAGTGTCGAGCGACGGCACGATCCAGGCCGTCGTCATGGGCAAGGGCGTTACGCGCATCTCGAGCCGTATGCTGGTGGACGAGATCAAACAGATCGACAACGACGTGCACGAGGCCGAGGAAGCTCCACAAATCAAGATGACTCTGGGCAGTCGCCTGAGCCCCGATGCCCTGGCCAAGCTCAAGGCCCTGCGCGGGAGGTAGGGAAGTTGGCGGGGCAATGCTGCCTCGCTAACTCCATTCAGCGATGTCGATCATTCTTTCGAGGCGCCACGTTAGCGCCTCTTTTAGATATGGCAGCCTTGCCGTGAGCGCGTCGTTTCTGGAAAGAATCTCGATTGCCTCGTCAACGAAGCCTTCGAGTTTGTCGCAGTCAAACCAGCCCATGTCCTCGACGAGCAACATTTGTTTGGCGGGGCTTGAATGAAATTGTGCGCTGGTAAAACTGTGCTCTCCCGCCCTAAGCTCCTCTAGTGATATGTTGCACCAGAGCGATGAGCCCGAATCGAAGATGGGGGCAGGTCTGCAAGCTTGCGTGTTTACGTTTCGCACGAGGCCGAAGTTGCGCCAATGACGATCGTAGTTGGCAATGATGTCGTCACATACGATCATGCGGTCAAGGGCATCCTTGACGCCTGTCACCCCGAGCTCCTCGCAGTTTGCTACATATCGCTCGTAGTCGGTTAGCCGTTCATCTGCGTTTGCGTGCTGGTTTACATAGAACGCAGGGACATACTCTTCTTCATCAGTTAAGAAGACATCGCATGTGCTCAGGGCGGAAGTGCCCGTGCCCTCGAGCGAGTAAGGCACATAATCGCAGGCGTTTAGGATGCGACGGTGGAGCGCGGTCGCCACCAGCTCGTTATAAGGTTCCTGGTCCAGGTGCGCTCCTGCCTTATGCAGAATTCGACGTTCGCCCTCGCACGTCCAGTACTTTTGAAGATTGCCGTCCGAGGTGTTATCGGGCTTTGCGGCAGCCGCTTTTCCCTCTGGGGCAAAGGGTGCAATGGACAGCGAGACGTCATCAAAGGCGTTATTGAAGAAGTTGATATCCTCCCAGGTGAGACCGGAACCTTGGGGCCTAATCCAATACTGGTCGGATAAGGAGAGGCCGAGATTTCGCTGGACGAGTTCATCGGGAACATCGACTGCGGCTTCTGCAAGCAGGGAGGCTAGCCCAATGCGTGCGAGCGGGATACCGCGGCCGCGCCACCAGATGCGGAAGGAGTCTAGCGATATGGGGCTATTAGGGCCAAATACTCCAATAGGGGCGTGGGCGTAATCGATGTCGGCACCGATGTGGGTAAAGTCTTTTCGCGATGTACTGTAGACCAGCTGAGCGACTTCGTACGTGCGGTTCATGAGGGTGAACGCGATCTCGCTCTTACCGTGGCCGCGGCGGGGACGTCCCCCCGTTTTGGTCACGGAGCGGAGTCGCGTGTCGACGCTGTCTTTGTCGATGAGCCATACACCAGAAGCCTTGCGGGCCTCAAGTGCTCCGTTTTTTATGAGCTCCTGCACCCTGCGCGGAGTGATGCCGAGCAGCTCGGCGGCTTCTTTGGTAGTAAGCATCGCGAAACCCTTCGCCAGAACGAATAGTTTTATATATAGCAATTGTAATTAAAACTATTCGTTCTGGCGAATGGTTTTAAGATTGAGGGCGCACTGACAGAAATGAACGGGCCTGGTACGCGTTGTTGCTGGATTTTGCATATTTGTATAACGCCGTGCGGCCTGTTGCGCCCCGTCCGCAATTCCTTTATTCTTAACTCGCTTCGCGTGAAAGCGCCAAGTGTGCCAGTGTGGCGCAACGGTAGCGCAACTGATTTGTAATCAGTGGGTTGCAGGTTCGATTCCTGTCACTGGCTCCATGAGAGTTTCGGGCTCTGTTCCCTTGTGGGACAGGGCCCGTTTCTATTTATGTCGATAAGTCAGCGGGTGTGGTGCCAACCAAGCTTCAGGTTTGTCTCAATCTGTAACACGAAGAGGCTGGAAACCGTTCTAGCTGTTACAGAATGAGACGTAAGCTGGGGTCTCTGCGAAACATCTCGATCTGTAACAGATAGGGGAAAAATGTTCTCTAAATGTTACAGATCGAGACAAAGGCCGGACCGGGTTTAACTGTCGTGACCGAGCGTGGATTTCCGGACATACGAGCGTGGAAAATCTCCCGCTTAGTGAATGAGCGTGGATAATCTGCCACTTTGGACTTGATGGCACGGCAAAGTGAGAGAATATCCACGCTCGATTTCAAACGGAAGAATATCCACGCTCGATTTTGCTGGGAAGAGCAGTCTTCTGTCTGGGAAGCCCCGATCTCGACCTATATATAAGTGCAAATAAGCCGATATCGAAGTTCGATCCTGAAGGTGTACTCCACTACACCAAAGTGTTACCTTGGGAAACGTCACCTCTGTATCCAGAACCACCGTCCTTCATATCTAAACTCAACAAAACCGCAGGTCAAAGATATATAGATACGCCCGGCACCGTGTATCTATAGGTTTTCGTTGACAGCCCCCAAGGTTGCATCGTATTATCTTTTTCGTTCGCGGGGGCGGCGGTCCAAAAGACCAAAGAACCTGCGGATACTTGAACGATTGGGAGTTTGCCCGAGTGGTTAATGGGGACGGGCTGTAAACCCGTTGGCTCTGCCTACATAGGTTCGAATCCTATAGCTCCCACCCGTCAAGTGCCTGTATAGCTCAGTCGGTAGAGCACTTCGTTGGTAACGAAGAGGTCACCAGTTCAAGTCTGGTTGCAGGCTCCATCCGGCGGTGTAGCTCAGTTGGTTAGAGCACACGGTTCATACCCGTGGCGTCACTGGTTCGAATCCAGTCACCGCTACCATAGGTAACACGGTGGCTTCTCAATAGTATGTTGAGAAGCCACTATGGTATAAAGGCAAAGTCCCGTCCGGGGACGACCTGTTTAGAGGAGGGCTTTATGGCCAAAGAGAAGTTTGAGCGCACTAAGCCGCATGTTAACATCGGCACCATTGGTCACGTCGACCACGGCAAGACCACGCTGACCGCTGCCATCACCAAGGTTCTCTCCGAGACCGAGGGCTGCAAGGCTGACTTCACTGCGTTCGAGAACATCGACAAGGCTCCCGAGGAGCGCGAGCGCGGCATTACGATCTCCGTCTCCCACGTCGAGTACGAGACTGCTGCCCGTCACTACGCTCACGTTGACTGCCCGGGCCACGCTGACTACGTCAAGAACATGATCTCCGGCGCTGCTCAGATGGACGGCGCTATCCTGGTCATCGCTGCTACCGACGGCCCCATGGCTCAGACCCGCGAGCACATCCTGCTCGCCCGTCAGGTCGGCGTTCCCTACATCGTCGTCTTCCTGAACAAGTGCGACATGGTCGACGATGACGAGCTCATCGACCTCGTCGAGATGGAGACCCGTGAGCTCCTCTCCGAGTACGATTTCCCCGGCGACGACATCCCCGT
Organism: uncultured Collinsella sp.; assembly: GCA_958413895.1. Taxonomy (GTDB): domain Bacteria; phylum Actinomycetota; class Coriobacteriia; order Coriobacteriales; family Coriobacteriaceae; genus Collinsella. Next base: position 24,247 of record CATYVQ010000003.1, read on the forward strand.
CATCCGTGGCTCCGCTCTGGGCGCTCTCGAGGGCGACGCCAAGTGGATGGACGCCATTCGCGAGCTCATGAAGGCCGTCGACGAGTACATCCCGACGCCTGCTCGTAACAACGACCTCCCGTTCCTGATGGCCGTTGAGGACGTTATGACCATCTCCGGTCGTGGTACCGTTGCTACTGGCCGTGTCGAGCGCGGTGAGCTCAAGCTCAACGAGCCCGTCGAGATCGTCGGCATCAAGGATACCCAGAACACCGTCGTTACCGGTATCGAGATGTTCCGTAAGTCCATGGACTTCTGCGAGGCTGGCGACAACGTCGGTCTGCTGCTCCGCGGCATCAAGCGTGAGGACATCGAGCGCGGCCAGGTTCTCTGCAAGCCCGGTTCGGTTACCCCGCACACCAAGTTCACCGGCGAGATCTACGTTCTGACCAAGGAGGAGGGCGGCCGTCACACCCCGTTCTTCGATGGTTATCGTCCTCAGTTCTACTTCCGTACCACCGACGTTACCGGTACGGTCAAGCTCCCCGAGGGCACCGAGATGGCTATGCCTGGTGACCACATCACCATCGAGGGCGACCTCATCCACCCGATCGCCATGGAGGAGGGCCTGCGCTTCGCTATCCGCGAGGGTGGCCACACCGTCGGTTCGGGCATCGTCTCCACGATCATTGAGTAAATTAGCTCTTTGATATAGCTGACTTAGAGAACCCGGCACTTATATGGGTGCCGGGTTCTTTTCTGCAATGGATATTGAGCCGTTGCTGGTGTCGAGAGGATCGATAATGGTCCTGGATGCACCGTCGATTAGCTCTCGATGGCTTCATTGATGTGTTCCAAATATGAATGGATCCACCGAGAACCAATTGACTCGAGGTTTTCATTGACAGCACTTACGTGGAGCTGATAAAGTAACAACTCGTGCCCGTACGGGGCGGAAATGAAAGGTTCAGGATACATGCGTACTCTAGTTACTCTTGCGTGCACTGAGTGCAAGCGCCGCAACTATACGACCACCAAGAACAAGTCGACCATGCCTGATCGTATGGAGATCAAGAAGTATTGCCCCTGGTGCCGTCACCACACGCTGCACAAAGAGACTCGCTAGTCTCTAGTCACATACGCCAGTAGTTCAATTGGTAGAGCATCGGTCTCCAAAACCGAGTGTTGAGGGTTCGAGTCCTTCCTGGCGTGCCAGTCATTATTCCGTAAGCTCCCACTTGGGGGCTTACGGTTTACTCATGTATAAGCGCATTGCGCGGAGGTAACCCAAATGGCCAACAAGAAGAACAAGAAGAAGGCTCAGCAGCCGGCACCTGCCAACAGCGCTGCCGCCAACTCCAAGGTTGAGGCCAAGAAGGCCGTTGCCAAGAAGAACGAGAAGGCTGCGAAGTCCAAGAAGAACGAGAAGCCTGGTTTCTTCGCCCGCACCAAGAAGTATTTCGCTTCGGTCAAGTCCGAGATGAAGCGTGTCACGTGGCCCGATAAGAAGGAGCTCGTGAACTACTCGGTCGTCGTTTGCGCTTCTCTGGTCGTCGTCGGCGTCGTCATCGCTCTGCTCGATGCTGGCTTTGGCGAGGCTCTTGCTCTGTTCTCTGGATTGAGGGGCTAAACCATGTCTAAGCGTTGGTACGTCGTTCACACTTACTCCGGATACGAGAACCGCGTAAAGTCCGATCTCGAGCATCGTATCGAGACCATGGGCATGCAGGACCGTATCTTTGATATCGAGATTCCTATGGAGCGCGTCACCGAGATCAAAGAGGGTGGCAAGCGCGAGACCAAGGATTCCAAGATCTTCCCGGGTTATGTCCTGGTCCGCATGGAGATGGATGACGATGCTTGGACGTGTGTTCGCAACACGCCCGGCGTCACCGGTTTCCTAGGCGGCAACGGCAAGCCCGCTCCGCTTTCCCGTGACGAGTACAACAAGATGACTCGTCGTCCCGGTAAGGGCGATTCGCCCAAGCGCACCTCGGTTGATATTCAGGTCGGCACGTCCGTCCGCGTCACCGATGGCCCGCTTACCGACTTTGATGGCAAGGTCTCCGAGGTTAACACCGAGGCAGGCAAGCTTAAGGTCACCCTGATGATCTTTGGCCGCGAGACGCCGGTTGAGCTCGACTTTAACCAGGTCGCTGTCATCGCTTAAGTTTTCGTCCGTTCGCGCGAGCGTGCTTCTTCTGTGACTGCTCATCTCAGGAGTGCTTCTAACACGTGCGTGCTTACGATATAGCAAGTACTTCACACTCGTGATTCGAAAGGAATGACCATGGCTGAGAAGAAGGTTGCCAACGTCATTAAGCTCCAGATTCCTGCTGGTGCAGCTAACCCCGCTCCTCCCGTCGGCCCCGCCCTGGGCGCTGCTGGCGTGAACATCATGCAGTTCTGCCAGGCCTTTAACGCCGAGACGCAGGACAAGAAGGGCGACATCATCCCCGTTGAGATCTCTGTCTACGAGGATAAGTCCTTCTCCTTCATCACCAAGACCCCGCCGGCGGCTCACCTCATCAAGAAGGAGCTGAACCTCAAGTCTGGTTCCGCTAAGCCCCAGGCCGACAAGGTTGGTCAGCTCTCCCAGGAGCAGCTCACCAAGATCGCCGAGATCAAGATGCCGGACCTCAATGCCAACGACATTGACGCCGCCAAGAAGATCATCGCCGGTACCGCCCGTTCCATGGGCGTCACCATCGCTGAGTAGCGATTTCTTATGGTAACGGCGGGTGCTCCGACCGGGGCGCCCGTTAAATGTGTGCAATAGGGCACACGATACGATGTGGGAGGGCTCACGCCCGTTTAACCACAGGAGGTAATGCACATGGCTAAGCATGGTAAGAGCTATAACGCCGCTGCCGAGAAGATCGACCGCGCCACGCTCTACACCCCCCTTCAGGCTGCCAAGCTCATCAAGGAGCTCGACACCGCCAAGTTCGACGAGACCGTCGAGGCTCACTTCCGTCTGGGCATCGATACTCGTAAGGCTGACCAGAACATCCGTGGTTCCATCTCCCTGCCCCACGGCACCGGCAAGACCGTTCGTGTTGCCGTCTTCGCCGAGGGCGAGAAGGCCCGTGAGGCTGAGGCTGCCGGCGCCGACATCATCGGTTCCGACGAGCTCGTCGCCCAGATTCAGAAGGGCGAGATCAACTTCGACGCCGCTATCGCTACGCCGAACATGATGGCCAAGGTTGGCCGCATCGGTAAGATCCTTGGTCCCCGTGGCCTCATGCCGAACCCCAAGCTCGGCACCGTGACCATGGACGTCGCCAAGATGGTCTCCGAGCTCAAGGCTGGCCGCGTTGAGTACCGCGCCGACCGCTACGGCATCTGCCACGTGCCCCTGGGCAAGAAGTCCTTCTCTGAGCAGCAGCTCGTCGAGAACTACGCTGCCCTGTACACCGAGATTCTGCGCGTCAAGCCCTCTTCTGCTAAGGGCAAGTACGTCAAGTCCATCTCCGTGTCTTCCACCATGGGCCCTGGCGTCAAGGTCGATCCCGCTGTCCAGCGTGACTTCCTGGCTGAGTAACTGCTAGTTACTGCCTGAGTACAGCAAGCATTGCTAAAGAAACCCGGTTCTGCCTTGTGCAGGACCGGGTTTCTTGCTATCGCGTCAAAAGCACCATAAAGGGGACAGTGTCCCCTTTATGGTGGTTACCAGGGTGTTCTGGCTGTTGAAGACTCGATGGCTTCGTGGCGTTTGAGCTCGCGGCGCATGGTTTGTGAGTTGAGCCAAGCTGCTTGCCAGCCGCGGATGGGGTAGTGCGTCTGGTCGAGCTCAAACTGCGTATAGCCGCAGGCGTTGATGATCGTCGTTCCACACACATGCTGACGCTCGCGCTGAAAATCGCAACCGTAGCTTTGGTGCACATGCCCGTGCACCATGTAGTCGGGATTCCAGGATTCGAGTGCTGTGTTAAAACACTCGAATCCTCGATGCGGCAGATCGTCCAGATCACCCATACCGGCGGCGGGTGCATGGGTAAGCAGAATGTCGCACCCGCCGACCATCCTAACCTTACGCGACAGCTTACGCATGCGCTTGGACATCTCGCGTTCGGTGTACATGTTGGCGCCGTCGCGATAACGCATGGACCCGCCAAGGCCCGCAATGCGAATCCCTCGGTACGTGTACACGCTGTCCTCTACGCAGATACATCCACCCGGTGCATGACGTGCGTAGCGGTCATCGTGATTGCCGCGCACGTAGATGAGCGGCTTGTTGATGACCGTAACCAAAAATTCAAGATAGTCCGGGTCCAGATCGCCGGCGGACAAAATCAGGTCGACTCCCTCAAAGCGTTCCTTGCGAAAGCACTCCCAAAGGCATCGTTCTTCGGTATCGGCTACGGCAAGGATTTTCATAGGGCAGGGACTTTCGGCTCATCGTCGAGCTGCGGAATGGTGCCTACCACGTTGTTCGCCAGCCAATTCATCTCGACAATCTGCGTGCTCGGCAGCGGAGGGAAGCCTTCGATCTGTACCACGCCGTTCTGGCTATGGAGCTCGCCGCCAAAGGGGTTGATGGATCCCTCAACAATGCCGTTGCGGAGCAACTGCACGAGTTTGCGCGTCTGGTAGGGTAGGCCCGGAGCGTAACGGATGTCGATAACGCCGGAGCTCATGCCGTACCAGTAGTTGACGGCACGCACTTGGTTGTCGTCGCTGGTCTCGTCCCACGTGCCGTGCAGAAGGCTGCGAACGATGAGCTCGTAGTAACGGCCCCAGTTCCATACGGGCATGGCGATGCCGGTGACTTTGCCGTCGACCAAGCGGTGAAGCCCGTAGGCCGTTGGGTCTTCGAGCGACTTTGACATGTCAGCGCCGGTCATGACGCTTACGCCTTCGCGGCACATGGCTTCGGCAAGACCACCGGCGGGAACATCGCCCCAGGTGAGGATGACCTGCGCGCGCGGGTCGAGCAGCGAGGCGCCAATCGCAAAGGCGTTGATCTCGCTGAGTGCGCCCGAGGCGAAGACCGACGCGTGGTAGCCGATGCGGTGGTTGTCCGCCATGCTGGCGGCAAGGGCGCCCAGGAGAAACTTGGCCTCGTACATCTTGCCAAAGTACGAACGGACGCTTTGATGGGGAAGGCCGATAGAGCAGTTGAGGAACCGAACCCGGGGATACTCAACGGCAGCCCTGAGCGTGTATTCCATCAGGCGGTGCGAGGTCGAGAAGATGGCGTTTGCCCCATGTTTGACAGCCGTTTCCACGGCGGCGTAGAACATGTCCGGATCGTGACAGTCCTCGAACGCCTCGGTGCGCACGATACCGTCAAAGTGCTCATCGAGATACTGACGCCCTTGGTCGTGCAGGCTGTCCCAGCTCGATATCGCACGGGGGAACTCATGGATAAAGGCGATGCGCAGGGGGTTAGCCGCCGAATAGACGGTCTTGCCCATAAAGAAGTTAAGCACGCCGGAGGTGGACTTGGCGGGCGTCTCCTCCTCGTCGACGCTCGGTGCTTCGACAAGATCGACCTTGTCCTCGTCATTTTTGCCGGCAATAACCAGCTCGCGCCAGATCTTGCACAGGCGGTTTACGACTATATCCGTCGGCGTATCCAGCAGGCGGTCCTGGTTGTACACATTGAGGTAGACGAGCATGGCGTCGGCGGGCGTAATGTCCAGGTGGTCGCCGCCTGCGCGAAGGTAGGCGCGCTTAAAGAGCAGAAAGGTGTGGCGCAGGTAGTCGACCTTTTTCTGCGGCCATTTTTCGATAAGGTTCTGACCGAGCATCTTGGCGAGCGTCTCGTAGCTTCCCTCACGCGAGAACTCAATCTCGTATAGGGGGCAGACGCGCCAAAACGCGCAGAACTCGCCGTACAGGCGGCTTTCGACGGAATCCCATGTGCCGGGGTAGAGACGGGTGACCTTGGCCGAAACCGTCGGGGCGTCCAGGAATTTGAGGACACTGACGCGTTTGTTGCCTTCCTGGACATAGAACCGATGCATGAACTCGGTGACGATGATGGGGTCGCGATAACCCTCGGTTACCTGGATGTCGTAGAGGTTGGACCACTTGCGGGCGAACTCGGTGCCAAACGGCAGCAGGGGCATAAAGTTGCATGAAAAGGCGGACTGACGGCCCTTGGTAACCGTACCGACGACCATTTCGAGCGGAATGTCTCTCAGGCCGACATTCTCTCGCTGGCCTAAGGGGAGCTGGGCAACCAAGCTATCGAGGTCCGTGAGGTACGGATACTCGCTTTGACTAATGGCGCGTCGACGTCCTTGCTCGCCGCGCTTGCGTGCTTGACGGTAGGCCTCTTCCATGATGTTGCTCCCTTAGTCGTTTAAACAACTATATGAACAATGGTACCACGAATGAAAACCACAACAAAGGTGCCTGTCCCCTTTGTGGTGGTTTAGGCAATGATGGGGGCGATGGCGCGGATGCAGGCGTCGGCAGCGGTGAAAGTGGTGCTGTCGTCGCTGACGATAAAGATGATCTTGCCCTTAATGCCAAAGTCGCCGATCTCGCTAAAGAGCACATACGGCTCCTTGTCAAAGCCCGAGATGGGAAGCACGGCGGCCTTGGTGGCGCTGGTCAGCTCGTCTGCCAGCGCGTCGAGCGAGGCCCACTTGGACGTGTCCTTTACGGCAACGGGCACAGCCACGCGCCCAAAGGGCATCAAATGCACGAGCGTGTTCTTGGAGATGTTGGAGTTGGGGACGATGATGGTTTGCCCGCAGGCATCTTCGATGGTCGTGTGGCGCCAGGTGATGTCCTGGACCACGCCCGACACGCCGCCGACCTCGATATTGTCGCCAGGCTTGATGATGCCCATAAACGTCACCTGCATGCCGCCGATAAGGTTTGAGAGCGTGTCCTGGAAACCCAGAGAGATGGCGATGCCGCCGACGCCAAGAGCGGCGACGAGCGCGTTTGCGTTAATGCCAAAGCAGTTGTCGAGGATAAAGCTGCCGCCGATCATCCAGATGACGGCGCGTGCGATGTTGATGAAGATACTCGATGCCGGAAGCGGGTTATCGTCTCGGTTAAGCAGATGATTCAGGGTCTTGGATACGACCTTGGCGGCGACGGCGGTGCCTATCGCCAAGATGACGGCCCAGATGATGTTGTGGACCCACCGTTGCTCAAAGAAATGAAGAATCGGCTCAAACAAATCCATGTAGGGAAAACCTCCTTATGATCGTCCAACCATGATACCCACCAAGAAGCCCGTCCGATCACATCGGACGGGCCGATAACTTGAGATGGGGTGGCCGCGGTGGCGTAAGCTGGGGCGCCGACGAGCACGCCGGCAAGGAGTGCGGCGGTCAAGGCGAGACGGGGAAGAGAGCTTCTCGTGGCAGTTTCCTTAGTCCTTAGCCAGAATGTCTGGTTGAATATCGGATTATCGACATAATATGCGAAAACCGCCGCAAGGGCGTCTGTCCCTTAGCGGCGGTTTTGACGTTTGCGCAGATAAAACCTGCCAAAATAAACCTGTCCCTTTTTGGCAGGTTTTAGCTCAGCAGCATGCGGTCGTTGGCGAGCTCGCCGCCCGAGACCTCCTCGAACTTCTGCAGCAGGTCGGCTACGGTGAGCGACTTCTTCTCATCGCCCGCCACGTCGTAGATCACATGGCCCTCGTGCATCATGATCAGACGGTTGCCCAGACGGATGGCGTCGTTCATGTTGTGCGTGACCATGAGCGTGGTCAGGTGGTTCTCGTCGACGATCTCCTCGGTCAGGTTGAGCACCTTAGAGGCCGTCTTGGGGTCGAGGGCCGCGGTGTGCTCGTCGAGCAGCAGCAGGCGCGGCCTGGTGAGCGTGGCCATCAGCAGGGTGAGTGCCTGGCGCTGGCCGCCCGAGAGCAGGCCGACCTTGGCGTTGAGACGCGTGTCCAGACCAAGGTCCAGGCGCTTGAGCAATTCAACGTACTCATCTTTCTCGGCCTTGGTGACGCCCCACGAAAGGCCGCGACGCTGGCCGCGACGCTTGGCGAGGGCCAGGTTCTCGGCGATCTGCATGTCGGCAGCGGTACCGCGCATGGGGTCCTGAAACACGCGGCCCAGGTACTTGGCGCGCTGCGACTCGCTCAGGCGCGAGATGTCGGTGCCGTCGAGCTCGATAACGCCCGAATCGAGCGGGTACACGCCGGCGATCATGTTGAGCAGCGTGGACTTGCCGGCGCCGTTGCCGCCGATCACGGTTACAAAGTCGCCGTCATTCAGGGTGAGGTCGACGCCGGTGAGCGCGCGCTTCTCGGTGACGGTGCCCTTGTTAAAGGTCTTCTTGACGTGCGAGAGCTTAAGCATCTGCCTCATCCCCCTTCGTGTAGGAGCTGCGGAGCTTATAGCGCTCCCAAACCACGGGCACGCACAGGGCCACAGCGACAATTACGGCGGAGAGCAGCTTCATGTCGTTGGCGTCCATGCCCAACTGCAGCACGATGGCGCGGATAAGGAAGTACACCACGGAGCCAAAGACGGCGGAGGCAAGACGGACGCTAAACTGCGTGAGGCCGCCGGGCAGCAGACGGCCGAGCACCTCACCGATAACAATGGCGGCAAGACCGATAACGATGGCACCGGTGCCCATACCAATGTCGGCATACTTTTGGCTCTGGCAGATGAGCGCGCCCGAAAGGCCGATGAGGGCGTTGGAGAGCACGAGGGCGATCATCTTGGTGGAGTTGGTGTTGACGCCCAGAGCGCGGATCATGTACTCGTTGTTGCCGGTGGCGCGCAGCGCCGAGCCGATCTCGGTGCCAAAGAACCAATACAGGATGGCAACGATAGCCACGGCGAGCAGGATGCCCAAGATGATGGCAACGGTGGACTGCGGCAGACCGGTCATATTGCTGACGGCCGAGAACACGGTGCCCTTGGCAAGAATGGGCGTATTGGACTTGCCCATGATGCGCAGGTTGATGGACCACAGGCTGATCTGGGTGAGGATTCCGGCGAGGATCGCGGGAATCTCGAAGACGGTGGTCAAAATACCCGTGACGGCACCCGCGATGGCGCCGGCGCACATACCGGCCAGCACGGCGAGCAGCGGGTCGACGTTGTTATTGACGATGAGCACAGCGCAGACGCAGCCGCCGAGGGCAAAGCTGCCGTCGCAGGTCATATCGGGAATGTCGAGCAGGCGGAACGTGATAAACACGCCAAGCACCATAATGCCCCAGAGGACGCCCTGCGAAACAGCGCCCTGCAATGCAATGAGCATGCTTCATACCTCCTAGGATAGGGTGGACACGTGATTCACCATAATAGCGGTAACAATGCATAGAAGAGCTGCGGACAGACGTTTTGTTTTACCTGAAACAAGCAGGGCGGACGCCGGTCTACAGCGCCCGCCCCTGTGGCTCAGATATTGAATAACGCGCCTAAAGCGCGAGCACGGGCTCTAGGCGCATGCCGCGTATGGCATTACGCGTCCAGAGCGGAAAGGTCGATGCCCAGGGCCTCGGCCATTTCGTCGTTCTTGACGACGACCAGGTCCTTGCTCGAGAGGTGCTTGATCGGCATGTCTTCGGGCTTGGCCTCGCCCTTCAGGATCTTAACGGCCATCTCGCCCGCGGCGTAGCCCAGGTCCTCATAGTTGATGGAGAGGGTGAACAGGCCGCCGGCCATGCACATACCCTCCTCGCCAGTCACGAAGGGAAGCTTGTTCTCCTTGCAGATCTGGCCCACCTGCGAGGCGCCCGCGGCGATGGTGTTGTCGGTGGGGGAGTACAGCGCGTCGACCTTGCCCACGGCAGACTCGACGACGGACTGAATCTCGTTGGAGCTCGAGACGGTGAAGTCAGTGTACTCGAGTCCCAGCTTGTCGAGCTCCTTCTTGGCGGCCTTGATCTGGACGTCGGAGTTGGACTCGGCGGTGCAGTAGAGCAGGCCGACCTTTTTAACGTCGGGCAGGACCTTCTGCATCATCTCGAGCTGCTCGGCGACCGGGGTGAGGTCGGAAGCGCCCGTGACGTTGGTGCCGGGCTTGTCGTTGTCCTGGACCAGGCCGGAGGCGGCGTAGTCGGTGATGGCGCAGCCCACGATGGGGATATCGGCCGTGGCGCCGGCGGCAGCCTGCGCGGCGGGCGTGGCGATGGCATAAATCAGGTTGACGTTGTCACCCACAAACTTGTCGGCAATGGACTTACACGTGGACTGGTCGTTCTGGGCGTTCTTCTGGTCGATCTTGACCTTAAGGCCGCTCTTCTTGATGGCCTTGACAAAGCCGTCGTTGGCGGCATCGAGTGCGGAGTGCTCGGTGAGCTGCAGAACGCCGATGGTGTAGTCGGAACCGGCGGCAGCAGAGCCGGAACCAGAGTTGCCGCCGCATCCGGCGAGCGGGGCGAGCGCGAGCAGGCCGGCGGAGACCAGAAGGCTCCTGCGGCTGATGGTGATGTCCTTCATATCATTACCCCCAGTATAAAAATGGCTGGAAACACTGCACTGGGACAAAGTGCAAGTGGAACTATAGTAGCGCTGATGTCCATTTTTACAACAGCCTGGCGGGTTTTTTAATACAGAATCGGATGGGCGGTACGGGTAGTCGAATGGGCGGCGGAGGGTCTTATGCGGCGGAGGAGGCGTCGTCCTCCTCCTCGTCGAGGGCGGCGAAGAGCTTCTTGCCGTCGAGGAGACGTGTGGTGACGTTTCTCATGCGGCCAATCTCTACGGTGCGCAGCGTGTCATCGGCACCTCGGGCGTCATAGACCGTTCCCAGCAAATACGAGATGCCATCGCGCTGCCTGATGGCAAAGGGGCGGAGTGTCATCCGTGCTACTTCGGTTTCGCCACGTGCCGTGACGCTCGAAATATCAAAACTCACCGTGGTTCCGTGGTCGATGGCCTGCTCGACGAGCTCGCACGTGTCGATGCGCTTGATGGGCGTGCGTGTTGCCTTGGTAGCCTTGCTGCCTGCGCTTGGAACGGGTTCGGGTGTATCGAGGTAGCCGCGAACGTCGGCACTCGCCATGGCAACTAAGTGCTGCGCCATGCTCTCGCGGATAGCGATAGGCGTGGAGCGGTTGCGCATGACCATACCGTGGAGCCGGATGATCTCTTCGTCGGTGAGCGGACGGGTAAGAAGTTTGTAGCCCACGCCGCGTTTGTACTCAATTTCGTATCCGGCATGGCGAAGCGCGGAGATGGCGGTGTAGATGCTGCGCCGCGCCGCCGAGATGGGCATGCGGGCGGGGTCGTCGGGATGGGCGAGGCGCCGAATCAACTCATCGGAAAGCATGGCCTTGTCCTCGCCGGTGTTTTCGCTTAATAGTTGTAGGATGCGAACGGCGCGATAGGCTGCCATCGAGGCGGCGCCCCTCGTCGTGGTGTCGTAGGTTTCAACAGCGGCTTCGGTCATCGTGCCCACGTCCTTTCCGTTTTGGGTGGCGACGGTATGGAGCCTAGGACGCGGGGCTTTCCCAGGGGCGCAGGGCGCTCTGGGCGGTCGGTAGTCGTCGGCAAACGGCGAGTCGAGTTTTCAACAGCCCTGCTCAACTGACCAAAAACTTGCCAAAAGCTTGACGGATGCTGTTGAAAAAAGCGTCTCTCGACCGATGTCGAGAGACGCTTATGCGATGAGCGTTGGCGTGTGGCGACGCGAGCTAGCGTCCGACGATTAGAAGTCGGCGTTGCCCACGGTGCGCGGGTGCGGCAGGACGTCGCGGATGTTGCCCACGCCGGTCAGATACATGACCAAGCGCTCGAAGCCCAGACCGTAGCCGGCGTGCTTGCAGGAACCGTAGCGGCGCAGGTCAAGGTAGTACTTGTACTGCTCGGGATTCATGCCCAGATCCTTGATGCGGGCCTCGAGCAGATCCAGGCGCTCCTCGCGCTGGGAGCCGCCGATAATCTCGCCGATACCGGGAACCAGGCAGTCGGCGGCGGCGACGGTCTTGCCGTCCTCGTTCATGCGCATGTAGAACGCCTTGATCTCGGCCGGGTAGTCGGTCACGAAGGTCGGGCGCTTAAAGTGCTCCTCCGTCAGGAAGCGCTCGTGCTCGGTCTGCAGGTCGATGCCCCAGCTGACGGGGTAATCAAACTGGTGGCCAGCAGCGACTGCCTGTTCCAGGATCTCGACGGCCTCGGTGTAGGTAACGCGGGCAAAGTCGGAGTTGGCGACATGGTCCAGGCGCTCGAGCAGACCCTTGTCCACAAACTTGTTGAGCATATTGAGCTCGTCGGGGCAGGTTGCCATGACGTCCTTAAGGACGTACTTGAGCATGGCCTCGGCGTTATCCATGTAGTCGTTAAGGTCGGCAAAGGCCATCTCGGGCTCGATCATCCAAAACTCGGCGGCGTGGCGCGTGGTGTTGGAGTTCTCGGCACGGAAGGTGGGGCCAAAGGTGTACACGTCGCCAAAGGCCATGGCGAAGTTCTCGGCATTGAGCTGGCCGGACACGGTGAGGCTCGCATGCTTGCCAAAGAAGTCCTGGCTCCAGTCGACCTCGCCGGACTCGGTGAGGGGCGGATTTTTGGGGTCGAGCGTGGTCACGCGGAACATCTCGCCGGCGCCCTCGCAGTCGCTCGTGGTGATAATGGGGGTGTTGACGTAGACAAAGCCCTGCTCCTGGAAGAAGCGGTGGATGGCGGCAGCCGCGACAGAGCGGATGCGGAACACGGCGCGGAACAGGTTGGTGCGCGGACGCAGGTGCTGCTGGGTGCGCAGGAACTCGACGGTTGCGCGCTTCTTCTGCAGCGGGTAATCCGGGGCGCTGACGCCCTCGACCTCGATGGAGGTGGCAGAAAGCTCGAAAGGCTGGGGCGCATCGGGGGTCAGCTTGACGGTGCCGGTGCAAATGAGTGCGGCCGAGACGTTTTGATGGGCGATCTCGTCGTAGTTGTCGAGTGCCTCGCGGTTCATGACGACCTGCAGGTCGCGGAAGCAGCTGCCGTCGTTGAGCGTAACAAAGCCAAAGTTCTTCATGTCGCGGACGGACTTAACCCAGCCGGCGACGGTGACAGTCTGGCCGCCGAGCGACTCGGCATCGGCATAGAGCTGCGCGATTTTGGTGCGGTTCACGTATCCTCCCATAACGGTTGAATGATAGTTATCCATACAGTTCGGTATTCTAGCAGCTCGGCTCATTTGGGCTATACAGATAAGGCATTGGCGAGATGGTTTTTCAAACGAAAAGTGCCCGCGGCCAAATGGTCGCGGGCACTTGACGAGGTGCCTTTTGGCTGTGTGGCGCGGGGCCTGGCTACTTGGTCTTGGCTACCAGCAGCGGGTCGCCAAGCTTGACGAGCGGGTTGCCGCCGATAAGCGTTCCAGACTCGCCGACATGGTCGATGCTCTTAAGACGATCGAGCTCGGAGACGATGACGGTCACGATGTCCTCGTGACCAGCGGCCTTAATGGCCTCGCGATCGAAGCTGATGAGCGGCTGGCCTGCCTTGACCACATCGCCCATCTCGACAAAGCGGGCAAAACCCTTGCCGTTCATTTCCACGGTGCCCAGGCCGACATGGATAAACACGCGAAGACCGTCCTCGGTGATCATGCCAATGGAGTGGTTGGTGACAGTGGTGGCGCCTATGCGGCCGTTGGCGGGCGCATAGATGGTGCCGGTAATGGGCTCGATGCCATAGCCCTGGCCAAGCATGCCCGAGGCGATCGTCTCGTCGGGAACCTCGTCCAGGTTGACGAGCACGCCGTTGACGGGGGCGTAGATGACGCCTTCGCGGGTAGCGAAGCTTGCTGCGGGCGGAACGGACGCCTCGCCGGTCGAGGTGAAGGTGGACTTAAGCGAATCGAGCAGACCCATAGTTGCCTCCAACTTAAATAGGCGCATATCGCGCGTTTGGTTTGCCGGAAACATTTCACATGTGTTTCGCGGCTTGGTCAACGCCCCTATTCTACGCTGCTCAAAGATACCTCTGAACTGGGATTATGTGATATATCAGTTGAAGGGAAACTTATTGCCGGAGTGTTTCTGCGCCACGGGTTTAAGTGGGGTACGCTTGAAGGCGAAAAACAAGGGCGCATAATTTGCGCGAAGGGAGCACATATGATTGTCGAGAATCATGCGCTGTGGGGCGAGGAGCCGACCGAGGATTATCCGGCGACGTTTACGTATTTGGGTGCCGAGCCGCTGCCCGACAAGCCCAATGGCCGCCGCCCCGCGGTGATCATCTGCGGCGGAGGCGGGTTTACGCATATCGCTCCGCACGAGCAGGACCCGGTGGCGTTTGCGTTTTTGGATCACGGTTACCAGACCTTTGTGCTCAACTATGTCACGAGTTCTACGGGTGACGTGAGCTTTCCGCACCCCCAGGCAGACCTTGCCAAGATGGTCGCCACGGTGCGCGCCAACGCCGACGAGTGGCATGTCGATCCTAAGCGCGTGTGCGTCGTGGGATTCTCGGCGGGCGGCATGATCTGCGCCTCGCTGGCAACGCAGTGGAAGACCGGCCCCTTCGCGGCACTTGCCGGGGCGCGTCCGGACGACATTCGTCCCGATGCCTTGGTGCTGGGTTATCCATTGCTCGACTTTGCCTATGTGCGCGACATGCAGACGCGCGATCCGCGCATTGACTTGCGTGTGCCCAAGACGGGCGGCAAGACGGGGCGCGATCTGCTCAACGACTACCTGTCGATGGTGACGGGCGGCGAGGCAACTGACGAGCATCTGGCCGACATCTGCCCCACCACGCATGTTTCGCGTCAGATGCCACCGACTTTTGTGTGGGGCGTGTCCGACGACAAGACGGCGCCGATCGCGCAGGTCTACCCGTTTGCGCAGCGCATGGCCGAGGAGGGCGTCGCTTGCGAGATGCACGTCTTTGACCAGGGCGGTCACGGCCTTTCGCTCGGCAACGCCAACACCGCGGTCGACAACGAGGACAAGCAGGTGGCGGTCCGCCCCTGGATTCGCCTAGCCTTCCGCTTTCTGGAGCGCCACGGGTTTTAGTTACGGCGTTTTACCAAACGCCGTAACTACTTGACGCTGCAAGCCCGCCGGGGCGGCAATCTGCCTTTCAACTTCGGCGGCATGACCAGAAGGTCAATGCCGCCTCGTTTCAGGGCACCTTGCTCGCCCTGGCGGGCTTTCGCTGTTCGCGCCAAAACATCGGCGTTGCCATGGCCCAGATGCGGCACTTGGGGACGTTCCTTTTGTGCCGGCACTTGGGGACGGTCCTTGCAGCAATCTGTCGATTGAACGTCGTTGTGCGTTCGCGCTATCATGCATGGTTACAATTGGTTAGCCGTGGCAAACGGTTAGCCAAGGTAAACTAAATGCAACGCCCTGTGGGCGTCGGGGGAGGAGCACGGACGTGAAGCTCGATACGCTCGAGATTGGAAAGGACGCCGTTGTCGCATCGGTGGCATCGGACGATCAGGCACTCCGACAGCATATTTTGGACATGGGTCTAACGCCGGGCACCGAAGTCACCATGATGAAGTACGCCCCCATGGGTGACCCGCTCGAGATCCGCCTACGTGGCTACGAGTTGACGCTGCGCAAGGACGATGCCGCACGCATTGAGCT
Source organism: uncultured Collinsella sp. (assembly GCA_958413895.1). Classification (GTDB taxonomy): domain Bacteria; phylum Actinomycetota; class Coriobacteriia; order Coriobacteriales; family Coriobacteriaceae; genus Collinsella. The sequence continues at coordinate 39,695 of CATYVQ010000003.1, forward strand.
CGTGGATGTGCACGACACCGATACCGGCCCGCGCGTTAACGCCGCAATCGGCACGACGGACCACCCGGCCCTGGGCGAGGGGACGTATTCACCCCGTGCGGCAAAAACGGCCGTGCCCGAGGGCGCGCCGCTGCATTTTGCCCTTGCCGGTAACCAAAACTGCGGCAAGACCACGCTGTTCAACCAGCTTACGGGCTCCAACCAGCACGTCGGTAACTTTCCCGGCGTGACGGTCGACCGCAAGGACGGCACCATTCGCAACCACCCCGAGGCGAGCGTTACCGACCTGCCCGGCATTTACTCCCTGTCGCCGTACACAGGCGAAGAAGTCGTGAGCCGTCAGTTCATCCTCGACGAGCGCCCGGACGCCATCATCGACATCATTGACGCCACCAACATCGAGCGCAACCTGTACCTGACGCTGCAGCTTATGGAGCTCGACCGCCCCATGGTCATCGCGCTCAACATGATGGACGAGGTGACGGCCAACGGCGGCGCCGTGGACGTCAACCTGCTCGAGAGCCTGCTGGGCGTGCCCGTTGTCCCCATTAGCGCTGCCCGCAACGAGGGTATCGGCGAGCTGGTGGATCATGCCTTGCACGTGGCGCGGTTCCGCGAGCGTCCCGGTCGCCTGGACTTTTGCGCACCCGATGGTCCAGACGGCGGTGCGCTGCATCGCTGCATCCACGGCATCGCCAACCTTATCGAGGACCATGCCGCGACGGCGCACATTCCCGTGCGTTTTGCGGCGACCAAGCTGGTTGAGGGCGACGAGCTGGTGACCGAGGCGCTTCACCTGGATCGCAACGAGCTCGACGCTATCGAGCACATCATTACTCAGATGGAGGGCGAGGCCGGCACCGACCGCCTGTCCGCGCTGGCCGATATGCGCTTTTGCTTTATCGGCGACGTGTGTGGGCGCTGCGTCGTCAAACCGCACGAGAGCCGCGAGCACGTGCGCTCCGTCAAGATCGACCGCATCCTGACGGGCCGCTACACGGCCATTCCGGCGTTCCTGGTGATCATGGGCCTCGTCTTTTGGCTGACGTTTGGCGTGATCGGCGCGGCGTTGCAGGGGCTCATGGAGGACGGCATCGCTGTCATCATCGCCTCGGCCGATGCGGGCCTCAAGGCGTTCGGAACCAACGACGTGGTGCGCTCGCTGGCTGTCGACGGCGTGCTTACGGGCGTGGGCAGCGTGCTGACCTTCCTTCCGATTATCGTCGTGCTCTTCTTGTTCCTCTCCATTCTGGAAGACTCCGGATACATGGCACGCGTGGCCTTTGTCATGGATAAGGTGCTGCGTCGCTTTGGCCTGTCGGGCCGCAGCTTCGTGCCTATGCTCGTCGGTTTTGGCTGTACCGTGCCGGCTATCATGTCGACCCGTACGCTCCCATCCGAGCATGACCGCAAGATGACGGTCATGCTCACGCCGTTCATGAGCTGCTCGGCCAAGTTGCCGGTCTATGGTCTGCTGTGCGGGGCGTTTTTCCCACAGGCGACGGTTCCCGCCATGGTCTCGCTCTATCTGATTGGTATTGCGGTTGGTTGCATTGCGGCTTTGGTGCTCAACCGTACGGCATTTAAGGGCGACCCGGTGCCGTTTATCATGGAGCTTCCCAACTACCGCCTGCCGAGCGTCAAGACGACGGTGATGCTGGCATGGGATAAGGCCAAGGACTTTATTACCAAGGCCTTTACCATTATCTTTGCCGCTACCGTGGTCATCTGGTTCCTTCAGACGTTCGATATCCGCTTTAATGTGGTCGCCGATCAGTCGCAGAGTCTGCTTGCCGGTCTGGGTAGCATCATCGCGCCGGTGTTGACCCCGCTCGGTTTTGGCGACTGGCGCGCCTCGACGGCGCTCGTCACGGGACTCATCGCCAAGGAGAGCGTCATCTCGACGCTCACGGTGCTTTTGGGCGCAACGTCGCCCGCGGTGCTGTCAACCATGTTTTCGCCGTTTACCGCTTACGTGTTCCTGGTCTTTACGCTGCTGTACCCGCCCTGCGTGGCGTCCATCGGCGCCGTCAAGAGCGAGCTGGGCACGCGCTATGCCGTTGCTGTGTTCGCGTTTCAGGTGACGGTCGCCTGGATCGTGGCGTTTGTCGTGCATTCGGCGGGCATATTGCTGGGTTTGGCTTAGTTATTTATTGACGGCGCAACCTCTGTGTATTGAGTTGATTGCGGCCCCGCATCTGTACTGACGGATGCGGGGCCGTTGCTATATAATCGCCCACCGCCCAAGACAATCGGAGAGGTTTCCTACATGACTCAGGCAAGACAAGATGGCATCTCACTCAAGCAGTGGCTCCCGCTTATTGGGCTCGCCTGTTGCGCGTTCGTATTCAACACGTCGGAGTTCATGCCCATCGGTCTTCTGACTGATATTGCCGCATCGTTCTCGCTCACGGAGGCCCAAGCAGGCATCATGATCTCGGTCTACGCCTGGGGCGTCATGCTGCTGTCGCTGCCGCTTATGGTGTTTGCCTCGCGCTTTGAGTTCAAGCGGATGCTGCTCGGCGTGCTCGCCGTGTTCTCGCTGGGCCAGTTCCTGTCCGCCGTGGCGCCCACCTATCCTATTTTGGTTTGCGCACGTCTGGTGGTCGCCTGCGCGCATGCCGTGTTCTGGTCGGTCGCCTCGATTATGGCCTCGCGCCTGGTCGACAGTCGCCACGGAGCGCTCGCCATCAGCATGATCGCCACGGGCTCGTCCATCGCGCAGATCTTTGGCCTGCCGATCGGCCGCGCCATCGGGCTGGCCGTGGGCTGGCGCATGACGTTTGCCGTGGTCGGGGCCCTCTCAGCCATCGCGGTCGTCTACCAGGCCGCGGTGTTCCCGGCCATGCCGGCGGGCGAGCGCTTTACCGTCAAACAGCTGCCCGAGCTGCTCAAGAATCCGTTCCTGGTCGCGCTCTACGCGGTCACGGTTTTTATGGCGACCGGCTATTACGCAAGCTACAGCTACATTGAGCCTTTCCTGGCGCAGGTCGCACACGTCGACGCGGGCGCCATCACCATGACGCTGACGGCGTTTGGCTTCTCCGGTCTGGTGGGCAGCTGGCTGTTTGACCGCCTGTTCGACGGGCATCGCTTCCCGTTCTTGGCTATCACGCTCTCCGGCGTGCCGGTGGCTCTGCTGCTTATGGGTCCGGTCGCATCGTCGCTCGTGGCAGTGCTTGCCGTCTGCGCGCTGTGGGGCTGCTGCGCCACGGCCTTTAACGTGGCGTTCCAGGCCGAGCTCATCAAGTACACGCCGGCGGATTCGTCGGCCGTCGCCATGTCGATCTTCTCGGGCCTGTTCAATCTGGGCATCGGCACGGGCACCGCAATCGGCGGTGCCGTGGTTTCGGGTCCCGGTATCGCTTGGATTGGCTTCGTGGGCGGGGCGATTACCGTCGTGGGCGTCATCCTCGCCATCACCGTGCTGTTCCCAGCCATCCGTCGCGCCAAGCCCGTCGCCTAATCACAACCCAGGAGGGTCGGGGTGGCTAAAAGAGCCCCGTCCCAAATTAACTACTCTGCTGGGCATACAATGGATGTCGTTGTGTTGAGCTTACCGGGAGGTTGCTATGTGGGCATACGAGACGACGTTCTATCAGATCTATCCGCTGGGCTTTTGCGGAGCTCCGCGCGAAAACGCCGCGCCCGTTGCCGAGGATGAGCTCGCCCAGGCTGTCAACGCCGCGCCAAACCCCGATGCGCCCATTATGAAGATCGCCCAATGGGCCGACTACCTGCAGGATCTCGGCGTTGGTGCTGTGCTCATCAACCCGCCGCTCGAATCTGATAGCCACGGTTACGATACGCGCAGCCTGCGCCACATCGACCGCCGCCTGGGTGGGGACGCCGACTTTGCCGCCGTATGCGACACGCTGCATGCCCATGGCATCCGCGTGGTGCTCGATGCCGTCTTCAACCACGTCGGCCGCGGTTTTTGGGCCTTCCGCGACGTGCAGGAGCGCAAGTGGGACTCGCCGTACAAGGACTGGTTCCACATCAGCTTCGACGGTGACTCGTGCTACGGCGACGGCTTTTGGTACGAGGGCTGGGAGGGCCATTTTGAGCTTGTGAAGCTCAACCTGCAAAACCCCGCTGTGGTCGATTACCTGCTTGAGTCTGTGCGTCACTGGGTCGAGGTCTTTGGCGTCGACGGTCTGCGACTGGACGTCGCCTATATGCTCGACCGCGACTTTATGCGCCGCCTGCATACTTTTACCCGTGAGCTCAAGCCCGACTTTGCGCTGATTGGTGAGACGCTCCACGGCGACTACAACCAGATCGTCAACGACGAGATGCTCGACTCCTGCACCAACTACGAGTGCTACAAGGGCCTGTACTCCAGCTTTAATTCGATCAACATGTTCGAGATTGCCCACTCTCTTCATCGCCAGTTTGGCGGTGACCCGTGGTGCATTTATCGCGGCAAGCATCTGCTGTCGTTTGTCGACAACCACGATGTGCCGCGCCTGGCGAGCATCCTGACGGACAAGTCCTGCCTGCGCCCCGCCTACGGCATGCTCTTTGGAATGCCGGGCATTCCGTGCGTCTACTACGGCAGCGAGTGGGGGATTGCCGGCGAAAAGGGCGGCCCCGATGGCGACTGGGCGCTGCGCCCTGCGCTCGATGAGCCTGCGCCCAACGAGCTGACGGCGTTCATCACGCAGCTCACGCACCTGCGCTCGGCCGACGATACGGCGGCCCGTGTTCTCAACTACGGTGCCTATCGCAACGTGGTGATCCAGAACAAGCAGCTGCTGTTCGAGCGCGCCTGCGACGGCGCGACGGTGCTCGTGGCGGTGAACGCCGTGGACGAGCCTTACACCTTTGGCGCCGGCGAGCTCAACGGGTCCTTTGTCGATCTGCTTGCCGACGGCATGCCCACGGTCGAGTTGGCTGGCTCCCTTGAGCTTGCACCCTACGAGGTGCGCTATCTGCTGAGGGCCTAGCTCGTGGCCGCGCCGGACGAGGGCTATCAACATATTGAGCATGGGTTTGAACCCGTGTTTGACGAGCACTCGCGCGTTTTGGTGCTGGGGTCGTTTCCCTCGGTGCTTTCGCGTGCCAATGATTTTTATTACGGCAACCCCCAGAATCGCTTTTGGCGCGTGATGGCCGCGTGCCTCGGTGTGCCCGTGCCGCCCAACGAGGGCGACCTTTTGGCGGACAGCGAGCCTGCGACGCTCGACGCCTCGATTGCCGCCAAGCGATCCATGCTGCTGAACGGCGGCGTAGCCCTGTGGGATGTGATTGAGAGCTGCGACATTAGGGGCTCGAGTGACGCGAGCATTCGCAATGTTGTGCCGGCACATATCGAGCGCATTACCGGTGCAGCTCCCATTGAGCAGGTGATATGCAACGGTGGTACGGCGGGGCGCCTCTATAAGCGCTATCTACAGGAGCGGACGGGTCTGGCCGCTGTCGTATTGCCGTCAACTAGTCCCGCTAACGCGGCTTGGCGTCTGGAGCGCCTTGTTGAGTGCTGGCACGAAGCCGTTGACTGGGCCGCTCTCTAATTTAGATATTTGACTGAGCATGGGCGCCCAGACGTTTCAGAACGCCTCGCCAGATCGGCGCGGGCACGGCTGGCTCGGCGCAAATCATGCCGTCGGCATCGACGCTACCGGCATTGTCGCCGCCAAGTCGCTGCGCATGCTCAATAGAGCATCCCATGCGCACAGCGCCCACAAGCTTATCCATCGCTTCCGAAAATGGTCGGCGCAAGAGGCCCATGCGTGGGGAATGGCGAAGCGCCGCAATACCGCTGCCGGCACAGACGACAACGCCGCCACACCACAATTGGCCATGGCGCTCACATGCCTCGTGCAGACGAACGGCGGTCCCGCGCGCCTGCTTAGCGCCCTCCTGTGCGGCTCGAATCGCGGCATAGACGCGCGTTCCCGTACCGCCAAAGCGCTCAAGCGCCTGCTCGATGGCTGTCAACGTCTCATCGTCAGCCACATCTTCAATGGCCAGCACGATGCCATCGACTGCACCGGCATCATCCGCTTCCAAATCGATCGGGCGGGGGAGCGTGGTGCCAGAAAGCTGAGTATAGGCGGCGATGGCATCCTGCAGATCCCAGAGCAAAAACTCAAGATCGGCGCTATCGGGAATGCTGATATACGCAATGGTTCGCAACGTTTTTGGTACATCGCCGCGTGTGGTCGTCTCCATGCCGCCTCCTTTCCGGTTGGTTTCCGTTTAGGTTACACCGTCTGGCGGTGCCTCGCCGCGCTATCCTAGTGCAACCCTTACGAAAGGAACGCCATGCGTCTGCCCATGAACACCTCGCTTGCCACGCTCAAGCCCTCCGGCATCCGTCGGATTAACGCGCTCGCTGCCCAGTACCCAGGATGCATTGCGCTCGCGCTCGGCGAGCCCGATTTTTCCACGCCCGATATGATTAGCGCCGAGGTGACCGCTTCGTTGGACCGCGGCGACACGCACTATCCGCCCAACAACGGTCGCCCCGCTCTGCGCGAAGCGCTGTCTGCCTACATGGGGGATGCGGGCCTTACGTTTTCGGCCGACGAGGTCATCCTGACCGACGGCGCGACCGAGGCCCTGTCGGCAACATTCATGGCTATGCTCAACCCCGGCGACGAGGTCATTATCCCCACGCCGGCCTTTGGCCTGTACGAGAGCATCGTTGTGGCCAATCACGCCAAAGCGGTCTTTTTGGATACAGAGCCTGCGCAATTCCAGATTGATGAGGAGGCGCTTCGTGCCTGTGTGACGCCGGCGACTAAGGCCATCGTCATCTGCTCGCCCAACAATCCCACGGGTTGCATTCTCGACGCGGCATCGCTCGACGCCGTGGCACACGTGGCGGAGCAGGCGGGCATCTACGTGGTCTGCGACGACGTATATAACCGCCTGGTCTACGTGGACGGCTACGAGCGATTTGCCCAGCGCCACCCGGAGCTACGCGAGCAGACGGTGGTCATCGAGAGCTTCTCCAAGCCCTGGGCCATGACCGGCTGGCGTTTAGGTTGGCTCGCAGCGGCAACCCCCGTCATCACCGAGATCGCAAAGGCCCACCAATATTTAGTATCGAGTGCCGTCTCCTTCGAAATGGACGCCGCAGCTCGAGCCCTCACCGTCGACCCCACCCCCATGCTCAAAGTCTACCGAGCCCGCCGCAAACGCGTGCTCGCAGCCTTAAACGCCATGGGCCTCGACGCAGTAGAGCCCGCAGGAGCCTTCTACACTTTCCCGAGCATCAAACAATTCGGCCTAACAAGCGAAGCCTTCTGCATCAAAGCCATCAAAGAAGCAAACGTAGCCCTAGTCCCAGGCGACTGCTTCGGAACCGAAGGCCACATCCGCCTAAGCTACTGCGTAAGCGACGAAAACCTGGACGAAGGCTTAACCCGCCTGTCCACCTTCATTTCAACCCTGTAGCCCTCAGGGATGCAACACATCAGCCCACCGACCCAAGCATTATGAGTGGGGCGCGCCGGCCAACGGAAAACCGGGCTGCCCCATAGTTGACGCAGGCCGCGCCGCCGAAGGCCAGGCGCAAGGTTTTCGTAGATTCCGCACGAGCCGAAGGCCACTTAATGTGGCCTTCGTGCGAGCCCAGGACTTTACCGAGCGAAAACCTTGCGCCTGGCCTTCGGCGGAGCGTGCCGGATGGTGGAATTGTGTGCAGCCCGGTTTTCCGTTGACCGACGCCGGGGTCCCCGCCATAATACTTCCGGTTCACGCACGAATCCGCTGCCAGAGACAGCCGGTGCAAACGGGCATCGCCCGCGAGCTTAATGGGATATCCCGCCAGCCGAGGTGGTCGAGTAGATATGTCTTCTCGCCCCCGTCGCTCATGCAGCGCGGGGGCTTTCTTTTTGGACATGCCCCCGTCACGTCCTTGTGGCGGACCGTGCCCGGAAAGAATTCGAGGAGGTGTAATTCATGCCCCAGCAGTACAAAATCGACAAGGTTGCAGAGATCGAGTCCCGTATCGCCGAGAACGCCGGTCTGTTCGTCGTCAACTACAACGGTCTGACGGTTAAGCAGGCTCAGGAGCTGCGTCATCAGCTTCGCGAGTGCGGCGCCGAGATGAAGGTCTACAAGAACAACCTGGTCAAGATCGCTCTCAAGAACCAGGAGCAGCCCGAGCTCGACGAGATCCTCGCCGGCCCCGTCGCTTATGTGTTCTACGAGACCGAGCCGGTTGAGGCCGCTAAGACCCTTAAGGACTTCTCCGCTAAGTCCAAGGGCGTCCTTGAGATCAAGGGCGGTATCTCCGACGGCAAGGCCGTTTCCGCTGATGATGTTAAGGCTATCGCCGAGCTGCCCACCAAGGATCAGCTTCTCGGCCAGATTGCCGGTCTCATCTCCGGTTTCGCTCGCGACATCGCTGTCTGCGTCAACGGCGTTTCCTCTGGTCTCGCTCGTTCGATCCAGCAGGTCTCCGAGCAGAAGGCAGCCTAGTCGCTGTTTTCACCCGCGGCGGCAACGCCGCACCCCTGGCGCATTCGCGCCGTGTTTTAACTGATCTCCGTGCACAGACACGGAAACCGAAAGGACTTAGAAATGGCTAAGCTTACCACCGATGAGATCATCGATGCTCTTAAGGAAATGACCCTTCTCGAGGCTTCCGAGCTCGTTAAGGCTATCGAGGACACCTTCGGCGTTTCCGCCGCTGCTCCTGCCGCTGTTGTCGCCGCTCCCGCTGCTGGCGCTGCTGAGGCCGAGGAGAAGACCGAGTTTGACGTCGTGCTCGAGGGCTTCGGCGACAACAAGATCCAGGTCATCAAGGCCGTCCGTGAGCTCACCAACCTTGGCCTGAAGGAGGCCAAGGAGGTCGTCGAGGGCGCTCCCAAGGCTGTTCTCGAGGGTGCCAAGAAGGAGGACGCCGAGGCTGCCAAGGAGAAGCTCGAGGCTGCTGGCGCTGCTGTCACCCTCAAGTAATCAGGCTTTCTCGCCAGATTTCTTTGCAGACGGGGTTCGCATTGCGAGCCCCGTCTTTTTTGTTATGACCACTCTATTTTGCTGGCTCGGCATGCAAATTGCTGCCGTTTGCGGTGCTTTGGGGTCGCTACCGTTGGGCAATATAATTGCACCATTCGAGCAATAATTTGCGTTGACCTGCTGAAGAATTGTCTCTGCCTTGTAGCGACATATAGTTCCAGCGGTAAGATGCTTGGGTATCGCAATTTGGTCTGCGGCTGTGTGCCGCACGCATGGGGCGCTTTTGCGCCTGCGAAAGGATCTTTGAATAACATGAAGGCAATCATCCCCGCCGCCGGTCTTGGCACGCGTTTTCTGCCTGGCACCAAGTGCACGCCCAAAGAGATGCTGCCGGTGCTCGACAAGCCCGTCATTCAGTACGTCGTCGAGGAGGCGCTCGACCCCGAGGAAGTCGACGACGCCATCATCGTTACTTCTCCCGGTAAGCCCGAGCTACTGAACTACTTCCAGCCCGATCGCTCGCTCGAGAACCTGCTGCGCGAGCGCGGCAAGAACGCCTATGCCGATGCCGTCGCCCACGCTGGCGGTATGCCGGTCGACTTCCGTTATCAGTACGAGCCCAAGGGCCTCGGCCATGCTATCCGCTCTGCTGCTGACGCCGTGGCAGGGGAGAACTTCCTGGTTCTTCTGGGCGACTACGTTGTGCCTAACCGCGACATCTGCGACAAGATGCTCGCCGTTTCCAAGGAGCACGGTGGCGCTTCGGTTATCGCCGTCGCTGCTTGCTCGCCCGAGGAAGTCAGCCGCTACGGCGTTATCGCCGGCGATCGCGTGGGCTCTCTCGAGGGCTTCGAGAATGCCGCTGACGACGAGCCCGGTGCCGTTTGGCGTATCGGCGGCCTGGTTGAGAAGCCCGCTCCCGAGGCGGCTCCGTCCAACCTGTACATCGTCGGTCGCTACCTGCTGAGCCCGCTGGTCATGGACCTGCTGGCCGATCAGCAGGCCGGTAAGGGCGGCGAGATTCAGCTCACCGACGCCATGGCACGTTCGCTCGATCGCGAGGCCATGTATGCTGTCGTCATCGACCCGCTGTCGGGCTACGATACCGGTACCCCGTCTGGCTGGATGGCCACCAACGCCCTCATGGCTGCAAACGATCCTCGCTTTGCCGGCGCCTTCTGGGACGCCATCGACGAACGCGGCGGTTTGATGCGCAAATAAGCCTTCGGGCATCGACATTTACGGGCGCGGACCTCGGTTCGCGCCCGTTTTTTATAAGAGCTGCGATTGCCGGCTCTCTGTTCACAGAAAATATATGAACAGATGTTCGATACACATATATCTACCTGCGTGTTTTCTGTCGAAAAACTTTGCTACTCCAAAAACTCAATTGCGTCAAGGCTTTTCTTGCCCAACGGTCGGTACCTGATAAACTATTAGGTTGCGATAACTGGCGAAGCCATGCCTCGCCAACCCACCGAGCATTTCCGTGAAGGAGGAAAAACCTGGTGACCTACGCATACACTGCCACTGAGCGCAAGCGCGTCAGCTTCGGGAAAATCCCGGAGGCCATGGAGCTCCCCAACCTTATCTCTGTTCAAAGGGAATCCTTTGAGCGTTTTAAGGACGAGGGCCTTCGTGAGGCGTTCAAGGAATCCAGCCCCATCCAGAGCCAGAACCATGTTCTCGAGGTTACCTTCGGCGAGCATCAGTTCGGCGACCCCGCGCACACCGTCGAGGAGTGCCGCGAGAAGGATATGACCTATCAGGCTCCGCTTCTGACCGACGTCCGTCTCACCAACAAGGAGACCGGCGAGATCAAGGAGCAGCTCGTCTTCATGGGCGACTTCCCCATGATGACCGATCAGGGCACCTTCATCATCAACGGTACCGAGCGTATCGTCGTCTCGCAGCTCGTCCGCTCCCCGGGCGTGTACTACAGCTCCGAGATGGATTCGGGCAAGCAGATCTACAAGGCCCAGATCATCCCGTCCCGCGGTGCCTGGCTTGAGTTTGAGGTCGACAAGCGCGACCAGCTCATGGTTTCCATCGACCGTAAGCGTAAGCAGAGCGCCACGATGTTCCTGCGCGCCCTTGGCATCGCCGTCACCAATGACGACATCATCGAGCTGCTCGGCAACTCCGATGTGATTAAGCGCACCCTGGAGCGCGACACCGCCCTCACCCGCGAGGACGCCCTCATCGAGATCTACCGTCGCCTGCGCCCGGGCGAGCCTCCCACCGTGGACGCTTCCCGCAGTCTGCTCGAGGGCCTGCTCTTTAACCCGCAGCGCTACGATCTGGCCCGCGTCGGTCGTTACAAGGTCAACAAGAAGCTCAACCTCACCACCGAGGAAGAGGTCACAGTGCTCACCGACGAGGATATCGTCGCGACGCTGCGCTACCTGCTGTCCCTCGCTGCCGGCGAGCAGGGCTTCAAGGTTGACGACATCGACCACTTTGGCAACCGCCGCATCCGCACCGTCGGCGAGCTCGTCGCCAACCAGTTCCGTATCGGCATGAGCCGTATGGAGCGCGTCGTCCGTGAGCGCATGAGCTCCCAGGACATCGACGAGATCACCCCGCAGTCGCTCATCAACATCCGCCCGATCGTGGCCTCCATCAAGGAGTTCTTCGGTTCCTCGCAGCTCTCGCAGTTCATGGACCAGGCGAACCCCCTGACCGGTCTGACCCACAAGCGCCGTCTGTCCGCACTCGGCCCTGGCGGTCTTGCCGGCCACAAGTCGGGCTCCAGCCGCCGCACCAACGTGCCGACGGCCGTCCGCGACGTTCACAACTCGCACTACAGCCGCATGTGCCCGATCGAGACCCCCGAAGGCCCCAACATCGGCCTGATCGGCTCGCTCGCCCTCTACGCCCGCGTCAACGAGTACGGCTTCATCGAGGCCCCGTTCCGCCGCGTCGAGAACGGCGTTGCCACCGACCAGATCGACTGGATGACCGCTGACGAGGAAGAGAAGCACGTCATCGCGCCGGCCAACACGCCGCTCGATCCCAAGACCAACGAGTTCATCACGACCGATGCCGAGGGCAAGATCGTCCGTCCGCACACCGTGATCGCCCGTACCCGCGACTTCGACGGCTCCTTCGGCGCCCCCGCCGACGTGCCTGTCGAGGACGTCGACTACATGGACGTCTCGCCGCGTCAGATGCTCTCCGTCGCAGCCACGCTGATCCCGTTCCTTGAGCACGACGACGCCAAGCGTACGCTCATGGGCGCCAACATGCAGCGTCAGGCCGTGCCGCTGGTTCACCCTGCCGCTCCCTATGTCGGTACCGGCATGGAGCGTCGCGCAGCTCTGGACTCTGGCGAGGTCACCCTGGCCAAGAACGCCGGCGAGGTCATCTTTGCCGACGCCTCCAAGATTATCGTCAAGCATGCCGGCGGCATGGACGAGTATCACCTGGCCAAGTACCAGCGCTCCAACCAGTCCACCTGCATCAACCACCGTCCGCTTGTGCGCGTCGGTGACACCGTTGAGCAGGGCGAGCCTCTGGCCGACGGTCCTTCGACCGATCACGGCGAGCTCGCACTGGGCCAGAACCTCACCGTGGCCTACATGCCGTGGGAAGGCTTCAACTACGAGGACGGTATCGTCGTGTCCGAGCGCCTGGTGGCCGAGGACCTGCTGACGACCATCAATATCACCCGTCACGAGATCGACGCCCGCGACACCAAGCTCGGCCCCGAGGAGATCACCCGCGAGATCCCGAACCTCTCCGAGGACATGCTTGCCAACCTCGACGAGGACGGCATCATCCGCATCGGCGCCGAGGTCGGCCCTGGCGACATCCTGGTCGGCAAGGTCACGCCTAAGGGCGAGAGCGCTCTGACCGCCGAGGAGCGCCTGCTGCGCGCCATCTTCGGTGCCAAGGCTCACGACGTTCGCGACACCTCCCTTAAGATGCCTCACGGCGCTTACGGCCGCGTCATCGACGTCGTCCGCTTTAGCCGCGAGAACGGCGACGACCTGGCCCCCGGCGTTAACGAGCAGGTGCGCGTCTACGTCGCCCAGCGTCGTAAGATCCAGCAGGGCGATAAGATCGCCGGTCGCCACGGCAACAAGGGTGTTATCTGTAACGTTCTGCCGGTCGAGGACATGCCCTACATGGCTGACGGTACCCCGATCGACGTTATCCTCAACCCGCTGGGCGTTCCTTCGCGTATGAACGTCGGCCAGCTGCTCGAGTGCCACCTTGGCTGGGCTGCCGCCTGCGGTTGGGATACCGAGGATGCCGACTCCGACAAGTATGTCCCCGGTCCGTTCTTCACCGCGACGCCCGTCTTCGACGGCGCCAAGGAGGACGAGATCGCCGAGGTCATCCGTCGCGCCAACAAGAACATGCTCAACAAGGCCACCGCTGCCTTTGGCGATCACATGCGCCCCGAGTTTGTCACCCAGCTTGACGAGCGCGGCAAGACCCGCCTGTTCGACGGCCGCACCGGCGAGGAGTTCCGCGAGCCCATTACCGTGGGTACGTCCTACATCCTCAAGCTCGGCCACATGGTCGACGACAAGATCCACGCCCGTTCGACCGGCCCTTACAGCCTGGTTACCCAGCAGCCTCTGGGCGGCAAGGCCCAGTTCGGCGGCCAGCGCTTCGGCGAGATGGAAGTTTGGGCACTGTACGCATACGGTGCTTCCAACGTCCTGCAGGAGATCCTGACCGTCAAGTCCGACGATACCGTGGGCCGCGTCAAGACCTACGAGTCCATCGTCAAGGGCGAGAACGTTCCTGTCCCGGGTATCCCCGAGTCCTTCAAGGTTCTCGTCAAGGAGATTCGTTCCCTCGCGCTGGACATCGAGCCCATGCACGATGCCGACGAGGACGCCTCCGCCCCTGTGACCGCCGAGGAGACCTCTGCCCTCGATGACCTGGCTGCGCTCGCCGGCGTTGACGCCGACGTCGAGGCCCAGGATGCCGAGACCGCCGAGGCACCCGAGGCTGTCGCCGCCACGACCACTGATAAGGAGTAGTTGACTGTGGCAGATTTCGAAGCTACTGATTTTGACTCGGTAAAGATCTCCCTTGCCTCCGCCGACCAGATCCGTTCCTGGTCGCACGGTGAGGTCAAGAAGCCGGAGACCATCAATTACCGTACCCTCAAGCCCGAGAAGGACGGCCTGTTCTGCGAGAAGATCTTCGGTCCTGCCAAGGACTGGGAGTGCTCCTGCGGCAAGTACAAGGGCATCCGCTTTAAGGGCATCGTCTGCGAGCGCTGCGGCGTCGAGGTCACCTCGGCCAAGGTGCGTCGCGACCGCATGGGCCACATCGAGCTCGCCGCTCCCGTGTCCCACATCTGGTACTTCAAGAGCCCCACGAGCTTCCCGATGAGCCGTATGCTCGACATCAAGTCCAAGGACCTCGAGAAGGTTCTGTACTTTGCCAGCTACATCATCACCGAGGTCGACTACGAGGCTCGCGAGGCCGACGCTGACGATCTGCGCGAGGAGCTCGCCGCCGATCTGGAAGAGATCGATGCCGAGTGCGCCCGCCAGATCGAGTCCCTCAAGGAGCAGGGCAACCCCGAGAACTTTGACGAGTTCTCCGACGAGGAGCCGCTGACCCCCGAGGAGATCGCCTCTGGCATCGTCGACATCGAGGAAGAGTGCAAGGACGAGAAGCAGCTCCGCACGGACGCCTTCAACGCCTTCATGAAGCTCACCGAGCGCGACCTCATCTCCGATGAGCCGCTGTTCCGCGAGATGACTCGCTACTACTCCATGTACTTCAAGGGTGGTATGGGTGCCGAGGCCGTCCGCGACCTGCTCGCTGCCATCGACCTCCCCTCCGAGGCCGAGAAGCTCAAGGCCATCATCGCCGACGAGGACTCCCAGAAGCAGAAGCGCGAGAAGGCCGTCAAGCGCCTCGAGGTCGTTGACGCCTTCCTGAAGGGCGGCAACAGCCCCGCGAACATGATCCTGGATGTCATCCCGGTCATTCCGCCCGATCTGCGCCCGATGGTTCAGCTCGATGGCGGCCGCTTCGCCGCGTCCGACCTCAACGACCTGTATCGTCGCGTGATCAACCGTAACAACCGACTCAAGCGCCTGCTCGACCTGGACGCCCCTGCGATCATCGTGAACAACGAGAAGCGCATGCTCCAGGAGTCCGTGGACGCCCTGTTCGACAACGGCCGTCGTGGTCGCCCGGTCTCCGGCCGTGGCGGTCGCCCGCTCAAGTCGCTCGCCGAGGCCCTCAAGGGCAAGCAGGGTCGTTTCCGTCAGAACCTGCTGGGTAAGCGTGTCGACTACTCCGGCCGTTCGGTAATCGTTACCGACCCCAAGCTGCTGCTGCACCAGTGCGGTCTGCCCAAGACCATGGCGCTGGAGCTCTTCAAGCCCTTCGTCATGAAGCGCCTGGTCGAGCTTGGCAAGGTCGAGAACATCAAGGGAGCCAAGCGCGCCATCGACCGTGGTGCCACCTTTGTGTGGGACATCCTCGAAGAGGTCATCGACGGCCGCGTCGTGCTGCTCAACCGTGCACCGACCCTGCACCGTCTGTCCATCCAGGCCTTTGAGCCGGTGCTGGTCGAGGGCAAGGCTATCCACCTGCACCCGCTGGTCTGCTCGCCCTTCAACGCCGACTTCGACGGCGACCAGATGTCTGTCCACGTGCCGCTGTCCAGCCAGGCTCAGGCCGAGGCTCGCGTGCTCATGCTCTCTGCAAACAACCTGCGCTCGCCGGCATCCGGCAAGCCGGTCAACATCCCCTCGCAGGACATGATCATCGGTGTGTACTACCTCACCCAGGTCCGCGAGGGTCTGCCGGGCGAGAACCATGTGTTCTCGAGCTTCGACGACGCGCTGCACGCCTATGACTGCCGCTCCGAGGTCGACATGCAGGCCAAGATCCAGGTCCGTGTGTCCGCTGCCGATGCCAACGTCATCAACGAGGACGGCACCCGTATCTTCCGTGTCAAGAACGGCAAGAACGAGTTCGTCGACTACGACGTCACCGGCAACAAGACCGCTCGCTTCGAGACCTCTATCGGCCGTATCATCTTCAACCGCCAGTGCCTGCCCGAAGACTACGAGTTCATGAACTACAAGATGGTCAAGGGCGACGTGGCCAAGCTGGTTGCTGACTGCTGCGATCGTTACCCCGAGGCCAAGGTCGGCCCGATCCTCGACGCCATCAAGTACTCCGGCTTCCACTACGCTACCCGCGCCGGCCTCACCATCTCGGTGTGGGACGCTCTCATCCCTGCCGAGAAGCAGGAGCTGCTCGACCGCGCCCAGGCCAACGTCGACCAGATCAACGAGTACTTCGAGGAGGGCTTCATCAACGAGACGGAGCGCCACATCGAAGTCGTTAACGAGTGGACCGCTTGTACCGACAAGGTTGCAGCGCTCATGCTCGACTTGTTCGACGAGGAGAACCCGCTCTACATGATGGCCGACTCCGGCGCCCGTGGTTCTAAGACCCAGCTGCGTCAGCTCGGCGGCATGCGTGGCCTGATGGCAGACATGTCCGGCGAGACGATCGACCTTCCCATTAAGGCGAACTTCCGCGAGGGCCTGCTGCCGCTCGAGTACTTCATTTCGACCTATGGCGCCCGTAAGGGCCTGGTCGATACCGCATCTCACACCTCGGACTCTGGTTACCTGACCCGTCGTCTGGTCGACGTGGCCCAGGACGTCATCGTCCGCGAGGAGGACTGCGGCACGCACGAGGGCGTCACCTACAACCTCATCATCCCCGGCACCACCGACCTCAACACCGACCTCGTCGGCCGTTGCTTCATTGAGGACGTCGTGGCTCCCGATGGTACCGTGCTCTTTGAGCAGGACGGCTACATCGAGAAGGTCGCCGACATCCAGAAGATGGTCGATGCGGGCCTCAAGAAGGTCAAGCTTCGCGCGCTGCTCACCTGCCGCTCCAAGTACGGCGTGTGCCAGAAGTGCTACGGCTGGGATCTTTCCACCCGTCGTCCGGTCGCCATCGGTACCGCGGTCGGCATTATTGCCGCCCAGTCCATCGGCGAGCCCGGTACGCAGCTTACGATGCGTACCATTCACTCCGGCGGCGTCGCTGGCGTCGACGATATTACGCAGGGTCTGCCTACGGTCAGCCGTATGTTCGATATCGTCGGCAACGTCAACGAGAAGATCCTGGGTCGCGAGGCCGAGCTGGCTCCGTACTCCGGTCACCTCTCGATTAAGCCCGAGAAGTCCGAGTACGTGCTGACGCTCACCGACTCCGAGGATCACACCCGTGTCCTCGACGAGCGTCGCGTCCCCGCTTCGGTGCGCTTCATGCCCGAGATCGAGGACGGCTGCGAGGTTCGCGCCGGTGACCAGATCACCAAGGGCTTCGTCAACTTCCGCAACCTGCGCAAGCTGACCGACATCGAGTCGACGATGCACACCTTCGTCGAGAGCGTTAAGGATGTCTACACCAGCCAGGGCGTCGACCTGAACGACAAGCACATCGAGGTGCTCGCACGTCAGATGCTGCGTCGCGTTCAGATCACCAACCCCGGCGACTCCAAGTACCTGCTTGGTCAGTACGTCGACCGCTACGAGTTCGCCGACGAGGTCGAGCGCGTTGCCCGTTTGGGCGGTCAGGCTCCCGTGGCCGAGCCCGTCATCCTGGGTACGCTCAAGGTCGCGTCCAACATCGACTCCTGGCTGTCGAGCGCTTCGTTCATCCGTACCGCCGGCGTCCTTACCGAGGCTGCCATCGAGGGCAAGGTCGACCACCTGCTCGACCTTAAGTCCAACGTCATCGTCGGTAAGAAGATTCCGGCTGGTACTGGCCTCAAGCCGTACGCCAACGCCAAGCTGACGTATCGCACGGCCGACGGCTACGTGGACATCGACGGCCCGGCTTCGCCCAACGCCAAGTCGCTGCCCGAGTGGGCTCCTGTGGAGCTCAAGGACCTGGACGAGCAGCTTCCGCAGCAGCTCGACTGGGCCGGCTACGACGAGTTCGGCGGTGCTGACGGTTCGTTCACCCGCAACGGCCACACCATCTCCGCCGAGAAGGCTCGCCTGTACCTGTTCGACGACCTGGGCGTGTCGCAGCGCTGGACCAACAAGTTCAGCGAGGTTGGCATCGAGACGGTCGGCGACCTGGTCGGCAAGTCCGAGGAGGATCTGCTGCGCATCGATGGTATCGGTGCCAAGGCGATTGAGGAGCTCCGTGACGGCCTGGAGGCCCACGACCTGCTCTACATCCTCGAGAACAACGACGACGTTGCCGACGAGGAAGACCTCTCGCAGCTGCTGCAGATGGTCTTTAGCCCCGACGGTCCGGACGACATCCTGCTGGGCACCTCCGCTGCGCCGACGCATCACGCCGACGCCGACGAGGAGCTCCTGGGCGCCCCGATCGACGACAAGAAGGCTCCCGCCAACGGTGCCATCAACGAGGACATGGCTTCCCTCGACGAGCTGCTCAACCAGCTCGTGGACACCGACGATGCCGAAGAGGCCAAGGACAACGACGAGGAGTAATTTCCTAGTACGTTAACCGCCCTTCCAAAGACCCGCTTCCCAATAGGGGAGCGGGTCTTTTTTGTTAAAGAAAACCTGCCAATAAGGGACAGGTTTATTTTGGTAGGTTTTTCCTGCTTGAATTTGAAACATTTCGCCCGACAAGAGCGTATTTAATGTGAGGGCCTCACCAAGAATTATTAACGTCACCGGGAGGTGATTATGGAAGAACAAGCATTTAGACAGGCGGTCGAAGACCACCGGGATGTCGTGTTTCGGATCGCGTTGACGTACCTGCGTGATCGCGCCGACGCCGACGATATCGCTCAAGACGTCTTTCTGAAGTTACTCAAAAGCGATGCGCAATTTGAAAGCTGGGAACATCTTCGTCGATGGCTTATCCGGGTCACGATCAATGAATGCAAATCTCTCTTTCGAAAGCCATGGAGGCGTGTGGAGGATATTGAGAACCTGGCCGAGTCGCTTTCGACAGCGCAGGATGAGACCAAGGCCGTCCTGTCAGATGTCATGCGGCTTCCGGAACGATTCCGTATCCCCATCGTGCTCTATTACTATCTGGGCTTTTCGACCTCAGAGATTGCCGAGTTGTTGCATGTACCAGCCGCGACCGTTCGAACGCGTTTAGCTCGCGGTCGATTGAAGCTCAAATTCATCCTAGAGGAGGGCGACCGTGAAATCCAATCAAATCAAGCAGGCCTTCGAGTCCGTCCAAGCCGATAGCGATCTTGCTGACCGTGTTCTTTATGCCGCTGCT
This sequence comes from uncultured Collinsella sp., assembly GCA_958413895.1. Classification (GTDB taxonomy): domain Bacteria; phylum Actinomycetota; class Coriobacteriia; order Coriobacteriales; family Coriobacteriaceae; genus Collinsella. Next base: position 58,850 of record CATYVQ010000003.1, read on the forward strand.
GGTGAGCCGCTTCGCCGAAAGGGTCACGCGAAGCCTCTGTATGTTGCCGTGATCGGATGCCTTGCCGGAGTGCTGGCGACCGGAGGGGTCGCCTACGCCGTTGTCAAATCCGCCTATTTTGCCTCAGCCTGGGGAAACCACGGCAACGGGGATTCCATCACCTGGACCAACGGCGGCTCATCGGGGACTAAATACACCTACACCAGAGAGTTTGGTGATGGCATCGCGCCCCAAAGCCTGGAGGGTGCAGTCCAGAAGGTTAATCTGTCCGTCGAGGGTAACGGCTATACGCTCGACATTCATGAGATGGCTATCGATAAAAACGGTTGCGGTGCCGTGACGTTTACGCTGTCCAATCCAAATGGCGTTAACTACTACAAGCCAGCAGCAGAGACAGGCGAACTTGTTCTCTATGGTGAAGAAGAACAAGGCATCGGCACGCCCAGCATGAACTTCGGCGAGGAATGGGCTGACACGCGCTGCACAATTGATAAGGACACATCAAGCGACACGGTCATTAATGGCACGATGTACTTTGCCTCGTGGGATCGCGAGCGAGATTTGGGACATGCGGTCACCTGGAATATCTGCTGGACTGAGGGCGAAGGTGAGGACGCGAAACTGTTCGAAGCATCGACGCTCGAGTTTAGCGTCGGAGAACACGTCGAGACTAAGGAACTTCACTCTGATGACTCGCCTCTTGAGATTAGCCCGTTTTCCATCCAGACGCACATCGACGATCTGGGCATTGACGCAGTCACGAAAAAGTTGACCGTTACCTACAAGGATGGATCGGAGCAGATTATCGAAGACGATGCTGCAGGCGCGTACAATACCTATTTTTCGCTGACGCGCAATAGCGGGGAGAACATCTCGGTTCCGACAAAGCTGATCAATGTCGATCAAGTGGTCTCGGTAACCCTTGAGGGCACGAGGTACACATCAACAGGAGAGACCGAAACAGAAGTACCCTTTACCATCGTCTATTCGTAAGATTTGGGGCCGCTTCCTACTAGGGGAAACGGCCCATTTTGCGTTAAATAGGCGGTTATTACGAGTGATATTCGACTGAATTTCGGAAGTATGCGGCAAAATCTTGATGGGTCGACCACACCGCATATGCTCAAGCGCTCTACCTGCTGGTTTGTTATCGCAAAACCCCGGTGTGCTCGGCAGGTCCAGAATTTGCCGCATACTTCCGAAAACACCGTCAATCTACAGTTTTAGTGAGGTCGGATCACCGCTGGAGTGCGACGTTTCCCCAGATAAAACCGACCAAAATAAACCTGTCCCTATTTGGAAGGGAACGTTGCCCCGACGAGCACGTCGGATTCCCGGTCCGGGCGGCCCGCTGTTTAAGTTTGTCGCGAGTTCCGCACGCAAAGGAAAGCACTTAATGTGCTTTCCGTCTTGCGCAGGACTGTAGAGCAGCAAACTTAAACAGCGGGCGGCCCGGTCCGGAAATCCGTCCCCGCGCACAGGAGGGGATCCCTTTTGTGTAGGCTTTGCGGAAATGTGCTCATTTTAGGATACGCCCGGCGGCGTGGTCTGTTGACGACACAGCTAACGGCACGTATCCTATCGAACTGCGTGTTTCGTAGGGGGATGCTGACCCCTCGATTCAAGCCGTTGCACTTTACAGAAAGCTGGAATCATTCGAGAAGGAGTACGCTTTGCCTACTATTAACCAGCTGGTTCGCCAGGGCCGTCGTTCCGTGCCCAAGAAGTCCAAGAACGCTGCTCTGCAGCACAACTCCCAGAAGCGCGGCGTGTGCACCCGCGTCTTCACCACGAGCCCCAAGAAGCCGAACTCGGCTCTTCGCAAGGTTGCCCGTGTTCGCCTTGTCAACGGCATCGAAGTTACTGCTTACATCCCGGGTGAGGGCCACAACCTGCAGGAGCACTCCATCGTGCTCGTCCGCGGCGGTCGTGTCCGTGACCTCCCTGGTGTCCGTTATCACGTCATCCGTGGCGCCTACGACGCTGCTCCGGTCCAGAACCGTATGCAGGCTCGTTCCAAGTACGGTGCTAAGCGCCCCAAGGCTAAATAAGCCAGATAACGTTTTGATACTTTCGCCGTGTGCCGCCTAAGCGCCGCACGGTAGACACTTAAGGAGATTTCACATGCCGCGTCGTGCAGCAGCTAATCGTCGTGAGGTTCAGCCTGACGCCGTTTACAACAACCGCCTGGTGACTCAGCTCATCAACAAGGTCCTTCTTGACGGCAAGAAGGCCACCGCTGAGCGCATCGTTTACACCGCTTTCGAGATCGTTGCCGAGAAGTCCGAGGGTGGCGACGCTCTCGCTACCTTCAAGAAGGCTATGGACAACGTCAAGCCCACGCTCGAGGTTAAGCCCAAGCGTGTCGGTGGCGCTACCTATCAGGTCCCGATGGAGGTCAACTCCCGTCGTTCCACCGCTCTGGGCATCCGCTGGATTGTCAACTTCTCCCGCGCTCGCAAGGAGAAGACCATGGCCGAGCGTCTCGCCAACGAGATCCTCGACGCTTCCAACGGCCTGGGCGCTTCCGTCAAGAAGCGTGAGGACGTCTTCAAGATGGCCGAGGCCAACCGCGCGTTCTCTCACTATCGTTGGTAAGTTAAGGTAAGGAACTAACATGGCTAAGCCTAAGTACAAGCTTTCCGATACCCGTAACATCGGCATCATGGCCCACATCGATGCTGGTAAGACCACCACGACCGAGCGTATTCTTTACTACACCGGTAAGACCCACAAGATCGGTGAGGTCCATGAGGGCGCTGCCACCATGGACTGGATGGTTCAGGAGCAGGAGCGCGGCGTAACCATTACCTCCGCTGCTACCACGTGCTTCTGGAACAAGGACGGTAAGGACTACCGCATCCAGATCATCGACACCCCGGGCCACGTTGACTTCACCGCCGAGGTCGAGCGCTGCCTGCGCGTCCTCGATGGCGCTGTCGCCGTCTTCGACGCCGTTGCCGGCGTTCAGCCCCAGTCTGAGACCGTTTGGCGTCAGGCTTCCACCTTCAACGTCCCCCGCATCGCCTTCATCAACAAGTATGACCGCGTGGGCGCTGACTTCTTCAACGCTATCGAGACCATGAAGGATCGTCTCGACGCCAACGCCGTGGCCGCTCAGGTCCCGATGGGCGCCGAGGACAACTTCTGGGGCGTCATCGACCTGGTCACCATGACTGCATGGGACTTCAAGGCCGACGAGAAGGGCATGACCTACCCCGAGCCGATGGACGAGATCCCGGCTGAGTTCGCCGACATCGCTGCCACCAAGCGCGAGGAGCTCCTCGATGCTGCTGCCAGCTTTGACGACGAGCTCATGGAGAAGATCCTCATGGAGGAGGACTTCACCGTCGAGGAGCTCAAGGCTGCTCTGCGTAAGGGCGTTCTGGCCAACGAGCTCAACCTCGTCTTCGTGGGCTCCGCCTACAAGAACAAGGGCGTTCAGGAGCTGCTCGACGCTGTCGTCGACTACCTGCCCAGCCCGCTCGACGTCGAGGCCGTCACCGGTACCGATCCGGACACCGGCGAGGAGATCGAGCGTCATCCTTCCTTCGACGAGCCCTTCTCCGGCCTGGTCTTTAAGATTATGACCGACCCGTTCGTCGGTAAGCTCACCTACGTCCGCGTTTACTCCGGCCGCGCCGAGTCCGGCTCCTACGTGATCAACGCTTCCAACGGTCAGCGCGAGCGCCTCGGCCGCATCCTCGAGATGAACGCCGCCGAGCGTATCGACCGTGACGACGCTGCCGCCGGCGACATCGTCGCTTGCGTCGGCTTCAAGAACTCCACCACCGGTGACACCCTGTGCGCCGAGGGCAAGGAGATCGTCCTCGAGAAGATCGAGTTCGCCAAGCCCGTTATCGACGTTGCCATCGAGCCCAAGACCAAGGCCGAGCAGGACAAGATGTCCCTGGCTCTGACCAAGCTCGCCGAGGAGGACCCGACCTTCCAGGTGTCCACCAACCATGAGACCGGCCAGACCATCATCGCCGGCATGGGCGAGCTGCACCTCGAGATCATCGTCGACCGTCTGCTCCGTGAGTTCAAGGTTGACGCTAACGTCGGTAAGCCCCAGGTTGCCTACCGCGAGACCGCTGGTCACGACGTCGAGAAGGCTGAGGGCAAGTTCGTCCGTCAGTCCGGTGGTCGCGGTCAGTACGGCCACGCCGTCATCAAGCTCGAGAAGATGGAGGAGGGCTTCGGCTACGAGTTCGTCAACGCTATCGTCGGCGGCGTCGTGCCTAAGGAGTACATCCCGTCCATCGACAAGGGCATCCAGGAGGCCCTGAACACCGGTGTTATTGCCGGCTTCCCGGTCCTCGACGTTAAGGTCACCCTGTTCGACGGTTCTTACCACGAGGTCGACTCCTCCGAGGCCGCCTTCAAGATCGCCGGTTCCATGGCTATCAAGGACGCCCTCAAGAAGTCCGATCCGCAGCTGCTCGAGCCGATCATGGCTGTCGAGGTCGAGACCCCCGAGCAGTACATGGGCGACGTTATGGGCAACCTCTCCGGTCGCCGCGGCAAGATCGAGGGCATGGAGGATCGCAAGAACAGCAAGCTCATCCGTGCCAAGGTGCCGCTGGGCGAGATGTTCGGTTACGCTACCGACCTTCGCTCCCAGACCCAGGGCCGTGCATCCTACACGATGCAGTTCGACTCTTATGAGCCCGCGCCCAAGTCCATCGTGGACGAGGTCATGAGCAAGAACGCCTAAGTTCGAGCTCCCTGTTACGTAATCCGCGAGAGCATCTCTCGCACTCTTTGGAGGTTTAAGTTGGCTACCCAGAAGATCCGCATTCGCCTCAAGGGCTATGATCACGAGGTCGTCGATCAGTCCGCGAAGCTCATCGTCGAGACCGCTCAGAAGACCGGCGCTCGCGTTTCCGGTCCTGTCCCCCTGCCCACCGAGCGCAACCTGTACACGGTTATCCGCTCGCCGCACGTGAACAAGGACTCCCGTGAGCAGTTCGAGATGCGCACCCACAAGCGCCTCATCGACATCCTCGACCCCACCTCGGGCACCGTTGATTCGCTCATGCGTCTCGACCTCCCCGCTGGCGTCGACATCGACATCAAGCTCTAAGCGATATCGCTCATAGCTTACAGAGCCCCGCTGCCATCTTGGTAACGGGGCTCTTTTGTTTTGAATGATGGTTTGGACTGCCGACAATGCTGACGGGTAGGTGGCTGCGGCGTCCTATTCGTTCAAGGGGCGCAGCGATGCCTCCTCAAAATGGAAGGATCGCAAGCCCTCTTCCGTTTCGATACACGCGCGACCAAAGGCATCGACGGTTTTAAAGATGCCTCGCGCCAGTTCGTCTCCTGCGGGGGAGCGGGCGATAACGTGCTCCCCAATCCAATTGAGGTGAGCGATATATTCGCCGTGGACGGGCGCGAGCGGTCCGGCGTTTTCTTCCATGGCGTTGAGCAGATCTGCCCACGCGTCCACAGCGTTTACGACGGTGTGATAAACCTCCTTGAGTAGCACATCGACCGCGGGAACGTTCTCGTTGAGATCCGAGAGGCCGATTGCCGGCAGGCCGCCATCGGGAACCTCCGAGGGCGCATAGTTCACATTGACGCCAATGCCGCAGACGGCGAAAGGTCTGCCTTCGTTATCGCGTGCGGCCTCGACCAGAATGCCGCCGAGCTTGCGCCCTCGAGCGACCAAGTCGTTGGGCCATTTGAGGCCAATCTCGTTTGCAAGACCCTGCTTTTCGAGCGCTTCGAGCACCGCTAGGCCGCTGACGGCGGCAAGACCAGAGTACTTTGCGGGATTTACGCATGGACGCAGGACAATCGAAAGCAATAAGTTGCCGGCGGTTGAATCCCACTTGTGGCCGCGCCGGCCGCGTCCTGCTGTCTGGGCCCGGGCGGCAAGTCCTGTGCCGTGCGGCGCTCCCTGTTTTCCTGCTTCGAGCAGGTCATCGTTGGTCGATCCGGTTACGTCGACGATCGTTAATTTGGCATCCATAACGGCTGCTACCTCCTTAATGAATAAGTGAATAACGCAATGGTGTCGAGAGACAGACACAATGTGAAGCCTTTGTCGCATTTGGACAATTTAATGTTAACACGTCAACAACGACTGAAATGCGCTATCCTCTCTTGGTCGATGTAAACACGTCAACAACTCAAAGGAGGTTAGTGATGGGTTTCACGATTCTTGGAACAGGCTCGGCGCTTCCTGAGCGCAGTGTTTCCAATGACGAGCTGTCCGAGTTCCTCGATACCTCGGATGAGTGGATTTTTACCCGCACCGGTATCAAGAGCCGCCACGTCTGCACCACCGAGTCACTTGACGACCTTGCCGTGGCAGCGAGCGAGCAAGCGCTCCAGACGTCCGGAATCGATGCGAGCCAGCTGGATCTTATCGTCTGCTCGACGACGACGGGCGACCACCTTGTTCCCGCCGAAGCGTGTGCCGTTGCCGAGCGACTGGGCGCGACGTGCCCTGCCTTTGATGTCTCGGCGGCCTGCGCCGGCTTCGTATTTGCGCTCGATGTCGCCGAGGGCTATATCGCCCGCGGCCGTGCCGAGCGCGTGCTTATCGTTGCTGCCGAGCAGATGACGCGCGCGCTCGACTGGACCGACCGCGCCACCTGTGTGCTCTTTGGCGATGGGGCAGGCGCCGCAGTGATTGGGGCTGGGGGAGACAACCCCCTTGCCGTTGAGCTTTCGACGGCGCCCGACGTCGAGACGTTGCGCGTTCCCGGTCTGGTCGGCACCTCGCCGTTTAAGGCCTCCGCAGATAGCGAGAGCGTGCTGTCCATGAATGGCCGCCGCGTGTTCAAGTTTGGCGTCAACGCCATCTGCGACACGGTCCATAAGCTTGCGAGCGATGCGAGCGTTTCGGTCGAAGACGTCGATCATTTTGTATTCCATCAGGCTAACGAACGAATCCTGAGTCAGGCGGTCAAGCGCCTCGGCGTGCCAGACGAGCGCGTGGTTCGAACGCTGCGCGAGACCGGCAACATTTCGAGTGCCTGCATTCCCTTTGCGCTTGACCGGCTGGCACGCACCGACGCACTGAATGCGGGCGACACCATCGCCCTCGTTGGATTTGGCGCCGGTCTGGATATAGGTGGCTATCTGCTTCGTTGGAAGTAGTCGCACATAGGAAATAAAAACGCCCCTAGGGCACAAACAAAGGAGAACTACCATGGCAGATCAGAAGACCTTCGAGCGCGTTTGCGACGTTATCCGCGAGACCGCTGGCCTTGACGACGTCGAGATGAAGCCCGAGTCCACGCTCGAGGAGATTGGTCTCGACAGTCTGGGCACCGTCGAGATCCTCGTCGCCGTCGAGGACGAGTTTGGCATCCAGCTCGATACCGAGGAGAACCCCAAGACGGTCGGCGAGTTCGCCGATACGGTCGAGGCGGCATTGGAGAAGTAGAGATGCTCAAGACTCCTCTCTGCGAGCTGCTCGGCATCGAAAAGCCCGTGTTCCAGGGCGGTATGGCCTGGATTGCCGACGCCTCGCTGGCGTCCGCAGTGTCCGAGGCGGGCGGCTTAGGGATTATCGCGGCCATGAACGCCGACGCAAACTGGCTGCGCGATCAGATTCACGAGCTACGCGCCAGGACGGATAAGCCCTTTGGCGTGAACGTCATGCTCATGAGCCCGTTTGCCGACGAGGTCGCGCAGGTTGTGATTGACGAGCGAGTACCGGTCGTCGTGACGGGTGCCGGCAATCCCACCAAGTACATGAAGGCGTGGAACGAGGCGGGCATCAAGGTCATCCCGGTCGTTGCCTCGGTGGCGCTGGCGCGCCTCGTGGCGCGTCGTGGAGCCACGGCGGTTGTTGCCGAGGGCACCGAATCGGGCGGCCATATTGGCGAGACCTCGACGATGGCACTGGTGCCGCAGGTCGTCGATGCGGTCGACATTCCCGTCGTGGCTGCCGGCGGTATTGCCGACGGCCGCGGCGTGGCGGCCGCCTTTATGCTGGGCGCCGCCGGCGTGCAGGTGGGTACGCGCTTTCTGGTCGCAGACGAGTGCACCGTATCGGAGCAGTACAAGGAGATGGTCCTGAAGGCTAACGACACCTCGACGCGTGCGACCGGCCGCTCGACGGGACACCCGGTGCGTGCCCTCAAGAGCCCCTTCACCAACGTCTACGCCAAGAGTGAGGCGGCAGGCGCAAGTGTCGAGGAACTTGGGGCCATGGGCACGGGCGCCCTTCGCAAGGCCGCCAAGGACGGCAATTACGAAGAGGGTTCGTTTTTGTGTGGACAGATTGCCGGCATGGTCAACGAGTGCCAGAGCGCACGTGAAATCGTTGACGACCTGGTCGATGGTGCCGAGCACGTTCTGAAGGGTGCGTCCGCATGGGTGGCGTAGCGTTTTTGTTTGCCGGCCAGGGCGCCCAGCACCCCGCGATGGGCGTCGACCTGATCGAAGCATCGCCGGCGGCCGCCGAGATGTTCGCCATTGCCGACGAGGTGCGCCCGGGGACCAGCGAGCAGTGCTGGAGCGCCTCGAAGGAGGAGCTTTCGCAGACTGAGAACACGCAGCCGTGCGTGTTCGTTCACGACCTGGCAGCGGCTGCCGCCCTGCGTGAGCGCGGCGTGGTACCTGCCGCCTGTGCGGGTTTTTCGCTGGGCGAGGTCGCCGCGCTCACCTTTGCGGGGGCGTTCGATACGCGAGCGGGCTTTGAGCTCGTGTGCGAACGCGCGGCGCTGATGGCCGCGGCTGCCGAGCGCCATCCGGGCGGCATGCGCGCCGTCATCAAGCTCGATGCGGCGCAAGTCGAGGGCCTGGCAAAACAGGCCGGCGAGGACTGCTGGCCGGTCAACTACAACAGCCCGCAGCAGACGGTTGTTGCCGGAGCGCCCGAGGCGCTGCAGGAGCTCGACGTCCTCGTAAAAGAGGCTGGCGGCCGCGCTATGAAAGTTGCGGTGTCGGGTGCATTTCATAGCCCCTATATGGCCGAGGCGACTGAGGGGCTGGCGACGTATATCCAAGCTGGCCACGCGCCGTCTCCGCTGCTGATTCCGGTCATGGCAAACATGACGGCGGCGCCCTATCCGGCGGACCCGCGAGCGGCATCGGATGTCTTGGCCAACCAGGTGAGCCATGCCGTGCGCTGGGTCGACACGCTGCACACTCTGCAGGATCAGGGCATCGACATGTTTATTGAGGTCGGCCCTGGCAAAACGCTGTCGGGCCTGGTCAAGCGTACGCTGAGCGACGTTCGCGCGTATTCGTGCGAAACGGCCGAGCAGGTCGCAGCTATTGCCGACGAGTTCGCATAGTCCACAGGGCTGTAACCCGAAAGGAATGACATGGGCAACTTGAACAACGGCGCGCTCGAGCGCAACGACTCACGTCGCGTGGCACTGGTCACGGGCGGCTCGCGGGGTATCGGCCGCGCCTGCGCTGTCGGTCTGGCGGAGGACGGCTTTGATATCGCCGTCGTCTATGCCGGCAGCGTCGATGCGGCGCGCGAGACGTGCGAAGCCTGCGAGGCGGTTGGCGCCGCGGCACGCGCATATCAATGCGACGTGGCCGACCCCGCTGCCGTCAACGCGTGCGTGGAAGCGATCCTCAGCGACTTTGGTTCCATTTGGGCGCTCGTCAACAACGCCGGCATCACCCGCGATGGCCTGCTCATGCGCATGGGCGATGACGCCTTCGACCGCGTGCTCGATGTCAATCTCAAGGGAACATTCAATATGACGCGCGCACTCACCAAGACCTTTATGCGCCAGCGCGGCGGTTGCGTCGTCAACATGAGCTCGGTCGTGGGCCTGATGGGCAATGCCGGGCAAGCCAACTACGCTGCCTCCAAGGCGGGCGTGATTGGCCTGACCAAGGCGGTGGCGCGCGAGCTTGCGCCCCGCGGCGTACGAGTGAACGCGGTCGCCCCCGGGTTTGTCGAGACGGATATGACGGCAAAGCTCTCGGAGAAGGTACGTGCGGCAACCGAGGAGCAGATTCCCCTAAGGCGCATGGCGCGCCCCGAGGAAGTGGCCGGCGTGGTGCGCTTTTTGGCGAGCGACGCGGCTGCCTACATTACGGGCGAGGTCGTACGCGTTGACGGCGGAATGGCGATGTAGAAACCAGGGCCGAAGAACGGCTTGGATGAGGAGACCATGATGGAACAGAGAGTTGCAATCACCGGCATAGGTGCCGTATCGCCGCTCGGCAACACCGCGCTTGCCACCTGGGCGGCCATGTGCGCCGGCACGTGCGGCATCGGCCCGATCACGCACTTCGATACCGATGCGTTTACCGTCAAGGTGGCGGCCGAGGTCAAGGGCTTTGACGGCAACGAGTACTTTGGCAAGCGTGACGCCAAGCATCTCGACCCCTGCGTTCAGTTTGCACTGGCGGCTTCGGACGAGGCCATGCACGATGCGGGCTTTGATGTCGAAGGCGCCATCGATCGAGAGCGCCTGGGCGTCTACGTGGGCTCGGGTGTGGGCGGCATGCAGACACTCGTCGACAACGTCCATACGATTGCCGAACGTGGGCCCCGCCGCGCATCGCCCTATATGATCGCGATGATGATCCCCAACATGGCATCGGGCAATATCGCGATTCGCCATAAGGCAAAGGGCCCGACCCTGCCCGTCGTGACTGCCTGCGCGACTTCTGCCCATGCGGTGGGTGAGGCGTTCCGCGCCATCAAGCACGGCTATGCCGACGCGATCCTCGCGGGCGGCGCCGAGGCCGCAATTATCCCCGATGCCGTTGCGGGCTTTACGTCCTGCCGCGCATTGACCACCAACCCCGATCCCGCGACGGCTTGCCGCCCGTTCGATGCAGACCGCGACGGCTTTGTGATGGGCGAGGGCGCCTGCGTGCTCGTGCTCGAGAGCATGGAACATGCGCAGGCGCGCGGTGCGCACATTTATGCCGAGGTCGTGGGCTACGGCAACACCGATGATGCCTATCACATCACGAGCCCCGATCCCGAGGCTGCCGGCATTGCCCGTGCGATATCGCTGGCGGTGGCCGAGGGCGACGTTAAGCCTTCCGAGGGCCTCTACATCAACGCTCACGGCACCTCGACCAAACTCAACGATTCGTCCGAGACGGCGGGCATCAAGCGTGCGCTCGGCGAGGACGCGGCGCGCGCCGCACATGTCTCGTCGACCAAGTCGATGACCGGCCACATGATCGGCGCCACGGGTGCCATCGAGGTCATGGCCTGTGCCATGGCGCTCGAGCAGGGCGTGGTGCCCCCGACCATTAACTACCACACGCCCGATCCCGCCTGCGATCTTGACTACACGCCCAATCGCGCGGTTCGCGCCGACCTCACCTGGGCGCTTTCGACCAACCTGGGCTTTGGCGGGCATAACGCCGCCATCGCGCTGCGTAGATATACGAGGAGCTAGAGCATGGATTCCAAAAGACTTGCCGAGATAGCCGATGTTATGGAGGACCGCGGCCTCACGCGCGTACGCGTTGAGGAGCCCGATGGCACCGCGGTCGAACTCGAGCGCGCGAGCGCCGCACAGCCGGTTGCCGTGCCCATGCCCATGCCGAGCGCTATGGCCGCTCCAGTTGCAGCTCCCACAGTCGCGCCTGCCGCACCGGAGCCCGCCGCGCAGACACCTGCCGCCGCACCGGAGCCCAAGGGCACCGAGGTGACCGCTCCCATGGTCGGCGTTTTCTATGCTGCCCCGGCGCCGGGCGACGAGCCGTTTGTGCACGTGGGCTCTAAGGTCAAGGCCGGCGAGACCCTCTGCATCATCGAGGCCATGAAGGTTCTCAACGAGGTGACGGCCGAGGCAGACGGCGAGGTGCTCGAGATCTGCGTGGCCGACGGCGACCTCGTGGAGTTTAGCAGCTGCCTCATGAGGATCGGATAGGTGATATCCATGAACAAAGAAGAGCTTAAAGAACTGTTGCCGCATCGCGAACCGATGCTTTTGCTCGACGAGGCCGAGCTGGTGGGCGACGAGGCCCACGGCAAGATCACGATCACGGGCGACGAGTACTTTTTGCAGGGGCATTTTCCGGGAAACCCGGTCGTCCCCGGCGTGATTCAGTGCGAGATGCTCGCCCAGAACTGCTGCGTGCTGCTGATGGGCGATGAGGAGGCGCGCGGCGCGACGCCGTTCTATACGAGCCTCGATAAGGTGCGCTTTAAGCGTCCGGTGCGCCCGGGCGACACGGTGGATCTGGTGTGCTCCATCACGCGTGCGCGCGGGCCGTTCCGCTTTGCGACGGGTACTGCAAGCGTCAACGGTGAGGTCTGTTGCCGCGCCGACATGTCTTTTGCACTCATGCACGAAAGTTAAGGAAGGCTTCATGTTCGACAAAGTGCTCATCGCCAACCGCGGCGAAGTCGCGGTCCGTGTTATCCGCGCGTGCCGCGATATGGGCATCAAGACCGTCGCCGTTTATTCCACGGCCGATGCGGACGCGCTGCACGTGCAGCTTGCCGACGAGGCGTATTGCATCGGCGGTCCGCGTCTTGCCGAGAGTTACCTCAACGACGATGCCGTGCTCACCTGTGCCGTAAAGTCGGGAGCTAAGGCAATTCATCCCGGCTATGGCTTTTTCTCCGAGAAGGCGAGCTTCGTGCGCGACTGCGACAAGTATGGCTTGGCGTTTGTTGGTCCTTCGGCCAAGGTGATCGACAGCATGGGCGACAAGGACGCCGCACGTCGAACGGCTGCCGCGGCGGGCGTGCCCATCGTGCCGGGCTGCGATTTGCTCAAAAGTCCCGAGGAGGCAACGGCGGAGGCCGAGCGCATTGGCTGCCCCGTGCTCATCAAGGCGCGTGCAGGTGGCGGCGGTCGCGGTATTCGCAAGGTCGAGCGCGTGGAAGACGCGGCAAAGGCCTTTATTGAAGCACGCGCCGAGGGCGAGGCCGTTTTTGGCGACGGCGAGTGCTACATGGAGAAGTTCGTCGCGCCGGCGCACCATGTCGAGGTGCAGATTATGGCCGATAAGCAGGGCCATGTGTTTTCGCTCGGCGAGCGCGAGTGCTCGGTGCAGCGCCGCAACCAAAAGCTAATCGAGGAGAGCCCTGCGCCGTGCCTCGACGGACACGACGACATTCGTGCTCGCATGCACAAGGCGGCACGCGACCTGGCTCGTGCCGTCGGCTACGAGGGAGCCGGCACCATCGAGTTTTTGTACTCGGACGACGGCAATTTCTACTTTATGGAAATGAACACGCGTCTGCAGGTTGAGCATCCGGTCACGGAGTTTGTGACCGATACCGACTTGGTCAAGTGGCAGCTGCGCGTGGCAGCCGGCCAGTCCCTGCCCTTTGAGCAGGAGGACGTACCGGTCCGTAACCACGCCATGGAGTGCCGCATCAATGCCGAAACGCCGGACTTTCTGCCGTCATGCGGAACGGTCACCGCGTTGCGTGTGCCGGGTGGTCCGCGCGTGCGCTGGGATTCGGCCATGTTTACCGGTGCGAACGTTCCGCCGTACTACGACTCCATGCTCGGCAAGCTTATCGTGTGTGCGCCCACGCGCGACGGCGCCATTCGCAAGATGCGCTCGGCTTTGGGCGAGCTCGTGATTGAGGGCGTGAGCGAAAACAGCGAGCTTCAGCTCGACGTGCTTGCAAACGATGAGTTCTTGTCGGGCATGTACCACACCGATCTGATGGGGCATCTCTATGCTGATGAATAGAAAAGCGAAGACGGTCAACGTCCTCGAGGGACCGATGACCGAGTCGTGCGCCGAGTTTCCCGCGCGCCACGTGTTTATCAAGTGCCCGGAGTGCCGCCGCGTGATCGATGAGGCGCGCCTGCACGACAACCTCGAGGTCTGCCCTCGTTGCGGCAAACACTTTCGCGTGAGCGGGCGCGACCGCATGCGCATGACGATTGACGAGGGCACGTTTGAGGAATGGGATGCCAGTCTGGCGCCGGAGGACTTCCTTTCGTTTCCCGGCTATGCCGACAAGCTCAAGAGCGTGAGCGAACGTTCGGGCGAGCGCGATGCCGTTGTGTGCGGCAAGGGCAAAATCTGCGGTTGCGATACGGCGCTCTTCTTTATGGACGCCAACTTTATGATGGGCTCGATGGGTTCCGTGGTGGGCGAGAAGATCTGTCGCACATTTGAGCGAGCGACCGAGCTTGGATTGCCAGTTGTCGGCTTTACCGTTTCGGGCGGTGCGCGCATGCAAGAGGGCGTGACCTCGCTCATGCAGATGGCCAAGATTTCTGCGGCGGTTAGGCGCCATAGCGAGGCGGGCGGCCTGTATATCACGGTGCTCACTGACCCCACGACCGGAGGCGTAACCGCGAGCTTTGCCATGGAGGGCGATATTATCCTGGCCGAGCCCGATGCCCTGACGGCGTTTGCCGGTCCGCGCGTGATCGAGCAGAACATGCACAAGCGCCTGCCCAAAGGATTCCAGCGCTCCGAGTTTTTGCTGGAGCATGGCTTTTGCGATGCCGTTGTTCCGCGTGGCGAGATTGCGCTCACGGTAGGCGAGCTGCTGGCACTGCACGAAGGGCACGCACCCGGCCTGGGGGCACCGCATGAAATCGTGCATACGGGTCGCCGCGGCAAAAAGCTGGGACACTTGTTCAAGCGCTCGACGGCACCAAAAACCGCGCTCGAGATTGTCAAGCAGACCCGCTCGGCAGATCGAGCCACGGCGGGTGAGATGATCTCGCTGGGCCTCGACGGATTTGTGGAGTTGCACGGCGACCGTTACTTTGGCGACGACGCCGCTGTGGTGGCTGGCATTGGCTGGAAAGACGGACGCCCCGTAACGGTCATCGCCATCGAGCGCGGCACCACGACCAAAGAGCGTATGCGCCGCAACTTTGGCATGGCGCATCCCGAGGGCTATCGCAAAGCGCGTCGCCTTATGCGCCAGGCCGAAAAGTTTGGTCGACCGGTTCTGTGCCTGGTCGATACTTCGGGTGCGTTTTGCGGCATCGGTGCCGAGGAGCGCGGCCAGGGCGAGGCGATTGCCCAGAATCTCATGGAGATGAGCGGCCTTAAGACACCGATTGTTTCCGTTGTTACGGGCGAGGGCGGATCCGGTGGCGCACTGGCGCTGTCCGTGGCTGATCGCATTTTTATGCTTTCGAGCTCGGCCTATTCGGTCGTGAGCCCCGAGGCCTGTGCGTCGATCCTGTGGAAGGATACCGAGCGCGCGAATGAGGCCGCCGAGGCGCTTAAGCTCACGGCCCCCGATCTGTTGGCGCTCGGCATCATCGACGGCATTGTTGACGATAGGGGCCTGTCGCATGAGGAGATCGCCGGTGCCGTCATGTCCTCGGCATTTGATGCCTTCGATACGCTTGGGCAGCTCGACGACGCGACCCTCACAAACCTCCGCTACGAAAAGTACCGCGCAATCGGTCAGTACCGCACGATGTGACAAAGGGACAGCCCGCATGTCATATTGGGAAAGGCGTTCCATGCTACAAGTTTCTAACACCTCGTTTACAACGTCGGTTTCATCAAACGCCATGGCCGTGGTGGACTATCTGTCCAAAAGCATGATGTCGGCGCTGCCGTTTATTGTCTGCGCGGCGTTGTTCCGCACCGTCGCTGTCATTATGGGCGAAGGCATGCTGGGCCTGTGGTCTGCCGATTCCGATATCTATCGCCTGTTCTACAGTTGGCTCTATAACGCCGGCTACTACTTTTTGCCCATTTATCTTGGTTGGGCGGCCGCCCGCCAGCTCGGTTGCTCGGAGCAGCTGGGCATGATGCTGGGCGGCGTATTGATTGCGCCCGATCTGCTTAAGCTCGTCGATGCCGCATCGACGACGGGGGCATCGATGACTTCCGTGTATGGTCTGCTTCCCGCGCCGGTCAACGATTACACGACGACTGTTATTCCGGTTCTCATCTCGGTGCCCGTGCTATGGCGAGTGGAGTGTTTCTTTAAGCGCGTTATCCCTAAGGCCGTGGCGTTTTCGTTTGTTCCGTTTACAACCATGCTTGTCATGGTTCCGGTTTCGCTGTGTATCACGGCGCCGGCGGGCAGCTATCTGGGCATGCTGTTGGGCCAGCTTATGTTTATGCTTGGCAATTCCGGTGGCATCGTGTCGCTGCTCACGCTCATGGGGCTTGCCGCGGGTTGGGAGTTTCTTAAGATTGCAGGCGTCAGCAACGTTGTCCTATCGCTTGCCTATGCTCAGTTTATGAGTGTGGGAACGGATTCGTGCATCCTGATCGCCGCGACGATGGCGACGTTCGCCGTTTGGGGCATGCCCTTTGGCGCGTCGCTCCGCGTTGCGGATAAGGACGAGAAGGCACTCATGCTGGGCTATTCAATCTCGGGTATTCTTGGCGGCGTAAGCGAGCCGGCGCTGTACGGTTGCGGCTTTAAATATGGCAGGTGCCTGACGTGCATGGCCATTGGCGGCGCCGTCGGAGGCCTTGTTGCGGCCGTGGGCCACGTTACGGCCTATACCATCGGCATGACGAATGTCCTTATGGTCATTGGCTTTGCCACGGGCGGCATCTCGAACCTGCTGTGGTGCTGCGTTGCCGGCGGTGTGGCATTTGCGGTGTCTGCGGCGCTGAGCTACTGCTTTGGCGTGGTGCCGGCGCAGGGACAGACGACGGGGGACGGAGCCGATTCACCCGAAACCTCGAAGAGCGTGGCCGAAGCAAGCGCGTAAACCTGTGCGACACAAGGACGATTCCTTTGCCATATTCCAAGGCCGTGGCCCGTGTGGGTTGCGGCCTTTTTTGTATCTGGGGGACAAAGTGGCTACACTACAATCCGTTTGAGCAATAGATATATAGGTAGTACCGTGGGGGCGGATGTAGATGGTCGAGTGGATTGTTAAGCGTGCGCAGGGCGACCGTGCGCGTGTGGGCACGTTAGCTGGCGTGGTGTGTATTCTCGCCAATGTGGCACTATGCGCTGCGAAGGGCGTAATTGGCGTGCTGTCGGGATCGGTTTCGATTGTGGCGGATGCCATGAACAACCTGTCCGATGCCAGCTCGAATATCGTGAGCGTGCTGGGCTTTAAGCTGGCGAGCAAGCCCGCCGACCCCGAGCATCCATACGGCCATGGTCGCTACGAGTACCTCTCGGGTCTTGTCGTGGCGGCGCTCGTGCTTCTCATTGGCCTTGAACTGGTGAAGTCCTCGTTTGAGCGTATCATCCACCCCGAACCTGTCGAGTTCTCGCTTGCCCTGGTGGCAGTCCTGGCGCTTTCGATGGTTGTTAAGCTGTGGATGACGGCGCTCAACCAAAAGCTCGGCGACCGTATCGAGTCCGAGACACTGCATGTGACTGCCCAGGATTCCAAGAACGATGTTCTTGCCACAGGCGCCGTGCTGGCATGTGCAATTGTTTCGCAGGTGACGCACATCAATCTTGACGCATGGGTTGGCCTTGCCGTTGGCGCCTATATTGGCTGGAGCGGCTTTGAACTTATTCAAGATACGGTGAGCCCGCTTTTGGGTCAGTCGCCCGATCCTAAGCTGGTCAAGCACATTCGAGACAAGATCATGAGCTATCCCGGCGTTTTGGGCGTTCACGATTTGATGGTTCACGACTACGGCCCGGGCAGGAAGTTCGCAAGCGCGCATGCCGAGATGGCGGCCGAGGTCAGTCCGCTGGAAAGTCACGACACGCTCGATAACATTGAGCAGTCGTTTAGGGACGAGGACGGCATGATCGTCACGCTCCATTACGATCCCATCGTGACCGACGATCCAAAGGTGGCGAGCATGCGCCTTCGTATCAACGCAATGGCTCAGGAGATCGATAACCGCCTCTCGATTCACGACCTTCGCTGCGTGCCGGGTCCCACGCACACCAACGTGATCTTTGACTGCGTGCGTCCCTCGGATCTGCAGATGAGTGCCGAAGACGTAAAGCACGCGCTGGCACAACGGGTCGAATCGGAATATCCCAAGTCGATTGCCAAGATTACGATCGACGAAGACTACGTAGGACATACCCACGAGTAGGGCTGTGCCGGCAAAGCAGGTTATGCAGAAGGGGAGGGCATGAAGAAACTGTATCTACTCCGCCACGGTCAGACGGAGTTCAACGTCAAAAAGCTGGTCCAGGGCCGCTGCGATTCACCGCTGACCGACCTAGGCCGCAAACAAGCGGGAATGGCAGCCGCATGGCTCAAGGCCCACGGCGTCGTCCCCGACAAAGTTGTCTCATCACCCTTAGGCCGAGCTATGGACACGGCAAGTCTCGTCGCATGCGAGCTCCTCGGCCCGGACGCAGCAGTCGAGCCCTGTGAAGGCATTATCGAGCGCAGCTACGGCACCTTCGAAGAAGGCCCCCACGACGCCCTGCCCACCGACGTTTGGGATCCGGGCGAGGACCTGGTCCCCTTCGGAGGAGAAGGAAGCCGCGCGCTGCAAGAGCGCATGGTAGACACCCTCACCAATCTCATGGGCGCCGAGGGCATAGAAACCCTCCTAGCAGTAAGCCACGGCAGCGCCAGCCGCCAATTCATTAGAGCCGCCGCCCCAGAGGGCTTCGAGCTCCCAACAAAACTCCCCAACTGCGCCATCATGATCTTCGATTTCGATGAGGCAAAGTCACAAGCAGAAGGCGAACCTCATCAATGTAAGTTCACCCTCCAGCAAATAGTGGACCCCCAACAAAGTAATTAGCTGAGCGAGCAGAGTTAAGCAGACATCAACGTATCGTCTCCCGAGCTTGGCAGAGGGGCGGCGAAATATATTAAGTTTGTCGCGAGTTCCGCACGCAAAGGAAAGCACTTAATGTGCTTTCCGTCTTGCGCAGGACTGTAGAGCAGCAAACTTAATATATTTCGCCGCCCCTCTGCCAAGCTCGGGAGACTCCACGCACTTTACCTGCGTAAACAATGTGAGTGAAATATGAATCTCGATGGATACGCCCGCAGCCGTGTATACTAAACAGCTGTGTGAAACCAGGGGAGTATTCTGGCTGGACAAAATGCCTGCTTAATAGGGTTGTCAGGTAGTCCGGACGCTATACAAGGCTGGGGAGCACGTCGTGTAAGTAGTGGTCCTCTAGGGGCGTACGCTCGGTGGTGTACGCATTGTCCCAAGACCACGCGAGAGTTGGGATCATATCTTGATCAGCATGATTCTCGGCCGCAAGATTGGCATGACCCAGGTTTGGGACGAGGACGACAACGTCGTTCCCGTCACGGTCATCCAGGCTGGCCCCTGCGCTGTCTCGCAGGTTAAAACTCAGGCAACCGACGGCTATGACGCCGTCCAGATCGGTTTCGGCGACATCAAGGCCAAGAACGTGAACAAGCCCATGGCTGGTCACTTCGCCAAGGCTGGCGTCGAGCCTGTCCGCTTCCTTCGTGAGGTCCGCGTCGAGAACGGCGAGGAGCACAAGGTCGGCGAGGTCGTCACCGTCGCTGATTTCGCTGATGTCGAGAAGGTCGACGTCATCGGTACCTCCAAGGGTAAGGGCTTCCAGGGTCGCATCAAGCGCTGGGGTCAGCGCCGCGGTCCTATGACGCATGGTTCTCACTTCCAGCGTCACCCCGGTTCTATCGGTCAGTGCGCCTATCCTGCGCGCGTCCTCAAGGGCGTCAAGATGGCCGGTCACATGGGTAACGAGCGCGTTACCGTCAAGAACCTTTCCGTTGTCCGCATCGATGCCGAGCAGAACCTCATCTTGGTCAAGGGCGCTGTCCCGGGTGCCAAGAATGGTCTCGTCGCCATCCGTATGGCCTAAGGGCCCAGCCCATTTAGCCCAGCGTCATACCAAGGAGAACACTTAAATGGCAAAGTTTGAAGTAAAGAACAGCGAGGGCAAGAAGGTCGCCGAGGCCGAGCTCGCCGCTGAGGTGTACGGCATCGAGCCGAACATCCACGTTATGCACCACATCGTCAAGTGCCAGATGGCCTCTTGGCGTCAGGGCACCCAGTCTGCTAAGGGTCGCTCTGAGGTTTCCGGTGGCGGCAAGAAGCCTTGGCGTCAGAAGGGCACCGGCCGTGCCCGCCAGGGTTCCATCCGTGCTGCCCAGTGGCGTCACGGTGGCGTTGTCTTCGCCCCCAAGCCCCGTTCCTACGCTAAGCGTATGAACAACAAGGAGGTCAAGCTGGCTATGCGCTCCGCGCTGTCCGCCAAGCTGGCCGATGGCGAGCTCGTGCTCGTCGACGACTACGGCTTCGAGAAGCCTTCCACCAAGGCTGCCGTCGCCATGCTCAAGGCTCTCGGTCTTGAGGGCAAGCGTCTGACCATCATCGTTCGCGATGAGGACGTCAACGCCTACCTGTCGTTCCGCAACATTCCCAAGACGTTCATCATCACCGCTGACGAGGCCAACACCTACGATCTCGTTAACAACAACGCTGTGCTGATGCCCGCCGACATCGCCGCTCACTTCGGGGAGGTGCTTGCATAAATGACCGCCCACGAGATCATCATCCGTCCGATCGTGTCCGAGCGTTCCTTCTCCGGCATGGAGCTGAACAAGTACACGTTCGAGGTCGCCAAGGATGCTAACAAGTATCAGATCAAGGACGCTGTCGAGGAGATCTTCGGCGTCAAGGTCGTTCGCGTGAACACCCTGACGGTCAAGCCCAAGACCAAGCGCGTGCGCTATGTCGCCGGCAAGACCCGTTCTTGGAAGAAGGCCATCGTCACGCTGGCCGAGGGCGACACCATCGAGGTCTTTGGCAACCAGGCCTAAGACTCGCTGCTGTTGAGTGAGCTCATGCCTCCCAAATAGGGGAGGCGAGAGCTCAAGGTTTTGGACGTATAAAATGGACACGCCCGGAACCGTGTATACGTCCGGTGTCATCGCACCCGAGGCAGAACCTCGAATCCCTGTCTGCGATGGCTAACGGATTCCTATTGAAAGGGATTGTAATGGCTGTAAAGCACCTTAAGCCGACCTCCGCTGGTAGGCGTTGGCAGACGATCTCCGATTTCTCCGAGATCACCTGCACCAAGCCCGAGAAGTCTCTTCTCGAGCCCCTGCCCAAGAAGGCCGGTCGTAACAACAACGGCCGCATCACCACCCGCCACCAGGGCGGCGGCGTGAAGCGTCGTTACCGCGTGATCGACTTCAAGCGCAACAAGGACGGCGTGCCCGCCAAGGTTGCCACGATCGAGTACGATCCGAACCGTTCCGCTCGCATCGCTCTGCTGCACTACGCTGACGGTGAGAAGCGCTACATCCTGGCCCCCAAGGGCCTCGAGGTCGGTCAGACCATCATGTCCGGTTCTGACGCCGACATCAAGCCGGGCAACGCTCTGCCCCTCGCCGACATTCCCGTCGGTACGCTCATCCACGCCGTCGAGTTCCAGCCGGGCAAGGGCGCTGCTATCGCCCGTTCCGCCGGTAACTCCTGCCAGCTGATGGGTAAGGAGGGCAAGTACGCTATCGTCCGTATGCCTTCCTCCGAGATGCGCCGCATCCTCGTTACCTGCCGCGCCACCGTCGGTGAGGTCGGCAACGCCGATCACTCCAACATCGTCATCGGCAAGGCCGGCCGTAAGCGTCACATGAACGTGCGCCCGACCGTCCGCGGTACCGTCATGAACCCTGTCGACCACCCGCACGGCGGTGGCGAGGGCAAGAACCACACCTCTGGTCGTCCCTCTGTTACCCCCTGGGGTAAGCCGACGAAGGGCCTTCGTACGCGCAAGAAGAAGAAGGTCTCGAACCAGCACATCATTCGTCGCCGTAAGAAGTAATTTCGGATACCGAGTTTTAGGAGAAAGCACTTATGAGCAGAAGTCTCAAAAAGGGCCCGTTCGTGGAGACTCGCCTTCTCTCGCGTATCACCGCGATGAACGAGGCTGGCAAGAAGGACGTCGTGAAGACCTGGTCCCGCGCGTCCACCATCTTCCCCGAGATGGTTGGTCACACCATCGCCGTCCACGACGGCCGCAAGCATGTGCCCGTGTATGTTACCGAGTCCATGGTTGGTCACAAGCTCGGCGAGTTCGCGCCGACTCGTACGTTCCGTGGCCACAAGGCCAAATAGGGGGTTAACCGTAAATGGCAACTAAGTCTATTGAAACTGAGGCCACCGAGGTTCGCGCCGTCGCCAAGTACGTGCGTGTTTCCCCCAGCAAGGCCCGCCTGGTGGTCGATCTGATCCGCCGCAAGCCTGTCGCTCAGGCCTTCGACATCCTCCACTTCTGCGACCGCGCCGTCGCCGTGGATGTCGAGAAGGTTCTCCGTTCCGCCGTTGCGAACGCCGAGAACAACAACGGTCTGCGTGCCGACAACCTGGTTGTCGCCGCTGCCTATGTTGACGAGGGTCCGACGCTTAAGCGCATCCGTCCCCGCGCCAAGGGTTCCGCTTCTCGTATTCTGAAGCGTACTTCCCACATCACCGTCGTCGTTGCTCCTCGAAAGGAGGCGTAAAGCTGTATGGGTCAGAAAGTCTACCCCACCGGCTTCCGTCTTGGCATCACCGAGAACTGGCGCTCCCGCTGGTTCGCAGAGAAGGATTACGCTAAGACCCTCGGTAACGATCTCGAGATCCGCAAGTACCTCGAGAAGCGTCTTTCCCGCGCAGCTGTCTCCCGCGTCGAGATCGAGCGCGCTGGCGACAAGGTGAAGGTCATCATCCTCACCGCTCGCCCCGGCGTTGTCATCGGTAAGAAGGGTGCCGAGATCGATACCCTCCGCACCGAGCTCGAGAAGGTCGCTGGCGTCTCCAAGGGCCAGCTCTCCGTCGACGTTGTCGAGATCAAGCGCCCCGAGCTCGACGCCAACCTCGTTGCTCAGTCTATTGCCGAGCAGCTCGAGGGCCGCGTTGCCTTCCGTCGCGCTATGCGCAAGGCTGTCCAGTCCGCCCGCAAGGCCGGCGCTAAGGGCATCCGTATCCAGTGCTCCGGTCGTCTCGGCGGTGCCGAGATGGGCCGTCGTGAGTGGTACCGTGAGGGTCGCGTGCCTCTGCACACCCTCCGTGCCAAGATCGACTACGGCACGGCTGTCGCCAGCACCACCATGGGCGCTTGCGGCGTGAAGGTCTGGATCTACCTGGGTGAGAAGCTCCCGGGCCAGCCTGTTCCCAACCCTGCACTCGAGGGCTCTTCCCGTCCTCGTCGTCGTAACTCCGAGAGGAGGGGTCAGTAGTGCTTGCCCCTAAGCGTATTCTTCACCGCAAGGTGCAGCGTGGCTCCATGAAGGGCCAGGCCAAGGGTAATACCGAGCTGCATTTCGGCGAGTTTGGTATCCAGGCTCTCGAGGCCCATTGGATCACCAACCGTCAGATCGAGGCCGCTCGTATTGCCATGACCCGCTACATGAAGCGTGGCGGTCGTGTCTACATCACGATCTTCCCCGATAAGCCCATCACCAAGAAGCCTGCCGAGACTCGCATGGGTTCTGGTAAGGGTAACCCCGAGGAGTGGGTGGCTGTCGTCAAGCCCGGCCGCATCATGTTCGAGGTCAAGGGTGTTCCCGAGGAGGTCGCTCGCGAGGCTCTGCGTCTTGCGCAGCACAAGCTCCCCATCAAGACCAAGATTGTTGCTGCTAAGAACGCTGAGCAGCGCATCGAGAAGGAGATGGCTGAGGAGGCCGCTCTCGAGGCCAAGTGGGCTGCTGAGGACGCCGCCGCCGCCAAGGAGGAGAACTAATGAAGCCCGCAGAGATTCGTGAGCTCTCGGACGCTCAGCTCGTTGAGAAGCTGAAGGAAATGCGCGCCGAGCTCTTTAACCTTCGTTTCCAGATGGCCACCAGCCAGCTGGACAACACCGCTCGCGTCAACACCGTGAAGAAGGACATCGCTCGCGTCCTCACGGAGCAGCGCGCCCGCGAGATCGCAGCGGAGAAGTCCGCTGTCGCCGAGTAGGACCTAAGGAGAGAACATGACTGATTCGCGTAACTCGCGTAAGGTCCGTACGGGTGTCGTTACCTCCGTCTCCGGTGCCAAGACCATTGTTGTCACCATCACCGAGCGCAAGCGTCACCCCAAGTACGGCAAGATGATGACCAGCTCCAAGAAGCTGCACGCTCACGACGAGGAGTGCACGGCTGGCGTGGGCGATACCGTCCGCGTTATGGAGACCCGTCCTATGTCCAAGATGAAGCGTTGGCGCCTCATCGAGGTCGTCGAGCGCGCTAAATAAGCAGTCGCTCTTACGACTTGTACGTTTCCGAAGATGTGCGTATGCCTGGCTTGCATACCACGGGCCGTATAAAGGCTGCGCACCTCTCTTCGGTTCTTAGTTCGGAGGAACATCTACCATGATTCAGATGCAAACCATGCTGAACGTCGCCGACAACTCCGGCGCTCGCAAGATTCGCTGCATCAAGGTGCTTGGCGGTTCCAAGCGTCGTTATGCAGGCATCGGCGATGTGTTCATCGGTGCTGTCCAGGAGGCTACCCCTGGCGCCAACGTCAAGAAGAAGGACGTTGTCCGTTGCGTCGTCGTTCGCACCGTTAAGGAGATCCGCCGCAAGGATGGCTCCTACATTCGCTTTGATGAGAACGCCTGCGTTGTCATCAACAACGATGGTTCGCCCGTCGGCACCCGTATCTTCGGGCCCGTCGCTCGCGAGCTTCGTGACAAGAAGTACATGAAGATCGTCTCGCTCGCTCCCGAGACCCTGTAGTTAGGGGAGATATATGTATATCAAGAAGGGCGATAAGGTCCAGGTTCTCTCTGGTAAGGATCGCGGCAAGCAGGGCGTTGTCCTGCGTGCTCTCCCCGCCGAGAACAAGGTCGTTGTCGAGGGCGTTTCGGTCGTCAAGAAGGCCGTCAAGCCCAACGCTGCCAACCAGCAGGGCGGCATCGTTTCGCAGGAGGCTCCTATCGACGCCTCCAACGTCAATCTCGTTTGCCCCGAGTGCGGTAAGGTTACCCGCGTCGGTCACGAGAAGGACGGCAAGAACAAGCTGCGCGTCTGCAAGAAGTGCGGCCACAAGTTCTAAGCTGCCCGCAACATCAAGTTGCTAGCAAAGGCCCGGATGCCCCAAGGCACCCGGGCCTTTTTCTATCCCTACTCATTGGGGACAGACTTAAATGACTTGTCGTTGGGGATGTTCTTAAACGGCTAGTTGATGGGGACAGTCTTTAGATTTGTATATCTGGCCATCTGGGATAGGCTTCAACGAAAGCGGCACCTAGGGACAGTCCTTTGATGTCTGGTGCCCCCAGAGGGGTGAAGTAATGCAGCTGGCTCTGTCTTTAGGGCTATGGTGCTCCGCCCCTATATGTTTCACAAGGTTTGTCGCATGCGCATTTACGCGCAGAGTCTTGCGCGATGATGCGCATGGCCGCGCAAATATCTGCTAACTATGGTTAAATAATGACCGATAAACAAATAAACACGCAAATACAAGCAAATGCGCGCGTATTTGTGCGAATATAAGGCTGTTGGAAATGAAGGACTTCCGATGACTCAGGAGGCACATAATGGCAGATTCCAAACAGGCTCCGCTCGACGCCGAAGCAGCCGCAAAAGCAGCGTTCACTTCGGTCCAGGACAAGCCATTCCCCGATGATATCTTTACGGCTCCCGAGCTTCGTTGGGCTGTGATCGGGTGCGGCGTTATCGCCAACCAGATGGCCCAGTCTCTAGCTCTTGCCGGCCGCAAGCTTGCGGGCGTCGCAAACCGTACGCTATCCAAGGCTCAAGCTTTTGCCGAGCAGTATGGCATCGAGAAGGTCTATGAGACGGTCGAGGACCTCTACGCCGATCCGGATATCGACGCCGTCTATATCACCACGCCGCACAACACGCATATCACCTACCTGCGAGCCGCTCTGGCAGCTGGCAAGCACGTGCTCTGCGAAAAGGCCATTACCCTCAACTCTGCCGAGCTCGACGAGGCCCGTGCCATCGCCGACGAGCACAACGTGGTCCTTATGGACGCCACCACGGTGCTCCACATGCCGCTGTATCAAGAGCTGCGCCGTCGCATGGATGCGGGCGACTTTGGCCGCATGAACCTCGCCCAGCTCAACTTTGGCAGCTATAAGGAGTACGGCGACCTGACCAACCGCTTCTACAACCGTAGCCTTGCCGGCGGCGCCATGCTCGACATTGGCGTGTATGCCCTGTCCGTCATGCGCCTGTTTATGGCCAGCCAGCCAGCCGAGGTCGTGTCTCTGGGCAACACCTGTGAGACCGGTGTCGACGTTGCGGGCGGCATTGTCTGCCGTAACGCCGAGCAGCAGCTGGGCGTCGTGAGCCTTACGCTCCACTCCAAGCAGCCCAAGCGCTCGGTCATCAGCTTCGACAAGTGCTATATCGAGGTCAACGAGTATCCGCGTGCCGACCATGCGACCATCGTGTGGATTGCGGACGGTCACCGTGAGGAGGTCCACGCTGGCACCGAAGCCTACGCACTGTGCTACGAGATGGCCGACCTGGAGAAGGCCGTTGCCGGCGATGATTCGAAGCGCGAGCTTCTGGGCTATGCTTCTGATGTTATGGAGCTGATGACCAAGCTCCGCGCCGACTGGGGAGTCGTGTACCCCGAGGAGGAGTAAGCGATGCTTGCGGAAGATAGGCTCAACGCGATTGTGTCGATGGTGCAGCAGGCCGGCTCGGTTACCGTACCGGAGCTTGCTGAAGCCCTGGGCGTGACACCGTCCACCATTCGGCGCGACTTGCAGACGCTCGACCGCGCACACCGCATCGCCAAGGTACACGGAGGCGCGACGAGTCTGGAGCGCGCGCATGTGACGCGCGACCTGACGATCGGCGAGCGCAGCGATCTCCATAACGATGACAAGGAGCGCATCTGCGCCCGTGCTGCGGCCCTGGTGGAGCCCGATAGCTTTGTGTATATCGATTCGGGCTCCACGACGCTCAAGCTCATCGAGCATCTTCCGCATCTCGACGGCGTCACCTATGTGACCGATTCTGTGCTCCATGCTCAGCATCTTGCCCTGCGCGGTATGCGCACCGTGGTGCTGGGCGGCGAACTCAAGCCCGAGACCGAGGCGCTCGTTGGCCCCGATGCTTTGGCAACCCTGGACCGCTATAACTTCAACTGCGGCTTTTGGGGCTCCAATGGCATCGCCGCCGAGCAAGGTCTCACCACACCGGATATCGAGGAAGCACAGGTCAAGCGTATCTCGATGCGCCATACCGCTAAACGCTTCGTAATCTCGGACGCCAGCAAATTTGGCATGGTGGCGCCCGTCAAGTTCGCGGACTTCCGCGACGCAACGATTATTACCGCAGGCGAGGTCCCCGCCAAGTACCGGGCAATGGACAACGTCATCACGGTCTAGCAGCAGGGGACGGGCTAAGGCCAAAACCACCACAAAGGGGCCTGTCCCCATTGTGGTGGTTAGCAACGGAAACCGAGTAGTTTTCTCAATAGAAAAGCGGCAACGTCCATCACGGGCGTTGCCGCTTTCGTTGTCTACCGGTTTGTCTACGTCTGTAACAACTGGACCGTTAAAAGTGGGTTAGATGTTACAGAGTGAGATACTTCCGAACCGCACCGTCCCTTTGTCTCAATCTGTAACATCTGGGACCGATTTTGCCGAGTTATTGTTACAGATTGAGATTTTCCCTTGAGGGGGATTCGAATGTCTCGATCTGTAACAGACCGACCGGAAAATGGGCTCTAACTGTTACAGATCGAGACGTTTTGGGACCGCGGCTGAGCCATTGCGGCAAAACCACCACAAAGGTGCCTGTCCCGATTGTGGTGGTTTAGGGCTCCCAGGGGCAGGGGGCTTCGATGTGGATGTGCTCGCCGGTTACGGGATGCGTGAAGGACACGCTGTGGGCGTGGAGCATCAGGCCGCAGGGGCGCGGCGTTCCGTACAGGTCGTCGCCAACCAGGGGATGATGCTCGCTTGCCAGGTGCACACGGATTTGGTGCTTGCGGCCGGTGAGCAACTCGACATCGATATACGAGCGCGTGGGCAGGCCACGACGGCTCTTAAGGCGTTTGAGCACCTTCACGCGCGTTTGAGAGGGCTTACCGCTGGCGCCGACGCGCATCTTGCGGCTGTCGTGGCGGTCGCGCGCGATGGGCTTGTCGATGAGCTTCTCGTTCCAGTCGATCTTGCCCTCGGCCAGCGCCAGATAGTGCTTTTCGAAGGCGTGGTCGATCACCATCTGGTCAAAGGCGGGCTGCGTCTGTTTGTCGAGCGAAAACAGTACCACGCCGGTGGTGTTGCGGTCCAGGCGGTTGAGCGGCTGCATGTCAGTCGCGGCAAAGCCGTCGCCCATGGCCAGCAGCAGATCGCTGGCGTAGTCGGTAAGCGTGCGCTCGCCGGTGCCGTCGCCGTGGACGATCATGCCGGCGGGCTTGTCGATGGCCATGAGCCAGGCGTCGCAGTAAAGGACTTGAGGTTCTTCGTTCACGTGTAAGCCTTTCGGTTAGCTGATTCCCACAAACATGCAGCCCGAGGTCGCCCCGCGCAGGCGGGCGGCGGGCTTGCGGCCGGCTTGAGCTGCCTCGACGGCGCGACGGACGCGAGCGACGGCACGGGCGATCTCATCCGTCTCGAGTAGCGTTCCGTCCACCATGAGACGACGCACGCCGGCATCGAGCAGCTGAGGAACCTGAGGCGTGAGGTCGATGGGGTAGGCGTCGTACAGGCGTGAGCGGCCATGGATGTCGGTGCGCACGGGCATGACCTTGCCGTCGATATTCTTGAGCGACAGCTTGCGGGCGCGCAGGCGGCAGTTGGCGCAATCGTGGATGCAGCCATTGGCCACCTGCAGGATGCAGTGCTCGCTCGTCATAACGCGCGGGCGGCCAAAGACGGTGATGCCCAGAGCCGCGGGCGCGGCGGCGCCGAGCGAGACAATCTCGTCGAGTGTGATCTCGGGCGAGAGCCAAAACGCACCGGCTCCGCGCTCGGCAAGCGCCTCCATGCAGGGCGTGTTGTGCACCGGCAGGCAAGAGCGAATCTCGGCCGTGGCGCCAACCTGGGCGGCCAGGGCAAGCTCAGAGATGTTGCCAATAGCGACCGTGGCGCCGGCAACAACCCACGGGTCGACGCGTACGTGGTCAACGGCGCGGCAGACCTCGTCGAGCACAGGTACGATGCCCTGCTCAAATGCATCGGTGGGGGAGAGCTCGGCCGCATCGAGCGCGTCGGTGGTCATGTAGATGCGCGTTACACCCTCGGCGCGAGCGGCCTCGGCGGCCTCGAGCGAGGTGACGGTGGCGCAGATCTGCGGCTCATCGCGGTAGTGCTCGGGCGCGGGGCGGGAATCACTGGTTACAATCGCCGGCAGCTCGAGCGTTTTCGCGCGCTCCGCGTACGGCGTCAGAATGGCCTCTTCCAGCGCCTTGCAGGCGGCGGCACGCACCTTGTGCACGGCGGAGAAGCCCATGCCGCAGCCGGCGTCGAGCGAAACGTCAAAGCTCGCTGCCTCAAACGGCGAGGAGCCCATGCGGCCCACATGCTCAACCAGATCGGATGCCTCGACGGCGCGGGTCTTGGCGGCCTCGACGGTGAAGCCCGTGGCGGTGGCGGTGAGCGCGGGGTTGTCACAGCAGGTGAGTGTGACAGTAAACGGCTCGCCCAGGCGCGCCACGACGGACACGTCAACAGCTCGGCGGCGCAGCACATCGCGCTTGAGCGCGGTGCCGGCGGCGTCGATGGCGCGCTGACTGCGAATCACGCGGACGCGGCAGCCCTCGGGCATGCTGCGGGGCACGCGGCACTCGATGATGTCACCGGCGGCGGCATCATCGGCGGCAATGGTGGTCAGGAACTGGTCAAACTCGTTATCGTGGCGAAGCTCCAGCAGGTCGCCTTTGCCCACGGGCTCAAACAGCTCAATGCGGGCGATGGCGGCGCGGCGACGGCGGTCGTCGGGCTTGAGGCCGCGCACATCGCGGTTGGCCGGGCGGCTGCCCAGCACCGTGCCCACGATCTGGCCGCGGTTGTTGGAACGCTCATAGCTCATCATCTCGTCGCCCGAGGTGCCGTCCTGATAGGCGTGCGTAAAGTCGCGGTTGAAGCAGCGCTTGAGCTGGCGCTGGCGGGCGGCTTCCTCGTCCTTGGCAACGGCGGCTCCGGATAGCATGTCGTCAATTTCGTGACGATACACATCAACGATGGAGTACACGTAATCGGGTGATTTCATGCGGCCCTCGAGCTTGAGCGATGCGGCGCCGGCGTCATACAGACGGCGAACAAGCAGCGACGTGTTGGTGTCGCGCGGGCACAGCGCGCGCTCGCGACCGGCAGGGGAGAGCGAGCGGCCGTTCTCGTCAATTAGCTCGTAGGGTAGGCGGCAGGGCTGGGCGCACATGCCGCGGTTGGCCGAGCGGCCAGCCATGGCAAAGCTCGACAGCAGGCACAGACCCGAGTAGCAAAAGCAGATGGCACCGTGGCTAAAGACCTCCAGGTCCACATCGGGCGCGGCGTTGTGAATGACGGCGATCTCGTCGATGGAGAGCTCGCGCGAGAGGGTCACGCGGTCGGCGCCCTGCTCGCGGCACCAAAGCGTTCCGCGGTCATCATGGATGTTCGCCTGGGTCGAGATGTGCGCCTCGATGCCGGGCATCGTGCGCTTGACCTCAAAGAACAGGCCCCAGTCCTGGATGATGAAGGCGTCGGCGCCCAGCGTGGAGCAGCGATGGATGAGTTGCAGCGCATCGCCCATCTCGGACTGCTTGATGACGATGTTGACCGTGACGTAGACGCGCGACCCGGCTAGATGTGCGGCGCGGCAGGCTTGCTCTAAGGCCTCGTCGGTAAAGTTGGTTGCCTTGCGGCGGGCGTTGAAGCTGCCCATGCCGCAATAGATGGCGTCTGCTCCCGCGGCGAGTGCGGCGGCAAAGGGCTCCGGGCCTCCGGCGGGGGCCAAAAGCTCGGGCCTGCGGTTGGTGGTTCGGCTGGCGGTTGCGGTCATATCCTGCCTTTCAAAATGCTCAGATATTCAAAAGTATAGTGGTGCCGTTGCGGCAGGCGATGCCCGTGCTCCAAGCGGGATAAAGTCTTCAGCAGCTTGGGCTGGCTGACCTCGTGGAGAACCGTTCAGCGGTTCGGGGAAACCGTTGGGCGATAAAATATTCTCGCAAGCTGATAATATTCTTGCATCAAACAGAAACCTTGAGTACTATCCCAATCAAGCGCGGTGTTCAGACCGAACTGTGCCTCCCGGTGCGAACGCCGCGCTCACGCTCTCTATTTGATTGTAAGGAGAAAAACATGAGCAAGACCGTCGTGTCTTCCGATAACGCACCCGCAGCCATCGGCCCGTATTCCCCCGGTATCCAGACCGGCAACATGGTGTTCCTGTCCGGCCAGCTGGGCATCGATCCCGCGACCGGCAAGATGCCCGAGGGCGTCGAGGCCCAGGCCAAGCAGTCCCTCGCCAACGTCGAGGCCCTGCTGACCGCTGCCGGCGCCACGTTTGCCGATGTCGTCAAGACCACGGTCTACCTGGCCGACATCGCCGACTTCGCCGCCGTGAACGAGATCTACGCCTCCAAGTTTGAGGCCCCGTTCCCCGCGCGCAGCGCCTTCCAGGTTGCCGCCCTTCCGGCTGGTGGTCTGGTCGAGATCGAAGTCGTCGCCGCTCTCTAAGGCGTTGGCCACAACTAAACATGACATGCAAAAAGACCCTGCAGCGCGTGCGAGCTGCAGGGTCTTTTGTTAAGTGACGGATCGCTTGTGGAGCCGCGCTCCATTTTGCTCGTTAGCCCTCCTTGCGAACTTTTTGCAGGTAGCGGTAGACGCTGGGCTCCGAGATGCCCAGTGCGGTGGCGGCGCAGGCCACGGCGCCCTTGAGCATGAACACCCCGTTGCCGTTGAGGTGGCGAATGACGTCCACACGGTCGCTCTGACCAAGTGACGCTACATCCAGCCCACGCGCGCTCAGCAACTCGGCAATGCTGCGGTCGATGAGCTCCTGTGTGGACTCCGAAAGGCTTTCGACCTCGATAGGGGCGGGCTCCGTGCGCGTCGGCGCCGCGTCGAAGCATGCCATGAGCTGCTGCGCCATGGCGTTGATGGAGCGCACGGTCGAGAGGTCGGTGTTGACGCAGAGCATACCGACGATCTCGTCATTCTCGCGGATAAAGTACGTCGCTGACTCCAACGTCTTGCCTCCGGCGCCGCGGCCCTCGTAGCCCGTAATAAACGGCAGGTCGCGATACTTGGCGTCGTGCATGATCTTGAGTGCCAGATCGGTGGCGGGGCCGCCGACCTTGCGGCCGCTCACGATGCCGTTGCGAATATCGACGATGGCGTGGTCGGGATCCGAGAAATCGTGCAGCACGATCTCGCTGTTTTTGCCGAGTATCTGCTCCAGAAAATCGACCATCGGCAAAAAGCGACGTACGGTCTCGTTCACGGGCAACTCCTTTGGGTGAAATCGGAAATGTTCATAACAATTTTTTCTCATGGTAACACGCTGCCCATCATCTCGTATATCCGCAGGTACATTGCGTAATGCAGACGAACGGTAGGAATTTAGCGGTAAACGGTCGACCAAAAGAAAAGTTAGATGTTATTTTGACCAGACACTTTCCTGACCTGCGAAAATGCGTTATTTCAGCTGAAGAATAGTCTGATAACAAAAAATTATTATTGAGAATGAGAATCATCTTTAATACGATATGCAATGAAGGCACAACCTCAACCCCGCACTGCGTCACAATAGAGCGATAGATGCGAAAACAACTACTTCGAGGATTGGTGGTCAAATGACCCAGGAGACGGTTACGAACGGCACTGAAGCCCTGTTCACTCGCGAAGGCATGCCTCCCGTTAAGGAAATGATCCCGTGTGCCCTTCAGCACGTACTGGCATCGTTTGCCGGCATCATTACCCCGGCGGTCATCATGGCCGGCGTCTACGGCTTTAATAGCCAGCAGAGCACCGACATCATCCAGGTCGCGCTCATTCTTTCGGCGATCGATACGGCCCTTCAGGCCTTCGCTCCCTTCCGTCGCATCGGCGGCGGCCTGCCCATCGTCATGGGCGTTTCGTTCGCGTTCCTGCCGGCCCTGCAGGCCATGGGTGCCTCGGGCTTTAGCTTTGGTGCGCTGCTGGGCGGCGAGATCGTCGGCGGCGCCGTCGCGGTCCTCTTTGGTCTGGCCTACAGCAAGATCAAGTGGCTGTTCCCGCCCGTCGTGACCGGTACGGTCATCTTCTCCATTGGCGTCTCTCTCTATCCCACGGCCGTCAAGTATATGGCCGGCGGTATGGGTACGCCGCTGTGGGGCACTCCGCAGGCCTGGTGCGTCGCTCTTATCACCTTCGCCGTGGTCTTTGCGCTCGCCAACTTTGGCAAGGGCACGCTCAAGCTGGGATCCGTGTTCTTTGGCATGATCGTTGGCATGATCGTCTCCATCCCCTTTGGCATGATTGACTTCTCCAGCGTCACCACCGCTCAGGTCTTCGCCCTTCCCAAGCTCATGCCCTACGCGCTCGAGTTTGATCCCGAGGTCTGCATTACCCTCGCCGTCGTGTTCCCCATGGTTGCCATCCAGGTTATCGGTGACGTCTCCGCCGCCTGCCTGGGCTCCATCGACCGTATGCCCACCGAGCGGGAGCTCTCCGGCGCTATCGTGTCCCAGGGCCTCACCTCTATGGTCGGCGGCCTGCTGGGCGGTCTTCCCACCAGCGCCCTTGGCCAGAACGTGGGCATCATCTGCTCCAACAAGGTCGTCAACAAGTGGGTCTTTGTGATCATCGCGGCCGTCTTTGCCGTTGCCGGTCTGTTCCCGCAGCTCTCTGCCGTCCTTTCCGCTATCCCGCAGCCCGTCATCGGCGGCGCGACCGTCGGCGTCTTTGGCACCATCACCATGAACGGCGTGCGCATGTTCACCCGCGAGGGCCTCACGCAGCGCACTACCACCATCGTCGGTACCTCCGTCGTCTTTGGCCTGGGTATCTGGATGGCCAGCGGTTGCCTTGCCGGCGAGGGTATGCCCGCCTGGGTGTCCACCGTCATCGGCTCCAATGCCGTAACCCCCACCGCCATCATGGCCATTGTCCTTAACCTGATTCTTCCGCAGACGCCGGTCGTGGCTCAGCACATCGATGCCGCCAAGGACGCTGCCGTGGATCTGGTCTTGCCCGAGAGCAAGAAGTAACCAATTCGGTGCTATTCGTCGGCGGACGCATCGCCTCGTCCGCCGACGCCATGCGGCGCCAAGCCGCACTTCAAAGGGTTTGTCCCTTTGGTGAAGCGTTGACGGGAGAGGGCCCGTTTCCGGTGTAGGCCGGCGCTTCGCACTCCGCCATGTCAGAGGTGTCAAACCCCGCCCCTGATGTTGAAGGGAGCATCCATGCTTCTGGTCGCTAACGGTTCCGTCTTTACTCGCAACGCTCAGACCCCGTTCATTCCAAACGGTGCGGTCGCCATTGACGGAGATACGATCGTCGAAGTGGGCCCCGAGTGCGAGCTCAAGGCCAAGTACCCGGATGCCGAGTACGTCGACGCCCAGGGCAACCTCATCATGCCCGGACTCATCAACTGCCACACCCACATCTACTCGGGTCTGGCCCGCGGCCTTGCCATTAAGGGCTGCAACCCCACCAACTTCCTGGAGAATCTTGAGCAGCAGTGGTGGAAGATCGACGACAACCTGACGCTCGACGGCACCAAGGCCAGCGCCTATGCCACGATTCTTGACTCCATCCGCGATGGCGTCACCACGATCTTCGATCACCATGCGAGCTTCCGCGAGATCCCGGGAAGCCTCTTCACCATTAAGGACGCAGCTCAGGAGCTGGGCATGCGTTCGTGCCTGTGCTACGAGGTCTCCGATCGCCGCGGCCAGGAAAAATGCGACCAGGCCATTGCCGAGAACGCCGAGTTTGCCCAGTGGGCCGCCAAAGAGCGTCGCGATAACGACAACCACATGATCGCCGCCATGTTTGGCGGTCACGCCACCTTTACGCTGTCGGACGAGACCATGGACAAGATGGCCGAGGCCAACAACGGCCTGACCGGCTTCCACATCCATGTGTGCGAGGGCATGAATGACGTGTGGGATTCTCGCCTCAACCGCGGTGGCATCAGCCCCGTCGAGCGCCTGCTACAGCACAACCTGCTGGGTCCCGACACCATGCTCGGCCACTGCATCCACGTGACGCCTGCCGAGATGGATATCGTCAAGGAGTCCGGCACTTGGCTGGTCAACAACCCCGAATCCAATATGGGCAACGCCGTGGGCTGCGCCCCCGTGCTCGAGTTCTTCCGCCGCGGCATCCCCGTGTGCATGGGCACCGACGCCTACACCCACGATATGCTCGAGAGCCTTAAGGTCTTCCTGATCATTCAGCGTCACAACGCCGCCATGCCCAACGTGGGCTGGTGCGAGGCCATGACCATGCTGTTCGAGAACAACGCCAAGATGGCGAGCAAGTACTTCGATCGCAAGCTCGGTGTGCTCGAGGCCGGCGCTGCCGCCGACGTCATCGTCATGGACTACAAGCCCTTTACGCCGCTGAGCGAGGAGAACATCGACGGCCACATGCTCTTTGGCATGATGGGCAAAAACTGCCGCACCACCATCATCAACGGCCGCGTCCTGTACAAGGATCGCGAGTTTGTCGGTATTGATGAGGACAAGATCAACGCGTGGACCATGACTGAGTCCAAGAAGCTCTGGAGCACGCTCAACGATCGCGTGTATTAATCCAATTGGAGATTCGCGCGCGTCGGATGTTTCGCCGCATCCGGCGCGTGCATAGGCGGCCTCCGCGGGGTCGCCGGCGCTGTGCTAGCGCTACACCGTATTTGCGCCCGTCGCGCGGTCTCGCCGGGCGTTACAGAGAGGAGCTCACTATGAGCGACATCATGAGGCCGATCCCGTTTTCGCAGCTGATGAACTGGATCATCGAGGAGCACAAGACTCAGGGCGCCGTCTTTGGCGTGCGCAAGATGGTCACGACCAACCAGGAGGGCGCGCTTCCCATTTTTGACGAGCGCATCGAGACTCCGTTTGGCCCGGCCGCCGGCCCCAACACGCAGCTTGCCCAGAACATCGTGGCATCCTACGTGGCCGGTTCACGCTTCTTTGAGCTCAAGACCGTTCAGGTGATGGACGGCGAGGAGCTCTCCAAGTGTGTGAACAAGCCCTGCATCGTGGCGCAGGACGAGTGCTACAACTGCGAGTGGTCGACCGAGCTCGAGGTTCCGCAGGCCTTTGCCGAGTACGTGAAGGCATGGTTTGCCTGCCACCTGATTGCCCGCGAGTATGGTCTGGGCAGCCCGGACGGCTTTGTCTTTAACATGTCCGTGGGCTATGACCTGGAGGGTATCAAGAGTCCCAAGGTCGATGCCTACATCGAGGGCATGAAGGACGCCAGCGGCTCCGACGTCTGGAACGAGTGCCGCGCATGGGCGCTCGCCAACCTGGACAAGTTTGAGCATGTCGACGCCGCATTTGTCGAATCCATCCCGGCACGCGTCTCCAACTCCATCACCGAGTCTACCCTGCACGGCTGCCCGCCCGCCGAGATCGAGCGCATCGCGACCTATCTGATCACCGAGAAGGGCCTCAACACCTACATCAAGTGCAACCCTACGCTGCTGGGCTATGAGTTTGCCCGCCAGCGCCTCAACGAGCTGGGCTTTGACTACATCGTCTTCGATGACACGCACTTCCGCGAGGACTTGCAGTGGGCCGATGCCGTGACTATGTTCGAGCGCCTGATTGCCCTGTGCGCCGAGCGCGGCCTGGAGTTTGGCGTCAAGCTGACCAACACGTTCCCCGTCGACGTGACGAGAAACGAGCTGCCCTCCACCGAGATGTACATGTCCGGCCGTTCGCTGTTCTCGCTGACCATCGAGGCTGCCCGCCGCATTACCGAGCAGTTTGATGGCAAGCTGCGCATCAGCTACTCCGGCGGCGCCACGGTCTACAACATCCGCGCCCTGTACGATGCCGGCATTTGGCCCGTTACCCTGGCGACCGACGTGCTCAAGCCCGGTGGCTACGAGCGCTTTAGCCAGATGGCTGGTGAGTTTACCGATCTGGACGGCAAGCCGTTCGCGGGTGTCTCTCTCGACGCCGTGACCGCGATTCAGACCGATTCGCTCACCAACCCGCTATACAAGAAGCCGCTGCGCCCGCTGCCCGACCGCAAGGTCGCCGGCAAGAGCCCGCTTTCCGACTGCTTTACCACGCCGTGCCGCACGAGCTGCCCCATCCAGCAGGATATTCCCGCCTACTTGGCGGCTGTTGACGAGGGCCGCTACGAGGACGCACTCAACATCATCATCGAGCGCAACGCCCTGCCGTTCATTACCGGCACTATCTGCCCGCATCCCTGCGGCCGTGCCTGCGAGCGTGCGTTCTACGAGCCCGAGGGCGCCCAGATCCGCGCCAGCAAGCTCAAGGCCGCCCGCGAGGCCATGACCGCCGTGCTGCCCAAGCTGCGCGCCCAGGCCATCGCCAACGACGGCGAGCGCAACGTTGCCGTTATCGGCGGCGGCCCGGCCGGCCTGGCGACGGCGTTCTTCCTGACGCGCGCTGGCGTGCCCGTCACCATCTTCGAGGCCCACGATTCGCTCGGCGGCGTGGTCCGTCACGTCATCCCCGAGTTCCGCATTGCGAGCGATGACATCTCCCACGATGCCGAGCTCTGCCTGGCCTTTGGTGCCAAGGTGCAGCTCAATGCCCGCGTGGAGTCCATTGACGAGCTCAAGGCCCAGGGCTTTACCGACGTGGTCGTGGCCACCGGCGCCTGGATGCCCGGCTCTGCGGGCCTGGGCGAGGATGCCGAGCTCGACGTGCTGGAGTTCCTCGAGGCCGCCAAGAGGGGCGAGAAGCTCGAGCTGGGCGAGGACGTCGTGGTCATTGGCGCCGGCAACACCGCCATGGATGCGGCCCGCGTGGCCAAGCGCCTGGCTGGCGTGAAGAACGTGCGCCTGGTGTATCGCCGCACCAAGAAGCAGATGCCCGCCGACGAGGAAGAGCTTGATCTTGCTCTTGCCGATGGTGTTGAGTTCTGCGAGCTGCTGGCCCCCAAGGCGCTTAACGGCGCCGTGCTGACCTGCGACGTCATGGAGCTTGGCGAGCCGGATGCAAGCGGCCGTCGCAGCCCCGTCGCCACGGGCGAGACCGTCGAGCTTTCCGCCACCACGGTGATCTGCGCCGTGGGCGAGGGCATCGATGCCAGCCTGTACGATGCCGCGGGTG
Source organism: uncultured Collinsella sp. (assembly GCA_958413895.1). Classification (GTDB taxonomy): domain Bacteria; phylum Actinomycetota; class Coriobacteriia; order Coriobacteriales; family Coriobacteriaceae; genus Collinsella. Next base: position 96,809 of record CATYVQ010000003.1, read on the forward strand.
TCGAGCACGACCGTCGCGGCCGCCTTGCCGCCACCTCCACTGGCGTCGAGGGCGTTTGGGCTGCGGGCGACTGCCGCCGCGGTCCTGCCACCGTGGTCGAGGCTATTGCCGATGCCGCCGAGGTCGCCCGCGCCATCGCCGGCGTGGACTTTAACAAGTACGCCGACTGCAACGAGCAGGCCGGCCGCGAGGACACTTGCTACGAGCGCAAGGGGTCGCTGTGCCGCGACAAGCGCAACTGCACCAAGACTCGCTGCCTGGGCTGCGGCTCGGTGTGCGAGGTCTGCTGCGATGTGTGCCCCAACCGTGCCAACGTGGCAATTAAGGTGCCGGGCCTGGCCAAGCACCAGGTCGTCCACGTCGATGGCATGTGCAACGAGTGCGGCAACTGCGCCGTGTTCTGTCCCTACCAGGAGGGCCGTCCCTACAAGGACAAGCTCACCCTGTTCTGGAGCGAGCAGGACATGGAGAACTCCGAGAACGAGGGCTTCCTGGCTGTGGACGAGGACCACTTTAAGGTCCGCGTCGCCGGCACGGTCCGCACCGTCTCGGTCGATGCCGTCAACACCGGCCTTCCCGAGGCCGTCCGCCTGACCATCAGGGCTGTGCGCGACAACTATCCGTATCTCCTTAAGAAATAGGCGAGTCTCTTATGGCCAAATCCATTCAACATAACGTGGCCTACGTTGCCTGCGGAAGCGGTTGCGCCTCCGCAGGCGGCGACGCCCGCTGCAGCGAAGGCTGCATTGGCTGTGGCGCCTGCGTCACGGCCTGCCCCCACGGTGCCATTGCGCTGGTCGATGGCATCGCCCGCGTGGATCGCTCAAAGTGCACGGGCTGTGGCCTGTGCGGCATGGCGTGCCCGCAGCGCGTGATTGCCTTCGTCCCCGGCTACCAGAACATTCTGGTGCGCTGCAACAACACCGATAAGGGTGCCATTGCGCGCAAGATTTGCGACACGAGCTGCATCGGTTGCGGTATGTGCGCCAAAAAGTGCCCTGCCGGCGCTATCCGCATCGAGGACAACTGCGCCCATATCGACGGCGTGGACTGCCTGTCGTGCGGCATGTGCGCCGTCGTCTGCCCGCATGGCGCCATCCACGACCGCACCGGCATCGCCGCCGGCGTGTAGAAGGGAATCACCATGGCACAGGAATTCACTTTTACCGTTAACGGTGTCGAGCACACGACGACGGAGAATAAACCACTGCTGCGCTATCTGCGCGACGACCTGCACATTCACTCCGCCAAGGACGGCTGCTCCGAGGGCGCCTGCGGCACCTGCACCATCCATGTGGACGGTGCGGCCGTCAAGGCGTGCGTGCTGACCACCGCTCTTGCCGCCGGCCGCAACATCGTGACCGTCGAGGGCCTGCCCGAGGACGTGCGCGAGGCCTTTGTGTACGCCTTTGGCGCCGTGGGCGCCGTGCAGTGCGGTTTTTGCATTCCCGGCATGGTCATGGCGGGTGCGGCGCTCATCGCCGAGGACCCCGAGCCCACCGAGGAGCAGATCAAGTACGCCATTCGCGGTAACGTCTGTCGCTGCACCGGCTACAAAAAGATTATCGAGGGCATCTCGCTGGCCGCTGCGGTGCTCCGCGGCGAAAAGCAGATCGACGAGGACCTGGAGCGCGGCGATGACTACGGCGTGGGCAAGCGCGCCTTTCGTATTGACGTGCGCAAGAAGGTGCTCGGCGAGGGCAAGTATCCCGACGACATCGACGAGCTCGATCAGCCGGGCCTGACCTATGCCAGCGCCGTGCGCTCCAAGTATCCGCGCGCCCGCGTGCTCTCCATCGACACCTCCAAGGCCGAGGCCCTGCCCGGTGTGGTGGGCATCCTGCGCGCCGAGGACGTGCCGGTCAACCAGGTCGGCCACCTTATCCAGGACTGGGACGTCATGATCGCTCAGGGCGATATCACCCGCTGCGTGGGCGATGCCATCGTGCTGGTGGTCGCCGAGGACGAGGCGACGCTCGAGAAGGCCAAGAAGCTCGTAAAGATTGACTACGAGCCGCTGGAGCCCGTGCGCAACATTGTCGAGGCCAGGGCCGCCGACGCTCCGCGCCTGCATGACAGCTTCTTTGCCTTTGGCAACACGGTGGAGCTCAAGGACAACGTGTGCCAGAGCCGCCACGTGACGCGCGGCGACGCCGCCAAGGCGCTGGCCGAAAGCGCGTTCACCGTGACGCAGCGCTTTACCACGCCCTTTACCGAGCATGCCTTCTTGGAGCCCGAGTGTGCCGTTGCCTTCCCGTACAAGAACGGCGTCAAGGTGCAGTCGACCGACCAGGGCGCCTACGACACGCGCAAAGAGTGTGCCCACATGTTTGGCTGGGACAACGAACCCGAGCGCGTGGTCGTCGAGACCATGCTCGTGGGCGGCGGCTTTGGCGGCAAGGAGGACGTGTCCATCCAGCACCTGGCCGCGCTTGCCGCATATAAGCTCCAGCGTCCTGTGAAGTGCAAGCTCACTCGTGCCGAGTCGCTCGCGTTCCATCCCAAGCGCCACGCCATGGACGGTACCTTTACACTGGGTTGCGACGCCGAGGGCAACTTTACCGGCCTGGATTGCGAGATCAACTTTGACACCGGCGCCTACGCGTCGCTGTGTGGCCCGGTGCTCGAGCGCGCCTGCACACATGCCGTCGGCCCCTACAAGTACCAGAACACCGATATTCGCGGCTTTGGCTACTACACCAACAACCCGCCCGCCGGCGCGTACCGCGGCTTTGGCGTTTGCCAGTCCGAGTTTGCGCTCGAGAGCCTGATCGACCTGCTGGCAGAGAAGGTCGGCCTGGATCCGTGGGAGATTCGTTACCGAAACGCCATCGAGCCGGGCGAGGTTTTGCCCAACGGCCAGATTGCCGACTGCTCCACGGCGCTTAAGGAGACGCTGCTCGAGGTCAAGGATGCCTACTATGCGCATCCCGGACATGCCGGTATCGCCTGCGCCATGAAGAACGCCGGTGTGGGTGTGGGCCTGCCCGATGCCGGCCGCTGCAAGATTCGCATCGAGGACGGCGTGGCTGTGGTCTATGCCGCCACGTCCGACATCGGCCAGGGCTGCAACACCGTCTTTTTGCAGGACGTTGCCGAGGCATGCGGCCTGCCGCTTCGCTGCATTGCCAACGGCGAGTGCTCCACCGAGAACGCTCCCGACTCCGGCACCACGTCTGGTTCGCGTCAGACGGTCGTGACCGGCGAGGCCGTGCGCGGTGCCGCCTTCCTGCTGCGCGATGCCATGCTTGACATCGAGGCCGGCAAGTCTGCGCCCGCCGCTCCCGTGAATGCACATGGCGACGGCGTCAAGATCGAGTACGACGACGGTCGCGCCTATCAGCTGCACACGCAGGAGCTCGTCGCTGGTCAGGGTATGCATCCTCAGGATCCCGCGGCCGCCATCAAGGCGCTCGAGGGATGCGAGTTTGGCTACGTGTACCTGGAGCCGACCGACAAGCTGGGCGCCGACGTTCCCAACCCCAAGAGCCACATCTGCTACGGCTTTGCCACGCATGTGGTCATTTTGGATGATGACGGTCGCGTGAGCGAGGTCTATGCCGCGCACGATTCCGGCAAGGTGGTCAACCCCATCTCCATCCAGGGTCAGATCGAAGGCGGTGTGCTCATGGGTATGGGCTATGCGCTTACCGAGGACTGGCCGCTCAAGGACTGCGTACCCCAGGCAAGGTACGGTACGCTCGGGCTGTTCCGTGCGCCCGAAATACCGGATATCCACGCCATCTACGTGGAGAAGGACGAGCTGCTGCCCGTGGCATACGGCGGCAAGGGCATCGGCGAGATCGCAACGATCCCCACGGCGCCCGCCGTACAGAACGCCTATCGCGCATTTGACGGCAAGCTGCGTCCGGATCTGCCCATGGTGGATACGCCCTACAGCCGCGCTCGTCACCGCGGGTAGGGTAGAGCGCGGACGGCATTGCTGACGGGCAGTTCGCGCTCAGCATCAACTACATACGCTGCGCCTTTGGCCCCGGCTCCATCGCGAGTCGGGGCCTTTTGTTTGGAGCGGAAACTGCGTCCCGGAATTGCCAGGGACTGCGGACGATTTTCTGGACCGCTAAATCGCGGCCATCCCCAGCGACGACCGGTAGTCGTCCGACGTCGCGCCACCGAGCGCGTCGCTTGCCCACTCGGAGTTGAAGCGCCCTATCCACGCGCCGAGGGCCTCGATGAACTCCCCGGGCGACCAGCCGGACCAGTCCCTCCCGTGGAAGAACTCCTTCTTGAGCAGGCCGAAGAAGCCCTCCATCGCGGCGTTGTCGGGGCTGCAGCCCTTGACCGACATGCTCCTGGCGAGGCCGTGCCCCTTGCAGATCGAGATCCAGCCGGGCCAGCGGTACGGAAAAGTGTCGAAATAGGCACCTTAAAACTTCGGAAAAGTGTCAAATTCGATAGGCAAATTATCCGGAAAAGTGTAGCTGGATGACAAAACAGCACTTAGAAGCCGGTGCTGGATGCGGGATCCTGCGGCTGCCTTCAGCTCTCGCTACTCATCGTCCCCGTCGTTGGGGTCGCCCTTGAGGGTGTTGATGTCCAGGTACTGGTTATCGTCCTCTTTTTGCTGGGTCTCCGACTCCGCTTGGGTGGGGCCGCGGAACAGCTGGAATCCCTCAAACGCAATGACACCGAGCAGGGCAATGACAATGGCGATAAAGGCAACCTTGACTGCCTGCGGAAATTCCGAGAAACGCAGCGCCTTTTCCTTGGCGTAATAATCGGCGAAGCGCTCTTCGCCCGTGCTTTTGGTATACGCCGGTGCGGACGCGGCCTCCGGGTCATATTCCGGTGCAGGCGTGGCAGCGTACGGATCGTTGAGATAATCGCTCGATGCGGTGCCATAATCCTCTGTCTCGATGCGACCGTTGCCAGCATAGCCATCGGAATAATCGGAATATGCCGCACCGCCCTCATAGTCCGCGGCGCTCGCGTTAGCGGCAAAAAGCGGGTTAACCGGAACATCGAGCGCCGGCATGCCGGTAGAGGTCTCATCCAGATCGGTTGCAGCCCAGGAATCGTGGGCAACCTGATGGGCAACGGGCTCATCGAGCCTTGCGGCCGGAGGCTTGCGTGCCGCAGGAACAGGCAACTGCTGGGCGCTGTACATAACGGTGCTGTCGGCCGATTTGCCCTGCGTCGCTGCAGCGAGAAATGCCGCCGTCTCGGACGGGTCGCTTGCGGGGCGGGGAGCGGGCGTGGACGCCGAAGTGGGTGTGGGCGTAGGCGCGGGCGTCGAAACAGGCGACTGCGCAGGAGTCGGCGCAGGTGCGGACTTAGGTTCAAGTGCGGGATTGGGGCTTGACGGGCGAGCCCCACCGCCCATGAGTTCGTCGGCGGTCCACGGGCGATCATCCATCACGTCGTCAAGGCTCAGTGAAAACAGGTCGTCTTCACCCTCATCGAACATGCGGTGCACATGTCCACCAATTGCCGGAATCAATCCGCGACCGGTGCATGATGCCTTGCTCAACGCCATTCTGTTCCATCCTTTCGAAATACCAATGACATCGATTATATGGAACTTCCCAAGCTGCTCGGTCTTGGATTCGTGCTTTCCAGAACTCGCGCCCAAAAGGGGAGGGGCAATCCAGGCGAGTGCCTACTTGTCGCCGGCTGCCGCCTTGGCCTCATTGAGGTAGCTATAGAAGCTGTACTTTGAGATGCCAAAGAACTCGCAGGCGCGCTCGCTCGACTTGGAAATGAGGAAGGCGCCGCGACGGTCGAGGTAGCCAATGGCACGAATGCGCTCGTCTTTGGTCATGAGCGCCGCGGGCTTGCCCACAAACTGTTCGCACTCGTGCAGCAGGTCCTCGAGTAGGTCGCCGATGTTCTTGGTAATGGGCTCGGGCTCGGTATAGCCCGTGCCGCCGGTGCCGGTAAAGGCGTCGAGCGAACGCTCAAAAGCCTTCATGAGCGTAATGTCAAAGTTGATGCCCAAAATGCCGACGGGCTTGCCCTCGTCGTTGCGGATAAAGATTGTCGACGATTTGAGCAGCTTACCGTCGGTGGTTTTAGTGAGGTACGGCTCGCGGTCGTGCACATCGGTGGCGCCCTCGTGCATGGACTCAAACACAATATGGCTGGGACCGTCACCCAGTTTGCGCCCGCTGACGTGGCCGTTTTCGATCACCACGATGGAGTGGTCCACGTCCTCGGTCTCCAGATCGTGGACGACGACTTCGCAGTTGGGACCAAATTGGAGCGCCAGACCGTGTGCGAGGCGCTTGTAAAACTCAATCTGTGCGGGGGTCATGGGTGCCTTCCTAAAAATTAGTTTGGGCATACTTTGCCATAAACCACACCTGTTCGCAAATAACGAAAGCGTCGCTGCGTTATGTAACCGTTCGGCGGCGAAAAGGTACCGATTACGGCAACAAACAATTTGTTAGGTTTGCCAATCAAAAAGTGTGATAGAACAGTGCTAACAAACTTTTTGTTTGGCATCCACATAAAAGTTCAGTCGCATGAATGGGAATGGGCTGAAACGCGTATGCGGGGGCCGGCAAGAGAGGACTTAAGGAGTTCACCGTATGGCCGATAAGATCCAGTGGGCGGGCAACACGATGCCCAAGAGCGATGACAAGCACTTGGGAATCATGAGCCTCGACCACGTGAAGAAGGCCCGCGCCTTCCACCAGTCGTTCCCTCAATATACCGTCACCCCGCTTGCCCGCCTGGACGGTCAGGCTGCGCGCTTGGGTCTGTCCAACCTGTGCGTTAAGGACGAGAGCTATCGCTTTGGCCTCAACGCCTTTAAGGTCCTGGGCGGATCGTTTGCCATGGCCAACTACATTGCCGACGAGACCGGCAAGGACGTTGCCGAGTGCACCTTCGATTACCTGACCTCCGATCAGCTTGCCAAGGACTTTGGCCAGGCCACCTTCTTTACCGCTACCGACGGCAACCATGGCCGCGGCGTGGCATGGGCTGCCAACAAGCTGGGTCAGAAGGCCGTCGTGCACATGCCCAAGGGTTCCACCAAGCCCCGCTTCGACAACATCGCCGCTGAGGGCGCCACGGTGACCATCGAAGAGGTCAACTACGACGAGTGCGTGCGCATGGCCGCCGCCGAGGCCGACGCCTGCGAGCGCGGCGTCATCGTTCAGGACACCGCCTGGGAGGGCTACGAGAAGATCCCGTCTTGGATTATGGAGGGCTACGGCACCATGGCTTCCGAGGCTGCCGAGCAGCTGCGCGAGATGGCCATCAACCGCCCGACGCACGTCTTTGTCCAGGCCGGTGTAGGCTCGCTCGCCGGCGCCGTGGTGGGCTACTTCACCAACCTGTATCCCGATAACCCGCCCACCTTCGTCGTGGTTGAGTGCGCGCCTGCCGCCTGCCTGTACAAGGGCGCTGCCGCCGGCGACGGTGACCCGCGCATCGTGGACGGCGACATGCCCTCCATCATGGCCGGTCTGTGCTGCGGTGAGCCCAACATCCTGGGCTGGGATATCCTGCGCAACCACGCCACCGCCTTCGTGTCCTGCCCCGACTGGGTCACCGCTCGCGGCATGCGCACCCTGGGCGCTCCCGAGAAGGGCGACCCGCGCGTCATCTCCGGCGAGTCCGGCGCTGTGACCACCGGTCTGGTCGAGACTCTCATGCTCGATCCCGAGTACGCCGAGCTCAAGGAACTCATCGGCCTGGACAAGACGAGCTCCGTGCTCTGCTTCTCCACCGAGGGCGATACGGATCCCGACCAGTATCGCCGCATTGTTTGGGAAGGCGAATATCCCACTTGCTAATCGTTGGGGCGGAGTAAATAGGTATCGCTCCGCCACCTCAAAGGTAGATTCCTTCGTTTGAAAGGTTATGAACAATGGCTAAAGAACTCGATTTCGACGCTATCAAGGCTGCTGCTGAGTCTCATCGTGCTGATATGACTCGCTTCCTGCGCGCTATGATCTCCCATCCCTCTGAGTCCTGCGAGGAGGGTGAGGTTGTTGCTTGCATCAAGGCCGAGATGGAGAACCTTGGCTATGACGAGGTCAAGGTCGACGGCCTGGGCAACGTTATGGGCTTTATGGGCGAGGGCGACAAGATCATCGCCATCGACTCCCACATCGACACCGTCGGCATCGGCAACATCGAGAACTGGGATGCCGATCCCTACGAGGGCTACGAGACCGATGAGATCATCTACGGCCGCGGCGGCTCCGACCAGGAGGGCGGCATGGCTTCTGCTACCTACGCTGCCAAGATGATGAAGGACATGGGCCTCATCCCCGAGGGCTACAAGATCATGGTCGTCGGCACCGTCCAGGAAGAGGACTGCGACGGCATGTGCTGGCAGTACATCTACAACAAGGACGGCATTAAGCCCGAGTTCGTCATTTCCACCGAGCCCACCGACGGCGGCATCTACCGCGGTCACCGCGGCCGCATGGAGATCCGCGTCGACGTTCACGGCACCTCCTGCCACGGCTCCGCTCCCGACCGCGGCGACAACGCCATCTACAAGATGGCCGACATCATCGCCGACGTCCGCGCCCTCAACAACAACGGCTGCGACGAGTCGACCGACATCAAGGGTCTCGTCAAGATGCTCGACCCCAAGTACAATCCCGAGCACTTCGAGGATGCCCGCTTCCTGGGCCGCGGCACCTGCACCGTCAGCCAGATCTTCTACACCAGCCCCAGCCGTTGCGCCGTGGCCGACTCCTGCGCCATCTCCATCGACCGTCGCATGACCGCCGGTGAAACCTGGGAGTCCTGCCTGGACGAGATCCGCAACCTGCCGGCTGCCAAGAAGTACGGCGACGACGTGAAGGTCTCCATGTACATGTACGACCGTCCGTCCTGGACCGGCGAGGTCTACGAGACCGAGGCTTACTTCCCCACGTGGATCAACAAGGAGACCGCTCCGCACGTCAAGGCTCTCGTCGACGCCCACAAGGCCATGTTCGGTGACGAGCGCATCGGCTGCGAGCCCAGCATGGACAAGCGCACCGGTCGCCCGCTGTGCGACAAGTGGACCTTTTCCACGAACTGCGTTTCCATCCAGGGCCGCTACGGCATCCCCTGCGTGGGCTTTGGCCCGGGTGCCGAGTCTCAGGCTCACGCTCCCAACGAGGTCACCTACAAGGACGACCTGGTCACCGCTGCTGCCATGTACGTGGCTGCCCTGAACCTCTACGATCCGAGCAAGGCCGATGGCGACGCCACCGTGTTCCGCGCCGGTCTGACCAACAACAAGATTGATTAGTCCCATTCCTCGATTTTGTTGAGCCGGGGGCTGCTCGTGTCCCCGGCACCCCCTGTTGACTTGGGGCCCGCGGTCGTTATCTCCCATGCTTCCTCAACGGTGGCGGGTCCTCGTCATGGTGCTCTGCATGTTCTAGCCACACGCGCATGCCGGAGCACATCTACTCATTGCGATCGTTTCATCTTTAGAAAGGACATTTCCATGGACGCTAAGTTTACCGAGCTCGTCGAGCAGCTGAACGGCCTCGATTTTAAGGGTATGTACGGCAGCGACTTCCTGCACACCTGGGACAAGACTACCGATGAGCTCAAGGCTCTCTACATCGTCGCCGACGCCCTGCGCGAGCTGCGCGAGAACAACGTCTCGTCCAAGATCTTCGATTCGGGCCTGGCCGTCTCGCTGTTCCGCGACAACTCCACCCGTACGCGCTTCTCCTTCTCTAAGGCTGCCAACCTGCTCGGCCTTGAGCTGCAGGACCTGGACGAGAAGAAGTCCCAGATCGCTCACGGCGAGACCGTCCGCGAGACCGCTACCATGATCTCCTTCATGGCCGACGTCATCGGCATCCGCGACGACATGTACATCGGCAAGGGCGACGCCTACATGGCTGAGGTCTCCGAGTCTGTCCAGCAGGCTTACGAGGATGGCGTTCTGGATCACCGTCCCACGCTCATCTCCCTGCAGTCCGACTCCGATCACCCCACGCAGTCCTCTGCCGACATGCTCTACCTTATCAACGAGTTTGGCGGCCTCGAGAACCTCAAGGGCAAGAAGGTTGCCGTCACCTGGGCCTATTCGCCCTCTTACGGCAAGCCGCTGTCCTGCCCGCAGTCGCTGATCAGCCTGCTGCCCCGCTTTGGCATGGACGTCACCCTGGCTCACCCCGAGGGCTACGACCTCATGCCCGAGGTCGTCGAGCGCGCCAAGGGCTATGCCGCCGAGTCCGGCACCACCTTTAAGCAGGTCAACACCATGGCCGAGGCCTTCGAGGGCGCCGACATCGTGATCCCCAAGAGCTGGGCTCCGTTTGCCGCCATGGAGAAGCGTACCAACCTGTACGCCGAGGGCGACGACGCCGGTATCGCTGCGCTCGAGAAGGAGCTGCTCGCTCAGAACGCTACGCATCAGGATTGGTGCTCCACGACAGAGCTCATGGAGAAGACCGCCAACGGCCAGGACACCATCTTTATGCACCCGCTGCCCGCCGACATCTCCGGTGTCTCCTGCGAGCACGGCGAGGTCAACGCCGACGTCTTCGACATGCACCGCGTGGGCATGTACAAGGAGGCCAGCTACAAGCCGTACGCCATCGCAGCCATGATGTTCCTGCAGAAGGTTGCCGATCCCGCCGCTACCCTCAAGGCCCTCGACGAGCGCAACACCGCCCGTTGGTTCCAGGCCTAAAGCTGGGCTGAGAAATGGCTAAGCGTATCGTTGTCGCCCTGGGCGGAAACGCCCTCGGCGCCAACCTTCCCGAGCAGATGGAGGCCGTCAAGACGACTTCCAAGGCTATCGTCGACCTGATCGAGGAGGGCAACGAGGTCGTCGTCGTGCATGGCAACGGTCCCCAGGTGGGCATGATCGCCAACGCGATGGCTGAGCTCACGCGCTCTAATCCTCAGAAGTACGTTCCCTGCCCCTTGTCCGTTTGCGGCGCCATGAGCCAGGGCTACATTGGCTATGACCTGCAAAATGCGCTGCGCGAGGAAATGCTCGACCGCAATATCGACAAGGGTGTCGCCACCGTGCTCACCCAGGTCGAGGTTGCGGCAGACGACCCGGCCTTTGCCGACCCGGTCAAGCCGATTGGTCCGTGGATGAGCGAGACCGAGGCCAAGGAGCTGGAGGCCGACCGCGGCTACCAGTTCATCCACGACGAGAAGCAGGGCTTCCGTCGCGTGGTTGCCTCGCCCAAGCCCGTGAACATCGTCGAGCTCGACACCATTAAGTCGCTCGTCGAGTCCAACCATGTGGTGATCTCCTGCGGCGGCGGTGGCATTCCCGTCACCAAGGCCCAGGGCAACCACCTTAAGGGCGCTGCCGCCGTCATCGATAAGGACTTTGCGGCCGAGAAGCTCGCCGAGCAGCTCGATGCCGATGCCCTGGTTATCCTGACGGCCGTGGAGAAGGTTGCCATTGGCTTTGGCACCGACCACGAGCAGTGGCTCGACACGCTGACCGCGGCTGACGTAAAGCGTCTGTCCGAGGCCAACGAGTTCGGTCGCGGCTCCATGCTGCCCAAGGTTCAGGCCGCCTCGACGTTTGCCGAGAGCAAGCCGGGCCGCACGGCGCTCATCACACTGCTCGAGAAGGCGCGCGATGGCCTTGCCGGCAAGACCGGTACCACGTTTACCGGCGACGCTGAGTAGGCATATCTGCACCATTGAGGAGGGTGCCCTGCGTCGCGGGGTGCCCTCCTTTGTGCTATGGAGAGCCAAGGGGCGTTCGCTGGAAAAACGAGCGCATACCTGTTCCGACGGAGTGCGAGCTTGGTATGGTGGGTATAGCAACTATGGTGTCCAAGGCAGCCAGGGGAGGTTTGCGGAGATGAAACTTGGATGCGTCATTATGGCTTCGGGCGAGGGCAAGCGGTTTGGCTCTAACAAGATGCTTGCCGATATCTATGGCGAGCCGCTGATTGCCCGGACCATCGATTCGGTTCCCCGGGGCTTTGACGTCGTGGTTTCGACGCGTTGGCCCGAGGTCGCTCAGATTTGCGAGGACAAGCATTGCCCGTGCGTGCTGCACGATGGCGAGCTGCGCAGCGAAAGCGTCCGTGCGGGCCTTTCGTGGGGAGTCGAACGCAACTGGAAAGGTTGCCTCTTTTTGCCGGGCGACCAGCCGCTCGTGAGTTCGGATTCTTTTGAGGCTATGGTTCGTGCATTTGACGAGCGTGGCCGCAAGCATCCGGTGCGTCTTGCGTGCAACGGTGAGCCTTCGAGCCCGGTGCTCTTTCCGGCGGAACTATTCGATGCGCTTATGTGTCTTGAGGGCAAGGACGGCGGCGGTTCGATCCTCAAGGGCCGTACCGATGTGGTGTTGGTCGAGGCGCGTGCCTACGAGCTGTGGGACGTCGATACCGTCAAGGGACAGCGACGCATAACGGAGCATATTGCCGCCTGCTCGTATTTTGATCGCGTGGCCAACTGCATCAATCAATAAGGAGCAATTATGATCATCATCAAAAACGGCGCGCTCGTGACGCCCCAGGGGCTTCGCCGCGCCGATCTTGCCATGGAGGGCGACAAGATTGTGCGGATCGCCGCAGCGATTGAGCCGGGCGCCGACGATACCGTCGAGGACGCCGCGGGCTGCTGGGTGTTTCCCGGCTTTATCGACGGCCACACGCACATGCAGTGCTGGACTGGCATGGATTGGACAGCCGATAGCTTTGAGACCGGCACGCGCGCGGCTGCCTGCGGCGGCACGACGACCATTGTGGACTACGCGACGGCCGATCGCGGCGTGACCATGCCCGATGCCTTGGCCGAGTGGCATCGCCGCGCCGACGGAACCTGCACGGCCAACTACGCTTTTCATATGGCACTCGCCGAGTGGAATGAGCGCAACCGCGCCGATCTTTCGGCCATGCGCGAGGCGGGCGTATCGTCGTTTAAGACCTACTTTGCCTACGATCATTTGCGCCTGGACGATGCCGAGACGCTCGAGGTGCTCGAGGAGCTCAAGCGTATTGGCGGCATACTGTGCGTGCATTGCGAGAACGGTACGCTGGTGAATGAGCTGCAGAAGCGCGTGTACGAGCAGGGGATTCATGGGCCCGAGGGGCATGCGCTCAGCCGCCCGGACGTGTGTGAGGCCGAAGCCGTGAGCCGCCTGCTGTATCTGGCGCACCTGGCCGGGGACGCTCCGGTCAACGTGGTGCACCTTTCGACCAAGCTGGGGCTCGAGGCCATTCGCGCTGCCAAAGCGCGCGGGCAGAAGGATATCTATGTCGAGACCTGCCCCCAGTATCTGATGCTCGACGACACCTGTTATCTGGAGCAGGGCGAGGACGGCTTTGCGGGCGCCAAGTATGTGATGAGCCCGCCGCTGCGCCATGCCGGTGACCGTGCCGCGCTGCGCGAGGCGCTTGTGGCCGGCGAGATCGATACGATTGCGACCGACCACTGCAGCTTTAACCTGCACGGGCAAAAGGACCGCGGGCGCGACGATTTCCGCGCGATTCCCAACGGCGGGCCCGGCGTGGAGCATCGTCCCGTCGCGATTGCCACGAGCTTTGAGGGACAGCTGGGTCCCGAGGATCTGTGCCGCTTGATGAGCGAGAACCCGGCGCGCGTTTTTGGCATGTATCCACGCAAGGGCTGTCTTGCCGAGGGTGCCGATGCCGACGTGTGCGTGTGGGGTCCCCAGGCGCGCTGGACCATTCGCGCCGCGACACAGCATCAGGCTGTGGACTACACGCCGCTCGAAGGCTTTGAGGCACATGGCCGCGCCAAGGCCGTGTTTGTGAACGGCGTGCTGGCGGCACGCGACGGCGAGCCTACCGGAGCCCAGCCCGGTCGCTACGTGCCCCGCTAGCAGCAAAGATGCCGTGTCCCCTCCGCAGTTGCGGTGAAATACGGACTGTTTGCGGCCGTCAGGCGGCCAAACAGTCCGTATTTCACCGCAACTGACGAGATGGGGCCGGCTACTTGAGGCTGGTGGCGATGAGGGGGCGGTTGAGGGCTGCCTCGAAGCGATCTGCCATCGTGGGGTCGCTGAGCGTGTCGACTTGGTTGAGCATGATGCGGGCATTGTTGAGGTTCAGCATCCGCATCTCGGCATTGAGCACCTGGGCGACGCGCTCGGGCGTGGCGATGTCGGTGAGCTCGCAGCCGCAACGCTCGCAAAAGAGCTCGGGGCGGTGGACGGCTTCGTTGATGGGCTTGCTGAGTCCCGAGGCGCCGACGAGCCAGATGACGTTGGCCGTGCCGGAGGGAATTACCGGCTCCCAGGCGGCATGCGCCTTGAGCGGGAGTCGCTTGCTGCCATCTGCCTCGGCCAATACATAGTCAAAGCGCTGCGCCAGCTCGTTGAGCGGCTCAACGGGGGCGGAGAGCTTGCCTGTCTCCGGGCCCAAAACACCCGCCTGGCAGATACTTCCGCGGTTCATGCCCGCGCATGCCTCGCAGGTGCAGCCGGGAACATGCAGGGCCCCCGGCTTCCAAGGCGCGGCGTCCAGGCGACGATTCGACCCGTCCCATGGTGCGCCGGCGACGGGAAACATGTGCGTGGTGGTACAGAGAAGCACCCTGCCGCCGGCGCGCATGAGCTCGAGACCCAACGCACGCAGCAATGTCGACTTGCCGCCACTGCCGATAATTGCGGTAATGCCCGGCTCGATCTTGAGCGCGGAGGCAAGGTTTCCGCTCGTCGTTTCCATCTGTTCACCGCCGTATAATACTGTGATAATAAATAATCATCAGAGTAGCGGTCGAACCGCTTTTGCTCTGCTCAAACCGTAGCACAGGGAGGTGCCCCGGGAATGCTCGTTTATGTTCGCGGCGCCGGCGATATCGCCACGGGCGTCGCCGCTCGCTTGGTGCGCGCCGGCGTGTCGGTCGTTATGGCCGATATCGCGGTTCCCACGTGCATCCGCCGCACGATCAGTTTTTGCGAGGCCATTCGTCTGGGCGAGGTCGAGGTCGAGGGTATTCGCGCTCGCTTGGCACAGACGCCGGCAGAGGCACTTGCGATTACCGAGGCCGGAGACGTCGCCGTTGTGGTGGACCCCCAGGCCAAGATGCTCGGCGAGCTGAAACCCGCTGCCGTGGTCGACGCGATTCTGGCTAAGCGCAACTTGGGCACCACGCGCGACATGGCGCCTGCCGTCATCGCCGTGGGGCCGGGCTTTACCGCGCCGGTTGACTGCGATGCCGTGGTCGAGACCATGCGCGGGCATTTTCTCGGCCGTGTCATTACCCAAGGTTCGCCCCAGCCCAACACGGGCGTGCCAGGCATTATCGCCGGCTATGGTAAAGAGCGCGTTATCCACAGCCCCGCCGCCGGCGTGTTTCGGTCCGACCGCGCAATCGGCGACATCGTGAGCGCCGGAGACGTGATTGGCTATGCGGGCGATACGCCCATGTGCACGCAGATCGATGGCTGTCTGCGCGGGCTTTTGGCGAACGGCGTGCAGGTGACTGAGGGCTTTAAATGCGCCGATGTCGATCCGCGCGGCGATGCCAGCTATATCAACTACATTTCGGACAAGGCGACGTCGGTCGGCGGCGGCGTGCTCGAGGCACTCGCTATGCTCACCGGTGTATTCCAGGGATAGGAAATTGCAATGGAAAAGCTCGATGTGGTGAATGCTGCGCTTGGCGCTCTGAAGGCTGGTAAGACGTGCGAGTTGGTGGTAGTTGCCGGCACGGCAGGGTCGTCACCGCGCGGTGTGGGCGCATGGATGGCCGTCTTTGCCGATGGCAGCCAGGCGGGCACCATCGGCGGCGGCAAGATTGAGCTCTTTGCGCTGGACGAGGCGCGCGAGCTCCTGAGCGCGGGTCAGTCGCGTCTGGTCCGCTACACCATGGGCGGCGAGAACTCCGATACCGGCATGATCTGCGGCGGAGCCATCTGCCTGTGCTACCTGCATCTGGATGCGACCCAGGCACCGTTGTTCCAGGAAATTGCCGACGTCTTGGCCTTTCGGCGCATCGGCGACTTCGTCATCGACTTTGAGCCGTTTGTCGTAAGCGCGCTCGAGGGCGATGTGGCCGAGTACCATGGCGAGGAATCGCGCCGCACCATTGCGGGCTGTCCCGGGCTTTCGCTGGTGGAGGAGGGGAGTAAGGTCACCTACACCAACGCGGCCTCCGAGATTCCCCCGGCGCACATCGAGACGCTCTGCCCCGAGGGCCTGACTTATATCTTTGGCTGCGGCCACGTGGGCGCTGCGACGGCGCGCGTGCTCACGGCGGCGGGCTTTGCCGTCGTGGCGTGCGATGACCGCCCCGGCACGCTGACCCCCGATTGGGTGCCCGGCGTCTACGACCGTCGTCTGGTCGACTACAAGAACCTGAGCGAGCTGTGTCCCATCGGCCCGCGCGACCTGGTGGTCGCCGCCACGGCGGGTCACAAGTCCGATATCGACGTGGTGATTCAGGCCATGCGCGCCAAGCCCGCCTATCTGGGCTGCTTAGGCTCGCGCCGCAAGACGGCCTTTGTGCGCGCCCGCCTGGAGCAGGAGGGCTTTACGCAGGAGCGGATCGACGAGCTGCACCTGCCGATCGGCGTTGCCATTCAGGCCGAGGACCCCGAGGAGATCGCCATCTCCATAGCCGCCGAGATGATCCACCTGCGCCGCACCAAGCTCGTCCCCCGCAAGCGCTAATCGCATCCCCACCAATAAGTTGCGGTGAAATACGGATTGTTTAAGCCTGTTAGGCCGCCCAACAGTCCCTATTTCACCGCAACTGCTTTTTGGGGATCACTATGTGCGGGGGAGTTGTGGAGTTGTGCAGGCAGACGAGGTTTTTCTGGAAATACGCACCCAATGCGCGTATAGTACCGATTGTTTTGTCGGCTCCTGCTGCGTCGAGTCCAAACCGCGAAATGCCATGAGCGGCGCGGATGCAGCCAGGAGGCACGAGGACAACCCATCGTGGCCACGCCCCGTGCTTAAAACCCCAAGAAGGAGTGAACAATGGCAGAAGAGAAGTATGTGCCGCGTCTGAAGACCAAGTACAACAACGAGGTCAAGCAGCAGCTTCAGGACAAGTTCCAGTACGAGAACGTCATGATGATCCCCAAGTTTGAGAAGATCGTCGTGAACATGGGTGTCGGCGAGGCCGCTACCGATTCCAAGGCCATCGACGGTGCCGTGCGCGACCTGCGCGCCATCACCGGTCAGCAGCCGATGATCACCCGTGCCCGCAAGTCCATCGCTACCTTCCGCCTGCGCGCTGGTATGCCGATCGGCTGCAAGGTTACCCTGCGTGGCGACCGTATGTGGGAGTTCTTCGATCGTCTGACCTCCGTCGCGATCCCCCGTATCCGCGACTTCCGCGGCATCTCCGCCAAGAGCTTCGACGGCCGTGGTAACTTCTCCATGGGCGTCACCGAGCAGCTCATCTTCCCCGAGATCGACTTCGACTCCGTCGATCACCAGCGTGGTATGGACATCACTTTCGTGACCACCGCCAACACCGATGAGGAGGCCAAGGCCCTTCTGGACGCCTTCGGTTTCCCGTTCAAGAAATAGGTTCACCTGCCCTATAAGCGCCGTTCCCACAAGGGGGCGGCGCTTGGGGCGAACAATACTCTATGTGAGGAGGATATAAGTGGCTAAGACATCGATGATCGTCAAGTGCAATCGCAAGCAGAAGTTCTCTACTCGTGAGTACACGCGCTGCCAGCGCTGCGGCCGTCCGCACTCTGTGTACCGCAAGTTCGGCCTGTGCCGTGTCTGCTTCCGTGAGCTTGCACTCAAGGGCGAGCTTCCCGGCGTTAAGAAGGCCAGCTGGTAAGTCACTACCAGCGTTTCAAGCATCCGTTTGGAACAGGGAAAACGCGCTAAAAAGGCTTTGCCGTTAAGGGCGGTGAAGAACCAAGAGCACGTGTTCATCAAGAACGAAGGAGAATCTGTATGAACCTTACAGACCCGATCGCAGATATGCTTACGCGCATCCGTAACGCTAACTCTGTGAACAAGGCCACGGTCTCCATGCCGAGCAGCAAGAAGCTCGTCGAGATCGCTCGTGTTCTGCACGAGGAGGGCTACATCGAGGGCTACGATGTCGAGGACACCGTTCCCCAGAAGACTCTGCACATCACGCTTAAGTATGGTCCCAAGAAGGCTAAGGTCATCAACGGCATCCGCCGCATTTCCAAGCCGGGCCTGCGTAAGTACACCGGCGTTGCCGACATGCCCCGCGTCCGCGGTGGCCTTGGTACCGCCATTATTTCCACCAGCCATGGCGTCATGACCGACCGCGATGCTCGCAAGCACAACGTCGGCGGCGAGATCATCGCTTACGTCTGGTAATTCGCTCGGTAGGTAGAAGGAAAGGAGATCACCGTGTCTCGTATCGGTAATAAGCCTGTCCAGATTCCCGCCGGAGTCGAAGTGGCAGTCAACGGCAACAACGTTGTCGTCAAGGGCCCCAAGGGCCAGCTCGAGCTCGATGTCTTTGAGAAGCTCGCTATCAACGTCGAGGACAATGTTCTCACCGTTTCCCGTCCCGACGACGAGCGTGAGACCCGTGCCCGCCACGGCCTCACCCGCGCCCTCATCCACAACATGGTTGTTGGCGTTTCCGAGGGCTTCGAGAAGAAGCTCGAGCTCGCCGGCGTCGGTTACCGCGTGCAGCAGAAGGGCAAGAACCTCGAGTTCTCCCTGGGCTTCTCGCACCCCGTGATCGTCGAGGCTCCCGAGGGCATCACCTTCGAGGTTCCCGACAACACCCACGTGAACGTCAAGGGTATCAACAAGCAGCAGGTCGGTCAGATCGCCGCTGAGATCCGCGGCCATCGTCCTCCCGAGCCTTACAAGGGCAAGGGTATCCACTACGTTGGCGAGCACATCCGCCGCAAGCTGGGTAAGGCCGCCAAGTAGTCGTAACCGACTCACTCGCATAAGACCAGCACCCCGTCAGGTGCTGGCAAGATCAACCTTTTTAGGAGTTTACGTATGAACAAGCATAAGGCGAAGCTGGAAGGCCTCAAGCGTCGTCAGCGTCGTGTTCGCGGCAAGGTCTCGGGTACCTCCGAGCGTCCGCGTCTTCGCGTGACCCGTACTAACGCCAACATCTATGCCCAGATCATCGACGACAGCAAGGGCTCCAGCCTGACGCTCGTCTCTGCCTCGACCCTCGAGGCCGAGTTCAAGGGCACCCACACCTCGAACAAGGAGGCTGCGGAGAAGGTCGGTCAGCTCGTTGGCAAGCGCGCCATCGAGGCCGGCATCACCAAGGTCGCCTTCGATCGCGGTGGCCGTATCTACCATGGCCGCGTCAAGGCCCTCGCCGACGGTGCTCGTGCCGCCGGTCTCGAGTTCTAGGAGGTATGTAGCACATGGCTCGTAATCAGAAGCAGCAGCGCGAGGCCTCCGAGTTCGAGGAGCGCGTCGTTTACATCAACCGCGTGTCGAAGACCGTCAAGGGTGGTCGTCGCATGAGCCTCGTCGCTCTCGTCGTCGTTGGCGACGGCAAGGGCAACGTCGGCGTTGGCATGGGCAAGTCCGCTGAGGTGCCCATGGCCATCTCCAAGGCATCTCTCGATGCCAAGAAGAACATGTTCCACGTGCCGGTGACCGAGCAGGGCACCGTCCCGCACGAGGTTCTCGGCCACTTTGGTGCCGGCCGCATCATCATCAAGCCCGCTGTCGAGGGTACCGGCGTTATCGCCGGCGGCGCTGTGCGTCCCCTCTTTGAGCTTGCTGGCATCAAGAACGTCCTGTCCAAGTCCCTCGGTACCGACAACGGCCTCAACATCATCAAGGCTGCCGTCGAGGGCCTCAAGGAGCTCTCCAGCCCTGAGGACGTCGCGGCTCGCCGTGGCCTGACGGTCTCCGAGATGTTCGTCGGTAAGGAGAACTAAGCATGGCTGACACCATCAAGATCAAGCAGGTCCGCAGCACCAACGGTTGCAAGCAGGACCAGGTCCGTACTGTCCGTGCCCTCGGTCTCCACAGGATCCGCGAGGTTCGCGAGATTGCTGACAACGAGTCCGTCCGCGGCATGATCTTCAAGGTCAAGCACCTTGTCGAGATTGTAGAGGAGTAGCAAATGCAGCTTCACGATCTTACTCCCGCGCCCGGTTCCACCAAGAACCGCAAGCGCGTCGGCCGTGGCAATTCTTCGGGTCACGGCACCACTTCTGGCCGCGGTCAGAAGGGCCAGGGTTCCCGCTCTGGCGGCACCAAGGGTGCCGGCTTCGAGGGTGGCCAGACTCCGCTGGCTATGCGCCTGCCCAAGCTTCCGGGCTTCCGTAACCCCCGTCGTATCGAGTACACCGCTGTTAACGTTGAGCGTCTCGAGCGTAAGTTCGAGGACGGCGCTGTGATCGACGGTGCCGCTCTTAAGGCCGCTCGCATCACCAAGAGCGAGTTCGAGCCCGTCAAGGTGCTCGGCAATGGTGAGCTCACCAAGAAGTTCACGGTCAAGGTCGACAAGGTCAGCGCTTCTGCGCAGGCCAAGATCGAGGCCGCCGGCGGAAAGGTCGAGCTGCCGTGCTAAATGGTCTTAAGAATGCTTTCCGCATCAAAGAATTGCGCGAAAAGATTCTTTTTACCATAGCTATGCTCGTCGTGTACCGCATTGGTGCGCACGTTCCTGTGCCCGGCATTCCCTTCCAGGGGATGCTGGGCCTTTTCTCGACCGATAACAATTCGGTCGCCGCAGGTGCTATGGCCCTCCTGAATCTTTTCTCTGGCGGCGCGTTGAGCTATGTGTCGGTGTTTTCGCTGGGCATCATGCCTTACATCACCAGCTCGATCATCCTCCAGATGCTCCAGGCCGTTGTGCCTTCCCTGCATGAGCTTGCCCGCGAGGGCGAGGTCGGTCAGACCAAGATTACGCAGTATTCGCGTTACCTCACCCTTGCTCTGGCAATCCTCAACTCCGTGGGTTACCTCTTCCTCTTTAAGAGCTTCGGCATCAGCTTCAATGGCGCCGGCGCTCCCGAGATCATCTTCGACCTCATGATCGTCGGCACGCTCACTGCGGGCGCCATGCTGATCATGTGGATTGGTGAGCTCATCACCCAGCGCGGTATCGGCAATGGCATGTCGCTGATCATCTTTGCGAACATCATGGCCGGTCTGCCGCAGGCTATCTTCTCCAGCACCGAGGGCAATGCCGGTGGCATCATCACCATGGTGATCATCTGCGCCATCATCCTGCTGGTTATCCCGCTGATTGTTTTCCTTGAGCGCGGCCAGCGCCGCATTCCGGTCTCCTACGCTAAGCGCGTCGTGGGCCGTCGCATGATGGGTGGTCAGACCACCTACCTGCCCATCAAGGTCAACACCGCGGGTGTCGTGCCGATCATCTTCGCTTCGGCGCTGCTGTACTTCCCGGCTCAGATTGCCGTGTTCTTCCCCGGCATCGGCTGGATCCAGGCAGTTGCCTCCGCGCTTTCGACCGGTTGGCTCAACTGGGTGCTTAACGTTGTCCTCATCGTGTTCTTCGCGTACTTCTACACCTCAATGGTGTTCAACCCCGATGACACGGCCGACAACCTTAAGAAGCAGGGCGGCTTTATTCCGGGCGTGCGTCCGGGTAGGGCTACCGCGGCCTACATCAAGAACGCGCTCAACAAGATCACGCTTCCCAGCGCTGTCTTTTTGGCGCTCATCGCCATCGTGCCTTCGATCATCTTCTCCTTCACGGGTAACCATCTGATCCAGGCATTTGGCGGCACGTCCATCCTCATCATGGTCGGCGTCGTGCTCGACACAGTCGATAAGCTCGAAGGCCAGATCAAGATGTATGATTACGATGGATTCTTTAAATAGGCTAGAGGAGGATTGCTCATGAACCTCGTATTGCTCGGAGCTCCGGGTGCCGGTAAGGGCACCGTCGCACAGGAGCTCGTCGCCGAGTTTGGCGTCGCCCATATTTCCACGGGCGACCTGCTGCGTGCTGCCGTCAAGGGTGGCACCGAGCTTGGTATTCAGGCTAAGAAGTACATGGACGCTGGCGAGCTCGTTCCCGACCAGCTCGTGATCGACCTTGTCAAGGAGCGCCTTGCCGCCGATGACGCCCAGCAGGGCTTCATCCTCGACGGCTTCCCGCGCAACACCGCCCAGGCCGTGACGCTCGATTCCGAGCTCTCCGCCATGGGTCGCGAGATCGACTGCGCCCTTCTGGTCGATGTGGCCCCCGAGGTCATCATCGATCGTCTGTCTTCGCGTCGCACCTGCCGCGCCTGCGGTTACACCGGCACTGCTGCCGATGCCACCTGCCCCAAGTGCGCCGGCGAGATGTATCAGCGCGACGACGACAAGCCCGAGACCATCAAGAACCGTCTCGACGTCTACGAGAAGTCCACGAGCCCGCTCGTCGACTACTATCGTGGCCAGGGTCTGCTCAAGTCGGTCAACGGTGACCAGGCTCGCGAGACCGTGTACGGGGATGTCAAAGAGGCTCTCGGTCTATGATCAAGATTAAGTCTGCAACGCAAATCGAGCAGATGAAGAAGGCAGGAGCGCTATCTAAGATGGCGCTCCGCCACGTTGGAGCCATGGTGCGCCCCGGCGTTTCGACTTTTGAGCTCGATCAGCTCGCGGAGCAGATTATCCGCATGCATGGTGGCATCCCAGCCTTTAAGGGTTACGGCGGGTTTCCCGGAACCATTTGCGCATCGATTAACGATGCCGTGGTACACGGTATTCCCAACCCCGACATGATCCTGCGCGATGGCGATATCATCTCCATCGATACGGGAGCCGTTGTCGACGGTTGGGTCGGCGATAACGCTTGGACGTTTTTCGTCGGCACCCCCACGCCCGAAGCCAAGGCTTTGTGCGAGATCACGCGCGATTGCCTTAAGGCTGCCATCGAGCAGGCTGTTCCCGGTAACCATATCGGGGACGTCGGTTATGCCGTTCAGTCCCTCGCCGAGTCTCACGGTTACGGCGTGCTTCGCGATTATGTGGGCCATGGCATTGGCCGCGTGATGCACGAGGACCCCAACGTTCCTAACTATGGAAAGAAGGGGAGGGGCGTTCGCCTCCAGGCCGGCATGGTCATTGCCATCGAGCCGATGGTTACGATGGGTTCCAACCATGTGAGCACGGGCTCCGACGGTTGGATCGTCACGACCAACGACCACCTGCCCGCCGCGCACTACGAGAACACCGTCGCCATTACCAATGACGGCCCGGTGATTCTCACCACGGATGCGCAAGGTGCTTGGTGTTCGCTCCAAGGCGGAGAAATGTAACAAGTTCCACTTAGTTGTGGAGCCATTACGAAGTTATTACGATGCGTGCATACGTGTTGTAGAATACTCAATCGCTGTCGTTTTCTAGAGAAAGATGATTGCTTGTGAAGAAGGAAGACGCAATTGAGCTCGAGGGTACGGTAAAGGAACCGCTGCCCAATGCCATGTTTAAGGTCGAGCTCGAGAACGGTCATTCGGTTCTGTGCAACATTTCTGGCAAGATCCGAATGAATTACATCCGTATTCTCCCCGGTGACAGGGTTGTCGTGGAGCTTTCCCCGTACGACCTGACCCGCGGCCGCATCACCTATCGCTACAAATAGCGGCACGCATACACGCTCTTTTCCGACTGCAGGCTTAGCTCAACCTACGGTCGGTTTGCGTGTGAAGACCAGCCATAGTTTTAAACGCCTGCGGCTGGGCGAGTAGATAGTAGGGAAGTAGTTTGAGCGCTACCGAAAGGAAGAACGATGAAGGTACGTCCTTCGGTCAAGAAGATGTGCGATAAGTGCAAAATCATTAGGCGCCATGGCAAGGTCCTCGTCATTTGCGAGAATCCCCGTCATAAGCAGCGTCAGGGTTAAGAGAGGAGACTACGTTGGCCCGTATTAATGGTGTCGACCTCCCGCGTGAGAAGCGCGTTGAGATCGGTCTGACCTACATTTACGGCATCGGCCGCACCACTGCGACGAAGATTTGCGTCGAGTGCAACGTTAACGTGGATACGCGCGTTAAGGACCTCACCGAGGATGAGGTTAACGCCATCCGCGATTATATCGATAAGAACCAGATCATGGTTGAGGGCGACCTCCGCCGTGAGCGCAACCAGAACGTCAAGCGCCTTATGGACATCGGCTGCAACCGCGGCCTTCGTCACCGCAAGGGCCTCCCGGTCCGCGGCCAGCGCACCCACACTAACGCTCGTACCCGCAAGGGCCCGAAGCGTCAGATCGGTGCTAAGAAGAAGAAATAAGGAGCGCTAGATAGATGGCTACTGCTAAGAAGAACGTTCGCGCTGCCCGTCTGAAGCGCGCGGACCGTAAGAACATTTCCGTGGGCCAGGCTCACATTCGTTCTACGTTCAACAACACGATCGTTTCGATCACCGATCCCCAGGGCAACGTCATTTCCTGGAAGTCGGCTGGCCAGGTGGGCTTCAAGGGCTCCCGTAAGTCCACGCCGTTCGCTGCCCAGATGGCTGCCGAGGCTGCTGCCAAGCAGGCCATGGAGCACGGTATGAAGAAGGTTTCCGTCTTCGTCAAGGGCCCCGGCTCCGGTCGTGAGACCGCCATCCGCTCCCTCCAGGCTGCTGGCCTCGAGGTCTCGAGCATCCAGGACAAGACCCCCATTCCGCACAACGGCTGCCGCCCCAAGAAGCGTCGCCGCGTGTAACTGAAAGGATCGTATCAATATGGCAATCGACAGGACTCCTGTTCTTAAGCGCTGCCGTCAGCTCGGGATCGATCCCGCTGAGCTCGGTTACAGCAGCAAGAAGGAATCTATCCGTCAGCCCAAGCGCCGTCGCAAGGAATCTGAGTACGGCATGCAGCTGCGCGAGAAGCAGAAGGTCAAGTTCATCTATGGCGTTCTGGAGAAGCAGTTCCACGGCTACTTCAACAAGGCCCGTAAGATGAACGGCGTCACCGGTGAGAACCTCATGATCATTCTTGAGTCTCGCCTCGACAACGTCGTCTTCCGTCTTGGCTTCGCCCGCACCCGCAAAGAGGCTCGTCAGTCCGTCCGTCACGGTCACTTCACCGTGAACGGCAAGCGCGTGGACATCCCGTCTTACCGCGTCAAGGCCGGCGACGTCGTCGCTGTCGGCGAGAAGTTCCGTGACCTCCTCCCCATCAAGGAGGCCCTGATTTCCTCCGAGCGCTTTGAGGTCCCTGGCTGGCTCGAGGTCGATATCGAGAAGCTGTCTGGTAACGTGCTCGCTCTGCCGACGCGTGAGCAGATCAGCGGTGATATCAACGAGCAGCTCATCGTCGAGCTCTACTCTAAGTAGTCCATCCGGGCTGCTGAGGCTGGAGGTAATACATGTCAGAATTCATTAGGCCTCAGGTTCAGGTCGAAGAGATCAACGAGACGTCTGCTCGTGTCTCCGTCGAGCCGCTCGAGCGTGGCTACGGCGATACGCTGGGTAACTCCCTTCGTCGCGTTCTTCTGTCCTCGCTCGAGGGTGCCGCCGTCGAGGCTATTCAGATCGATGGCGCGCAGCACGAGTTCATGACCATCCCTAACATGGTCGAGGATGTCACCGACATCGTCCTGAATGTCAAGGGTCTTGTCTTCAGGGCTCTCGGCACGACCGACGAGGCGACCGCCACCATCTCGGTTGACGGCCCCTGCGAGGTCACCGGTGCGGACTTCTTTATTCCGTCCGAGTTTGAGCTGGTCAACCCCGAGCAGCACATCGCTACGCTCACCGAGGGTGGCCATCTCACCATGAGCATGCGCATCGGCTATGGCCGCGGCTATGTTTCTGGCGAGGCCAACAAGCGCGACAACGATCCCATCGGTGTGATCCACGTCGACTCGCTGTACTCGCCGGTTTCCCGTTGCGCCAAGCTCGTTGAGGCTTGCCGTGTCGGTCAGCACACCGACTACGACCGCCTTGTCCTCGAGATCGAGACCAACGGCTCCATCGCCCCGCGCGACGCCGTGGTCCAGGCTGCCAATATCATCAACCAGCATATGGCCGCCTTTATGAACCTTGCCGAGACCCCCGAGGTCGAGGAGGAGGCTTCGATCTTCGCTCCCGAGGTCACCAACGACAACGCCGAGCTGGACAAGCAGATCGAGGATCTGGACCTTTCCGTCCGTTCCTACAACTGCCTTAAGCGCGCCAGCATTCACTCGGTCCGTCAGCTCGTTGAGTTCTCGGAGAACGATCTGCTCAACATCCGTAACTTCGGTGTTAAGTCGATCGAGGAAGTGAAGGACAAGCTTGAGTCCATGGGCCTGAGCCTGAAGGCTTAATGCTTCGCATATTTGAGGAGAAACTAGACCATGCGTCACAACGTTAAGAAGGGCCTGAAGCTCGGCACCGATGCGAGCCACACCAAGGCCATGAAGAAGAGCCTTGCTAAGGCCCTCTTCGAGAACGACCGCATCAAGACCACCGAGACCCGCGCTAAGGCGCTGCGTTCGGTCGTCGATCCGATCATCACTTGGGCCAAGAAGGGCGATCTGCACTCTCGTCGTCTGGCTATCGCCAAGCTCGGCGATAAGCAGCTCGTTGCCGAGATCTTCGACAAGGCTGCCCAGGGTATGTGGCAGGATCGCAACGGCGGTTATACCCGCATCATGAAGCTCGGTAACCGCAAGGGCGACAACGCTCCCATCGTTATCATGGAGCTCGTCACCGAGCCTTGCACGCCTAAGGCCAAGAAGGCTGCTCCGGCCCCCAAGAAGGCCGCTGCTCCCAAGAAGGTCGAGGCTGCCGAGGAGGCTCCTGCTGAGGAGACCGCTGAGTAGACAATCCGTCTGCATAGGCTATATTCGAGGGGTACGTTCGCGTACCCCTCTTTTTTTGTCGAAATGCCATTGCCTGTTTGTTGGGAGCGCCCATGACCGCGCCGTCTGATTTCAATTCGATTCCAGAGCTCGATGCCACGCTCGTTTTCCGCGTGGCATACGATGGCTCGTCCTATAGCGGCTTTGCCGAGCAGCCGGGACAGACGACGGTTGCGGGTGAGCTGCGTCGAGCCATCGAGACGCTGCTTCGCCGTCCGATCGATCTGACGTGCGCGGGTCGCACCGATGCCGGCGTGCATGCCGTGGCTCAGTACATCAGCGTGCCCGTAACGGACGCTGAGCTCGCCCTAACGCGCCGTAGGTGGCTGCGGGCTATGGATGCCCTGCTGCCCAAAGATATCGCCATAAACGAGGTCTACAGGGCCCGTAAAGGCTTTTCTGCACGTTTTGACGCGCGTTCCCGTACGTATACGTACCGTATTGCCGATCGAGATGCGCGCCCCGTGCTGTCCCGCGGTGCCGTGTGGTGGCATCGCTATCCCTTGGATGTTGAGGCTATGTCTGCTGCCTGCCCCGCGCTGCTGGGCGAACAGGACTTTAAAAGCTTTTGCAAGGTTGCCTCGGCCGTTGGCAAGCCCACGCATCGCTGCGTGATGCGTGCCGAGTTTGGCCATGAGATTGCGTTTGGCGAGGACATCCTGACGTTTACCATCGAGGGCAATGCGTTTCTGCATTCGATGGTCCGTACGATCGTTGGCACGCTTGTCGAGATTGGCATGCATCGCCGTGAACCCGAGTGGATGCGCGAGGTCATCGATGCTTGCGATCGTACCGCTGCGGGCCCCACGGCTCCTGCCTGCGGCCTTACGTTTATGGGCGTGGATTACGATCCCGCCGAGCTTGTCGTGCTCGACTAGGGGAGGGCTCGACGCGCCGTTCGTCGGCACCTGTCATCTGTGGGCTGCGCGTGTGCAACATCTGTTCTTGGCGTGCAGTGCAACCGGTGTCTCATTGCTTTTATTGCCGGGGTGTACCATGAACGACAGTTTGATTCATTGCTGTCGAGAGGACGGATAACTTGGTTCGACGTGGCTCGCATCCGCGACTTTCGGTGATCCTTGTGGTAGAAGGTTCGCCCAGCTATGCGATGCGTGCGCTCGAGAGTATCCAGAACCAAGACCTCTATGATTTGCAGATTGTCGTTGTCTGCCGCGATGCTGCGCCTGGCGTGCGCCATTCGCTTCAAGTTGCTGCCGACAGGGACATCCATATTGATTTGATTGACGTCGAGGACGCGAAGCGCGGCGCTTGTCTTCGTGCCGGTTTTGATGCCTCGCGCGGCTCTCAAATCATCGCCATGAACGCCGATGAGTGGTTTGCTCCGCAGGCCCTTTCCAAGATGGTCGATATCGCGTGCGATACTGCGGCAGACATTGTGTTCCCCACGGTGTCGCTCGATCGATACGATGCGCATCGCGAGCGTCATTCGCGCGTCTTGGATGCTGCCTCTATTGCCATAGAAGACGAGTCTTCTATGGTGACTGGGCTGCCTCAGTTGATTTTAGGCGGCCTAGTCGTTCAGACCTCTGGTGTGATGTACAGCCGCTCGCTGTTTGAGGCATGCCTTTTGTGCGACAAGGTGTTTCGCACAGTTGGGTTTATGGCATGCGCGCTTTCGCAGACACGATGCGTGTCCGGCTGCGGCGATGCTTGTTTCCACACGGCGGCACCTAAACTTACAGATGCCTTTGATCCCACCATGTATGCCAAGGTATCCGATGACACTCGAGCGCTCGACGAGCTTGCGGACTCACTCTCGGAAGCAGACAGCGGTGGTCGGCTCAAGCTGGCAAGCCAAAAGTTCTACTTTGCCGGACTGGTCGCCTGCATCGAGAATTTGTGTCTGAGCCCGCATGGGGTGTCGTCAATCGAGCGTTCCGCCCGCATGCGTGATATGCTCGATGCGCCTCGAACCCGTCAGATGGTCGCCGCGCTCAAGGATAACCATCGGGGGCTCGGTCTGTTGTTTGGGCCGATCGCCAGCGCCAAGCCCGCGCGCTGCGTGATGTGTACGCATCTGGCAGCTTTTCTTAACCGGACGGGCGCAAAAACCGCCTAAACGGCTCATTTCGAAACAAACTTGCATAGAATTGTTTCGAAATGCGTTCTTATACACAAAAGCCTTCAAATAGCGTTAAACTATTCAATCACTGATTGATTGTCTCCGCCATCTTTTGGAGAGAGGGTTTGTATGGCTAAAAAACGCAATGGGCGCCAGGATGCCATTAGAGATATTGTGCGCAATAAGGACGTCCGCACGCAGCGCGTGCTGGTCGATGAGCTCCGCGCTATGGGCTTTGATTGCACGCAGGCGACTGTCTCTCGCGATATTGCCGACATGGGGCTGCGTAAGCTCCCTGAGGGCATCTATGTTCTGGCAGAGGACCTGCACCTGCAGCGTATGGTTTCCGAGCTCGTAACGGGCGTTCTGCGCACCGATAATCTGGTTATGATCAAGGCTCAGCCTGGCACGGCTTCCGGCATCGCCGCCGCCGTTGATGCGGCAGAGCTGCCCGATGTGCTTGGCTCGCTTGCCGGCAACGATACGATTTTGGTTATTGCCCAGACGGCCGAGGACGGCGAGCGTCTCGAGGCGCTGATCAATAAGCTGAGCAATTCTCGCAAGTAGGCGTGCGGGTCGTGCGCTCGGCACTGTGTGCGTGACATGGTGGCTTGTAAGGGGGTATCGACGTTGGTCGGTACCCCCTATATTGTTTGCCGGTATAAAGACCGTTCACCAGGTCGCTTTAAACTAAAAGGCCCCCGAGCAGTTTAATAAGCTGCTCGGGGGCCTTGTTGCTAATGGCCGGATGAATTTCTAGCCAACAGTATCGTCAGGCGTGGGCGAGGGGTCGGGAGTGGGCGTAGGCGTGGGCGTAGGCGTGTCGCCATCGCCGCCGGTCGAACCACCAGTGGAGCCGCCCGTCGAGCCACCGGTCGTTCCGGTGCCGCCGGTGGTGTCGCCGCCCGTGGTCTCGGTGGTCGTGGTCGTCGTGGTGGTCGTTGTGGTGGTTTCCTCTTCGTCCTCGTTCTCGTCCTTGTCGTCGTTCTCCGTCTTCTTGGTGTTGTTGGTGCCGTAGAACTTCCAGACGCTGTTGTTCTTGTAGGTGGGCGCCGTTCCGGTCGCAAACTCCTCGCGTTCGGTACCGGTCAGAACGGTGTTCATAAACCGCTTAAAGACAGGCAGGTTGGTGCTGTCGCCCAGCAGGTCCGTGCCGTATTTTTGGATGGGGATCTCGCCCGCGGAATAGCCGGTCCACAGGGCGCACGCCAGCTGCGGGGTATAGCCGCAGAACCACAGGTTGGTGGTGTTGTCGGTGGTGCCCGTTTTGCCGGCATAGGGCTGGTTGACGCTCAGGGCGCCAGCAGCACCCGTACCGCCGCCCTGCATGACGCCGGACAGAACATCGGTGACCGCGGCGGCCTCGCCCTCGGTAAGCACCTGTGAGGGATTGTCCGTGTGCTGGTACAGCACCGAACCGGTACGAGAGTCAATCTCGGTGATGGCGATCGGCTGGCGATAGTAGCCGCCGTTGGCAAACGTCGCGTAGGCGGCGGCCATCTCGAGCGGCGAGATCGAGCCGGTGCCGAGCGTCATGACGGGAACGTCCTCGATGTTGTCCTTGGCGGGATCGATGCCGAGCTTTTTGACGAGTGAGATGATCTTGCTGTTGCCGACGGCTTCCGCCACCTGGATGTAGCCGGTGTTGGAGGAGTATGCCGTTGCCTGCTTAAGCGTGATGTTGCCATAGCTATGGTTGGCGTAGTTTTGGACCTCGGTCGTGGTGCCCTTAGCCTTGAGCGGCGAATTGCAGTTGAGGGTGACGTTGGGGTTCATGCCGTTTTGGATGGCGGTTGCCAGCGTAAAGGCCTTAAAGGTGGAGCCGACGGGACGCTTGGCCGTGGCATGGTTTACGTGGTTCTCGTCGGCGTTGTAGTCGTAGCCGCCCACCATGCACTTGATGTAGCCGGTCTTGGGGTCGACGACGACCATGCCCATATCCAGGCCGTCGAGTGAGAGCGTGTCGAGCTGCTGGCGGACGGCATTCTCTGCCACCTGCTGCATCGTGGGGTCGATGGTGGTCTTGACGGTCAGACCGCCCTTAAAGAGCACGTCGGTCGAGAACTCCTGCTCCAGCAGCTGCTTAACATAGGCGACAAAGTAGGGCTGCGAGTATACGTCGACGCCGCTGCCCGAAATCTCGGTCACGTTGAGGGTGATGGGCTCGGCCTGTGCGGCATCGTGCTCCTCCTGCGTAATGTGGCCCAGGCGCAACATGTTGTCGAGGACCTTGTTGCGGCGAGACAGTGCCAGATCGGGATTGACCGTGGGGTCGTACTGCGAAGGCGAGTTGGGAAGGCCGATCAACAGTGCGGCTTCGCTCAGGGTGAGGTCGGCGGCGCTCTTGGACAGGTAGGTCTCGGCTGCGGCCTCGATGCCGTAGGCGCCGTGGCCGTAATAGATGGTGTTGAGGTACATCATGAGGATCTCGTCTTTGGAGTACATGTCCTCCATCTTTACGGCGATGTAGGCCTCGCGCACCTTACGCTCGATGGTCGAGTCGAACTGCTCCTCCTGCAGGATGGTGTTGCGCACCAGCTGCTGGGTGATAGTCGAGGCGCCTTCGTGCCCGCCGCCGAGGGTTGCCACCGCAGCACGCGCGATACCCCACAGGTCGATACCGCCGTGCTCGTAGAAGCGCTCGTCCTCGACGTCAACGGTGCCCTGCAGCACGTAGGGGGAGACCTCGTCCTTGGTGATGGACTTGCGGTTTTGCGTGTAGAAGCTTGCGATCTTGTTGCCGTTGCAGTCGACGATCTCGGTGGGCTCGCTCACCAGATACGCGTTGGCGTCGGTGTAGTCGGGCAGATCGGACAGCCAGCGGTTGACGTTGCCGACCATGCCGATGCCAAATGCCACGCCCGCAATCAGCAGAAAGCCCAAAAACGAGAGCAGGATTATGGGCAGGGCATGCGTCTTTGAACGGCTGCGTCCCTGTCGTTGGCGAGGACCCATATATTGACCTCCAGGTATGTCGTGCCGGACGGTGGATGTGCCGTCGGGGCAGGATGGACATAAGTTATTACACGATAAACCAAACGGGGCGCGCGATGCCTCGTGTATGCTGGAAGACGGCATTTTTCAGAGTGAATGCATACCTTGGTAAGGAGTTTGTCGATGGCGATTCGGACGATGGGGCCGAGCGGACAATACGAGACTGGATTGGATGCTGCTGGTGCGGCGCTGCCCGAGTTGCTGGCGCCGGCGGGCGGGCTCGACCAGATGCTTGCGGCCATCGCCGCGGGTGCCGATGCCATCTATGCGGGGTTGGGCGGCTTTAACGCCCGTGTGAGCGCCCATGGCTTTACGGATAACGAGTTTGCGCGCGGCTGCGCCGTGGCGCATGCCCATGGCGTGCGTGTGTACGTAACGCTCAACGTGTTCGTGTTTGACGATGAGTTGTCCGACGCGGTGGTGTTGGGAGCTCATGCACTGGAGCTGGGCGCCGATGCTCTGATTGTCGCCGATGCCGGGTTGGCCTGCGCGCTGCGCGCGGCGATTCCCGGGGTCGAGATTCACCTGTCTACGCAGGCGGGCGTTCATAGCGAAGGCGCCGTGCGGCTTGCCGCCGATGAGCTGGGGGTCGAGCGCGTGACGACGGCACGCGAGCTGACGGTCGACGAGATTGCGGCGCTATGTGCCACGGGTGTGCCCATCGAGGTATTCTGCCACGGTGCGATTTGCATCGGCTATTCGGGGGCGTGCGAGTTCTCTGCCCTTCGACGTGGCCGCTCTGCGATGCGCGGTGATTGCACGCAGCCGTGCCGTCTATCCTATGACTTGGTGGACGAGGCTGGGCAGAGTGTTGCCGCCGTCGAGGGAGATCGCCTGCTGTGTCCGCGCGACTATCTGGGTATTGCGCATCTGCCCGAGCTTGTAGATGCCGGCGTGGCGTCGCTCAAGATCGAGGGGCGCATGAAGAACCCCGATTACGTATTCAACGTGGTGCGGGTGTGGCGCCGGGCACTCGATATGCTGTGCGACGGCGCGTGGGACCCCAATGCCGTGGAAGAGCTTGAGCGCGAGCTGGGAAGGTCGTTTAACCGCGGGTTTACCGACGCGTATTTGCGAGGCCGCTCGGGTGCGGAGCTGATGAGTTTTGAACGCGCAATTAACCAGGGCGTGCGCGTGGGGCGTTTGGTCGCTGTGGGCCACGAAGAGGTGACCGTTGAGCTCGACGCCGCCGTGGCGGCGGGTGACACGCTCGAGATTCGGTTCTATCCGGGTGTCGACGCGCGTCCCGATGCGCCCAAGCGCTGGCCGCAGGTGCCCTGCCCGGTGGATGCAGCAGCGGGGAAGCGCATCGTCGTGCATTGCAAGCGTAAGGTGGACGCGGGCTGCGAGGTGTACCTGATTCGCAGCGCCGGCGTGTTGGATCAGACGGCGGCGGTGTTGGAGCGCATGCGGGCCGAGGCGGATGCGATTGCGCCCGTTGAGCGTGCCGTTGAAGTGCTGCCCTTTGAGGGCGTTGCGGTGGATGGCGGTGCATCGACGGAGTTGGTGGAGTGCGCGGTTCCCACTCGCATGGTTTTTGCTTGGCAGCTGATGGATGCCGACCCGCGCGGAGAACTCGATTTGTCCGACGCCGTTGTGGTGCTTGACGAGGTGTGCCGCGCGAGTGACGCTGACTGGACCCGCTCACTGATGCAGCGTGCCGGGCGCATCGTCTGCCGCAACCTGGGGCAGGTGGCGATCGCTCGCGAGCTGGGCGTGACGTTTGACGTGGCGGCGCCGGTGTTCTGCGCGAATCGGGCCACGCTTACCTGGCTGCGCGGATTCGGTGCGGGGCGGGTGTACTTGCCGGCCGAGTTGCTCGGCAATGATGCGGAGCGTATTGCCGAGCTGGCTGCTGAACCCGGCGTCTTGGGTCCGGTCGACGCCGACCGTCCCGAGCTTATGGTGTGCGAGCACTGCCTGCTGACCGCCGAGGGCGTCTGCGTCACCGATGCGACGGGACAGGTTCGTTGCCGCGACTGCTTGCGTCGTCGGCAGGTACGCTATCTGGTCGAGCGTGACGGTACACGTCTGCCAGTTGCCATTGACGCATGCGGCAGGACGAGGATTTTCCTGTCGTAGGTGCCGCGTCGCGTCAGTTTGTTATCATAAGAGAGTTTATGGACTTCCAGCACCGCCGTTTTCGGCGAGGGTGCTATAGAAAAAGGAGGATACCCAATGCTGTCTGTTGACGAGCAAATGCGTATCATCACCTCGGGCGCCGCGCAGATCGTTCCCGAGGCCGACCTTCGCAAGAAGCTTGAGAAGGGCGAGCCACTCAACATCAAGCTCGGCGTCGATCCCACCAGCCCCGACCTGCACCTGGGCCACGCCGTGCCCCTGCGCAAGATGCGTCAGTTCCAGGACCTGGGCCACAACGTCACCCTCATCATCGGCAACGGCACCGCGCTGATCGGCGACCCTTCGGGCAAGAATTCCACCCGTCCGCAGCTTTCGCAGGAGCAGATTGAGGCCAATGCCGAGACCTACGTGAGCCAGGCCATGAAGATCCTGGATCCCGAGAAGACCACCATCGTGCACAACGGCGACTGGATCCTTTCGATGGACCTGGCCGGCCTGCTGCAGGTGTGCTCCAAGTTCACCGTCGCCCGCATTCTTGAGCGCGACGACTTTACCAAGCGCTACCAGTCTCAGACGCCGATCGCCCTGCATGAGTTCCTGTATCCCGTGATGCAGGCTTTCGACTCCGTGCAGATCAAGGCCGACGTGGAGATGGGCGGCACCGATCAGCTCTTCAACCTGCTCGCTGGCCGTGAGCTCATGGAGAAGATGGGCATGGAGCCGCAGATCGCGCTCACCATGCCGCTGCTCGAGGGTACCGACGGCGTGCGCAAGATGTCCAAGTCATACGGCAACTACATCGGCCTGACCGACGCTCCCAAGGATATGTTCGGCAAGACCATGTCCATCCCCGATGAGATGATCGGCAAGTACTACCGCCTGGCGAGCTCGCTCACCCCGGCCGAGGTCGACAAGATCGACGCTGCCCTGGCCGATGGTTCTGCCGACCCCTACGAGCTCAAGCGCGCTCTGGGTCGCGACCTGTGCGACACCTACCACGGCGTCGGTGCCGGCGACGAGGCTCAGGCCGAGTTCGACCGCGTGTTCAAGGAGGGCCAGCTTGCCGACTTCCCCGAGAAGCACGTTGAGCTGACCGTCAACGACGAGGGCCAGATCTACCTCGCAGGCCTGCTTAAGGACCTGGGCCTTTCGGCGAGCGCCGGCCAGGCCCGTCGCGACATTGACGGTGGCGGCGTCAAGATCAACGGCAAGGCGGTGGCTCCCAAGAGCTATAACATCGATCCCAGCGCCCTCAAGCTGGGCGACACCCTCTCCGTAGGCAAGCGCAAGGGCTTTAAGTTG
>CATYVQ010000004.1 GCA_958413895.1 uncultured Collinsella sp.
GCGCAGCGCCGACCCCCAGCCGGCGTCGAGCAGGGCATTCCCGCCCAGGACGAGCGCTGCGGAGAGGAGGACGAGCACGACGGCGAACGGCTTCCTACGCATCTGCCCTCCCGTCCTCGAAGCGGCAGAACCAGGCGATAAGGACGGCGGCGGTTGCCAGGGTGAGCACGAGGCCAGCGTGCGCAGTCGTGAGGAGAGGGCCCGCCGCGCGTGCGGCGTCGATGAAGGCCTCTACCCCGAGCGACCCCAGGCGCGCGGGCCAGGCGAGCGGCACCCAGCTCAGGGGCGTCGCCAGGGCACCGGTGAGCTCGCCGGTCATGAGGCCGTGCGCAAGTCCGCCCACTGAGAAGAACGCGAGGAGCACCCCCGCCGCGCCGGCGCCGATGGCGGCGTTGCGGCCGAGGCGCAGGGCCACGCCGAGCCCCAGCGCGTAGAGGGGCAGGCTGCCGAGCACGATGCCCGCCCAGGCGGCCGCAAGCGGAGCGGGCCCGAGCGGCAGACGCCCGGCGACGGCGAGCGCGGCCCCGAACACGCCGAGCGCCACGGCCAGCGCGCCCGCGCCGAGCGCCACAAGGGCGAGCAGCTTCGCCGCGACGGCGCGCCCGCGCGAGGGGACCGCCGTGAGGTTGGCGAGGCGCCCGGCAGCGCGCTCCTCGTCCACGGCGAGCCCGCAGACGATGGCGGACATGAGCGGCATGAGGGCGCCGAGGAACTGGACGTAGGCGTCCGCGCCCAGCGCCGGGTCCCATCGGGTTACGGAGAAGTACTCGCCGCAGGCAAGACCGGCTGCCAGGCCGCAAACGAGGTGCACCGCCGTGAGCGGGGAGCGCGCCAGGCGCAGGGCCTCGGAGAGCAGGGCCCGCGGGAGAGTCATGCGCGGCGTCGGGTCGGAGTGTCGTGTCATGGCCATCACCTCTCCTCGGAGCGCGCGAACCAGGCCGCGCCCGCCGCCGTGAGCGCGGCGAACGCGAGCGCGCAGACTGCAAGGCCCGCCAGCGTGAGCATGCCGTCCGCCGCGAGCGCCCCGCCGAGCGCCATGTCCGCCGCGAGTGGCTCGCCGCTCGGCAGCACGGGGATGAAGCTCGTGGGGATGACCATGCTCGCCGACGGCGGAAAGAGCTGCGGCAGCGGCACCAGCGACCAGGCGAACCCACCCACGAGCTGCGCGGCGAGCGGGCAGAAGATGCCCGCGAGCATGCCGAGCCGCGCCGTGAGGAAGAGCCCTGCGGGGATCATCCACGCCGCGGTCACCGTGTTGGCGAGCGCGCAGAGGAGCATCGTGAGCGTGCCCGCGGCCGTGAGGCCCTGCGAGGAGAACGCCGAGCCCGCGAGGTAGATGCCGAAGACCACGAGGTTCGAGAGCGTGCAGAGCGCGAGGCACCAGAGCGCCTTGGCCCACCAGGCGCGCCCGAGCGGGAAGCCCAGGCCCAGAAGCCCCCGCATCCGCGTGCGCGCGTCCGCCCGCGCGACGCAAGCCACCACGAGCGAGAGAGCCACGGGCAGGAAGAGCGCGTACCAGTAGTTCCACGCGCTGAAGATCTGCACGCCCCGGTAGGGCATCGCGCCGAGCAGCGGCATCGGCAGCGCCATGAGCACGGCCAGGCGAACCGGTGCCGCGTGGCGCGACTTCAGGGCCTCGGCGCGCAGGCCCGCGAGCAGGCCGCCTTTCTCGCCCGTCATGCCGCCACCTCCCCGCGTGCTCGTCGCCCTTCCCGGCAGAAGCTCATGAAGAGTTCCTCGAGGTCCTGCCCGGGCCGAAGCGCATCCTCGTAGGCGAGGCGTCCCCCGCAGATGATGCCGATGGTGTCCGCCATCTGCTGCACCTCGGAGAGGATGTGGCTCGAGACGATTACCGTCGTGCCCGCCGCCGCGAAGCCGCGGATCTGGTCGCGCAGCTCCTCGATGCCGATGGGGTCGAGGCCGTTGGTGGGCTCGTCGAGCACGAGCAGGCGTGGCCGGGCGATCAGCGCCAGCGCGAGCCCCAGGCGCTGCCGCATGCCCATCGAGAAGCGCCCGGCGCGCTTCTTCCCGGTGTCCGCGAGGCCCACGGCGGCGAGCGCCTCATCTGCGCGGCTCTCGGGAAGGCCCAGCAGCGTGGTGCGCACGCGCAGGTTCTCGCGCGCGGTGAGGTTGGGGTAGAGCGGCGCCTCCTCGATGAGGCTGCCGATTGCGTAGAGGTCCTCGCGGCGCCAGGCGTGCCCGGCAAAGAGGATCTCCCCGGCCGTCGGCCGCAGCATCCCGCAGACCATCTTGAGCGTTGTCGACTTGCCGGCGCCGTTGGGGCCGAGCAGCCCGTACACCTCGCCCTCGCGGATATGAAGGCTCACGTCGGCCACGGCGTCCTGCGCCTGGTCGCCGCGGCCGAAGCGCTTGGTGAGCCCGCGCGTCTCGAGCATGTAACCCATGGGCTTATCCTTTCTCTTCCGGGCGCGCGGGCCGAGTCGCCGTGCCCGCGCGCCTTACCTTTCGGGTTCACCATCCATGATGGGGCGCGTTTCTAACGAAGCCGTAACGGCCGTTGGGCTCTTTTGGCGCCAGCCCTTCTCGACCCGTACGCATTTGCTTAAAGCAACAACTTTCCCGATCGATGTAATCACCGAATCAAAACGTGTACACCAGCCACCAAAGATGCCGAAAAATGTCGCTTTTGGAGGCTGATGTACACAAATGCAGAATCCAGCGCAGCCCAGAGGCGCCCTCCACATGTCTGGACTCTCTATGGCTGCGCTGGATAGACATCGCTGGAACGGGTATAGTATCGAAAGTTTTGTCGTTAACCAGCGGGGGAGTCCTGTGGGCATCAAAAAGAAGATCAAAAAGGAGCTTATCGGCACTTCCGATTACCCGTCGAATAAGATCTTTACGATCTCCAATTTCATCACCTTTACGCGCCTGATCCTCACCCTGGTATTTCTGTACCTGTTTGTGACGGATAACAACCGTGTCATCGCCATCGTTATCTACGCCGTTGCCGCCTCCACCGACTGGATGGACGGTCAGATCGCCCGCATGACTAAGACGGTCTCGTGGCTCGGCAAGGTCATGGATCCCATTTGCGACCGTGCGCTGCTGTTCACCGGCGTACTTGGACTGGTGGTCCGCGGAGAGCTGCCCATCTGGGTCTGCGTACTCATTATTGGCCGCGACATCTATCTGGGCATCGGCACGCTTATCGTGCGTCATTATCACCGTCGCCCCATCGATGTGGTCTTTCCCGGAAAGATTGCCACGGCGCTGCTCATGACCGGCTTCTCACTCATGCTGCTCGGTTTCCCCGTTATTGACGGCCTGCACCTTTTATCTTCAACCCTTACGGCCTTCCCGGGCCTCAACGGAAGCTCGGTGCCCCTCGGCATCTTCTTTGTGTACGGCGGCGTGATCTTCTCCATGCTCACGGCTGTCATCTACTCCATTAAGGGCGGAGTGGCCATTAAACAGGCTCTCGCGCATCCCGAGGACGAGGACATCGACTTTCTGAACCCTGAAATCGAAGACTGATTCGTTGGGGTATGATTACGTACGGTTCATTATTTGCGGCACGTCCGCGATAAGTTAGGGGTTGTCATGGACAACATGGTTAACAATATGCCTCAGAATGATAAGACTGCTGACGCTACCTGCGTATTCCGCGTGCCTTCAAGCGACGTCACCGTTCCCGACCTCATGGCCAACGTGCGCATCACCGCCCCCGTCCTGTCCATCGTCAAGGGTCCGCAGACTGGTGCCGCCTTTGAGCTCGAGGACGACGTGACCACCATCGGCCGCGATCCCGCGAACGGCATCTTCCTTAATGACATGACCGTTTCGCGCAGCCACGCGCGCATTATTCGCGAGGGCCTCGGCGCTCGCATCGAGGACCTGGGCTCGCTCAATGGTACCTGGGTCGACGGTGCCATTGTCAATGCAGCCCCGCTGCACGACGGTTCTTCCGTTCAGATCGGTACGTTTACGCTCATCTACCACGAGAGCACGCCGGAGCGCATCGAAACCGGTGAGTAGGGCATGGCCGAACGCAACTATCTGAGTATCGGCCAAGTCGTCAACCTACTTCGAGGCGCATACCCCGATCTTTCGAACTCAAAAATTAGATTTCTAGAGGATGAGGGGCTCATTACCCCTCATCGTACGCCTAAGGGATACCGTCAGTACTCTAAGGAGGACGTTGATCGTCTGGAGGTCATCCTGCACTTGCAGAAGACCCGCTACATGCCGCTCAACGTGATTAAGCAGCGCTTGGAAAACGCCACGGACCTGTCAACGCTCGCCTACGAGGTGGGCTTGCTATCCGATGTTCCGCTCAAGACGGAGCCCAAGGAGACTAAGCAAAAGCTGCATCCCATCGAGACCATTCCCGATATGTTGGGCGTCGAAATTTCGTTTATCCGCTCGCTCGCCGAGAACGACCTCATTCGCATCATCAAGAGTCCGCAGAATCGCGAGCTTGTCGATGGTCGCGATTTTCCGATCATCCGCTACTGCTCCGAGCTGTCGCGCTTCCATATCGAGCCGCGCAACCTGCGTCAGTACGTGTCTTCCGCCAACCGCGAGTCCTCGATGTTTGAGCAGGTGCTTGTGAGCATGCTCGGCATGGATACCTCCGATGACGAGCGCGACGCCAAGCTCGAGCGTGCGTTTAAGAAGCTTCACGACCTGACGGAGGGCGTGCACACCGCGCTGCTCAAGAACCGCGTTTTTGAGTCGCTCAACGCCGTGGTCGAGGACGCCGACATCGATGCACTCGATGAGGAAATCACTCGCTCCGAGTCCACCAAGGCCAAAAACGAAGAGATAGCCGCGCCGGCTTCGCACAAGGATTCTCTCGTCAAGCCGCTCAAGGTCGTCCCCCCTTCGCAATCCGGCACCGCCACCGCGGGCAAATAACCGCTGCTGAAATTTCGGGAACCCATTGAAAGGTCATGCAATGTACGACTTCGAATCTCAAATCGTCGACATCCCCGACTATCCCGAGCCCGGAGTCATCTTTAAAGACATCACGCCGCTCTTTGGCAATCCCGAGGCGCTCAAAGCCATGACCGATGCCCTCGCCGAGCACTTTGCCGGCATGGGAATCACCAAGGTCGTGGGTCCCGAGGCTCGCGGCTTTATGGTTGGCGTACCGGTAGCTGTAGCCCTTGGCGCCGGCTTTGTTCCCGCACGTAAACCGGGCAAGCTACCGCGCAAGACTGTGAGCCAGAGCTACGAGCTCGAGTACGGAACGGATTCCATTGAGATCCATGCCGACGCTATCAGCTCTAAAGATACCGTGTTGATTCTGGACGACTTGGTCGCGACGGGCGGAACCGTCGAGGCAACAGGTAAACTGGTGCGAGATATGGGCGCAAAGCTTATCGGTTACGGTTGTATCCTTGAGCTTGCGTTTCTCAACCCGCGCGAGAAGCTCACGCCGTCTGATGACGATGTGGAGCTCTTTAGCCTGGTGACGGTGGACTAGCCGTTACCCTTAGTTACTGGAAAGGAAGCTACATGCGCACAGCAAACACGCACAAAAACATGGCACGCTGCGCTGCTACGGCAACCCTCGCTTGTGTTTTGGGCTTGGGCCTCGCGGCTCCTGCCTACGCCGATACCGCATCCGACCTTGCCGCTGCTCGTACGAAGCTCGAGCAGATCGGTACCCAAACTCAGCAGATTTACGATGAGCTCGCCACGCAGACGCAGGCGCTCGATCAGACTGCCGGCGAGATCACGCAAAAGCAGCAGGAGATCGCCGATGGTCAGGCTAAGCTCTCAACCTATGTCGCCGGCGAGTACAAAACCGGCGGTCTGAGCCTGCTTCAGGTTCTGACGGGTGTCGATGACCTGAGCGATATGCTCAACCGTCTGTTCTACTACGGCAAAGTTTCCGATAAGCAAGCTCAGACCATTCAAGAGGTCAAGGAGCTTAAGCAGCAGCTCACCGATAAGCAGGCCGAGCAGGAGAAGAACGTCGCCGCCACGCAAAAGAAGGTCGACGAGCTTAACGCCCAGCAGGCTGAAGCCCAGAACGTCGTAAACTCCCTGGATTCGCAGCTGCAGGCCGAGCTTGCCGCCGAGGCCGAGGCCAACGCCGCGCTGCAGGCCGGCATCAACGCCAGCACCGCCGAGAAGGCCACGGTGAGCAACGAGACTGCCGGTACGACCGAGAACACCAACAACGGTGGCCAGACCAGCAATAACAACAACCAGGGCGGCAACACTCCGGCTCCTACGCCGGCACCTGCTCCGACGCCGCAGCCCTCCACGCCTGCTCCGGCTCCGACGCCTTCTGCTCCGAGCCAGTCCGTCGACGGCGGTTCTGTTGTCTCGCGTGCATACAGCAAGCTTGGTTGCGCCTATTCCTGGGGCGGAATTGGCCCGAACAGCTTCGACTGCTCTGGTTTTGTAAGCTATTGCCTTACTGGTCGCTATTGCCGCCTGGGCACCACGGGCACCTTTATGGGCTGGACGCGTGTGTCCGATCCGCAGCCCGGTGACGTTGTAGTCAACTCGTACCACACCGGCATTTACATCGGTGGTGGTCAGATGATTCATGCTTCTGACTACAACACGGGTGTTATCATCAGCTCCGTTGCCGCCGGCATGAACAACAACTACATTTTCGTGCGCTACTAAGTATTCAGATAAAGCAAACGGATATGGACCTCGTGGCTTTGAGTCATGGGGTCCATTCTTTTGCCTTTAGTGCAGTCCGCTATCTAGTTTTGAATACTAGATAGCGGCCCAATCGGTCTGCAAGATGGCTATAATTGAATGGGAACGATTAGAAAGGACCCTCTATGAGCTGGGCACTTATCTCCGATTCAAGCTGCAACCTCCGCGATTGGCAACCGACCGCGCCCCATACCACCTTTGCATTTGCGCCCCTCAAAATTCGAGTGGGGGAGCATGAATTCGTCGATGACCTTTCGCTCGATGTTCATGAGCTCAACTGCGCTGTTCAGGCGGAGACGAACGCTTCTTCGAGCGCTTGTCCCAGCGTAGGGGAGTGGGCCGAGCTCTTCAAATTGGCAGACAAGACCATCTGCATGCCGATCTCTGAGGGCGTGTCGGGCAGCTACAACGCGGCAGCCACGGCTCGCGATATGGTTCTTGCCGAGGAGCCCGACCGACAGATTCATCTAGTCAATTCACGCGCAGCTGGCGGCAAAATGGACCTCATTTTCTTGCTGTTCGACCGCTATCTTGCAAGCAATCCGAATGTCTCATTCGAGGATGCTTGCGCATACTTCGATAGCCTTGAACAGAACAGCAAAATCCTCTTCAGTTTGTGCAATTACGAAAACCTCGCCAAAGCCGGACGTATCCCTAAGGCAGCCGGCGTCATTGCCAACAAGCTCAATATCCGTATTTTGGGCACAGCGAGTGAGGCCGGTAAAATCGAACTCGTCGGGCACACGCGTGGCGAAAAGAAGATGCTCAACAAGATCATCGACACTATGGAAGCCGAGGGCTTTACGGGCGGTGAGGTCGTCATAGATCACGTTGAGAACGAAGCTGGAGCCCAGGCGCTCACTGACCGCATAGTCGAGCATTGGCCCGGCTCCAAGACCATCATCATGCCCTGCAACGGCCTGGATTCCTATTACGCCGAGATGCACGGCCTCATCATCGGCTACGGCATGGGCGTAGCTTCGGGCAAATAAAGTCCAACCAAGCAAAAATACGGGCGGGACAAAGCGACAGATGGCTCTTTGTCCCGCCCGTTTTATACGTCGGCTAGCTATTAAACCCGTTGAACTTGAGATAGCTCATCAAGTAAGCCTTCGAAACGAAGGACGATACCGCGCTACGCACAAGCAGCGACTCACGCGTTACCTGATGCGCCGTATCGGGCACGGGAGTCTGCTCGACGGAAAACGCCGCACGAATCGATGCCTCGAGCTGATCGACCACATAATCAAAGGCCGTCGGGGCATCGTAGCTCAAACGCTGAATGTTAAAGAGTGCCTGCACCGCAGCAATAGGTAGCACCTGCTTAAAGATGCAGATAGCGATCAGGCGGGCAATCTGCTCGCGGCCATATTGCTTTTTGACCGGAGCAGGCACTAGGCCGACCTTTACGTAGTTATTGATCATCGATGGCGTAATGATAGGCTGCTCAACGCAAATGGACAGCGGCTCCATCCAAAGCGCAACATACTCAATAACCTGGTCGCGGTAGAGTGTCACATTGGGCAACTGGTCATAGCGCGGCAGACTCAACGTATTGAGTTTGCGCACGATATCGGACTGAATAAATGCATCGGGCAGCACAGTGGGCTGAATATCCTCAGGCTTAATGCTGACCGACGAATCGGACATCGGGATAACGCGTTTGGCGTGGTTCATAAGGATCCTCCGTTCATTAGCTATATTGTATTCTAGGTTATCTAGTTTTGCATACTATATAACCGGAAAGTAAAAGTGGTTGGACAGCACATTGATACACCGTCCAACCACTTTGTTAAAAGACAACAACCTTACATAAGATATATTATCGTACTTATCCACGGAGAAATGCGTATGCGCTGGTTGCCGCTATGGCTCCATCAGAAACGGCGGTCACAACCTGACGTAAGCGCTTGGAACGGATGTCGCCAGCAGCAAATAGACCTGGCGTACGGGTCACCATGGATTCATCAGTCAGAATGCCGCCATCAGGCGCCAGATCGACTAGATGCTCAACAAGCTCGGTATGGGGTTGCGTCCCGGTAAAGACAAAGATGCCAAACGAGCCGGGCTCAAATGACTCAGTATGAATTTCCCCGGATGCATTGTCCTTAAAGGAAATCGTCGTTGGCATGGCTTCGCCCGAGAGCTCCACAATACTAGTTTGGTACCTAACTGTAATATTGTCCTTTTCAAGCACCTTCTGAACAACACCATCAGGCGCACGAAACTGGTCGCGGCGCAGCACGATGGTCACACTGCTGGCAATGTCTGACAGGAACAGCGCCTCTTCGCATGCCGAATTGCCACCACCGATTACAAAGACCTGTTTGCCGCGGAAGAACATGCCGTCACATGTTGCGCAATATGAAACGCCACGACCGCGATAGGCATCCTCGCCAGCGAAACCTGCCGGACGCGGCGTGGCACCCATGCAAGCGATAACACTCCTAGCCGTCGTATCACCAACATCGTGATGAACGGTAAACAATTTGGAGCCGGCATCGTAATCGACACCCGTCACCATGCTCCATTCAACCTGAGCCCCTAGGCCTTCTGCATGTTGTTG
Organism: uncultured Collinsella sp.; assembly: GCA_958413895.1. Taxonomy (GTDB): domain Bacteria; phylum Actinomycetota; class Coriobacteriia; order Coriobacteriales; family Coriobacteriaceae; genus Collinsella. The sequence continues at coordinate 9,218 of CATYVQ010000004.1, forward strand.
GAATCGCTCACCGAGTTCAGCGCCGCTCAGTAGCGGAATGCCCGGATAGTTCTCGACCTCATTGGTTGTGGCGATCTGTCCTCCCGACATGCCCTGCTCAATCACGGTCGTCGTTAGGTTGGCGCGCGCCGCGTAAATGGCTGCAGCATAGCCCGCAGGGCCGCCGCCGATAATAGCAACATCGATCGGCTGATGGGTAGTCATGAAGAGACCTCCTGTCGAAAGATTGGCGTTCTTTGCGCTCATACCCAAATTTACGTGAACATGACACTCATGCACTACAATGATAAATCGCGTAACAAAGCTGAAGGGGAGTTATCGATGGATCAAATGCAGACGAGCAATAGCGCTCCCCTGCCCATGCAAGCTACTCCCCAACCGGAGCAAATGACCGTTTCACCTGCACAAAAACCCCTAGTAACCATCGTGCACGCATCGGTTGGATCGGGCCACAAAGCCGCCGCCAACGCGATTGCACAAGCATTTGACCTTATCAGCGGCACCAAGGGAATCCCTGAGGATGTTGAGATCGAAGTCCTGGATATCCTCGATTTTGGACGTATTAGGTTCGATGGTAATAAAACAGCAGCTTCGTTTACCGGCGCCACGCGTCCCATATATGACCTAACCTGGCGATACACGTTTACGGGACATCTGCTCTGGGGCGGAGGCACGGCATGGTCACGTATTATGTTCCCTGCCTTCAACGAATATGTCCGCACCCGCAGGCCCATAGCCGTGGTCGCAACACACATCACGGCGGCCAACGTCGCTGTGGGTGCCCGCGTCATCACGGGTATCGATTATCCCGTCATCTGCGTACCAACAGACTATGAAGTCGAAGGCTTTTGGCCCCACAAGGACACCGATCTGTTCTGCGTAGCCAACGAATTTATGGCCGAGACACTTCGCCCCCGTAAAGTTCCCGAGACCAAAATCCGCATTACAGGCATCCCCATTCGCGCCGGGTTTGATACGGACTACAATCGCGAGGAAGAACTCGAGAAGTTCAATCTCCCCGCTGACAAGACCGTTGTGTTGGTGATGGCCGGTGCCAGTTTGCCTCAACCGTACGTTCGCTTTCGCGCGGAGATGGACCGCACACTCCCCTTCCTGCGCAGCTTCGAGGACATGCACTTTGTCTTTTTGCCGGGCAAGGATGAGGAATACGCCACCCGCCTCAAGACGCTCTTCGACGCCATGAAGCTCGAAAACGTCACGGTTCTGGACTACGTGGACGATATGGCAGCCCTCATGCACGGCTGCGACCTGGCAATCCTCAAATCGGGCGGACTCACCGTCACCGAATGCCTATGCGCGCATCTGCCGATGATCCTGCTGGGCAAATCATATGGTCAAGAAAAGGCCAACACCACCATGCTCACCGGAATGGGCGCCAGCATGCACGTCACCACCGCACGTGAACTCATCGTAACCCTACGTCACTTGCACGACCATCCCGAATCACTCAAAGCCCTACTCATCAACGGCGAAGTACTACGCCGCCCCCACGCAGCCGAAGACATAGCCATCGCCACCATGGAGCTCGTAGGCAAACCCCAAAAGCGCAAACGAGCCTTCTGCCGCTTCTACTGGGGCGGAAAACCTGCACATATCCGCTAGCATTGGATTGTCCGCTTACCTGCGGGAGGCCCCTATATATCATCCCATGCTCAAACATTCTCGCTGCGCTGCGAAACTGCGCGTGGGACGATATATAGGGGCCTCCCGCAGGTAAGCTGCGTTTACGTACTAGCAGCTATACCAGATTCCCAACCACTAGAACCAGCAAAGGCGAAACCGGAAAATCTAAATACAGTAAGCCGACGCGACAAAGGGACAGCCCCTTTGTCGCGTCGGCTTACTAGAAAAGTAAATAATTTTTCAAGCGAGTAGCCGCCCGCCCGCCTCTCGCACATATCGTTCCACGCGCAGTTTCGCAGCGAGCGAAGCGAAGCGAGAATGTTTGAGCATGGAATGATATGTGGGAGAGGCGGGCGGGAGAGATACGAGCGCCGCGCGAGAATGTTTGAGCACGGAATGATATATAGGCGGGTCGGGCCGGTCAGCGGACAGTGCGTAAACGACTAAGCTACGCCGCTAGAACCGAAACCGCCGGCTCCTCGGTCGGTTTTGTCTAGTTCTTCTACTTCTATGAGGTTAACCGTGGGGACTTCTTGGATGACGAGTTGGGCTATGCGGTCGCCTTTGTTGATTTGGATGTTGTTTGAGGGGTCCAGGTTGATGAGGATAACCTTGAGTTCTCCTCGGTAGTGGGCGTCGATGAGGCCAGGCGTATTGACTATAGACAGGCCCTGCTTGATGGCGAGACCGCTGCGGGGCTGGACGAAGCCGGCGTAGCCATCGGGCAGGGCGATGGCCAGCCCGGTAGAGACCAGACGACGTTCGAAGGGCTTCAGGACGCAGTCCTCGTTGGAGCGCAGATCCAAGCCGGCATCGGTGGGATGGGCGTATTTGGGAAGCTCGACGGTGGGGTCGAGACGCTTTATGTTGACGGTAATGTTGGACATGGAATCACCTTAGCTTGTCGAGCTCTTGCAAAAACTCATCGACGTCTTTGAAATCGCGGTAGACCGAGGCAAAGCGGATGTAGGCCACCTTGTCGATCTTGGCCAAGCGCTTGAGCACCATGTCACCCAACTCATGGGACGTGACGGCCGTCAGCGTGCGAGAGCGCAGCTCGACCTCGATGTCGTCGATAATCTCATTGAGCTTCTTAGTATCGATATCACGCTTGATGGTGGCGCGCATCAAGCCGACGAGCAGCTTATTGCGATCGAACCGCTGCTTGGTTCCGTCTGACTTAATGACCTCGATTGGGTCTTCGCATCGCTCAAACGTTGTAAAGCGATAGTTACACGAACAACATTCGCGACGGCGCTTAATGGTGTTATTTGACTCCTGCATACGGGAATCAACGACGCGGGTATGTGCCTTGCCACATTTGGGACAGCGCATGGTACCTCCTCTTAAACGATAACAAGGGTACCATGCGCAGCGCGATAATGATTACGAACGAGCAGGAACCTTAAGATGCGCACCGGCGGCGAGCGAACCATGCTCCAGATGATTGACGTTACGGATCATGTCGGAAGTCTCTTGCGTGGAAAGGCCTTCGATAGGATATTCCTCGGCAAGCGACCAAAGAGAATCACCAGGCTGAACGCGAATAGTCTCGTAGGTAACGTTGGAAACGGACTCGGCATACGCGGCGTGACGAGCGCTAAAGATCGACGTAGCGAGGACAAAGAAGAGCGTAAGCGCAACGGCAACGGCGACAATCGTCGGAACCTTCAGGGCAACGCGAGCCGGCGCGACTACAGCCTGCTGATTGCGAGCAGGCTTTACGGTCAAAGGCTGAAAGCCGGAGCGGCCACCCTGAACAACCGTAAAAGTGGGTTCTGCAGGCGTCTCGAGCTTAAGGGCGAGGTTTCCCTGGACCATATTCGTTGCGTTCATCATGTTCTCCTCTCGCGTGTTTTGCTGAGAACAGTTTTATCAAGCCGCGCGGACAAAAATGTCTAGCGCGAGAACGAATGTTCGGTTATTATTATCTTCGAACAGTTGTTCCTGTCAAGCAGAATTCGAACATTTGTTTGACATGGGTAGAGAGGATGCCCTGATGGCTCGCAAAATTACCAAGCGTCAGCAGCAAATTTACGACTTCATCAAGGAATATCAGCAGGAGAAGGGTTATCCACCCAGCGTGCGCGAGATGGCTTCTGCCGTGGGCCTTTCCTCCCCCAGCACCGTGCACGCCCATCTATCTGCCCTGGAGGCGCGCGGGCTACTCAAGCGCGATGCCACCAAACCGCGCGCCCTGGAACTCTTTAACGAGGACGGTTCCTCTGTCTCAATTTCTAAATCTGACGAGCCCACCGCACCTCGCGGAACGGTCTCACTACCGCTCGTTGGTCGCGTCGCGGCTGGGATTCCCATTCTGGCCGAGCAGAATATCGAGGACACTTTTACTATCCCGACCGAAATCGCCACTGATCAGGGCTCCTTTATCCTTGAGGTGCATGGGAGCTCAATGATCAATGTCGGCATCTTCAATGGCGATTACATCATCGTCCGTGAACAAAAGAGTGCCATGAACGGCGAAATTGTCGTGGCCATGATTGATGGTTCAGCGACCGTCAAGACGTTCTACAAGGAGCAGGGACGCGTACGCCTGCAGCCTGAGAATGACACCATGGAGCCTATCTATGCAACGAATCCCGTTATCTTGGGCAAAGTCGTCGGTTTGATGCGCCGGTTCTCGTAATGCAAAAACGCATCACCATCTTTGATACCGTCCGCGGGTTTACGATGATTTCAATGGCAGGTTTTCACGCTTGCTACGATCTCGTCTACCTGTACGACTGGGATATGCCCTGGTTTACCCAGACCGTCTTTCAAGACATCTGGCGCGCCAGCATCAGCTGGGTATTCTTGTTTATCGCGGGTTGGATGTGCACCCTTTCGCGCAACAATATCAAACGTGCCGCCAAATACGCCTTAGCAGCACTCGTCGTCTGGTTGGCAACAACACTCGTCTCAGTCGACGATTCGGTTAATTTTGGCATCATCTACTGCATGGCCGCATGTACCGGCATTGTGGCGTTGACCGATCCCGTTCTTAAGAAGATATCGGCGAGATGGGGCATGTCCCTATGCCTTGTGTTGTTCGCCCTCACCTGGAGCATCCCCAAAACGGTCTACCCTGTCCCCTACCTCGCGTGGCTGGGATTTCCGAGTCCTGGGTTTGTCTCAGGTGATTACTACCCTATCATCCCGTTTATCTTTATGTATCTTGCAGGATACTTCGCCGCACATATAGCGCAGGGAATCGATAAGACCGTCCCTAGCTGGGCCTACGCCAACCCCCTGCCGGCGCTCGCCAGCCTTGGACGTCATGCACTCCCCTTTTATCTGCTGCATCAGCCCATCATTCTGGGCATTTTGGAGCTCGTCTACTCGGTGCGATAACGCTCTAGACGTGGCGCGATTCGGGCCGGCAACTTCGCCACAATGCGAACTCCGTCCTCTAGATATTCCTCATGCAGAAGGGTTCCCTGCTCATGCACCAACGTGATGAGGGCGCCCTCACGATACGGGATATCAGCGGAGAGCAACACATCGGTGGCAGCTGCCTCGCGAGCAATGCGATCGACGAGATCGTCGAGTCCCTCGCCCGTTTGGGCTGAGAACAGAACGGCTTCGGGATAACGACGACGGAAACTCAATCGATCAACGCTATCGAGAAGATCGATTTTATTGAACACCGTAAGCGTCAAACGCTCGCCGGCACCGATCTCATCAAGCACGCGGTCGACAGCCTCCAGCTGCCGCTCATAGTCCTCGTCAGACGCATCTACGACTTTGAGAATTAGATCGGCACCCAACACCTCGGACAGTGTCGATTTAAAGGCATCGACCAGACCATGCGGCAGCTTTTGAATAAAGCCGACGGTATCGGTGATCGTCATGCCGCGACCGCCGGGCAGGCGATACGAACGCGTCGTCGGGTCAAGCGTAGCAAACAGCTTGTCCTGCGAAAGTACCGTAGAGCCGGTCAGACGATTGAGCAACGTCGATTTACCGGCATTGGTATAACCGGCTAACGCGACGCGAAACGCCGGTGACTCAATGCGGCTCTTGGATTGAACATCACGACGCTGTTCAACCTGCTTGAGCTCACGACGAAGCGCAGCGACCTTATTACGAATGAGGCGACGGTCGACCTCGAGCTGGCTTTCACCCTGACCAAAGCGTGAGCCGATGCCGCCGCGCGTCTGTTCCTTGGCGAGATGGCTCCACATGCCACGCAGACGAGGCAACAGATATTGAAGCTGTGCCAGCTGTACCTGTAGGCGTCCCTCACGCGTCTGAGCATGCAAGCCAAAGATATCTAAGATCAGTGCCGTACGATCGATAATCTTTACCGGCTCGCCCACGGCTTTCTCCAAATAGGATTGCTGCGAGGGCGTCAGGTCGTCGTCAAAAATAACGACATCGGCATCCATGCGATGCACCAGGCCGCACAGCTCTTCAACCTTACCGGAACCGATATACGATTTAGGATACGGCTTTACCAAACGCTGAGACAAGCGAGCCACGCACTGGGCACCAGCCGTATGGGCAAGGCGCTCCAGCTCATCGAGCGATCGATCGAGTGGCCATGCATTGTCGCGACACTCAACACCAACCAAAATGGCACGCTCGGGCTCGGGTGCCGTAGGAACAAGGGGAAAACGGGCCATTAGACAGCCTCAATACGATGCAGGATATCCTCAACGACCTCATCGATCGTACATTCATCCATATCAAACCACACGATACGGTCATCGCGCTTAAACCACGAAAGCTGACGTTTGGCATAGCGACGCGAACGCATCTTGATGAGTTCGCGAGCCTCATCCATGCTCATCACACCATTGAAAGCATCGATGATCTCTTTATAGCCAATTGCCTGCATCGAAGTCAGGGCATCTCCCAGCCCCTGGTCCATAAGACCGCGAGCCTCATCAACAAGACCCTGTTCAAACATCAGATCGACACGCAGGTTAATGCGCTCGTAGAGCACCTCGCGATTACGCGTCAGACCAAACCATAGGGCATGATAATGCTCGCGCGGAACACTAAACTGAGACTTTTGCTGCGCGTAGGACACTCCATCATCGTGCATTTCGAGTGCGCGAATCACGCGACGCACGTTATGGGGATGAATAACAGCAGCCGATTCTGGATCACGCTCGGCAAGCAGAGCATGCAGTTCTTCCTCACCAATACGCTCGGCAAGCTCCTGATAGCCCGCACGGCGATCGTCCTCAAGTTCACCCGAGGGAAAGTCCATCTCATCAAGGGCAGCCTTGAGATACAGCCCCGTACCTCCGCAAAAAACAGGCAGGCAACCCGAACCAAGGAGACGTTCAACATGCGCGCGAGCGTCAGCCTGATAAAGCGCAGCAGAATATGCCACACCCGGCTCTACAATGTCGACGAGACGCAGTGGCGCCGTACACTCATTGGGCGCCATCTTTGCGGTACCGATGTCCATGCCGCGATAGATTTGCATCGCATCGCACGACAGCACTTCGGACGAAAGACGAGCTGCCAAACGGTCGGCAACATCACTCTTACCAACCGCCGTCGGACCGACGATCGCAACGGCGGAAAGACCTGCCCCGGAAGAAACCATTAGCGCGGCTCGCCCACAACGGAGCCGGACAAATACCAGGTCTTGGCAACGTCAACGTCAACATCAACGATCTTGCCAACGAGCTGATCGATGCTGTAACCCTCGGGGATAGGCGCATGCACGGTCTGATTCTTGGGGCTCTTACCCAGCAGCACCGCATCGTTCTTTTTACTCGTTCCCTCAATGAGCGCCGGCACCACAGTGTGAAGCTCACCCTGGTTATACTCGTGTGCCGTGGTCTCGATAACCTTAACCAGGCGGTTGAAACGCTCGAGAATAACCTCATGCGGCGTAGGATCGTCAATCTCGGCGGCCGGGGTACCGGCGCGCTTGGAATAGATGAAGGTATAGGCCTGAGCATAGCGGACCGTCTCGGCAAGTGAGAGCGTCTGCTCAAAGTCTTCTTCAGTCTCGCCCGGGAAGCCAACGATAATGTCGGTCGAGAGCGCGATATCAGGCATGCGGTTGCGAATGCGATCGACAAGGCCCAGATAGTCCTCGCGTGTATAACGGCGATTCATCTCTTTGAGGATCCGTGTCGAACCTGACTGGACGGCCAGGTGCAGCTGCGGCATAACGGCAGGCGTCTCAGCCATGGCGTCGATGGTCTCGGGGAGCAGATCTTTGGGATGCGAAGAGGTAAAGAAGATGCGCTCCACACCCGTATCGCCCACGGCACGCAGCAGATCGGCAAAACGCGGCTTGCCAAACAGATCGCGACCATATGAGTTAACGTTTTGGCCCAGCAGCGTAATCTCACGCACGCCCTGGCGCACCAAACCGGTCACCTCATCGACAATCTCCTCGAAGGGGCGGCTTTTTTCGCGACCGCGCACGTACGGAACGATGCAATAGGTGCAGAAATTATTGCAGCCTGTCATGATGGGCACCCAGGCGTGATACTGGGTCTCGCGATGCCACGGCATGCTCATGGCATCCGTATCCTCATGCTCATTGGTGCGAATATGACGCTTGCCGTCAAGGAACGCCTCGGCAATGAGCTCGGCCACATGTGCGATAGAATGCGTGCCAAAGATGACATTGACGTTATCGACGTTGGTGAGCAGGCCCTCGCCATCACGCTGCGCGATGCAGCCGCCCACGGCAACCACACGCTTGCCCGAAGGCGAAGGCGGCAGGCTTTTGCAGGAATTGCACTGACCGTACAGGCGAGTATCGGCGGCCTCACGCACACAGCATGTCATGAAGACAACGATATCGGCATGCTCGGGATCGAGCGCCATGAGGCAACCATACGAATCGAGCAGACCGCTCACGCGCTCAGAATCGTGCTGATTCATCTGGCAGCCAAAGGTGCGGATAAAGTAGGTTTTACCGGCAAGAATATCGCGTACGGAACGCTGGTCCATGTGCATAAGTCCTAACGATGGAGAGGGGGGCGAATCGAGGCAAGCAGAAGCTATGCTACAGGCTTAACATCATCAATGACGACGTTATCCATAGCAGCTCGATTGATCTGGTGAACGTAAATAGAAAGACGGATGGCCGTGCGCGACTCCCCGTTAATAAGGATGTCGGAGAACACGGGCGCGCAGGAAATATCAAACCCGGTTGGAATCAAAAAACCGCGCGCGATAGCCACGGCCTTTATGGCCTGGTTGACCGCACCGGCGCCGACACACTGAATGTTGACGGGCACACCATCCTTGACCATGCCAGCGATGGCGCCGGCAACGGACGCGGGCGATGATTTGCTTGATACCTTCAGGCAATCCATGAAGAAACTCCTGCGTTTAAAAGTACGTTTTAACTGCAATAACTTTATCGTACCGAGTGGACTCGGTAAAGGCACTATTCCTCTTTGGCAAGATCGAAGGTCACGGTGATTCGATCACGCGAAACGCGAATCTTTGGGTCGCCGCAAAGGTTGAGATAGTACCGGGCGGCAAGGTCATTAAAGTCGCGCTCCACAGCACGCGAAAACTGTGCCATGTCATCCTTGGCAATACGTAGCCCGCGACGATCCTTCGCGAGATCGACAGGAGCCGGCGCATGCGAGGACGAATCACGTTCGCGCAGCAGACGCGCGGTCACACCGCGAACGGGCTTAATCTGCCCTGCCAAAATGCGATGAGCCGTGCGCTCGGACATCTCAAGACCCAAACCCGAACAGATACGGATAAAGTCCTCGGCATCTGAGGCAAGGCCTAAACGGTCGACAACCGGAAGCTCGCATTCATCATCAATGAACAGGAGACGAGACGTATCGAGCCGACTTGACGCCTGAGCATAAAGGGTCGCGGCAATCTCAGACGGAGAACCAAGATAGACATCGCAACCACGCAACTCCTCGAGCGCAAACTCACAGGCAGCGCGAATAATATTATGCGAACCGCGAGCACAGACATAACGTCCGTCCTCATCCTTGACGGCCTGGGGCCAGCTGGACTGATCGGCGCGCTCACTGAGGCGGTCGGCCGCAACGCTCACCTTAAAGGCTGAACCAAGATCGACACCGGACGTGACCACACGGGCCTCGTCGGTGTTCTGCTTGATCGAAAACAATGCCATGCCACGACCGTGAACACCCCAACGGTCCACCTTCATGCTCTCGAGCTTGGAGGTAACGCGAGCATCGAAGATTCGCTCTTGCATATCCTGCGGAACACCCGAGCCGTTATCCAGAAAGACAAGCGTGCGGACGCCATCTTCCTTGGTCGTAGCGAGAAAGACCTTGTCGGCGCCGGCATCGCGAGCATTACGGAGCATTTCGATGACGATATCCTCGACATGCTGAATGTCGTGCTTTGCCTGGCGCCGCTCGGCCTCCGAAACGCGGAGGCGGACATACCCCTCGCCAAGGTTCTCCTCGACGCGAAGGTTGCCCTCCCCCGACATCGACGCGATAAATGAGATGAGCTCGTTCGCGTCGCTCATGTTATTTAGCGATATCGACAGCGCGGCTCTCGCGAATCACGACGACGCGCACCTGACCGGGATACTCCATCTCTTCCTCGATCTGATGGGCGATATCGTGAGCCAGAACCGTGGACTGGGCATCGGAGATCTTGTCCGGCTGAACCATGACGTGGACCTCGCGACCAGCCTGCATGGCATAGGTACGCTCGACGCCGTCATGAGAGTTGGCGATCTCCTCGAGCTTCTCAAGACGCTTGATGTAGTTCTCGGCAGACTCGCGACGGGCACCGGGGCGAGAGGCAGAGACGGCATCGGCGGCCTGTACCAGGACATCGAGCACCGTGTTGGGATCGACGTCGGCATGGTGAGCCTCGATAGCGTGAACGATAACGGGCTTCTCGCCATAACGGCGGGCAAGCTCGGCGCCGATGACGGCATGCGGGCCCTCGACGTCATGGTCGATTGCCTTGCCCAGGTCGTGCAGCAGGCCGGCGCGCTTGGCGGTCACAACGTCCAGGCCAAGCTCGGAAGCCATCACGCCGCACAGGTCAGAGACTTCGAGGGAGTGCTGAAGCACGTTCTGACCAAACGAAGTACGGTAGCGCAGGGCACCAAGGGTCTTGACGATCTCGGGGTGCAGGTCGTGAATGCCGGTATCGAAGGCAGCCTGCTCGCCAGCCTCGCGCACGCGCTGCTGAACCAGATCGGCAGCCTTGTGATACATCTCCTCGATGCGGGCAGGGTGAATGCGGCCGTCGGCGATGAGGTTCTCGAGGGCGACACGGGCGGTCTCACGACGGACCGGGTCGAAGCTCGAAAGAACGACGGTCTCGGGCGTGTCGTCGATCACGAGGTTGACGCCAGAAACCTGCTCGAAGGTGCGGATGTTGCGACCCTCGCGACCGATGATACGGCCCTTGAGGTCATCAGAGGGAATGTGCACGGAGGTAACGGTGACCTCGGCAGTGTGGTCGGCAGCGCAGCGCTGAATCGCCAGGGAAAGAATCTCCTGGGCGGTCTTGTGGCACTCGGCGCGAACCTGCTGCTCGGACTCGCGAATAATCGTGGCGGCCTCGTGGGTGACCTCGCCGCGAACCTTATCGAGGAGCTCCTTGTGGGCATCCTCGCGGGTAAGGTCGGCGATACGCTCGAGCTCGGAGGTCTGCTTTGCGCAGAGCTCCTCGAGCTCACGAGAACGCTTCTCGACCTGACCGGCCTGGCTGGACAGCTGATGCTCGCGCTTGTCGAGAGCGTCGTTGCGGCGATCGAGGGATTCCTCGCGCTGCATCACGCGGTTCTCAAGCGTACGAATCTCGTTCTTACGCTGCTTGTCCTCGGCCTCGGCGGCCTGCTTGTTCTTGATAATCTCCTCTTTAGCCTCGAGCAGAGCCTCTTTTTTGAGGGTCTCGGCCTGACGCTTAGCATCACCGATCAGGGACTCAGCCTGTGCGTGTGCCGACTGAATCTTTTCGTCGGCCTCGTGAAGACTACCCTGCTTGGCGGTGCGCATGTAGGCAATGGCGGCGATGGCACCCAAAACGATGCCAACGAGCGCTGCGATGATAGGCATGCTCACTCCTTTTTATGGATTCGTTACACAACAAAGCGAACCGTCCTTACGAACGGCTCGCGACATTTGAGTAATATGGGCGCAGCTTATGCGGGTCGGATACAGATAGACATATAAACAAACTCATCACAGATGAGCACATATCACAAAGCAAATGACAGTGTTTATCGTACGTTGAACCACAACAACTGTCAAATAAATGGCCCCAGTACGGCGGTTAAAACGCGGTGAACGGCAGGGCCACATAACGCATACGCCTAGAGCGCACACTACTCGCGTTCGGCATCGAGACGTGCCTTAACGGCATCGGCGGCGATGTGATACGAGAAGCCCTTGCCCATCAAAAAACGAACCAGTTTTTCGAATCCGCGCGTCTCTGGAACACGCCGCTTGGCGAGCAGGGCTGACGCACGCGCCAAATCGTCTTCGACGGCAAAATAATCCTCGGGATAACCGGGAATGTCATCGAGCACAACATGACGGCGCTTGAGCTCGGTCTCGATTTTGCGCTGTCCCCAACCGCGCCGTTTGCGTTCCTCGATAAAGTACGAGCAAAAGCGGTTATCGTCTAAAAAGCGATACTCGGTGGCGCGCTCGACGGCGAAATCGATCGCGGGCTGGCGAAAGCCGTAGCGAGCCAACTTGTCACGGACCTCACCCGTCGCATGGTCGCGGCGCGACAACATCTCGGTCACCATGGTGAGAGCACATTTACGCTCGATGAGCTGCACCGCCTCACGAAAGTTATCCCAATCACAGGGAAGATCGGGGCGGTTTTCAACATACAGACGCGCGACCCGCACGGGAATCCAAATGGACCGCTCAAAACCGCCCTCAAGCTCACAATCGATATGTGCGCAAGGCTTTTTGGACGCATACCCGCTCGAGAACGAGGAGGCCGCCTTCTTATCGGGAAAGACGACCGTGGCCTCGGTCACCGTATACGACATGAGCGTAACCGCTACTCGTCGTCATCATCGAGCATGGCGGAACCATCGATGGCGTAAAGCTCGTCAAACTCCTCAGGCGCAGGCTGATCGGTCAGCTCGACCTCGGACGGAGCATCGTCATCAAACTCAAGCCCGCAGGCAAGGCGGACCTTATGCTCAATCTCGTCAGCGCAATCGGGGTGTTCGCGCAGGAACGCCTTGGCGGCCTCGCGACCGTTGCCGAGCTTGTCCTCGCCATAGGCAAACCAGGAGCCCATCTTCTTGCAGATGCCGCACTCGACAGCCATGTCCAGAATCGAGCCCTCCTTAGAGATGCCCGTACCATACATGATGTCGAACTCAGCAGAACGGAACGGAGCTGCCACCTTGTTCTTAACGACCTTGGCGCGCACGCGGTTACCGATAACCTCGTCCTTAAGCTTAATGCTGTCGATGCGGCGAATGTCGATACGCACCGAAGAGAAGAACTTAAGGGCGCGGCCGCCCGTCGTGGTCTCGGGGTTGCCGAACATGACGCCGATCTTCTCACGCAGCTGGTTAATGAAGATGCACGTCGTGTTGGACTTGGACAGCGAGCCGGCGAGCTTGCGGAGCGCCTGGCTCATCAGGCGAGCTTGAAGACCGACCGTAGTGTCGCCGATTTCTCCCTCGATCTCGGCACGCGGGGTCAGCGCGGCGACGGAGTCGACGACGATGGCATCGATGGCGCCGGAACGCACAAGCATGTCAACAATCTCGAGCGCCTGCTCACCCGTATCAGGCTGGGAAATCAGTACCTCGTCGATATCCACGCCAATACGCGCGGCATACGTGGGATCGAGCGCGTGCTCGGCATCGATAAATGCCACAACGCCACCCATTGCCTGGGCCTCGGCCAGGATCTCGAGCGAAAGCGTCGTCTTACCGGAGGACTCAGGACCGTAAATCTCGACGATACGGCCACGCGGCACGCCGCCGATACCCAGCGCGGCATCGAGTGCCAGAGCGCCCGTAGGGATGGCCTCGACCTCAAGCTCGGGGCCACCGTCGCCGTACCTCATGATGGAACCCTGGCCGAATTTCTTCTCGATCTCAGCCTTGGTGGTGGCGATCATCTCATCGCGCTCTTTACCCGTCGTGCGAGCATGAACGGTACGTACGGGACCTGAATTCTTGGCCATGAATAGCCCTCCTCTTAACAACCTGCATCGATAATAAACGAACGACTGTTCGTGGTCAACCGTTCAGATAAATCATATGCAGCCGACCTTTCCAAAACCCAACCAAACGCCGACCAAACACTGACCAAATGCTTGACCATAAAGGGCCAAATAAGAACAAGGCAGGCAAAAATACACCTATGAACAGCACAAACGCTAAATTCTTCTGAGGTCCCTATCTCCACAATTAAGGGGCCCTAAGGCCCCTTAAAACACGTCTATTCCATAGAGATGAGCACAAGGGCAATTCGACCCAATGCCTCCGCGACCGCATGGGCACGAACACACGAACGATCGCCCTCATAGTGGCAGCGCACAGAGTCCACGACTGGCACTTTCCCATCAGCCGCGCGATACGCCCAGCCAATATAGAAAGTGCCCGCCGGATCGTCCTCAGTGCCACCGCCGGGGCCGGCATAACCCGTTGCGCTCACGGCAATATCGCTCTGGTACAGCTCCAGCGAACCCGACGCCATCTCGCGCGCAGTTTGATGCGACACCGCGGTGTAGCGGTCGAGCGTCTCCCGCTCAACACCCAGCACGCGATGCTTAATCTCGTCGCAGTAGGTCACCGCACCACCGCGCAGCACCGCCGAGGCACCAGGGATATCGGCGATCGTCGAGGCGATCATGCCAGCTGTCAGAGATTCAGCCGTCGAAATCGTCACACCACGAAAGCTTGCACGCTCGACAATATCGCGTGCGAGCTCTTCATTATGCACGGCAATCTGCTCAAATGATTCCGTCATGCCTACCAGGACCTAGACCGAAAAGACGATCTTGCGGCAGTTCCAGAAGTACTGAGCGCCCGAGATAACGGTCAGGATAACGGCCACGGCGTACAGGAAGCGTGAGACGCCATAGATACCGAGCGTCAGCGCCACCGGGGCCAGGTTAAGGCCAGCCATAGCAAAAACGCACAGATAGCCGCAGATGGAGACCATCGTGGTAGCCGTTTTGTACTTGCCGAGCTTATCGGCCGCAACGACCACACCAGCCGCACTCGCGACCATGCGCAGGGCGCTCACCAGCAGCTCGCGGAACAGGATGATGAACACCGACCACACGGTTACGGCACCAAAGTCCAAGAACAGCAGCAGAGCCGAGAACACCAGCAGCTTATCGGCGATGGGGTCCAAGAACTTGCCGAAGTCGGTGATCTCGTTGCGCGAACGAGCCAGGTAGCCATCAACCTTATCGGTGCACGACAGGATGACGTACAGAATAAAGGCGGCGGCGGCGAGCGGGCCGTCGAAGGTGCTCCAATCTGTACCGGCAACGCTCGTGTGAGACAGCGCCGACACGATCATGAACACCGGGATAAAGACGATGCGCACGCACGTCACGATATTGGCGGGCGTCCAGACACTCGTCAGTTCCTTATTGCTCTCGTT
Organism: uncultured Collinsella sp.; assembly: GCA_958413895.1. GTDB lineage: Bacteria > Actinomycetota > Coriobacteriia > Coriobacteriales > Coriobacteriaceae > Collinsella. Next base: position 24,415 of record CATYVQ010000004.1, read on the forward strand.
AGCCACAACGCGCTCCTACTCCACAACATGACCGATAAGCTCATAGCAGAAGCTATCGGTAAACTCGACCGTCAGAATATCGCCCACGGACGCCTCGCTGGCATCCAGATGCACCGCACCGTCGGAATCGGGCGCCTGGAACCAGGCATGACCAATCAGCTCGGCGCCATCCTCGGTCTCCTCGATGCCGTCGACGATCACCTGGGCGCGCTCGCCCACATGGGCGGCGGTGGCAGCAAAACCGAGTGACTCGGCCAGATCCATGGCCTCCTGGGCACGCTCAAGCTTAACCTCCTCATCGACCTGGCCCTCCATCTTGGCGGCCAGGCTGCCCTCCTCACGCGAGTAGGCAAAAACACTCGTGTAGTCGAAGCCGACGGTGTCCATAAAGTCGATAAGGTCGCGGAACTCGTCGTCGGTCTCGGTCGGGAAGCCGACCATAGCCGTGGAACGGATCACGATGCCGGGGATGCGCTCACGCAGATCGCGGAACAGGTCCTCGAGCTCCTGGCGCGAACCGGAACGGCGCATAGCCTTGAGGATGCGTGCGTCGCAGTGCTGCACGGGGATATCGATGTAGGGCAGCACCTCGGGCGTATCACGAATGGTCTCGATGAGTTCGTCAGTCATGCCCTCGGGCTGCAGGTAGAGAACGCGGACCCAGACGTTGTGTGGGCGCACGGCCTCGGCGACGGCACGCAGCAGCTGCGCCAGATTACGCGGCGAGCCCTCGGCAACATCTTCGTCGGCAAAGTCGGTACCCCAGATGCCCGTGTCCTGGCCGATCAGCACGATCTCGCGCACGCCGCCGGCAACCAGGTCGCGCACCTCGGAGATAATGCTCTCGGCATTGCGCGAATGATAGCGACCGCGAATGTAGGGGATCATGCAGAAGCTGCAGAAGCGGTTGCAGCCATCGGAAATCTTGACGTAGGCGACGGCACCCTCGACGGTACGCTTGACCTGAGGGATATAGGCCGCGATTTCACGCTCGACACCCAGCACGCCATCGATGACCGCCACGATGCCGTCCTCCTCGTCGGCCTTCACAAAGGCAGCGACCTCGGGCAGCTCATCAGGCAGGTCGTCGCCATAGCGCGACGGCACACAGCCGCACATGACGATGGGGCAAGAACGAACGCCGTCCTGCACCTCGTTGGCGAGCTCGAGCGTGGTCTCGATGCTCTCGGACGTTGCGGAGGCGAGGAACGAGCATGTATTGACGATGGCGATATCGGCATCCTGCGGGTCGAATGCCTCTTCGTAGCCTGCGGCGGTCAAAAGAGAACGCATGCGGTCGGTGTCAACCTCGTTCTTAGCGCACCCGAGGGTGATGTAGAGCACGGAGCCCAACGGTGTATCCATGTTGGAGAGCGGTCCTTTCGAATGATATTAGCGGTAGTTGGTGAACTGCAGCGGCTGACCGTAGTCCTGGTCGCGCAGGAACTGGATCACGGTCTGCAACGCGTCCTTCGAAGCAGAGGAAACACGCAGCTTGTCGGCCTCGATGGTCACCTTGACCTTGAGCTTTTGGTCCTTGATGTCCTTGTTGATCTTCTTGGCGGTCGCCTGGTCGATACCCTCGACGATATGGCCGAGCACGCGCACGGTGCCGCCCGATGCCGCCTGCGGAGCATCCCACGAGACAGCCTTGAGGTCGATGCCGCGCTTGATGAGCTTGGAGCTCAGCACGTCGATAATCTGCTTAGAGACAAAGTCAGCCGGGGCGCTGATCGTAAAGAGCTTGTCGCCCTTCGAAAGCTCGATCGTGGCGCCGGAATCCTTAAGGTCATAGCGCTGGGAAATCTCGCGCGTGGTCTGCTGGAAGGCGTTGTCGACCTCTTGCATGTTGACCTCGGACACGACGTCGAAGCTGGAATCTTTAGCCATGATGTTTCCTTTCGCGTACGAGCGGCTTAGTAGCTATCGTACGAATAGTCGGTAGAATCGGTGGGCGTCTGACCGTCAGTTGAGGTATCGGCGCCATCCGTGGACTGGGCATCGGTACCGTCGGTGGTATCGGTACCATCGGTGGTATCGGTACCGTCGGTGGTGTCGGTACCATCAGAACTTTCACCATTCTCGGAATCAGTCGTCTCCTTCTTGGGAACGGTGATCGTCACACGCGCCACGCCCGAGGTCTTGGTATCGTAACGGACCTTTTCACCGTTCTTGGTAACGGTGACATCGGAAGGCTTGGACGTGGTGATCTCGATCGAGGACTCGGGCGTGAACTCCTGCTCAAAGGGGCCAGTCGCTTGGGCGCCATAGACCGACTTGCCGTCGACCTTGACCTCAATCCACGCGGTCTTTCCCTTGGCAACGGAGACTTTGACCTTCGTGACCTCGTTCTCTTCCTTCTTGGCCGTCGTCTTGGTAGCGTCCGAGTCAGTCGACTCATCCGTCGCCTCATCGGTGTCTTCGTCCTCGTCGACCGTTTCGGTCTTCTTGGAAGACTTCTTAGTCGTTGTCTTGGTGGCAGCGGGCGTCTCAGGCGTCGCCTCGGGCGCCGAGGAGCCGCAGCCACGTAGGAGCACCACGATGAGCACGATCAGCAGCAAGGCCACGGCACCGATGCCGGCGTAAACGATACGAGGATCTAGACCGTTGTTCTGGGAAGCACGCCCACCGCCGCGTCCACGACTGGAACTGCTGCGGCCGCCTCCCTGAGGCATACGACCACGATTGCTATCGGAACGGCCGCGATAGCCACCCTGGCCCTGAAGGCTGCGCTGACCCGAGCGGGGCGCAAGTTCACCGCGGCCTTGATAGCCACGCTGGCCCGAACGCGGAGCCGAAGAGCGCTGGCCATACGGCTGTGATTGAGAGCGAAGACGCGGCGTCACCTGCGTGGTATCGGCATCCGCATAGCCACCGCGAGAGCGTCCCGTAGAGGCACCACGGTAACCGCGATCGGAATAGCCGCCGTCGCCGTAGCCGGCACGAGGGTCACGCGCCACGCCTCGGGCAGCGGGAAGTGCACGGTCCTCGAGCATCGGCGTACTGCGGAACCGGTCACGCTGTGAGCGAATCTCCTCGTCCGAACCCGTCTCGGTAATATAACCGGCCTGCTGAGGACGCTGTCCATAGCGGGTCGAACGACCGCCCTGAACCATCAGGAAGCGCCCGTTATCGACCGAGGAACGCGAATTGACGTAGCCGGCGGCGTCCTGAAAACGACCGCCCTGCTGCGACGTCTCGCGTTCGTATGCCATCAGATCGTCAAAGTAGGCATTGACGACCTCGCGCGGATTGAGGCCCAAAAAGCGAGCATAGCTCGAAATCATGCCCTGCGCATAGCCGCGCGGCGGCATCGAAGCAAAGTTACCGGTCTCGAAAAACTCGATGATCTGCGGCCTGATTTTGATGGTGTTGGCGACTTGCTGAATGGAAAGGCCCATTCGGCGACGCTGCTCAAGCAGCATGTCACCAAAGCGTGCAGCCATCAGAATCCTCCAAACTCACGATCTTCACGTGCCATCTCGGCGTCGACAGACTCCAGCGCGGCAAGCCCCTCCTCGTCCAACAGGACCTCGCGCGGCTTGGAACCGTCGGGCGGGCCGACGACACCCTTTTCTTCCAGCATATCCATAATACGCCCGGCACGCGCATAGCCAACCTTCAGACGACGTTGCAGGCCAGATGTGGAGCCAAGCTGCGATTCCACCACAATATGGGCGGCTTCCCAAATGAGCGGATCATCGTCTTGCGGCTCGGCGACTCCGGTACGGACAATGCCGCCGCCACCCGCCATGGACATGGAAGCGGGCGCCACGGCAGAGAGGATCTCCTCGTGGTAGTCGGGCTCGCTCTGCGACTTGACGAACTCGACGATCTCGTTGATTTCATCATCCGAGACAAAGCAGCCCTGGATACGGCGGGGCTTGCCCCAGTCGACCTTAGAGAACAGCATGTCGCCCAAACCGGTGAGCTTTTCGGCACCCATCTGGTCGATGATGACGCGCGAGTCGATGCCCGTGGCGACGTTAAAGGCGATGCGGTTGGTGATGTTGGCCTTGATGAGGCCCGTCACCACGTTGGAGCTCGGGCGCTGCGTGGCCACGATAAGGTGGATACCGGCGGCACGGCCCAGCTGAGCAATACGCACGATCGAGGCCTCGACATCCTTACCGGCGACCATCATCAGGTCCGAGAGCTCGTCGATGATGATGACCAGGTAGGGCATCTTTTGCGGCGGGTTATCGTAATGCTCAAACTCGCCGGCGGCCTGCTTTTCGTTGTAGGTCGAGATCTTACGCACGTTGAGACGCTCGAAGACCTTCAGGCGACGCTCCATCTCGGACACGGCCCATTGCAGAGCGCTCGCGGCCTGCTTGGGCTCGGTCACCACAGGCACGTAAAGATGCGGCAGACCGTTATAGCCCGCAAGCTCGACGCGCTTGGGGTCGACCATGATCAGGCGAACGTCCTCGGGAAGGGCGCGCATGAGCAAGGTCGTGATGATGGAGTTGATCATGACCGACTTACCGGAACCCGTGGTACCGGCGATCAGCAGGTGGGGCATCTTGGCAAGGTCGGCGACGACCGGCGTACCCTCGGCATCGCGACCGATGGCGAGCTCGAGCGGACCGCCCTTCACATAGGGAAGCACGTCGCCCAGGTTAACGTTCTGGCGCTTGCGGTTGGGGATCTCGATACCCACAAGCGAGGTGCCGGGGATCGGAGCAAAGATGCGCACCGACTGGGCAGCAAGCGAAAGCGCGATATCGTCCTCGAGGCTCGAAATCTTGCTCACGCGCTCGCCCTCGCCAGGTTGCAGCTTAAAGGTCGTCACCGTGGGGCCGGCGATCCAGCCGACCACGCGGGCACTACGACCAAACTCCAGCAAGGTGGACTGAAGCGACTCGGCAGTCTGTTCCAGCTCCTTGTCAGAAGACGCGGAGGACGCCGACTGCGGGTTGGCATGCAGGATTTCGAGCGGCGGAAGCTTGAGACCATCCTCTTCTTCGCCCTCGTTATCTGCGGCGCCGCCGTCCGCTCCCCCATCGCTAGCCGCAGCCGATTCAACAGCACTCGAGGCAGACGCATCGGCAACCTTGGGATGCTTCAAGAAGTCGGGAATCTGAGGTGCTGCCGAAACAGGATTCACGGCAAACGGCGGCTCGGACTCGTCGATCTTATCGGGGTCGTCTTCCATCGAAAGCTGACCGGTTACCTGGTCGCGCTTTACATGGCGACGCGGGAGCAAAGTTGTCTTTGCGGTCTCAATCGGAGCCTCGTCGTCCTCGTCATCGCCCTCGGTGAGCTCAATCTCGCTCTCGGACCAAGACGGGTCGGGCTCACTCGTATTGAGTTTGGGCGCAGCCTTGCCCTTCTTGGCATGGCGGCGCGGCAACAGCGTCGTCTTAGCGCGCTCAGCTTCCACGGCATCGGACACGTCGACAAACGGATCCTCGTCCTCGTCGTCATCGTCCAAAACCGGGTCCACATCGTTGCCCATGACCGTGGTCACGGCAGCATCGGAGCCCTTTTGACGAAGAATGCTCAGGTGAGGACGGGCAACGCCGGGCACCGACAGGGCCTCATCGTCACCCCACGGACTCGCGTTAACATCGGCACGACGGCGCTCGGCAAAATCGGCCGCACGGTCGCGAGCAGAGCGCAAAACGCCGCCCACCGAAAAGCCGATGATGACCAGGCCCACGACGACAAGGCCCAACAGGACCACCATCGCGATAGGCTTACCCAGGGCATTCTGCAGCGCACTCGCAATAAACGCACCAATGTAGCCACCCGAGGCGGACAGATTTTGCGGCGTGAACATAAGGTCGCACGAGTCGCTCGTACCTGGCACCATCAACGAAAGAATGGAGACGACGGCGATAAAGACCACGGCGCCGCCCGCAACAGAGCGCGCGTTGAGCGGCGAGTCCTCGCCTAAAAAGAGCGTGGCGGCAAACAGCAAAATGACGATCGGCAGCACGTAGGCGCCCAGACCAAAGCCCAGGTGGTAAAAACCGGCAACAGCAGCCGTCACGGGCGCTGTTGCCGGAGAAATCACGGCAATAAAGGACGCAATCGCCAAAACGGCAATGACCACGCCGGCGATATCGCGATTGGCCGAGGGCTCCACCAAGGGCTCAAAATCGTCGAAGTCCGCCTCGTGGCCCTTATTGGCGCGCAGATGGGAACCGGCACCCTTAGCAGATGCCGGTTGGTTATTGGCCTTATTGCCTTTGGCGTTTTGTGCAGATCCGCGCGCCAAACTAAACCTCCATGACGACCGGGATGATCATCGGACGGGTGCGCGTACGGCTCCAGATAAAGTTAGAGAGCGAATCGCGCACGGCCTTGCGAATGGCATCGGAACCGCTGCTCGTAAAGCTAAACTTGCCCTTCTCGATCGTCTTCATAATGGACGCGGAGGCATCCTCGGAGAACTGGTCGTCGATGGCAAACGAGACGCCGCGGCCCGAGAACTCGATGGCCTCGATCTTCTTGTGCTTGAGCGAGACGATGGCAACAGCGGTAACCATACCGTCGTTGGCGAGCTTCTGACGATCGCGCAGGACGATGGGGTCGGTATCGCCGATACGCAGGCCGTCGACGTAGACGACGCCGGACTCGACGGGCGTACCGCGTTTGACGATACCGCCGCGCATCTCGAGCGTGTCGCCGTTATCGAGGATAAAGATGTGATCATCCTTGATGCCCATCTTGCGGGCCAGCTGGGCATGGGCACGCAGATGCACGGCCTCGCCGTGAACCGGCATAAAGTAGGTGGGCTTGGCCATGGCCATCAGGAGCTTGAGTTCCTCCTGGCTACCGTGACCCGAGACGTGGACGAGGGCGCGGTTCTTGTCCCACACGTCGCAGCCGAGCTTGGCGAGGCTGTTAACGACCTGCTGGACGGCTTTCTCATTGCCAGGAACAGGAGTTGCCGAGAGGATAACGGTATCGCCCTCGTGGATGGAGAGCGTCTTGTGCTCGCCGTTGGCCATGCGGGACAGGGCCGACAGCGGCTCGCCCTGAGAACCGGTGCACATGACGACAATCTTGTCGTCGGGCAGGTTATCAATGTCGAAGGCATCGATGATATCAGCGTCGTCGATGTTGAGGTAGCCCAGCTCACGCGCCACGCGGGTGTTAGTGAGCATGGAGCGACCGGTCACAACAACCTTACGGCCACACTTGCGGGCGGCATCGCAGATCTGCTGCAGGCGATGGATATGGCTCGAGAACGATGCGACGAACACGCGACCCGGGGCATTCTTGATGGCGTGGAGCAGGTTGGGACCAACCTCGGCCTCGGACTTGGTAAAGCCGGGAACCGTGGCATTGGTGGAGTCGGAAAGCAGCAGGTCAATGCCCTGCTTGGCAAAGCGGCTGATTGCAGCATAGTCGGGCGTGACGCCGTCGATGGGCGTCTGGTCGAGCTTAAAGTCGCCCGTGTGCATAACGGTGCCCTGATTGGTGCGGATGAACACGCCCAGAGCGCCGGGGATAGAGTGCGTCATCGAGAAGAAGTCGAGCGAGATGCCGCCGAGGTTGACATGGCTGCCGCCCTTGACCTCGCGGAACTTAGGTGCGCGGATGCGGAACTCAGAAAGCTTGCCCTCGATAAAGCCAAGCGTCAGCTTGCTCGAGAAGATGGGCACCTTATTATTGAGGTCCTGCAGCAGATACGGAAGCGAACCGGTGTGGTCCTCGTGGCCGTGGGTGACAATGATACCGCGGAGCTTCTCCTCGTTCTCCAGAACATAGGTGTAGTCGGGAAGCACCAGATCAATACCAGGCTGGGAGTCGTCGGGGAACATAAGGCCGGCGTCGACGAGCACCATGTCGTCGCCGCACTCGAAGACCGTCATGTTCTTGCCGATGCCGTCAAGACCGCCGAGCGGGATGATCTTCAAGGGAGATGATTTTTTAGCTGCCATAGGTGAGTGTGGTTTCCTTTCTTCGAAACGGGTCTGAAACAACCGACGGGGCGCTTCTGGCAAACCGACCGCCGGGAACGTACAAACATGCATCACAGAGTCGATGCAATAACCACAGTATGATACCCATTTGCCCACCAACAGACCACCCATGCATCAAAGCCCCATCTGAACCGGTCTATCCTGCCGGTCTGGGCCCATCGGGGGCCGGGGCGGGTTAAGTTTGCTGCTCTACAGTCCTGCGCAAGACGGAAAGCACATTAAGTGCTTTCCTTTGCGTGCGGAACTCGCGACAAACTTAACCCGCCCCGGCCCCCGATGGGCCCAGACCTGCCAAAAAGGGACAGGTTTATTTTGGTCGATTTTATCTGGGGCAATGCCGCGCATGCGATTATCTAAAGATCTGAATTCAGATAACTGAATAGACTATCTGACAAAATAGCAACCCGCGCCAACCAGCCCTTTTGCTATTCCCGGCGGGGTTCGCGGGTAAAGTTTATCGCGAGTTCCGCACGAACAGGAGGCCACTTAATGTGGCCTCCGTCGTGAGCAGGACTGTAGAGCAGGAAACTTTACCCGCGGACCCCGCCGGGAATAGCAAAAGGGCGACCCCCTTAGGAGTCGCCCTTGTTGAGCTGCTTATGTGTAGCTGTTACTCGGCGTCGTGGTGGCGGCGGGGCTTGCGGCCTCCGTTGTCGCCGGGACGGCGCGGACGGTCGCTGCGCTCGGAGCGCTCGCGACGCGGACGCTCACGGCGCTGGAAGTGCTCGCCGTCGCCCTCGGAGGCACCCTCGGCGCGAGCCGGGGCCTCGGGCTTATCAAGACGGTCGAGCGAGATCTTGCCGCGGTCGTCGACCTCGATGACGACGACCTTGACCTCGTCGCCCACGTTGAGGACATCCTCGACCTTCTCCACGCGGCCCTTGGCGACGCGAGAGATGTGCAGCAGGCCGTCCTTACCGGGCAGCAGGTTGACGAAGGCGCCGAAGGGCTGGATGGAGACAACGCGACCGGTGTACTCCTCGCCCGGTTCGGGAACCTTGATGATGAGCTTGATGCGCTCGACAGCCTGGTCGACGGACTCGCCGGTGCCGCCGACAAAGACGGTGCCGTCCTCCTGGATGTCGACCGAAGCGCCGGTCTCGTCCTGAATGCCGCGGATGACCTTGCCGCCGGAGCCGATGACGTCACGAATCTTATCGGTCGGAACCTGAATGGAGACGATGCGCGGAGCGGTGCTGCGCGTGGTGTGACGCGGCTCGGGGATCACGTCGAGCATCTTCTGCAGGATGAAGGCGCGACCCTCCTTGGCCTGCTGCAGGGCGCGGGCCAGGATGTCGAAGGTAAGACCGGTGGCCTTATTGTCCATCTGCAGGGCGGTGATGCCCTCGGTGGTACCGGTGACCTTAAAGTCCATGTCGCCCAGGAAGTCCTCGAGACCCTGGATATCGGACAGGACCACGGTCTTGCCCTCCTCCTGGATCAGGCCCATGGCGATACCGGAGACCGGGCGCTTAATGGGCACGCCGCCGTCCATAAGGGCGAGCGTGGAACCGCAGGTCGAAGCCATCGAAGAGGAGCCGTTGGACTCCATGACCTCGGAGACGACGCGGATGGCGTAAGGGAACTCGTTCTCGTCGGGGAGCACCGGAAGCAAAGCGCGCTCGGCCAGGTTGCCATGGCCAATCTCGCGGCGCTTGGGGCTGCCCATGCGACCGGTCTCGCCGGTGCAGAACGGCGGGAAGTTGTAGTGGTGCATGTAGCGCTTGCCCTCGGTGGGCTCGATGGTATCCAGGCGCTGACCCTCGTTGAGCATGCCGAGCGACAGGACGGAGAGCACCTGGGTCTGGCCGCGCTGGAACAGGCCGGAGCCATGAACGAGCGGCAGGTAGTTGTCCTTCACCATGATGGGGCGGATCTCGTCGGCAGCACGGCCGTCGACGCGCTCGCCAGTCTCGACGACCATGGTGCGCATGGCCTTCTTCTCGAGCTTCTTGAGCGCCACGGGGATCTCACGCTCCCAAGCGGCCTGCTCCTCCTCGGTGAACTCGGCACGGATGGACTCCTTCAGAGCCTCGACCTTACCGATACGAGAGAGCTTGTCGGCGTCGCGCAGGGCAGCAGCCATCTCGTCGTAGTGGGCAAAGATGCGCTCCTGGACCTCCTCGACGGGTTGGTCAAGCGGGTACTCCTTCTTGACGATGGCGCCGTTGACCTGCTCCCACTCGGCGACGAACTCGTCCTGGGCCTGGCAGAAGGCAGCGAGAGCCTCCTGGCCAAACTTCATGGCGGCGAGCATGTCGTCCTCGGAGATCTCCTCGGCGCCGGCCTCGACCATCGAGATGAAGTCGGCAGAGCCGCCCAGCTCCAGGTCCAGATCGGAGTTCTCGCGCTCCTCATAGGTGGGGTTGACGATAAACTCGCCGGTCTCCACGTTGCGGCCGATGCGCACGCAGGCAAGCGGGCCCTCGAAGGGCACGCCGCCGAGCGTCATGGCCAGAGAAGCACCCATGACGTTGATAACGTCGAAGGGGTTGACCTGGTCGGCGACGAGCGAGGTGGCGACGATGTGCACCTCGTTGCGGAAGCCGTCCGGGAAGCTCGGGCGGATCGGGCGGTCGATCATACGGGCCGTGAGCGTGGCCTTTTCGCTGGGACGGCCCTCACGCTTGAGGTAGCCACCCGGGATGCGGCCGGCGGCGTACATCTTCTCGTTGAAGTCGACGGTCAGCGGGAAGAAGTCGTAGTTCTTGCGCTCCTTGGAGACGACCACGGTGTCGAGCATCGTGGTGTCGCCCTGCTTGACCAGACAAGCACCGGTGGCCTGCTTGGCAAGCTCGCCGGACTCAAAGGTGTAGGTCTTGCCGTACAGCTCAAAGGTCTTGGATACGAGTGTCATTGTTCTCCTTTACCCCACAGGCCCCTTGCCTGCGGGCTTCTCATGTGACGCGGGCCCCCTGCCCCCGCCACGCTTCAGAGCGTGATTGTTCACGCCCTTACACAAAAAGAGCGTCCCGCATGCAGGACGCTCTTAGCATGTACAAGTTCGCTACTGAATATTGTCGCGAATGCCCAGAGCCTTGATGAGCTCACGGTACTCGACGATGTCGTTCTTCTTGATGTAGGAGAGAAGACGACGACGACGACCGACGAGCATGAGCAGGCCACGACGGGTGTGGAAGTCCTTCTGGTGGGACTTCATGTGCTCGGTCAGCTCCTTGATGCGCTCGGACAGGATGGCGACCTGAACCTTGGGGTTGCCGGTGTCGACCGGGGTGTTACCGAACTGGGCAGTCAGCTCCGCCTTGCGCTCTTTGGAAACAGTCATTGTTTCACCTTTCGTTTTGCGTCGCCATCGGGCGACTCGATTCGCCTCGGACTGGGAAGCCGCCGGTGGAGCGAGCAACCAAGGTCGAGGTACCAACAGGCCGATATGTTACCACAAGCAGCCCGCCCCTGCGCATCATCACCGACCCAACATGAATTCCATCGCACGGAGGCGCTGATCGGTGTGCGTGGCGGCCCAAACATGCGAAAGCCCGAGCAAGAATGCCGCCGTATGCGGGTCGATTCGCTCGGCCATGAGCGCATCGAAGGTCATGGACATGAGGGCGCGCAACCACGCGACCTCACCGGTCGACACCAGTTCGGCACCCGGAACGCTCGACGCGCACGACCCGCACATGAGACCGCCCGCCTGTGGTGAAAAATACGACAGCATGGGGTCTCCGCACAGCACGCATGCCGAAAAATCGGGTCGGTAGCCAACGTGCGACAGCAGTTTAAAGACAAAGGCCGCCACGAGCAGGTCCATATGTGCCGAGTCGAGCCCGCTGCCGACAAGCGTGAGCGCCCGCTGCGTGATGGCAAAGGTAAACGGGTCCTCGGCGTCCTCGAATGAGCACACGCGCGCGACCTCGGCAATCGCGCTTGCGGCGCAAGTCGTCTCGTAATCGGGCGCGGCGCCGAGCGGCGCTTCCATAAGCTCGGCCTGAGAAACCACGTCGAGCGACCGTCCATGTGCGAGCAGCATATCGACGGTACAGAACAGCTCGCAGCGCGCAGCCAGGCGCCCACCGGGTTTGCGGGCGCCCTTTGCCACGGCACGAACCTGCCGACCCCGCTCGTCAAGCATCGTCAGGATCAGGTCCGTCTCTTTGAGCTTCGTCTTATCGAGGACGAGTACCTTCGTGCGATATGTCCGGGAGCCTGCCATGCGCGCCGCGCGTCCTTAGTCCTCGGCGTTGTAGCCAAAGCGACGAATCTGGGCCTCGTCGTCACGCCAGCCGGCCTTGACCTTCACGTCCAGCTCCAAAAAGACCTGAGTGCCAAAGATACGCTCAAGGTCACGACGGGCATCGATGCCGATATGCTTGATCATCTCGCCGCCCTTGCCGATGATGATGCCCTTCTGCCCCTCGCGCTCGACGTAAATGGTGGCGTGCACGCGCAGGACCTTCTTAGTCTGCTCGAGCGAGTCACAGATGACGCCCACGGAGTGCGGGATCTCGTCGCGGGTGCGACGCAGGACCTTCTCGCGCACAAACTCGGCCACGAGGGTCTCGTCGGACACGTCGGTGCCCATGTCCTCGGGGAACCAACGCGGGCCCTCGGGCAAAAAGCGAGCGACGGTCTCGATAAACGCATCGACGTTGAAGTTCTTGACCGACGACGTCACGATCTCATCGTCGTATTCCATAAACTCGTGAGCGGCCTTGAGCTGCTCCATAACCTGGGCGGGATCGGCCTCGTCGGCCTTCGTGAGAACCAGAACCTTCTTGCAGCGGGCATTCTTGACGCGATCAGCGGCCCAGGCGTCTCCCCTGCCGATCGGCTTGGTGGCATCAATCAAAAACGCAACGACGTCTACGTCATTGAGCTCAAAAAGGGCACTCTTGTTAAGCTCGGAGCCCAGGCCGTCCTTGGGTTTATGAATACCTGGGGTATCGACAAAGACCAGCTGGTAGCCGGGGCGGTTGACGACGGCGCGCATGCGGCGGCGGGTCGTCTGGGCCACCGGTGAGGTGATGGCGACCTTTTTGCCATAGCAGGCGTTGAGCAGCGTGGACTTGCCGGCGTTGGGGCGACCGACCAGGGCCACAAAGCCGCTGCGGAAACCGGGTTCCACGTCTCCAAAGCCCGCGAGACTCTCATCCTCGTCGCACAGGGCATCGAGCTCCTCGTCGCTCATACCCTCAAACGGGTCGAACTCCTCGACCTCGTCAAACGAATCGGAATCCTCGACCTCTTCCAGAACCTCGTCGTCCAAAACCTCATCGGTAGGCTGCATATTGTCGGACATGGGAATCCCTTTCTAAATAAAGCCGAGCGCGTGGGCAAATACCAGCACGCCCACAATCGCGGCGGTGATGGAAAGAATGTAAACAGAGGCGGCGGCGATGTCCTTCGCACGCTTGGCCAGCGGATGGAGCTCCTGGGTCGCTAGGTCGACGATAGCCTCCATAGCGGTGTTGCACAGCTCGCCGTGAATCACCAGGCCACAACAGATGATAATCGTGGCCCACTCGGCAATGTCGAGGCCCACGATACAGCCGGCAATGACGGTGCACACGCCCGCCACGAGCATGACCTTAATGTTGCGCTCGGTCTTGACGGCGGTAACGAAGCCCTCCATGGCGTAGGAAAACGACTTTAAGAAGGACGGATGGTCCTTGTTCGATCCGGGAATCATAGACGGCTCCTAGTCGTGGGCGTGGTTGGTGATGGGGCCGACGTGGACTAGCTTAGGGTCCTCGCCGCGCTCGAGCGCCAGATCGCGCAGGATGGCGTCCTCGCGGGCCTCCATGACCTCGGCCTCGTCGTCCTCGATGTGGTCATAGCCCAGCAGGTGCAGCATGCCGTGTACGAGCATCAGACGGCACTCGTCAGCGGGGCTATTGCCAAAACCGGAGGCCTGACGGGCAATAACCTGCGGGGCCAAGATAATATCGCCGAGCTCGAGCGTCTCATCGGCGGGAATGTCATCGTCAAAGGCCGAATCGCACTCAAACGAGAGCACATCGGTGGTGCGGTCGATACCGCGCCACTCGTGGTTGAGCTCATGCATCTCGTCCTCATCGACATACGAAAGGGAAATCTCGACTTCACGTTCAACGCCCTCGGCGTCAAGCACAACCTCGCAGATGTGCTCCACCTCCTGCGCGTCGAGCAGCGTATCGAGCTCGGCATCGTTGCTGATCAATACACTCAACGGGACTCCTTTCGGTCACGTACGCGTTTCTCGCGCACATCATCATAAGTATCGTATGCCTCGACGATACGACCCACCAGGGCATGGCGCACCACGTCGGCGCGCTCCAGGTGCGCAAACGCCACATCGTCGACACGGCCCAAAATCTTCTCGACATCCGCCAAGCCACCGCGACGACCCACCAGGTCTCGCTGACTCAGGTCGCCGGTAATCACGAACTTGGAGTTAAAGCCCAAGCGCGTCAGGAACATCTTCATCTGCTCGGGCGTGGTATTTTGCGCCTCGTCGAGCACCACGAAGGCATCGCTCAGCGTGCGGCCGCGCATGTAGGCAAGCGGGGCGATCTCGATCACGCCGCGCTCCATAAGCTCATCGGTGCGCTCGCGATCCATCATGTCAAAAAGGGCGTCGTAGAGCGGACGCATGTAGGGATCGATCTTTTCCTCGAGGGTGCCGGGCAAAAAGCCCAGGTTCTCCCCCGCCTCGACAACCGGACGCGTCAAGATCAGACGGCCCACCTCGTGGCGCTTGAGCGCGGCAACGGCGAGCGCCATGGCCAGATAAGTCTTACCGGTGCCGGCAGGACCCAGGCCAAACGTGATGGTATGCGAGCGAATGGCATCCACATAGCGCTTTTGGCCGAGCGTCTTGGGGCGAATGGCACGGCCGCGATACGAAAGCAGCACGTCATCGCGAAGCGACGTAGCCTCATGCTCACCGTCGCGCAAGACGGCTAGGCAGCGAGAGACATCGTCGGCAGACAGCGTGCGCCCGGCGGCCGCCTCGCGAAAAGCGTGTTCGAAAAAACGCGCCACGAGTTCGACCTCGTCCGGGTCGCCGCTCACGGCGATGCTATCGCCACGGGCGACCACATGGGCGCGAACCAAGCTCTCGAGCGCACGAAGGACGCCGTCGCCGGCGCCCAAAACGCGCGAGGGATCAATTCCCTCGGGAACGGTAAGTCTAATCTTCGAGGCTTCCATGAACCTCCCTGCGCGCATGGACCAAGCCGGAATCATCGACTCCGATGATAGCAACATCGAGCAGGCACGGGGCTGTAAGTCCACAGGTATCGTCAAGACGGGCATGATGGAACGAACCGAGCGTCAGGTTGTCGCCGTACTCGAGGACGGCACGCTCGACGGTGCCCACGCGACGACGAGCGTCGGCAATGGCGAGTTCCTGCGCCGCGGCTCGCATACGACGGCTGCGCTCGGCCATAACCTCGGGCGGCACCTGGTCGGGCATATCGGCAGCAAGGGTACCGGGACGCTTGCTATAGCGGAACACGTGCATACGCGAGAAACCCACACGACGGCACAGCGCCAGCGACTCCTCGAACTCCTCGTCCGTCTCACCAGGAAAACCGACGATGACATCGCACGAAAGAGACGCCTGGGGCAAGTTGGCGCGAATCATACGCACCGTGTCCTCAAAGGTCTCGGCGCTATAGGGACGGCCCATGCGATGCAGAGTCGCTGTGCAGCCGGACTGCACGGGCAGGTGCAAAAACGGGGCGATACGCTGCGGATTGCGCGCCATAACCTTAAGCAGGCGCTCAGAGATATCCATGGGCTCGACCGAGGAAATGCGCACATGCGGAATAGACGTGCGCTCCATGATGGCCTCGAGCAGCTCATCGATTTCGACATGCTCGTCGGTCGCGCTCTTGCCATCGTAGGCACCCAGGTTCACACCGGTCAGCACCACCTCGGGCACGCCGGCCTCCTGGGCCTCGCGAACTTGCTCGAGCACGGACTCGACGGGCACGGAGCGCTCGGGGCCGCGCGCCTTCCACACAATGCAATAGGTGCAGCGATGGTTGCAGCCATCCTGAATCTTCACGCCCAGGCGAGAGCGACCGAGCGCATCGACCACCTCGCCATCGCTGCAGGCGGGAACGCTATCGGACTCAACACCCAGCACCTCGCATACACGTTCGGCGACATCTATCTTGGACGGCTCGGCAATCACGCGATCCGAAAGCTCCGACAGCTCCTCGGGATGCAAATTGACCACGCATCCGGTCACGACCACATAGGGCTCGTTTGGATGGGCCAGCGCATGACGGACGGCCTTACGGGTCTTGGCCTCGGCCTCGCCCGTAACGGCACAAGTGTTAATGACGATCAGATCGGCATCCTGGGGCTCCACAATAGCAAAGCCCAAGCGCATTAGATCGGCAGTGATACGGTCAGACTCAACCCGGTTGACACGGCAGCCGAGGTTGACGACGGAAATATGGGGTGCGAGCACGCGGGCTCCTTAATCGAGGATATCGTCGAGGGCACTCTTGATACGGTCGGTCACCGACTTCTTACCGGAAGTGACGTCATCGCCCATCTCATCGGCAAAAGCACGGAGCAGCTCGCGCTGCTTATTGGAGAGATTGATGGGAACAACCACGCGCAGCTGCACGATCAGGCGGCCACGCGAACCGCCACCGCCAATGCGCGGCATTCCGTAATTATTGACGCTCACGGTGTCGCCGTACTGGGCGCCGGCGGGAACCGTCACCCTAACGACCTCGTCGGGCATAATGCCCTCGACCTCGATCTCGCAGCCGAGCGCAGCCTGCGCAATCGAGATATCGCTCACCAGGTACAGGTCGTCACCGTTGCGCTTAAAGCGCTCATGGTCGGCAACGCGCACGTTGACAATCAGGTCGCCCGAGGGCTCGCCGCGAAGGCCGGCCTCGCCAAAGCCGCTCACGCGCAGCTGGCGACCGGTCGAAACGCCGGCGGGAATATCGATGTCGATCTTTTCATGCGAAGGCGTGCGGCCCTGACCGTCGCAGGTCTCGCAGGGATGGTCGATGACCGTGCCCTCGCCATGGCAGTCGGGGCAAGGCGAAGAGGACTGAACCTGGCCCAGGAACGAACGCTGAACCGTCGTGACATAGCCCGTGCCGTGGCAGCGGCCGCACTGCTTTTCCTGTGCGCCCTCTGCCCTACCGGTGCCGTTGCAGTCCTCGCAAGGAGCAAGGCGGTCATAGCTGATCGTCTTTTTGCAGCCGAGCGCCGCCTCCTCGAGCGTCACCGAAAGCGAGATGGCCATATCACGTCCGCGACGACGCTCACGACGGCTGCGGGCGCCACCGCCGGCACCGCCGCCAAAGAACGACGAGAACAAGTCGTCCATGCCCATGCCACCAAAGATATCGTTGATATCGACGTAGCCCGAACCACCAGGGCCGTCGGCAGTGCCGTAACGGTCGTAGTTAGCACGCTTCTGCTCATCGGAAAGAACGGAATAGGCCTCGTTGAGCTCCTTGAACTTGGCCTCGGCCTCGGGGTCGTCCGAAACATCCGGATGTACGGTACGGGCCTTCTTTAGAAACGCACGCTTAATCGTCCGCGCGTCGGCATCCCTGTCGACGCCAAGCACCTCGTAGTAATCCCTATTTTCCGACACAACCGAATCCTTCCGACTTTCATTATTGTCACAGTGCGTCCTATACCCAAGCAGGGCCGACCGCAAACAGAGGGTTTGATGTTATTGCATTTGGTACGGCGAAAGCATGGCCCGTTGCGAGCAGCTCGCGAACCAAACCGACACGAGCGCGAACATGAAGCCGTTGGCAAAACCGTTGGCAAACTGCATCGCGCCGCGCTTCCACCACAGCAGGCTGCGATGAAGCACGCCGTCCGAAAGCACCATGAACAGGCCCATGGCAAACGGAATAAAGCACATCACGGCAAAGGCCGAGAACACGCCCGAGATGGCCGAGAGTACCAAAAACGGCGCCACGATGCCCATCAGGTAAAAACCGGTACGAGCTTTGCCTTCCAAGCGCTCGGCCTCAACATGGGCGCGGCCGACCAGATCGCCGCCCGCGGCACCGTTGGTGCCAGCATGACCCATGCCGCCAATGCGGACCTCGTCGCCATCGTGCGTGCCGGCAGGAAACTCAATCGTCTGCTCGGAGGTTACGCGAGTACGACCGCTGCCGCCGCAATCAGGGCAGGGGTCGGCCACGACCTTACCGGAACCGCCGCACTCGGGGCAGACCGACTGGAACGTGCCCGCACCAAACAGGAAGGACAGGTCGACGTCGATGTGGCCGCGGCCACCGCAGCTCGGGCAGGTATGGGCATGCTCAGACGAAACGGAGCCCGAACCGCCGCAGTTGTTACAGGTATCGAAGCGCGTGTAGCGGACGGTCTTGCGGGCACCGCCCTTGGCCTCCTTGGCGTCGAGTTTGATATCGACGACCACGTTGGCGCCGTTCTCGGGATTGTAGGCAGCCTGCCCGCGACGCGGCTGGCCCCAGGCGCCACCAAAGGGAAAACCGCCCTCAAAGGGATTGCCATAGCCCGCGCTGCCGGCGTAGCCGCCGCCATAGGGCGAAGCCGTAGGAGCGCCGGCGAAGGGGTTGCCCGAACGCATGGCGTCGTAGCGCGAACGCTTCTGCTCGTCCGAAAGCACGGCGTAGGCCTCGGAAACCTCTTTAAACTTTTCCTCGGCATCCGGCTCTTTGTTGACGTCCGGATGGAGCTTGCGGGCCTTTTGCTGAAAGGCCTTTTGAATATCACGTGAGGTGGCGTCCTTGGAGACACCCAGAATCTCGTAGTAATCTTTTTCGTTCATCGTCGCCATGCGCGGCAACCTCCTGCTCACAGCAGCGTATATATTTCGGTAATTCTACCCGAGCGACCTAAGCTAGATCCCAAAACAGCTCGAACAGAACATTTCCATCGAGCCAGCCCAGGTGTGTCGGCGCTAAACGAGCTCGAACATGGCCCGCGATGACATCTGCCGAAGTGAAGGGTCCCTCATGGACTCCGAGCGTCTCGGGCACCCAAGTGGCAAGACCCAATTCGAGCGCGCGATCGCAGGCAGCTGCCAGCTCATCGGCCGGGACGGCACGAGCCGCGCGAACCAAAAGGTCGGACGCGACACCGCGCGTCATGCGACAAGCAAGCATCAGGTCTTCGGCCGCAGCCTCGCGCTGCGAGAGATATTCGGCCTCGAACGCCGTCGCGTCATCGTCACGTTGCACCAGACGCACGCGGTACGAATCGCCTCGAGAAGACACGCCGGGGAACAAACCTGCAAGACGATCGAAATCCTCGGCATCGAGCATGCCCGCGGCAGAGCGACCCAGGCCCAAATAGCCCTGGCCGGTCCAGTAGGCAATGTTATGGGCGCACTCATGTCCGTCGAGCGCATAGCTTGCCACCTCATACGGGTGATAGCCGGCCGCACCCAGACGCTCACGCGCCACATCCATGCACGAAGCTTGAAAATCCTCGTCGGGCTCGACCGACTCGTCGCGGCACGCCATGCGATAAAGGGGAGTCCCCTCCTCAAGCGTGAGCGGGTAGACCGACACATGATGCGGAGCCGCCGCCAGCACGCCATCGAGCGTGCGCCTCCAACTCGCTGCGGTCTGCCCAGGAAGTCCGCACATAAGGTCGCACGACACGTCAAGCCCAGCGTTCTTGACTGTCGCGATGGCGGCAAGCGCCCGATCGGCATCGTGAATACGGCCGATAGCGGTAAGTTCGATGTTATCGAGCGTTTGCACGCCCAGAGAGACGCGTGTGACACCAACCTTGGCAAGCGCAGCGGCAAGCTCGGCGGTCAGCGACTCGGGATTGGCCTCGCAGGTAAACTCAACGGGGGCGCACCACGCACGAATACGCCGCGCCAGCTCCACCAGGCGCTTCCCCGCCAGCGACGGCGTACCACCGCCAACATAGACGGTGCGGATCTGTTCAAGGGCCCCAGCCTTGCCAAAAGCATCGAGGCGCGCGAACAACTGCTCAAAATAGACATCGAGCGCAGCGCTCAGGTCGCACGGAGCAAAACTGCGCGAGTCAAAGTCGCAGTACCGGCACTTTTGGGCGCAAAACGGCACGTGCACGTACAGCGCGGTAACGGCCACCCTTAAGCCTCCAGCGGATGTGGAGGCACCGATTCGCCGGCGGCAAGGGCAGCCTCGCAGGCCACCACATCGCGCTCGATCTCATCAACCAGCGCCATAAACTCCTCGTAAGTGGAACAGCGCACCACATGGGCACGCCAAGCGGCGGCATGAGGCATGCCTTTTAAGTACCAGCTTGCGTACGTGCGGGCACGCGACATGAGCGGCAGGAGCTCATGCGTCAGCGTTAGGTGCTCACGCAGGGCGTCCAGGCGCTCGACGGAGCTGCGTGCCGGCACCGGTATGCCATCGAGCGCAAGGGCGCGAGCATCACCAAAAACCCAGGGGTTTCCGTAGATGCCGCGTGCGATAAACACCGCGCTGGCACCCGAGCTGCGCAGATGCTCTGCGGCATCCTCGGCGCAGAACACATCGCCCGAACCGATAACGGGAATCTCGACGGCGTCGGCCACCTCATCGACGACAGACCAATCGCCCTGGCCCGTATAGAGCTGCGTGGCACAACGACCGTGCACGGCAACTGCAGAGGCGCCCGCCCCTTCAAGCATCTGGGCAAACGTTGCGGCGTTGCGGTCCTCGGCATAAAAACCCTTGCGGATCTTCACGGTCACGGGAACATGCGCCGCGCCCACCGCTGCCTCGACAATCTTCTCGGCCAGGTCGGGCGTGCGCATAAGCGCCGAGCCTTCGCCCTTGGTAACGACCTTGCGAGCCGGACAGGCCATGTTGATATCGATCAATGACAGGCGATCGCCCACACGCTCCTCGACGGCGGCGACGGCATTCGCAAACTGCTCGGGCTTGGAGCCAAAGAGCTGCACGCAAATCTGCTGCTCCTCGTCGGCCGGTAGCACCAGGCGCCAGGTCTTGTTGCTGGCATAGGCAAGGCCCGCCACGCTCACCATCTCGCTGTAGGCAAGGTTGGCACCGCGGCGGCGGCACATGATGCGGTAGGCAGGGTCGGTCACGCCCGCCATGGGAGCCATAAGGAACGGCTGCTCGGCATAGGCGCCCAGCAGCCGCTTGCTGTATTCGGAAAGCGCCATAGACCTACTCGTCCACCTTGAGGATCGCCATAAAGGCCTCCTGCGGGACCTCGACCGATCCGATGGCCTTCATGCGCTTCTTGCCCTCTTTCTGCTTCTCGAGCAGCTTGCGCTTACGCGAGATATCGCCGCCGTAGCACTTAGCAAGCACGTCCTTGCGACGCGCCTTGACGGTGGAGCGGGCAATGATCTTGTTGCCGATAGCACCCTGGATGGGCACCTCGAACAGCTGACGCGGGATAATCTCCTTAAGCTTGTCGCACAGGCCGCGGGCAAGACCGTAGGCCTTGTCCTTGTGGACGATAAACGACAGCGCGTCCACCTCGTCGCCCGAAAGCAGGATATCGAGCTTCACAAGCTCAGATGGACGGTACTCGTTGAACTCGTAGTCCAACGAGGCATAGCCCTTGGTACGGCTCTTGAGCTGGTCAAAGAAGTCCAAGATGAGCTCGGCAAGCGGCATATCAAAGCGCATCTCGACCGACTTGCTCGTGAGATGGATCATGTCGGTCGTAATGCCGCGGTGCTCGATAGCGAGCTGCATGACGGCACCCGTATACTCGGGCGGGCAGATGATCTTAGCCTTGAGGTACGGCTCCTCAATGCGCTCGATACGCGTGGTCTCGGGCAGGTCCTGCGGGCTGCGGACATCGACCATCTCGCCATCGGTCTTGTACACGTGATAGTCGACCGAAGGGCTCGTGGCAATGAGGTCCAAGTTGAACTCACGCTCGAGGCGCTCCTTAACGACCTCCATGTGCAGCAGGCCCAAGAAGCCCACGCGGAAGCCAAAGCCGAGCGCCACCGAGGTCTCGGGCTCCCATACCAACGACGGGTCGTTGACGTGCAGCTTATCGAGCGCGTCACGCAGGTTCTCGTAGTCCTTGTTATCGATCGGGAACAGGCCCGTATAGACCATGGGCTTGGCCTCGCGGTAACCGGGAAGCGGCTCGGGGCAGGGATTCGACGCCCACGTGAGGGTATCGCCCACGCGAACGGCCTCGGGATCCTTCAGGCCCGTGACCACGTATCCGACCTCGCCGACCGTCAGCGCGTCGACCGGGGTCTCGGCGGGACGCTTGACGCCCACGCCATCGACCAAAAAGTCGCCCTTTGCCTGCATCATGCGCAGGGTATCGCCCTTTTTGATGGAGCCGTCAAAGACGCGCACCGTGGCCACCACGCCGCGATACTCGTCAAAGTACGAATCCAGAATGAGCGCTTTGAGCGGAGCATTTGCATCGCCCTTAGGCGGAGAGATCAAAAAGACAATGGACTCCAGCAGATCGTGAATGCCCTCGCCGGTCTTGCCCGAGACACACACGGCGTCATCGGCAGGGATCGCCAGGTCATCCTCGATCTCGGTCTTAACCTCATCGGGATGGGCCGAGGGCAGGTCGATCTTGTTGATGGCCGGCACAATGTCCAGATTGGCGTTCATGGCGAGCGTCGCGTTGGAGACGGTCTGCGCCTCGACACCCTGGGTGGCATCGACGACG
The DNA here is from genome assembly GCA_958413895.1 of uncultured Collinsella sp. Classification (GTDB taxonomy): domain Bacteria; phylum Actinomycetota; class Coriobacteriia; order Coriobacteriales; family Coriobacteriaceae; genus Collinsella. The sequence goes on from CATYVQ010000004.1 coordinate 46,959, forward strand.
AGCACCGCGCCCTCGCAGGCGGCCAGCGAACGCGAGACCTCATAGGTAAAGTCCACGTGGCCCGGCGTATCGATGAGGTTGAACTGATACGTCTCGCCGTCGTCGGCGTCATAGGACACTCGGACGGCGTTGGACTTGATCGTGATGCCGCGCTCGCGCTCGATATCCATGGTGTCGAGCAGCTGCGACTCCATGTCGCGCTCGTCGACGGTATGGGTGAGCTCGAGGATACGGTCACTGATCGTGGACTTGCCATGGTCGATGTGCGCAACAATTGAGAAGTTGCGGATGTGGGAAATGTCAATTGAAGTATTCATGCGGACTATCTTACCCGAGCGATACAAAAAATGGAGCCTGTTCCATAAAACAGGCTCCATTTATGCGCGTAATCTGTGTGGTGTGAAATTTACAACTTAGGCGTTGATGCTGTTCACGAGCTTGGCAAGACCGGACTTGCGGTTGGAAGCCTGGTTCTTGTGGATAACATGCTTGGCGGCAGCCATGTCGAGACGCTTGGTGACGGTCTTGAGGGCAGCCTGGGCCTTCTCGGCGTCGCCCTCGGCGACGGCGGACTGGACGTGCTTGGTCAGCGTCTTGAGCTCGGACTTGACAGCCTTGTTACGCATGCGAGCTGCCTCATTGGTGCGGATACGCTTCTTCTGAGACTTGATGTTTGCCACTTCTGGAGTTCCTTTCGAGTTCCTTGCAAAAAATGTATGACACCTCTGAGACACGGTGAGGTCATGCAAGCGCCTACTATAGCACGCTCCCTCTCAAAGGGATAGAACGAATTTGTCAAATAGGCAGGTATCATCACGATTTTCTCAAGATGTTCGTAATCCAGAGCAAAAGCGCGGTCTGAGAATCGGCCGAACCCTTGAGCGCGAGCTCCACATCGACCGCGCCCTCGAGCGCTGCGACGAGCTCTGCCATCGAAAAGCGACGTGCCCAGGTCAGGTGATTCTTGACCTGCCAGGACTGAAGCTTGAGTGTTGCGGCCAGCTCACGACCCTGACCGCGCGCATCGAGCGCCTTGGCGACGATCAGCTCGCGGATGCGGCCGCACAGCAATGTATAAGTCCACACGTAGCTCTTAGCGGGCAATAGATTGAAAAGCTCGAGCGAGCGTCGCATGTCACGGGCCGAGACCGCATTGAGAAAGTCCCAGGGTTGAACCTCGGCAGTGCGCACAATCCAGCGCTCCACATCGGCAAGCTCAATCTGGGGCGCCTCGACCATCTGAGCAAGCTTAGCCAAGTCGTTATCGAGCATGCGAGTGTTTTCACCCGAACGCGAGACGAGCTCCTCGGCGGCCGCCGTCGAGATCGACTTGCCGTGCTGCGTCGCCATCTGCTGCACGCGGCGCGGTAGCTCCCAGCGCTTGGTGCCGGAGCAATCGATCACAGCCTTCTTGTCGATCTTGGCGATCGCCTTATACAGGCGCGTGTTCTTGGCAAGCGAGTCGGCGATGATGAGGCAGACCGTTGTGGGGCTGGGACTCGCCAGATACTCGACGAGCGGCTCCGAGACCGCCTTGGCGAGCTTTGAGCAGCCGTCAAGGATTACCAGGCGAAACTCGCTGCCCATCGGAAAGGTGTTAAGCGATCCGATAATGGACTCGATATCGGGGTCTTTGGTCATGTCGCGCTCGTCGAGGTTGAACTCAACCATACCCGACTTTTCCAGACGCGCTTTCATACGCGAGACGGCGTGATCGCGCTTGACTCCGTCGGTACCGACAATCAGATATGCCGGCAGCAGACCGGTTTCGGACATTGCGCTCCCCTCCCGCAGGCCTTCGTATTCGTTCCGTGCCATTCTAGCCCAGGGGCCCACCACACGCCAACGACGTCGTCACGGTCGCTGGCATCGCGTCGCAAAGCCATTCGCAGTCGGCGTGACGGTAATGTCGCCGTGTTCGATGGTGCACGCGAACACGCCGCCCGCTTCCTTAACGGCATCGATGCAGGCATCGGACGGATGGCCGTATCGATTCCCCTCGCCCGCGCTCGCGAGGGAAAGCTCGGGCTTCAGGACGTCCAGCAACTCACCATCAACTGAAACCTTAGAGCCGTGATGCCCAAGTTTAAGGACATCGATATCCCCCACCTCCTGCACGAATTCCCGTTCTTGGTCAAGCTCGGCATCACCGGTGAGGAGTATGCGCAGGCCCTTGCCTTCCTGAACATAAGAGAGCAACAGGACAAGCGAGTCCTCATTTCCCTCGCCATCCACGGACTCGAATGGCCACACCACGCGGACGCAAAAAGAGCCGATGTCGACCGTATCCCCACGGCACACCTGCCGATACTCCACGCCAGGTCGGTTCAATACCTCGGCAGGAGCATCCTCCAGCGCATCCGCCGCCACGGCAATCGTTCCGACCGAAAACTGTTCGAGCACGGCAGGCAGACCACCCCAGTGGTCCTCATCCCAATGCGTCACAAAGACGGCATCGATATGGTGCACGTTATTGCGAACCAACGCCGCCACCACGCGCTCGTCGAGCCCGCAGTCGACGAGCGCCACTGCGCCGCCCTGGCGAATAAGAATCGCATCGGCCTGGCCCACATCGAGCACCGTCACCGAAGGCGGAGCGAATCGATCCCAGTAGGCGTACGGAATCGCAGCCAAGAGCACCAGGCATGCAAGCCCCACCGCCATAGGACGTGCACGGGGACGCGGCCACCGGACAAGCAGAACCGCCAGCAAACACGGCACTAGGTAAATCCACTTGCTATCGGGCGGCACACTCACGGATGCACCCGGCACGGCGGCAAACAGCTGCTCGAAAAACAGCGCGCAACGGGCGGCAATCATGGGCACAACGAGCGCCCAAGTCCGCAACGGTCCCACGAGCGAAAAGGGAACCAGCACGATGGACACGACGAGCAGTACGCTCACCACCGGACCGAGGACCGCATTTGCCAGCGGAGCAATGGGCGAGAACGTACCAAAGGCAGGAATGGTAATGGGAAGTGTCGCCAGTTGCGAGCACAGCGTGACGGAAAGCATGCCGGCAACGCCCGACGGAACACTAAGCTCACCCAAAGCGTAGGTCGCATAGGGGCAAAAGCACAGAATGGCTAAGACGCTGGCACATGAAAGCTGAAAGCCCATCTCGAACAGAACCGTCGGCCGCAGCAGCACAAAGATGGACATGGTTACGAAGAGTGCCGAAATTCCGTGCCGGCGACGCCCCGCGCCGTTTACGACAAGCGTCGCGAACACCATGCAGCACGCGCGCACGGCCGAGGGAGACGCGCCCGTAAAGGCAACGTAGCCCACAAGCGTTATCGCCAATATCGCCCGCTGAAGACCACGTGAGCACCGAGTCTTTTGCAATACACCCTCGATTACAAACCCCACGATAGCCAAATGGCTGCCCGAGACGGCGATAAGATGCGCCGTTCCCGTCACCGAAAACCAGTCGCCCGCCGGCTGGGCGCGCAGCTCGGCCGAACGACCGCAGGCGACACCGGCTATGAGTGCACGCGCCGGGTCGGTCGCAGGCGCGATGGACGCAAGCAGCCCATTTCGCATCCGAAGAAGCGGCCCCGGAGAGTCCTCATCGACCGACAAAATCCGAACGACTTTAACCTTGCGCACCTCACCTCGGAGCACGCGCGATCGTCCATACGCATCGTTCTCAAAACGTGAAACGCGACCGATAACACGCACGTGCGCCCCGACCTTGAGCTCGAGGTCGCACGATAGGCGAACCATTGCCAAGTTCTTACCGTCCGCGCGTGCCTCGCAGGTATAGGAAAACACGTCGTCGTTTATGGATGGATCACCCTGCACGACAAACTCAAGGCTGCTTGCCGCTCGACCGTCGAGCGCCTTCGAGGCGCTTAGCGCGCCCACAGTCCACCAGGCCGAGACGACCGCTCCCGCCACAAGACCGACGGACGCGGCATACAGCCACCGCTTCCAAGGGGCAAGCCACGCACAAGATTGAGCCAGCACAACGAATACCGCCGCCGCAACGGGGATGGCCCAAAGCGGCCCGACCGCCGAAGCCCGCTCCCACAGCAGCGCACCGGCGGCCACGTTGAGCACCAAGGCGCAGCTCATGCACATGCCGGCACACAGAGCCATCGTCCACGGCATCAGAGGCCGCGGAGGCATCACATGCTCGCGCTCGGTCGCACTCATACGCAGATGGAATCTTTGATTTTGGCAAGCTTCTTCTCGCCGATTCCCGACACACGCATCAGATCGTCAACCGAGGCAAAAGCACCGTTCTTTGTCCGCTCATCGATAATCGACTGGGCCATGGAGGGACCGATGCCAGAGAGCGTCTGCAGCTCTGCCGCGCTTGCCGTATTGATATTTACTAGGCCTGTTGCGCCACTCACGCCCGATGATGCGGAAGCCCCACCATCAACACCGGCTTCCGCAATGGACGCCTGCTGCTCCCCTACCGTTGGAACGTGAATCTTCTGTCCATCGACGACCTTAGATGCCCGATTGAGCCCCGTAACGTCTGCCTCGGGCGCCAGCCCGCCGGCGGCATCAATCGCCTGAGCCACCCGCGCGCCGTCCTTGAGACGATATACACCGGGCGACACAACGGCGCCATCAACATCGACATAAACCTCTGCCGCGGCAGACGCCTTAGGCGAAGAGCCTTCGGATGTCTTTCCGCTCGAGGCATCGCCGGATCCCGGCTCCACTAACGAACCCGAACCATCAGTGCGCTCAAACGACACACTGTCGGCACCGCCGCCAAGGTTCGCCATCGCCAGTCCACTCGCCATCGCAATGACGACCAGTATCGCCATCACCACTGCCTTATGACCGAGCAGCTTGTCCGCCAAGCGGTCCATCCGTTTGACCCGTTCGTGTTGTTCGCGCTGCGCCATAGCAAAACCTCCCAACAACATCGTGTCAGGAAAAGAGTCCTGCAACTGCCACGCTCCAAAACCGGTTTTAGCGGTCAAACCAAAAACCGACCAAAACCTTGCACAAATCTGTCCATTTATTCAGGCACACGTCAGCAAATGAACACTTAGCCGCAAAATGCCCAGATAGCAAAAGACCGACGATGCAGGCGCATCGTCGGTCTATGCACAAAATTACTCGTGATCTTGGTAAATCTCACGCGGAGCAAGCTCCGAATGTTTGCGTTTTAAGGTCTTAGGGGCCTTATACGTGTTGCTCTCGAAGTCGATGTACTCGGTCTGCTTGAGCAGGCGCTCGATCATCTCCTTGTGATCGAACAACTCCCAGGCCTCATGCACGGCGTCGAGTTTAGCGTGCGTCTCGGGACGGCGCGGCATAAACAGCGTGCAGCAGTCGGGAGCGGCCTCAGTCGAGATATCGAACGTGCCGATCTCCTCGGCGCGCGCGATGATCTCCTGCTTGTCCGAACCGATGAGAGGACGGAACACGGGGATCTTCACGGCCTCGTTGACGGCCATGATGTTCTCAAGCGTTTGGGAGGCAACCTGCCCAAGTGATTCGCCCGTAACGATGGCCTTGGCACCCTCGATATGTGCAATGCGCTCGGCAACAGAATACATAATGCGGCGATACATAATCACGCGCAGGTTGCTGGGACAGGTGACCGAAATCTCACGCTGGCAGTCGCCAAACGGCACCACGTACAGGCGGCCGATCTGGACACCCGGCTCAAGCGCACGGATGATGTCCTGCACCAAATACTCGCTCGTATCGGGCGTCTGCGGACGACCGGAGAAATGTACCGGCACGCACACCGCGCCGCGACGCGCGAGCATCCAGGTCGCCACCGGAGAATCGATACCCGACGACAACAGCGTCACGACCTTGCCGGCAGAACCCACCGGCAGACCGCCCACGCCACGCTCGGAGCGCGCATACACGTAGACGCTACCCTGGACCACCAGTACGTGCACCATCGCATCGGGGTCGTGCATTTGAACCTTTTTATCGGGGAAGGCCTCGCACAGTACCTCGCCCACCTGACGATTGATATCAATCGAGGTGAGCTCATAGTCGGTATTGGAGCGCTTGGCGTGCACCTTAAACGAATCGAAAGGACCAAACTCGCGCAGCGCCTTGACGGCGGCGGCACAGTACTCCTGCGGGTCGCGGTTAGTGTGATACGCCAAAGACACACGAGCAACGCCGGGAACGGTGCGAATGACACGCGCCGCCTCATCGGCCTGATGCTCGTTAAAGGTCACGAGGATATAACCGGAAATTCGAGACACGGCATTCACGGAAAAGGCGGCCAAGGCCGCCTTGATGTTATCCATGAGGATATGCTCAAAATGTGCGCGGTTCTTACCCTTCAGTCCAACCTCGTGATAGTGGACCAGGCAGACGCGAGCCGCCATTTAGGCTTCAGCAACCTTGTGGCCGAGCGCCTTCTCGTAACGGGCCTCGTCGTAAGAGATGTCACCGTCGACAATCTCGTCCATAGCCATCGAGATAGTGTCGGCACCGGAAAGCCCGATGGTGATGTCATCGACATCCTGGACGGCAAGCACGCGGTTGTGCTGGCCACGCAGCATGCTATTGATGTCGCAGGCGCGCTTGGAGGCAAGCGAAGCGAGCAGGAAGCGGTTGTGATCGGTCTTCTCCAGAAGATCGTCAATGCAAGGCTTTACAACGGACACGGACCTCAGATCCTTTCATGCATATCGAGAACGCGAACGAGCTCATCGGTCGCGCGGTCGAGATCGTCATTTACCACGACGTCGTCGTAGCGGTCGGCAAGGGCAAGCTCATCGGCGGCGTTTGCCATACGCAGCTCAATCGTCTCGGGCGTCTCGGTACCGCGACCGACTAGACGCTCGCGGAGCACCTCAAGCGAAGGCGGCTTGATAAAGATCAGCACGGCCTCGGGGAAACGCTCCTTCACCTGCAGGGCGCCCTGGACATCGATCTCCAAAATCAGAGATGCGCCAGAGGCGAGCTTGGATGTGACCTCGCTCACCAACGTGCCGTAGCAGTTACCGTGGACCTCGGCCCACTCAACAAACTCACCGTTTGCCACGCGGCGGTCGAACTCCTCGCGCGTCAGAAAAAAGTAGTTGACGCCGTCGACCTCACCTTTGCGTGGTGCTCGCGTGGTAGCCGAAACCGTCAGGCCCAGGTTCGAGCGGCGCTCGCGCACACGAGTGACGAGCGTACCCTTGCCTGCGCCTGACGGTCCAGAAATCACAAAGAGCTTGGAATCCTGAGCGCTCACTTATTTGGTCAGCTGCTCGAGGAGCTGCTCGCGCTGACGGACGCCGAGGCCCTGGACGCGACGGGTAGCGGAGATACCGAGCTCCTCCATGATCTTGGCGGCCTTGGCCTTGCCATAACCAGGGAGAGACTCGATGAGGGTGGAAACCTTCATGCGGGAAGCGATGGGGTCATCGGAGTTGAGCACGGACTCGAGGGACTTCTCGCCCTTCTTAATCTGCTCGCGAAGCTCAGCGCGGGCGTGACGTGCGGCAGCAGCCTTCTCAAGAGCCTGCTTGCGCTGCTCATCGGTAAGCTGAGGGAGTGCCATTCGTACCTCCAAAAAGTTAGGTTATATCTGATTCAATAATTGGCATTTTAGCACGTAGAACGTACAAAATGCCCAATCGCGGCTCCATAGGTTAGACGATACCCGCAAAAAGTGCAATATACTGCGCCCAAAGTTAAGCCCCTGACCTGCGATTCCACACAAAGGATGGGAAAGTTTACGCAGGCACAGGGGCTATTTTGTGCTAATGAGACCCAAAAGTGGTGACTTAGGGGAATCTTTTACGCGACGTTTTCGACCAGCTCGGCGACAATGGCGTCAAAGGCGGCAACCGGATCGTCGGCGCCGGTGATGGGACGGCCCACCACAATGTGGCTCGCACCGCTCTCGATAGCCTGGGAAGGCGTCGCCACGCGGGACTGGTCACCAAGGGCGGCACCCACCGGACGCACACCCGGAGTCACGATCAGGGCATCAGGGCCCAGCAGCTCACGCATGTCGTGAGCCTCCATCGGCGAGCACACGATGCCATCGATGCCGTTGGCCTGAGCGAGCTTTGCCAGGCGGGCGGCCTCCTCGGCCACGGGCGACTCGACGCCGATCTCGCTCAAGGCATCCTGATTCATGCTCGTGAGCACGGTGATGGCGACGAGCTTGGCGCGGTCCTCGCGCGCCTCCTCGGCACCCTCGCGGCAGGCAGCGAGCATGGCGCCCGAACCCAAGCCGTGAACCGAGAGCAGGTCGGCACCGGCAAGCGAGGCCGAACGGGCGGCACCGCGAACCTGATGCGGAATATCATGGAACTTAAGGTCAAGGAAGACCTTAAAGCCCAGGTCCTTAAAGGTCTTGACGATCTGGGGACCCTCGGCGTAATAGAGCGTCATACCAACCTTGAGCCAGGCGGCATGGCCCGAAAGCTCGTGGGCGAGCTCGAGCGCACGCTCGCGGTCGCAGTCGAGAGCGACGATTACGCGGTCGCGGGCATCGGTCTCTAGCATTCGAAAGCACCTACCAGTTCGTTGATGTCCTTCACGCCCTGGGACTCGGCCCAGGCCTCGAGCTCGTGCGCGATCTTGAGCGAAGCGCACGGATCGACGAAGTTGGCCATGCCGACCGACACGCAGGTGGCGCCGGCCAGGATAAACTCGGCCGCATCCTCGCCGGTCATGACACCGCCGACACCGTTGATGGGGATATCGACGGCCTGGGCAACCTCCCAGACCATGCGCACGGCGATGTGGTGGCACAGCGGGCCCGAAAGGCCGCCCTTGGGCTTTGCCACGCGGGACTTGCGGGTATGGACGTCGATGGCCATGCCCTGAATGGAGTTGATGACCGAAAGGCCGTCGGCGCCGGCAGCCTCGAGGGCCTTGGCAATCTCGGCGACGTTGACCGGCGCCATCTTCACGAACAGCGGCTTATCGGTCACCTTGCGGCAGGCAGCCATAACGGATGAGGCGCCCTCGGGCGTAGAGCCCATGGCGGCGCCGCCGGCGGCGATATTAGGGCAGCTCACGTTGATCTCGTAGCCGGCAGCCCAGGGGCACAGCTCGACATACATCTCGAGCGCGCGGACAAACTCGTCAACGGAGTGGCCGGCAACCTGACAGATGACCTGGCAGCCGTCCTTGGACAGCTGTTCGAGCCACGGGCCGGACTCGCGGGCAAAGGCAGCCACGCCGGGGTTCTGAAGGCCCACGGAGTTGATCATACCGCCGGGAACCTCGGCCATGCGGGGCGCGGGGTTGCCGGGCCAGGGCTCGGCTGCGCAACCCTTGGTGGTGATGGCACCCAGCTGGGAGACATCAAAGAAGTTCTGGAACTGCCAGCCGTAGCCAAAGGTACCGGCTGCGGTGTTGATGGGGTTTTGCATCTTGACGCCGCCGAAATCGACGGCCATGTTCACGGTACCCACTAGAAGACCACCACCTTGGAAGCATCGAACACGGGGCCGCACATGCAAGCACCCTTCATACCGTCGACCGTCTCGACATTGCAGGTGTTGCAGGCGCCAAAGCCACAGCTCATCATGCGCTCGAGCGACACCTCGCAGTACGCACCGGCCTCAGCGGCAGCGGCGGCGACTTTCTTCATCATGACGGCGGGACCGCAGCTGGCGACGTAGTCGTAGCCGCCCTCGCCGAGCAGCTCGGCTGCCGGGTCGGTGCAAAAACCGTGCGTGCCCAGCGTGCCATCGTCGGTGCACACGTTAACCGTGGCGCCCAGCGCGCGGAACTCATCGACACCCACGGCCTTGGAAGCGGTGCCAAAGCCCAGGCAAACGTCGACATCCACGCCCTGCTCGACAAGCTTGCCGGCGAGGCAGAGCACGGGCGGAACGCCGATGCCGCCCGCCACGAGCAGCGCCTTCCTGGTGCCCTCGGGAACAAGCCAGCCGCGGCCGCCAGGGCCCAACAGGTTGGACTTGGAGCCGGGGGCCATCTGCGATAGACGACGGGTGTCGTCGCCCACGACGGCGTACCACAGCTCGACGGTACCGGCCTGGGCGTCGGCGCGATAGAAGCTCAGGGGCACGCGAAGCAGCGAGGACGCATCGCCGGGCACGGCGATGTTCACAAACTGACCGGGCTTGAGCGCACTTGCAAGCTTGGGGGCCAAGATGACGAGCGAGAAGATGCCGTCGGCGATCTCCTGGTTCGAGACGACCTCGAAGTCGTGCATGCGTGCAGTGGAAGGTGTGGGCATAGACGCTCCAATCCCCCATGCGATTGCATGGTCAAAACGAACAGAAAGCGCGGCACCGCAAGGGCACCGCGCACAAAAGCGATAAGGCTATGCTAGCAGATGCAGCCGTCGGCGAGCGTCTGCTTACCGCCGACAAACACATCGGTGGCACGACCGGTAAGCGTGCGGCCGGCAAAACCGGAGTTCTCGGCGCGCGACTCGTAACCGTCCTCGCCGACCGTCCAGGTGGCAGAGGGGTCGAACACGGTCAGGTCGGCAACGGAGCCCGCCATGACCTGAACCTGGTCGAGGCCCAGAATCTCACGCGGCTTGATGGCCATGAGCTCGACCATGCGGCCCACGCTCATCTTGCCCGTGTTGACCAGCTCGGTGAGTACGAGCGACAGGGAGGTCTCGAGGCCGATCATGCCAAAGGGCGCAAGCTCGAACTCGCGGGCCTTCTCCCACGGGGTGTGGGGAGCGTGATCGGTGACGATAGCGTCGACGGTGCCGTCGATGACGCCCTGACGGATGGCCTCGGCATCTTCCTCGGTACGCAGCGGCGGATTGACCTTGAGCGAGGTGTTGTAGGTCTCGTCCAGGTCGTTCTCGGTCAGGAACATGTGGTGCGGGGTAGCCTCGCAGGTAACCTGAACGCCAGCGGCCTTACCGGCACGCACGATCTCCAGACCATGGGCGGTGGAGATGTGCTGAATGTGCAGCTTGGCACCGGTCAGCTTGGCGATCTCGATGTCGCGGGCGATCTGGAGCTCCTCGCCGACAGCCGGCCAACCCTCGAGGGCCAGACGGGTCGAGACCTTGCCCTCGTTGATCTGGCCGTGGCCGACCAGGTCCTCGTCCTGGCAGTGGCTCATGAAGACCTTGCCGAACATCTTGCCGTAGTCCATGCAGCGACGGAGCATGCCCGCGCCCTGCACGCCGCGACCGTCATCGGTGAAGGCGACGGCGCCGTGGGCGACCATATCGCCCATCTCGGACATGGCCTCGCCCTTAAGACCGCGGGTCATGGCGCCCGACGGATAGACGCGGCAGTGGCCGACCTCGGCAGCGCGGGACTTGACGAACTCCACGACGGTGCCGTTATCGGTGACGGGATCGGTGTTGGGCATGGCGCACACGCCGGTAAAGCCGCCCTTGGCAGCTGCGCGGGTGCCGCTCTCGATGTCCTCTTTGACCTCGTAGCCGGGCTCGCGAAGGTGAACGTGCATATCCACCAGGCCGGGGACGAGGTACTTGCCGGAAAGGTCGCGGACCTCGGCTCCCTCGACGGCGAGATTCTCGCCGACCTCGGCGATCTTGTCGCCGTCAATCAGGACGTCAACGACACCGTCAAGCTCGACGGACGGGTCGACGACGTGGGCATTCTTAAGAAGCAAGGCCATTATCGGCACCTCCAAGCAGCAGATACAGGATAGCCATACGCACGCAGATACCGGCGTAGACCTGCTCCAGGATGACGGAGCGTTGCGGGTGGTCGGCCATATAGGAGTCGAACTCGACGCCGCGGTTGATGGGGCCCGGGTGGCAGATGATCGCGTCGGGCTTCATGAGCTTCTCGCGGTCCTTAGTCAGGCCGAAGAGCTTGTGGTACTCGCGAATGGTCGGGAACGGGGCACCCTCGAGGCGCTCCTGCTGCACGCGCAGCATGTAGACGACGTCCAGCTCGGGCAGGACGGAATCGAGGTCGCTCGTCACGTGGTCGCAGCCCAGGACCTCGGGCGCCGGCGGCAGCAGCGTGCCGGGGGCGACGGCGTAGGTCTCGCAGCCCATGATCTTAAGGGCGGGGATCAGCGAGCCGCAAACGCGGGAGTGGGCGATATCGCCGACGACGGCGACCTTCAGACCGTGGAAGTCACCCTTGTGCTCCCAGATGGTGTACAGGTCGAGCAGGGCCTGCGTGGGATGGTTGTGCTTGCCGTCACCGGCGCAGATGACGCTCGCGGGCGAGTTCTGGGTGACGATGTAGGGAGCACCGGCGTGCTTATCGCGTACGACGATGCAGTCGATCTTATAGGCGTTGAGGGTCTCGACGGTGTCGACAAGGCTCTCGCCCTTGACCGTGGAGGTCGAGGAGCCGCCAAAGTTAAGGCTGTCGGCCGAAAGACGCTTCTCGGCGAGCTCGAAAGAGCTGCGGGTGCGCGTCGAGGGCTCGTTGAACATGTTGACGATGGTCTTGCCCTTGAGCGTGGGGACCTTCTTGATGGCACGCTCGTTGACCTCGGAGAACGCCTTGGCGGTCTCGAGGATGAGCTTGATGTCCTCTTCGGAGTACTCGGTAATGTCGATCAGGTGCTTATGGTTGAACGCCACGGTACTACTCACCTCCCAGCGGCGCGGAGCCCACGTGGGAACCCGGCGCGACGTCATTAATCTCGACAGCGGTGTGGCCGTCGACTTCCTTCATATATAGGTGCACGTTCTCCTCATGCGACGAGGGAACGTTCTTGCCGACAAAGTCCGGCGAGATGGGGAGCTCGCGGTGGCCGCGGTCAACGAGGACTGCCAGCTCAATGCGGCTCGGACGGCCCAGGTCCATGACGGCGTCGAGAGCGGCGCGGATGGTACGGCCCGTATACAGGATGTCGTCCACCAGCACGACGCGCTTGCCGTCGACGCTGAAGGGAATGTTGGTAGCGTGGATCGCGGGAGCGAAATTGGTCGCATAGTCATCGCGGTAGAAGCTGATGTCCAGGCTGCCGAGCGGAACGTCGACGCCCTCGATCTCCTTGATCTCCTCGGCGAGCTTCTTTGCCAGAAGGTCGCCGCGCGTGACGATGCCGACCAGAGCGAGGTCTTCACAGCCCTCGTTGCGCTCGAGAATCTCGTGCGCGATGCGGGTCATCGCTCGATTGACGGCGGTCTCGTCCATGATGACCGCCTTGGGGGAAGTCGTGCCCATCGATCTCCTTCCTCACATGTCTTGACTGCTGACACAGTCAAAAAAATAGATGCCCGACCGCTCAAAGCGGACCAGACACCCACAGGAAGGGCTGCTCTTTGGCAGCAATGTAATTCCATGTGGGTATCTCGTACCCCTTTAATGGTCAAGGGATAGTGTAGCCAACCTCGAGCTTAATTGCGAGCATAAATACAGAGCAATCCGTAAACGGAGCCCAATGCTCCATAAACCTATATATATTTGTGGGACGAGCTTGAAAACGCGCGCACGAGCTGGCATAATCCCCTCTGCTGCACGCAAATCGGATCTACGTCCAGGGCCGTGGCGTGAGCACTATCGCCAAAAGAGGAATATCTCTGTGTAGATTACGCACAGGGAGCTGCTTCTGTGCTATAGTTCAGGCTTGTTTGTTAACGCGACATGTTCGTTTGTCGCCCAAGGAGGGTCAGTTATGTCCAAAGTTTGCGAAGTTTGCGGTAAGCACCCCGTTGCCGGTCGCTCCATCAGCCACTCTCACCGCGTCACCAACCGTAAGTTCCGCCCCAACATCCAGCGCGTCTACGTCGTCGTCGATGGTCACCGTCGCAAGATGAACGTTTGCTCCACCTGCCTCAAGTCCGGCAAGGTTGCGCGCTCCTAAATAAGGTCTTACCAACAAGTACCTCGGACTCTCCGGGTCAAAGACCTCGCGTTCATATAGAACTTACCAAAGGCGCTCTCCCCTACGGAGGGCGCCTTTTTGCACTCATTGGGGACAGACTTACATGAGTGTTTTCACGCATTGGGGACAGACATGACGCACGCAAGCGACACACCGACTGGCTCCGGCCCCTGCCTCACGCTGCATCCTTCCAGCCTGCAGTTGCCTTGGTCACGCTCGTGGCGCCGATACCGGTGATACGAGCAATTTGCTTAACCGTGAGATGTGCCCGCCTGAGCCTCAGCAGGCAGGCATCGCGTTCGGGGCGTGGCAGGGCCTTGAGCAGCGCAGGTTCTATGCTCGGCAGAACTTCGCGCGCAACGGAAAGGGCCTCCTCATCGGAGATCCGCCGGCGTGGAAGAACCTCCATTGCCCAGATGCGCCCAGCAACTTCCTCGAGATGCTCGCAATAGCAACGGGAGCCTCCGACAATATCGAGCATAGGGGCCGCATCACAGATGTCAAAGGGATCATAGCCCAGCTGATATGCCTTGTAGCTTGACCAGCGGTACGTCTCGAGTGAGTCGAGCGCACCTTTCACGGGATTGAGATGAATATAGTCGAGCAGCTGCACCGCCTGCACGTCCGACTCAACCGCGACCCGCGAATAGCGATTATCAAACAGATGGCCCGTTCTCCCCGTTTTCCCATTGAAATACTTAACATATGCTGTCAACGCGCACTGCATTGCCTTTGAAAGATTGTCAAATGGATCATCAATCATCAAATGGAAGTGATTGTCCATAAGGCACCAAGCCAACACCGCCACTTTATGGCGTGCAAACCTGTCCGAGATGTCCGATAAGAAACGATATCGGTCAGAATCATCTTCAAAAATAATCTGTTTGGAGTTGCCACGGTCAAAGACGTGATAATAGCCGGTGAGCGAAACGGCGCGGGCGCATCGAGGCATAGTCTCTCCTTTCAAAACTGAACAGGCAACACCTAAAAGGAGAGAAGGAACGCGAAATGCTGAGCCTGTGACCTATTTATATCCAATGAGCGGCAAAAACTGGTTCAGAACGGCAAAATGGCAAAACGATGTCTGTCCCAAATGAGTGAAAGCACTCATGTAAGTCTGTCCCCAATGAGCGGGGCGATGCAGCAGGCTGATAATTTTAGTTAAAACGCTTCAGTTTATTGAAGCGTTTTAGTGTGCCTTTTACAGGAATCTTGCCGTTCGCCGAATAATTTCTTGCTATCATGCAAGGCGTAGGGTAAATCTCCGATCGCAAGGAGACACAAATGGTGAAAAAGTCACCGGAAAACACTACTCCCGCAATTGTGGACAACGTAGAGGCGCTTGAGGCTAAGCTCGCTCAGATGCGAGAGGCCCAGGCGCTTTTTGCTACGTACACGCAGGAGCAGGTCGACAAGATCTTCTATGAGGCCGCCATGGCCGCCAACAAGGCTCGTATCCCGTTGGCGAAGATGGCCATCGAGGAGACCGGCCGCGGCGTTCTTGAGGACAAGGTCATCAAGAACCACTACGCCGCAGAGTACATCTATAACGCTTACAAGAACACCAAGACCTGTGGTGTCCTGGAGCGCGACGAGGCTTACGGCATCACCAAGATCGCCGAGCCCATCGGCATCGTGGGCGCCGTCATCCCGACGACCAACCCCACTTCCACCGCGATCTTCAAGACGCTGATCAGCCTGAAGACCCGCAACGCCATCATCATCTCCCCGCACCCGGCAGCCGCCAAGTGCACCATCGCCGCCGCCAAGCTCGTGCTTGACGCCGCCGTCAAGGCCGGCGCCCCCGAGGGCATCATCGGCTGGGTCGATGTCCCCTCCATCGAGCTGACCAACATGGTCATGCGCGACGTCGACATCATCCTCGCCACCGGTGGCCCGGGCATGGTCAAGGCCGCTTACTCCTCGGGCAAGCCCGCCCTGGGCGTTGGCGCCGGTAACACCCCGGTCGTCATCGACGACACCGCCGACGTGCTGCTCGCCGTCAACTCCATCATCCACTCCAAGACCTTCGACAACGGCATGATCTGCGCTTCCGAGCAGTCCGTGACCGTCATCGACACCATCTATGACCAGGTTAAGGCCGAGTTCCAGAAGCGCGGCTGCTACTTCGTCAAGCAGGGTGCCGAGATGGAGGCCCTGCGTGCCGCCATGTTCAAGAACGGTGCCCTCGATCACCGCATCCCCGGCATGGCCGCCGCCAAGATCGCCGAGCTCGCCGGCATCGAGGTTCCCGCCAAGACCAAGATCCTGATCGCCGAGGTCACCTCCACCGACCCCGCCAAGGAGGAGTTCTCCCACGAGAAGCTCTCCCCGGTCCTGGCCATGTATCACGCCAAGGACTTCCAGGAGGCCGTCGACAAGGCCGAGCACCTGGTGCTCGCCGGTGGCCCGGGCCACACCGCCTCTCTGTACGTGCACCCCGCCCAGGCCGAGAAGATCAGCCTGTTCGAGCACGTCATGAAGGCCTGCCGCATCGTCATCAACACCCCGTCCTCGCACGGCGGCATCGGTGACCTGTACAACTTTGGCATGAAGCCGTCTCTGACCCTGGGCTGCGGCTCCTGGGGCGGCAACTCCGTCTCCGAGAACGTTGGGGTGAAGCACTTGATCAACGTTAAGACTGTGGCCGAGCGCCGTGAGAACATGCTGTGGTTCCGCGCTCCCGAGAAGGTCTACTTCAAGAAGGGTTCCACGCCCGTCGCCCTCGACGAGCTCGGTACCGTCATGGGCAAGAAGCGCGCCTTCATCGTCACCGACCAGTTCCTCTTCAAGAATGGCAACACCCGCGCCATCGAGGCCAAGCTCGACGAGATGGGCATCGCCCACGACTGCTTCTACGACGTCGAGCCCGATCCGTCGCTGCAGTGCGCGCGTCGCGGCGCCAAGCAGATGGCTCTCTTTGAGCCGGACGTCATCATCGCCGTCGGCGGTGGCTCCGCTATGGATGCCGGCAAGATCATGTGGATGATGTACGAGCACCCCGAGTGCAAGTTTGAGGACATGGCCATGGACTTCATGGACATCCGCAAGCGTATCTTCACCTTCCCTGAGATGGGCAAGAAGGCCTACTTCGTCGCCGTCCCGACTTCTTCGGGTACCGGCTCCGAGTGCACGCCGTTCGCCATCATCACCGACAAGGAGACCGGCATCAAGTGGCCGCTCGCCGACTACGCGCTGCTCCCCAACATGGCTATCGTCGACGCCGACAACTGCATGACCGCCCCGCGCGGCCTGACCGCTGCCTCCGGCATCGACGTCATGACCCACGCCATCGAGTCCTACGTCTCCATCATGGCTTCCGACTACACCAAGGGTCTCTCCGAGCGCGCTGCCAAGCTCGTCTTCGAGAACCTGCCCTCCAGCTTCACGAACGGCGCCAAGGACCCGCATGCCCGCGAGGAGATGCACAACGCCTCCTGCATGGCCGGTATGGCCTTCGCCAACGCCTTCCTGGGCCTCAACCACTCCATGGCCCACAAGCTCGGCGCCTTCCATCACCTGCCCCACGGCCTCGCAAACGCCGTCATCCTGACCCGCGTTATGCGCTACAACGCCGCCGAGGCTCCCGTCAAGATGGGCACCTTCTCCCAGTATCCTTACCCCAACGCGCTGCACAACTACGCCGAGATGGCCAAGTACTGCGGCATCGAGGGCAAGGACGACAAGGAGGTCTTCGAGAACTTCATCACGAAGCTCGAGGAGCTCAAGGACTTCATCGGCGTCAAGAAGACCATCGCCGACTACGGTGTTGACGAGCAGTACTTCCTCGACACCCTCGACGAGATGACCGAGCAGGCATTCAACGACCAGTGCACCGGCGCTAACCCGCGCTACCCGCTCATGAGCGAGATCAAGGAGCTCTACCTGGACGCCTACTACGGCCGCGAGCCTCAGGATTACGCCGTCTGCTAGTTCTAGCACGGTTTTAACGGCGGGGGTGCACGGGTGTTTCACACACCCCCGCCGTCGCTTCTATCGCATCGTTGAAAGGATGCAACCATGCTGCTACCCGATTCCAAGACCGAGCTCGTCCGTCGCGGCAACAAGGTCGTTTACGACCTGGGCGACAAGATCGTCAAGGTCTTTAACGAGACCAAGCCTGTCTCCGACGTGTTCAACGAGGCTTTGAATCTTGCCCGCATCAATGAGTGCGGCATCCGCAGCCCCAAGGCGCTCGAGGTTTCCCAGCTCGAGAACGCCAACGGCTGGGCGCTCGTGACCGAGAAGGTTCCGGGCACCACCCTTGCCGAGAAGATGACTGCCGAGCCCCAGCGCTTTGGTGAGTACCTCGAGATGTTCGTCGACCTCCAGATCGAGATCCACGGCTACACCTCCCCGCTGCTCAACCGTCAGCGCGACAAGTACGCCCGCATGATCGACAGCCTTGATCAGCTCAATGCCACCACGCGCTACAACCTTCAGGAGCGTCTGGACGGCATGACCAAGGAGTTCAAGGTCTGCCACGGCGACTTCAACCCCTCCAACGTCATCGTCGGCGACGACGGCCAGCTCTATGTGTGCGACTGGGCACACGCCACCCAGGGCTCCCCTGCTGCCGACGTTGCCACCACCTACCTGCTCTTTGCCCTCAACAGCAAGGACCAGGCCGAGGCCTACCTGGAGCTCTACTGCGACCGTGCCGACATGCCCATGCAGGTCGTGCGTCAGTGGACGAGCATCGTCGCCGCTTCCGAGCTCGCTCGTAAGCGCAACGTGAACGATGAGTTCCTTAAGAACTGGATCGACGTCGTCGATTATCAGTAATATCTGAGCGATTTATTTCGCATCGGAGGCACAAGAAAACCCCGCAGCTCATATGGGCTGTGGGGTTTTCCTTTTAGCGATTGAGCACGCAGGCAAGGTAAAATGACGGCCCCGCATCTCCCCTATCTGGAGAAATGCGGGGCCGTCCCGTATATCGAACTACAAGCGAAATCGTCGATTAACGGCGAGCCGCCTTAACAAGCTCGGCAACCTTGGCGACGACCTCGTCGATCGCCACGTCCTCGCGCTCGCCCGTGGAACGGTCCTTGAGCTCAACGGTGCCATTCTTAAGGCCGCGCTTGCCCAAAACCACCTGATACGGGAAGCCCATGAGGTCGTTATCGGCAAACTTAAAGCCCGGACGCTCATCGCGATCGTCGACGACGACCTCGATACCCTCGGCACACAGGCCATCAACGATCTGCTCGCAGACGGTAGCGCACTCTTCCTTCTTGGGATCGAGCGGAATCACCGCGACCTCGTACGGGGCAACGGAGACCGGCCAGACGATGCCGTGCTCGTCGTTGTGCTGCTCCACGACGGCAGCAAGCGAGCGGGACACACCAACGCCGTAGCAACCCATGATAAGCGGCTTCTCCTTGCCGTCCTCATCCATAAAGGTGGCACCCATGGCCTCGGAATACTTGGTGCCCAGCTGGAAGACCTGGGAGACCTCGATACCGCGAGCAGCGGAGAGGGGCTTGCCGCAGTGTGGGCAAGGATCGCCGGCCACGACGGTGACCAGGTCGGCCCACTCGTCGACGGTAAAGTCACGCTCGGGGCAGGCACCGGTAAAGTGATAGTCGACCTCGTTGGCGCCGCAGGCCCACTGCTTGGACTCACGCAGGCTCTCGTCGCACACCAGGCGGATGCCCTCGGGCAAGTTAACCGGTCCGATAAAGCCCTTATGCAGACCGTAGGTCTGGAGCTCCTCGTCGGTCATCATGCGATAGCCCTTGCCAAAGACATGCTCGGCCTTGCAATCGTTGAGCTCGTGGTCGCCCGGGACAATGGCCACGACCGGCTTGCCCTCGGCGTCGATGAGCGCCAGCGACTTTCGCGTGCCGTTCTCGGGGAACCCAAAGAACTTAGCAACAGCCTCGATGGTGCCCATGCCCGGAGTCTCGACCTTGGTAAGCGTACCGTCGCCAGGACCCTCGGTCACGATGACCTTGGTGCTTGCAGCCTCATCGTCGGCGGCGAAGCCGCAATCATCGCAGTAGACGAGCGAAGCCTCGCCGGCGTCGGCCAAAGCCATGTACTCGACGGAGGTATCGCCACCGATCTCGCCGGAGTCGGCGACAACGGGCAGGGCCTTGATGTAGCAGCGCTCACAGATGTTGGCGTAGGCCTGCTTCATCTTGTCGTACTCCTCCTGCAGACTCTCCTGCGTGGCAGAGAAGCTGTAGGCGTCCTTCATGATGAACTCACGGCCGCGCATCAGGCCAAAGCGGGGACGGAACTCGTCGCGGAACTTATCCTGGATGTGGTACAGGTTGACGGGCAGCTGTTTGTAGGAGCGCAGCTCGTTGCGCACCAGGGCCGTGACGGTCTCCTCGTGCGTGGGGCCCAGGACGAACTCGCGACCATGACGGTCGTCAAAGCGCACAAGCTCCTTGCCATAGGCATCGATACGGCCGGACTCACGCCACAGCTCGGCATCGACCATGATAGGCATCATAAGCTCCTGGGCGCCGGCAGCATCCATCTCGTCGCGCACGATGTTCTCGATCTTGCGGATCGAGCGCCATGCGAGCGGCAGATAAGAATACAGACCGGCGGCCTCCTTGCGGATCATGCCGGCACGGAGCAGCAGGCGGTGGCTGGCGAGCTCAGCGTCCGCCGGATCCTCTTTAAGCGTCGGCGCATAGAGCTTAGACATATACATTGCTCGAGTCATTTATTTCTCCTCAATAAGTTTGTCGACCTCTGCCATAAGCGCGTCGACAATTTGGTCCTCAGCTACTTTACCAATGATCTGGCCATGCGAAAAGAGCAAGGCCTGACCACGTCCGCAAGCAACGCCCAGATCGGCATCAGAAGCCTCGCCGGGGCCATTAACGGCACATCCCATCACAGCGATCGAAAGCGACGCGGAGTAGTTCTTAAGCCGCTCGGTAACCTCCTCGGCAATGGGAATAAGGTTAACCTGGCAGCGGGCGCACGTGGGGCACGAGACAATCTCGGGGCCACGGCGACGCAGGCCCAACGACTGCAGAATACCCCAGACAACCGGCGGCTCCTCAACCGGATCAGCTGTGAGCGACACACGCATGGTGTCGCCAATGCCTTCGGAAAGCAAGATACCCAAGCCTACAGAGCTCTTGATGGTGCCCTGGAGCTTGGTACCCGCCTCCGTCACACCCAGATGAAGCGGAACGTGGGGAATCTCACGCGACAGGGCTCGATAGGTATCGAGCGTCGTTTGCACGCTATGGGCCTTGGCCGAAAGCACAATGTTCGTAAAGCCGCGGTCTTCAAAATGCTTGACGAAACGCTCGCTCGACATCACGAGCTTCTCGGGCTGCGTGAGGTCGTCGCGCTCGGCGATATCCTGCTCAAGCGAACCGGCATTGACGCCGATACGAATCGCACAGCCCGCGGCGCCGGCGGCGTCGATGACGGCATCGACCTTAGCCCAATCGCCGATATTGCCGGGATTAATGCGCAGCTTGGCGGCACCAGCCTCGACGGCGCCGATGGCGAGCTTATGGTTAAAGTGAATATCGGCGACGATCGGCACCGGAGACTCGGCACAGATGGTGCGAAAGCCCTCGAGCGCAGCCTCGGTAGGCACGCTCACGCGCACAACATCGCAACCCGCCTGGGCAAGCGCACACACTTGCGCAAGCGTCGCCTGGGCATCGGCGGTATCGGTGCAGGTCATGGACTGAACCACCACCGGCGCGCCGCCGCCGATCTGCACGCCGCCCACATGCACGGGGCGCGTCAGCTCGCGCGGCAAAGAATGGGATAAAGACAATCCAAACACTCCCCTACAGAATAAATCGAAGGATGTCGGAACGAAGCATATAGACAAACAGCAGTGCGAAGAGCGCGATGCCCACATAACTCACAATCGTCTGAGCCTTGAGAGGCAGCTCGCGGCCCGCAATCTTTTGAATGATCTCGATGACCAGCTTGCCGCCATCGAGTGGTGGGATGGGCAGCAGGTTCATAAAGCCAAGCGAGAACGAAATGAGGGCGGCAAACGAAAGGAACGTGGCGGGGCCGGCAGCAGCAGCCTGTGAGGACATAACGCTAATACCCACGATCGAAGAAGACTGATCGAGAATCTCCATCGTATGCTGCGGCTGGAGCAGGCGAATCACGCCCTCCGCAGTCTGCACGACATAGGAGAAAGACAGGCGAGCCGACGTGATGGGGTCTAAACGGACCACCTGCGTAGAGGCATACACACCTAGGCGCTCGTCCTCTTTGAGCGCAACCGTGGTCGAATGCTGCTTGCCGTCACGCTCGTACTCGATGGCGATATCGTCCTTACCGGCAGCCTTGCCGATGGCATCGTAAACGTCCATCCAGGTAGAGCACGATACTCCGTCAACCGAAAGGATCGCGTCGCCGCCCTCGATACCCGCCTTGGCGGCAATAGACCCCTCGTCAACCTGACCGATCACGTTGGTATCCATCGGCACGGTGACACCCGCAATGGAATAGATGCTCATAAGGAGCAAAAAGCCCGTCAAAATATTGACGAGAATGCCGGCAAGCAGCATAAAGGCTCGCTTGAGAAAGCCTTGGCCAAGATAGGTGTGCGAACGCTCTTGCGCAAGGAACTCGGCCTCACCGCACGGCAGCTCCCACACATCGCCCTCGGCAGTCGCATGCTCTCGATCGAACCGGCGGCCGTCAAAGGTGGTGTAACCCGCCGCATCTCGTGGCAGCGTCTGATACTTGGTGGGATAGTAGCTCGGCGAGGGCTTCTCCCCTTCCTCATACCAAGGCGCGATAGAGCCCCAACCCAAGAGCAAGGCGCATGCCTCGAGCACATCCTCCTCGGAAAGCTCGAGCTCGACAGCAAGGTCGGCCACGGTCACGCGACCATGACGGTAGATAGCCGCGAGCACGCGATCGGCGCACGAGACATCGGTCGGATCCATACCGCAGATGGCAGCGTAGCCACCCAGCAGCAGCGGGGTCACGCCAAACTTGGTTCCAATGCGACGCGACGTGTAATGGATGTCAAAGCGGCACGGCAGGCCCAAAAAGAACTCGGTCACACGGACGCCGCAGGCACGCGCCGCCAAAAAGTGGCCGCCCTCGTGCAAAAACACGAGGACGGAAAGCATCAGCAGGCCCCAAAAGACCGATGAAAGAACGCTCAGAACAGTATCCATAAAACGAAAAAGCAATCCTTATGGGTTAGGAACGGGTTGCGGCGAGCGCCTGCGCAGCTTTTTCACGCGCCCACGCATCGATGTCGCGAAGCTGCTCAAACGAATCGACCGCCTGCATATCGTGGGCATCCATGCAGGATTCCACAATGCGATCGATATCGGTAAAGCTGCAGCCATCGTGCAGGAAGGCATCGACGGCGACCTCGTTGGCGGCATTGAGCACGCACGGCATGGTGCCACCCGTCTTGCCGGCACGCTCGGCCAGTGCCAGACAGCGGAAGGTATCCATGTCGGCAGCATCAAACGTGAGCTGTCCCAGCTCGCGGAAATCGATACGAGGCGCCGGGGTATCCCAACGCTCGGGATACGAGAACGCGAACTGGATGGGAATACGCATGTCGGAAGCACCGAGATGCGCCATCACGGAGCCGTCGGCAAACTCGACCATAGAGTGAATCTTGGACTGACGTTGCACGACCACGTTAATGAGATCGAGGTCGCAGTTAAACAGATGCATGGCCTCAATGCGCTCCAGACCCTTGTTCATGAGGGTGGCGGAGTCGATGGTGATCTTGGCACCCATGGCCCACGTGGGATGTGCGAGGGCATCGGCACGCGTCACGCGATTGAGCTCGTCGCGCGTGCGGCCAAAGAACGGACCGCCCGAGCAGGTGAGCCAAATACAATGAGCCTCGCGTGGGTTCTCCCCCAGATAGCACTGGTAGATGGCGGAGTGCTCAGAGTCAACTGGAATAAGCTGGCCCGGTTGCGCCAACGGCATAAGCAAGTCGCCACCGACGACGAGGGACTCCTTGTTGGCAAGGGCAAGACGCTTATTCGAGGTCAAGGCCGCATGGCTCGCTTCGAGCCCGGCAGCGCCCACAATGGCAACAAGCACACAGTCGACATCATCGCGACGTGCGAGCTCACAAACCGCCTGCGCACCAACACCGAGCTCCGTGCCCTCGGGCAGCTCCTGCAGCACGGCGTCCGCACCGTGGGCGGAGTCGGCCACGGCAACGGCCGGAACCGAGAACTCGCGGGCGGCGGCAACGAGCTCCGAGGTGCTGGAATTGACGGACAGCGCCGTTACCTGCAGTCGATCGGCATGCTGACGGCACACGTCGAGTGCCTGCGTGCCGATAGAGCCCGTACAACCCAGGATGGCAACACGAAGGCGTCCATCGGAGCCATACGTCGTCTGGAATGACATTACAGCACGCCCCCGATCATCAAAAGCAGCTGCGCGGTAATGCAGCCAAAGATAAGCGAGTCGCTACGGTCGAGCATGCCGCCATGGCCCGGGATAAGGTTGCCGGAATCCTTGACGCCCACGCCACGCTTGATGCGCGACTCAATGAGGTCGCCGATAACGCCCAGGATGGACACGACCAAGCCGCACAGCAGCGCATAGGGCAGGCTGAGTTTGTAGAAGTGCGTCGCCCACAGGATGAGCCAAATCAAAACCGAGCCCAGAATGCCGCCGACAAATCCCTCCCAGCTCTTTTTAGGAGAGATCTTGGGAACCATCTTGTGCTTGCCGATACGGCTGCCCACGATGTAGGCAAACGAATCGGAGACCCAAAGGGACGCGCAAACGCCCACCGAAAGCAAGGCGCCGGCAAAACCGGGCACGGCATCGCGCAGCAGCACGATAGCCGACAGCATAAAGCCAGTGTAGATGGGACCCATGAGCGTCACGGCCACATCAGAGATGCGGGTACGCGGCGACCAGACATACCAAATGCCCACAGCGAGCATCAGGACAAAAAGCAGGGCATTCAGCAACATCGAATCGCCCAACGCCGACAGCGGAAAGAGTACGGCGGCAGCGATACCCATGCGCTCGTTAGCCATCTTGCCATCGAGCCTCGTCATACGGAAAAACTCATAGCAGCACAGACCGCTCATGACAGAAACAAAGATGGCCGTGGGCACGATACCCAAAACCAGGCACAGGATAAAGACAACGGCGTAAACGATACCGGCGGCGGCACGGGTGATAAAGCCCGCAAGCCACGAACCGGTGCCATTCTTCGCTGCGGGCGCTCCCGCAGCGACAGCCTTGCGCTCAGATGTCTTGGGAGCAGTTGCCTTGGGACGATCGGACACGATTAAGCCTCCTCGGTCTTGCTCAGACCACCAAACCTACGGTCACGGCCCTGATAGGCCAAAATGGCGTCGACAAGGCCCCAACGATCAAAGTCGGGCCAATAGGTATCGGTGACGTAGAATTCGGAATAAGCCACCTGCCACAGCAGATAGTTCGAAAGGCGCAGCTCACCAGAAGTGCGAATCACAAGCTCAGGATCGGGAAGGCCGGCGGTATAGAGGTGGGAAGCCACCATGTCGTCATCAATTGCGGCAGGATCGATCTTACCGGCGGCAGCGTCGAGTGCGATCTGACGGACAGCGCGGGTAATCTCGGCACGCGCGCCGTAGTTGACGGCAAGCGCCAGCGTCATGCCGGTGTGATCGGCGCACTCAGCAAGACCGCGTTCAAAAACGTCGCGGGTCTTCTTGGGCAGCGCGGAAATGTCACCCAAAAAGACAACGCGCACGTTTTCGCGCTTCAGAAGCGGCAGCTCGTCGATGAACGTCTTGGCAAACAGGTGCATCAGAACGTTGACTTCGTGCTGCGGGCGATTCCAGTTTTCGGTCGAAAACGCATAGGCAGAAAGCACGTCGACGCCCAGACGCACGCAGGCGGTAATAATCTCACGAAGGGAGACGATACCCGCCTTGTGGCCCTCAGTGCGCGCAAGACCGCGCGACGTGGCCCAGCGACCGTTGCCGTCCATGATGCACGAGATATGGTGCGGAATGTTATTGAGGTCAAGGTCGGAAAAACCGACGCCCGCAGGGGCGTCGGCAAAGTACTCGACCAGTTTATGCTCGTCGTATTGCACCTTAGATCTCCATGACCTCGGCTTCTTTTTCCTTCAGAAGCTCCTCGACCTTGGCGACATACTCATCGGTGTGCTTCTGGACCTTGGCCTGCTCGCGACGGACATCGTCCTCGGTGAGCTCCTCATCGCGCTCGAGCTTGTTGTTGAAGTCGCGACGGATGTTACGGATAGACACCTTGGCCTGCTCGGCGTACTCGCGGCACTCCTTGACGAGCTCGCGACGGCGCTCCTCAGTGGGAGCCGGGAACGGAAGACGAACGACGGTGCCATCGGAGTTGGGGGTAATACCCAGATCGGAAGCGCCGATGGCCTTGACGATAGCATTGATGAGTGCCTTGTCCCACGGCTCGATGAGCAGCATGTGGGCCTCGGGGGTCTTGACGGCGGCAACCTGCGTGACCGGCGTGGGAACACCGTAATAATCGACGGTGATGTCGGACAGAATGTTGGCATTGGCGCGGCCGGTACGGACCTTGGAGAAGTTATGCTTGAGGGACTCGAGCGACTTGTCCATATGGGCGGTGATGTTATCTGCCATGCTTAATCCTCCTGATAGACGAGCGTGCCGACGGGCTCACCCGAAAGCGCGCGCTTGACGGTGTCCTCGCCATCGATGTTGAGGACCAAAATCGGCATACGGTTATCCTGGCACAGTGCCGTAGCCGTGGAATCCATAACCTGCAGACCGCGGACGAGAACCTCGTGATAGGTAATCTTGTCAAAACGGACGGCATCGGCGCACTTGACGGGATCCTTGTCGTAGATGCCGTCAACCTTGGTGGCTTTAATCAGAATCTCGGCGCCGATCTCGCACGCACGAAGAGCCGCGGCGGTGTCGGTCGTAAAGTACGGATTGCCCGAACCGGCGGCAAAAATAACGACGTTGCCCTTGGAAAGGTGGTTGATGGCGCGACGGCGAATATAGGGCTCGCAGATCTCGTTCATCTGGATAGCGCTCATCACGCGGCAGGGAACATCGTTATGCTCGAAGGCATCCTGCAGGGCGAGCGCGTTCATAACGGTTGCCAGCATGCCCATGTAGTCGGCCTGAGCACGCTCCATGCCACCGGCAGCGCCGGCCATGCCGCGGAAAATATTGCCGCCGCCGACAACGACGCCGACCTCATGGCCAACGGCGAGCAGCTCCTTGACCTGCTTGGCAAGATGGTCGGTAACCTTGGGGTCGATGCCATATTGGCCGTCGCCCATCAGCGCTTCGCCGGAAAGCTTAAGAAGCACGCGTTTATATCGGATGTCGGACAAAGCGATCCTCCTTTAGATTGAACTCTCAACATTCTATCAAAGGCTCTAAGAAGAGCCATGAAAAAGCAGGCTGTGAGTAAAACCCACAGCCTGCTCATTACCAGCTACAAGAGCTTATTTACTCGCCACGGACCAGACGGTCAAAGGCAACGACGGTAATGGTGTCGCCGAGCTCCTTGGAGACCTGCTCTGCGTACTTCTTGATGGTGAGGGAGCTGTCCTTGATGAACTCCTGCTCGGTGAGCACGGACTGCTTGTAGAACTTCTCCAGACGGCCGACAGCCATCTTCTCCTGAATGGCCTCGGGCTTGCCGGACTCGGCAGCCTGAGCCATGTAGATCTGCTTCTCGTGCTCGACGGTCTCGGCCGGAACCTGATCGCGGGTAGCGCAGATCGGGGCGACAGCGGCAACCTGAAGGGCAACGTCGTGAGCGAAGGTCTTGAAGGATTCAGCCTGAGCGGTCTCAGCCTTCTCGAAGGCGAACTCGACGAGGACGCCGATCTTACCACCCATGTGGATGTAAGAAGCGAGCGCGCCGTTCTCAGCCTTGCGGGCAGCGAAGCGGGAGATCTTCATGTTCTCGCCCATGATGTGAATCATCTCGGTGAGCTCGGAGGAAACGGTCTCCTCGCCCATCGGCTTCTCGAGCAGAGCGTCGACGTCAGCAGGCTCGGTGGTAGCGACAACCTCAGCGACCTTGGAAGCAAAGCCGGTGAACTTGGCGTTAGAGCCAACGAAGTCGGTCTCGCAGGAGAGCTCGAGCAGAGCGCCGGTCTTGCCATCCTCGGAGACGAACGCGGCGACAGCGCCCTCGTTGGTCTCACGGCCAGCCTTCTTGGCAGCCTTGGCAAGGCCGTTCTTACGCAGAACGTCGACAGCGGCGTCCATGTCGCCGTCAGCCTCGACGAGAGCCTTCTTGCACTCCATCATCGGGGAGTCGGTCATCTCGCGGAGCTGCTTGACCATAGCGGCGGTAATCTGGGCCATTGTGGTTCCTTTCAAAGAGATGAAAAAGAATTAACTAAGACTGATTTACTCGGCCTTGGGCTCAGCGGCCATCTCGGCCTCGGAGACCTGCTCCTTACCAGAGCCAGCGAGGCAGGCGTCAGCCATGAGCTCGCACATAAGGGTGACAGCGGAGATAGCGTCATCGTTGCAGGGGATGCCGTACTCGACCTCGTCGGGATCGGAGTTGGTGTCGATCAGGGCGACGACGGGGATGTTCAGGCGCTGAGCCTCCTTGATGGCGTTCTCCTCGCGCTTGGTGTCGATGACGAAGAGAGCCTGGGGCAGACCCTTCATGTCGCGGGCGCCACCGAGGTTGGTCTGGAGCTTGGTGAGCTCCTTGCCGAGAACAGCCTGCTCCTTCTTGGGCAGAACAGCCATGCGGCCGTCCTCGACCATGGCCTCGAGCTCCTCCATGCGGTTGATGCGGGAGCGGATGGTGACGAAGTTGGTCAGCATACCGCCGAGCCAACGCTGGTTGATGTAAGGCATGTTGGCGCGCTCAGCAGCGTTCTTGACGGCCTCCTGAGCCTGCTTCTTGGTGCCGACGAATAGCACGTTGCCACCCTTGGCGACGTTCTTGACGAAGGTGTAGGCCTGGTCGGCGTCGAGGATGGTCTGCTTGAGGTCGAGGATGTAGATGCCGTTGCGCTCACCGAAGATGAACGGCTTCATCTTGGGGTTCCAGCGACGGGTCTGGTGACCGAAGTGGCAGCCGGCCTCGAGCAGGGTGCGGATATTAATCTTGGTAGCCATGTTAAACCTCCTGTGGTTTGCCTCCGCGCGGGGTCATCCTCCAAAACCAACCCGGACATGTGCTACCAAAGCCCGGGCACCACGGTATGAAGTAGCCGCGCGTGCGTGATAAAAACATGTTGCCGTGAAGCAACCCGATGAATGATAGCAGGAATGCCTCTTCCTGCCAACCCGCAATCAAAACCACACACCTGAGTGCGGCGCGGGACGTCCCAGCCACTATTCGCCGCGGGGATGGGCTTGAGCCACGGCACGTTTAAGCCGATCGGGTGTGAGATGCGTGTAGATCTGCGTCGTGGACAGGCTCGCATGACCTAGCAGCTCTTGAACCGAGCGCAGGTCCGCACCGCCCTCGAGCAAGTCGGTCGCAAAGGTATGGCGCATCGCATGCGGGGCGATGTCAGCCGGAATGCCGGCGAGCGTCGCCAGCGTATGGAACCGCCGCCGAAGCATCGCGGCGCTCATGCGATTGCCGCGCGCCGATATAAGCAGCGGATGCGGCCCGGTAGCGAGGTCGCGGCGCTTTGCCCGAGCGAGCAACTCCGGCCTCCCCTCTTCAATATAGAGACGCGTCACATCGAGCGCACGACGATACAGAGGGACGATACGCTCCTTGCTCCCCTTGCCCCACAGGCGCAGCGTGCGCTCGGACCATGAGATGGATTCCACATTGAGCGCCGCAAGCTCTGAGATGCGGGCACCCGAGGCATAGAGCAACTCGAGCATCGCCGCATCGCGCAGTCCCGCGGGTGTTGAGGTATCAGGCGTCTTGAGCAGCGCCTCGACCTGCTGGGTCGTAAGGACGCCCGGCAGGTCACGCGGCAGCTTGGGCGACGCGATCGCCGAGACCGCATCGCCCTCGACAATCCCCTCGGCAGCCATCCAGCGATAGAGAGATCGGATAGCCGACAGGTGCGCCGCAAGCGTTCGGGGAGCCACCTGCTCACGCGAAAGCTCAGCAAGATAGCGACGAATGGTGCGCACGTCGGCAGCGAAAGCATCAATATCCTCGCGCTCGCACCAGGCAGCAAAGCGCTCCAGTCTCGAGCCATAGGCCGTCACCGTGTTGGGAGAAAGCCCCTCAACGCGTGCGATATAGGCGATAAAAGAGTCGACGGTGTCGTACAGGTCAAAGGCTATGACCGGTCGCCTCCAAACAAGTCGGAACGCGTGGCCAAGTAGGCATCGAGGGCCTCGAGCGCACGGTCCGCATAGGCCTGATAGCGGTCGCGCTTGCTGCGGCGCTTACCGTCCTCGAGCGGCGGCACCAGGCCAAAGTTGACATGCATGGGCTGATAGCCCACGGTGGCAGGATCGGTCGCATAGCCCACGAGCGCACCCAGGGCGCCCACGCGGGGCAACTCGACGGAATCGGCGCCGATAGCCTCTGCATAGGTGTTGAGCGCCGCGAGCAGACCGGTCGCCACGGCTTCCATGTACCCCTCGGTGCCGGTGATCTGACCGGCCAGGCGCACGCCGGTACCGGGCACGGCAAAGGTGCCATCGAGCACGTGCGGGGCGTCGACAAAGGTATTGCGGTGCATGACACCGTAGCGGAAGAACTCAGCGTTCTCCAGGCCCGGCACCATATGGAAGACGCGCTTCTGCTCGCCAAAGGTCAGGTTGGTCTGGAAGCCCACCAGGTTATAGGCGGTCTTCTCCTTGTTCTCGGCACGCAGCTGAATCGCCGCCCAAGGGCGACGTCCGGTACGCGGGTCGGTGAGGCCGACGGGCTTCATGGCGCCAAAGCGAATGGCGTCCTTGCCGGTGCGCGCAACCTCCTCGGCAGGCTGGCAGGCCTGGAACAGATCGCCGCCCTCAAAGTCCTTGAGCACCACGCGGTCGGCCGTGGTGAGCGCCTCGATAAAGGCCTCGTACTCCTCCTTGTTGAGCGGAGCGTTGAGATAGTCGCCGCTCCCCTGCTCCTCGTAGCGCGACTGCGAAAACAGCACGTCCATATCGAGCGTGGAGGCATCGACGATCGGCGCCGCGGCATCGAAGAACGCAAGGGCGTCGCCACCGACGAGCTTCATGACCTCTTCGCTCAGCGCCGGTGAACACAGCGGGCCCGCGGCAATGACCACGTGGCCCTCGGGGATCTGGGTGACCTCGCCGTGAACGACCTCGATATTGGGGCGGGCGGCAACCTCAGCCTCGACGAGCTCGGAGAATGTAACACGGTCGACCGCCAGGGCGCCACCAGCGGGAACAGCAGCGCGATGGGCGCAGTCGAGCAGGACTGAACCCATGCGCTCAAGCTCGGTCTTCAGCAAACCAGCCGCGGAATCCGGACGGGTCGACTTAAACGAATTGGAGCAGACGAGCTCTGCCAGGTGATCGGTATGGTGAGCCGGGGAGCTCACCTGGGGGCGCATCTCGCACAGCTTTACGGCAAACCCGCGGTCTGCCAGCTGGATCGCGCATTCCGAACCCGCCAGACCGCCACCGATAACCGTCACCTGATCGAACTGCATCTGCAAACACCTTTCTAATTGACACGTTTTCCATTGTGACCGAAGGGCGTCTGGGCGTGAAGGGCAAACTTGGAGGGCGCATACCTTCCATCCATCATGCGCTCGATAAGGCCCTCGAGTTCAAGCGAACCCAAGAGTTTGAGTACGCCGACAGCATCGAGTGAGACGAGCGCCGCGATGTCGTCGACCTTGAGCGGAGAGGCGATGAGCGCATGCATCACGGTCTGCTGTGTTGGATTCAGGTCGGCAATGCCGGGAGCATCGGGGCGCGAGTAGCGCAGGGTGCCGTATATGCGAGAGATAGCCATCTCGATGGACTCCTCGTCGACAATGCAGCAGGCACCGTTCGCAATGAGGTAATTCGTGCCACGCGACTCGGGCGATAGGATCGACCCCGGCACGGCAAGAAGTTCGCGCCCCAAATCCATAGCAGCCTCGGCTGTAGAAAACGTCCCGGAAGGCATACCCGCCTCGGATACAAAGAGGGCTTGCGACAGGGCCGCGATCACGCGATTGCGACGCGGAAAGGCAAACTTGCGCGGACCCATGCCCCACGGAGAGATCGACACGACCGCGCCGCCCGTATCGAGCGTGCGCGTAATAAGCCCCGCGCTCGAACGCGGGTAGACCACGTCGGCGCCCGTCCCCAGCACCACGACGTGTTTGCCGCCGGCGTTGACCGCAGCCCAACCCGAGGCCTGGTCACAACCGACTGCACCGCCCGAAACTACCGTCACTCCCGCCTCAACCGCCACCTTCGCCGCAAGCTCTGCCACGGCAAGACCATACGGCGAGGCCTTTCGCGCACCGATGATGGAGAGCGCGGGCGTCGAAAGCGCCTCGGGGTTGCCGCGCACATAGAGCGTCTGAGGTACATCAGAAAGCTCCAAAACGGTCTCGGGATACAACGCGTCACCTGGATGCAGCTCGAAGGTCCCCTCAGCCATCATTGGTCCCTCCTTCCCTGGTACATCGCCGCCTCGAGCACGTGGTCCTGCGTCACCTGCTCGCTCTCGGCGACATCTGCGATCGTGCGCGCAATGCGAACAAGGCGCACGATGCCACGCCCTGTGAGATGCGTGCGCTTAGACAGGCCGAGCACACACTTCTCCGCCGCATCATCGAGCTCAAAGGTCGAAACGACGCCGTCAATGGACCGAGTCTCGTCATCCTCGGCCTCGGCATCCGCATCGTCCATGCGGGATTCGCGCCAAGCGCGAAAGGCGCGACCGCGCACAACGTAGTCACGTAACTCGGCCGACGACATGCCCTCCGCACCCTCGATAATCACTTGAGGGTCGGGACGGGTCACATCGATCATCATGTCGATACGGTCGGCCAAAGGACCGCGCAGTTTAGACCGATAGCGCTCGACCATCGCCGCCGAGCAGCGACACGGCACCTCGCGATCGCCCAAAAAGCCGCAGGGGCAGGGATTGCTCGCAGCCAGCAGCTGAAAGCGCGACGGGAAGGTAAAAGCCCCGTCGACGCGTACGATCCTCACGTAGCCGCGCTCGATGGGCTGACGCAGCGTCTGCAGCACGCCAGTGGGAAACTCGGCAAGCTCGTCCAAAAAGAGCACGCCGCCATGAGCAAGGCTGATCTCACCCGGGTGCACCGGGCGCCCGCCGCCGATAAGGCCTGCGGTCGAAATACTGTGGTGGGGACTGCGGAAGGGGCGGTGCCCCGCCAACAAGCCATCAATGTTCTCACCCAAAACCGAATGGATGCACAGTGCCTCCTGCTGATCCTCAACGGAAAGCTCGGGCAGGATGCCGGTCATACGGCGTGCGAGCATCGTCTTGCCCGATCCCGGAGACCCGATCATGAGCAAGCCGAGTTCTCCTGCCGCCGCAAGCGCCATGCCGCGTTTAGCGACTTCCTGCCCCAGCACGTCTGCATAGTCGAGCTCGGGCTCAAAGGTCGCCTCGACACCCTCGGAATCCAAGTAGTGCCGTGCGGCATCGCCCATGCCATGAGCAAGCTGAGACAGATGGTCGATAAAGCCGCAATCTACGCCCGCGAGTGGCACATGCTGGTCGGACCTGCCGGCGATAAAAGACAGCCCCATGTCGCGAGCCAATAGCTGAAACGCCACCTCGCCCTTGACGGGAAGCACCGTACCGTCCAGACCAAGCTCACCTGCGATAAGGCAGCGATCGAGGTTGTCACGGGGAATCTGCTCATCGGCCGCTAGAACCGCGATGGCGATGGGCAGGTCAAAGCCGCTACCGGTCTTGCGGATATCGCCGGGTGCCAGGTTAACGGTAATGCCCGAGCGCGGGATCTCGAACCCGGCGGAGCGCATCGCGCAGCGAATACGACCGCGTGACTCCATCACCTCCATACTCGGAATGCCGAGCATCTGGATGCCCGGAACGCCACCGGCAAGCGAGACCTCGACCGTGACGTGAATCGCCTCGACGCCGCGGATGCAGGCCGCGTGAACGGCAAACGTCTCGAACGCCATCACGACACCTGCCAATCGAACGCGTTGTACTGATGCTCGATCTCGGCGATATGCCCGCCGCGGATGGTGACACCCACAGCATCGAAGCGAATCGCCTTGAGCGGATAATGCTCCATGAGATAGCAACTTGCGATGCGGCGGTAGCGGCGTTGCTTTTGGGCGTCCACGGCCTCCTCGGGAAAGACCCGCGTGGTGCAATCCAGCGAAACGCGTCTGGTCTTGACCTCGGCCATCACCACGACATCGTCGAGCTCATCGAGCAGCACCAGATCGGCCTCGCCCTCGGTGCAACGATAGCCCTGCTCCAGCAAGGTGTAGCCGCGCTCGTTAAAGTAGTCGATGGTGATCAGCTCGCCCAGCATGCCTAGCTCGCGGGGACTGAGTCCCTTGATAAACTCGGGCGTCATCGCCCCGGAGTCGAGCTCGCCGTTTTCCCAACGCTCCTTGAGCTGCTGCGTCTTGCTCTTTTTGCTTGCGGCACTCATGGGGTCTCCTTTCCCGCACACTGCATTGCCCCGATGATGAGGGCACCTTTCATGCGGGTAAGTACCGGAAGCAAACCAAAAGCTGACCAAATGCCGTCAAAAAACGGGCCGTACGCAACAATGGTGTTGCATACGGCCCGCTACCAGCAGGTTTATAAAACCCCAGAGGTCCATGTCTCCACAATTGGCCTAGAAAAGGCGCTCAGTCTGCAGAAAGTTTCCGCAAAAGCTCACGCGGTGCAGCGGACAAAGTCCATGTTTGCGAATGGCCTCGATGTGCTCGGGGCTCGCATAGCCCTTCGACTCGGCCAGATGGTACTCGGGATACTCGGCGTCGTACTCGACCATCATCTCGTCACGCGTGACCTTGGCCATGATGGACGCCGCGGCGATGCAGGCGATCTTGGCATCGCCCTTCACCACATCGCGCTCGTTAGGAACGGCGCCCAAGGGGTTGCCATCCATAAGCACGCAATCGGGCTCGAGCCCCGTATCGGCCACGGCGCCCGCAACGGCGGTACGGATAGCACGGGCCATGCCCATCTCATCGATATCCTTAGGCGCGATATGGCAAAAACCGATCGCCGTCGCCACCTCGGCAATCTTCACTGAGAGCAACTCGCGGCGCGCCGGCGTGAGCTTTTTGGAATCGTTGATGCCCCAGACGCACGGCTCCATAGGAAGGCAGACAGCGCATACCGTCAAAGGACCGGCCACCGATCCGCGACCCACCTCGTCGACACCAACGACCACTCCATCGCCGCCAAGCTCATGCATAAGCTCGTACATGTCATTGACGCGCTCGCGCTCGGCAAGCTCTTTGGCATGGCGTTTGAGGGCGCGTTCGCAAGCCTTGATCACCTGCTGGCGCGGGTCCTCGCGATAATGCTCCACGAGGGCGGGAATCTCCTCAAACGTGGCGCTCGCCAACTCACCGGCAACCTGCGATGCCGAAACCGAGCTCGTCATGTTGGCCATACCAGGCCCTCCTTGCATGCAAATCAGATAAAAAGAAGGGCCACCCGAAGGTGACCCTTGTGTCCAAACGAGTGGACAGACGCTGCGATCTTCTTAGCGCTTCTCGGGGATGCGAGCAGCCTTGCCCACCTTGTCGCGGAGGTAGTACAGCTTGGCGCGACGGACGCGACCATGACGAACGACCTCGAGCTTGGCGATCTTGGGGCTGTGAAGCGGGAAGGTACGCTCAACACCGACACCGAAGGACATCTTGCGGACGGTGAAGGTCTCGCGGGCACCGGCGCCGGCCATGCGGATGACGTCGCCCTGGAAGACCTGGATGCGCTCGCGGTCGCCTTCCTTAATGCGGTAGTGAACCTTGACGTTGTCGGCGACGCGAACCTGAGGAATGTCCTCGCGGATCTGCTGACGCTCGATTGCGCGGATGTAATCCATGTGCAATTCCTTACTCTTCTAGAGGTGCCGTACCACCATGGCCGGCACGTAGTTGAACAAACGTATTCGAGTATACACGCGCGGGTTTCTGCTGCAAGAACAATTTTTTACGCAGACAAAAAGACAAAACCCGCACATGATAACCGCCCGTCTCACAAATGAGACGGGCGGCATGAAGGGGGGCTACACTAGGCGTCTACGCCCAAAACGTTAGGCGGGACGCTTGGCCTCGAGCTTGGCCTGGGCGGCAGCCAAGCGCGCGAGGGGCACGCGGTAGGGCGAGCAGGACACGTAGTCCACGTCGGCCACGTTAAACAGGCCCTTGATGGACTTGGGGTCGCCGCCGTGCTCACCGCACACGCCAAAGTGCATGTCGGGGTTGGTGGCACGGCCCTTCTCGACGGCCATGCGTACCAGCTCGAGTACTGCCGTATCGATGGTCTCGAAGGGGTTGTCCTTCAGAATCTTCTTATGCATGTACAGCGGGATGAACTTAGCCTCGGCGTCGTCACGCGAGAAACCGAAGGTCGTCTGGGTGAGGTCGTTGGTGCCAAAGCAGAAGAAGTCGGCATGGTGGGCGATCTCGTCAGCGACCATGCAGGCGCGCGGCAGCTCGAGCATCGTGCCCACGGGAATATTGAGCTCGACGCCTTCTTCGACGGAAACCTCGGCGATCACGCGCTCGATGACCTCGCGGGTCTGGACATGCTCGGCCGTGATGGAAACGAGCGGAACCATGATCTCGGGGCGCGGATCGACGCCCTCCTTGATTAGGCGGGCAGCGGCCGTGGCGACGGCGCGAACCTGCATGAGCGGCAGATCGCTAAAGACGACGGACAGGCGAACGCCGCGCAGGCCGAGCATCGGGTTGGACTCGATCATGCCGTCGATACGACGCAGGCGGGCGCGCAGGACGGCAAGCTCTTCCTCGCTGGCGCCGGCGGCTTCCTTCTTGGTGATGGCGACCTCGAGGTCGCGAGGATTATCCAGGAACTCATGAAGCGGCGGATCGAGCAGGCGGACGACCACATCGCGACCGGACATGGTCTTGAACATCGCCAGGAAGTCCTCGGTCTGAACCTTGAGCAGGTCGGCCAGGGCCTGCTGCTTCACGGCCTCATCGTCAGACAGGATAAAGCTCTGGATGATGTTCTTACGGTCGCCTAGGAACATGTGCTCGGTGCGGCACAGGCCAATAGCCTCGGCGCCAAACTCGAGTGCGAGCTCGGCATCCTCGGGATTGTCGGCGTTGACGCGCACATGGTTGGCATGGCCACAGGTCTCGTCCAGACGAATCTCATCGGCCCAGGACAGGATAGTGTCCAGATCGCCGGTGAGCTCGGCCGAGACCAGATCAACGGCGCCGTCGACGACGATACCCTGGGTACCGTCGATGGAAATGACATCGCCCTCGCGCAGCACGCGGTCGATGCCCTCGATACGCACGACCTTCTCGGCGGCGTCGATGTGGAAGCGCTCAACGCCGCAGACACAGGGCGTACCCATGCCGCGGGCGATAACGGCGGCATGGCTCGTCTTGCCACCGTGGCTGGTCAGGATGCCCTCGGCGGCGACCATGCCCTTCAGGTCGTCGGGGTTGGTCTCCCAACGAACCAGAATGACCTTGTGACCCTCGGCGGAACGCGCGACAGCGTCGTCGCTCGAGAACACGACCTCGCCCACGGCGGCACCGGGGCTGGCATTAAGACCGCTGGCGAGAGCCTCGTACTTCTTGGAGGCGTCGAACTGCGGGTGAAGGAGCTGGTCGAGTTGCGCGGGATCGATGCGGCTCACGGCCTCTTCGCGGGTGATCAGGCCTTCCTCGACCATTTCGATGGCGATGCGCAGGGCGGCGGTGGCGGTGCGCTTGCCCACGCGGGTCTGGAGCATCCAGAGCTTGCCCTGCTCGATGGTAAACTCGATATCGCACATATCGCGGTAATGATCCTCGAGCGTCAGGAACACGCGCTCGAGCTCCTCACCTGCGGACTCGAGGCCCGGGGTGGTCTTGAGGTCGGCGATGGGCTCGGTGTTGCGGATACCGGCGACGACGTCCTCGCCCTGGGCATTAACCAAAAAGTCACCGTAGAACTCCTTGGTGCCGTCGGCCGGATTACGCGTAAAGGCGACGCCTGTCGCAGAGGTCTCGCCCTTGTTGCCAAAGGCCATGGCCTGCACGTTGACGGCGGTGCCGAGCTCGTCGGAGATGCCGTGCTGTTTGCGATAGATGCAGGCGCGCTCGTTCATCCAGCTGCCAAAGACGGCCTGGATGGCAAGGCGCAGCTGGAGCTCCGGATCGTGTGGGAAGACGGGCTTGCCATCGGCGACCTCGAGCTCGGGATACAGGGCGGCATCGACGTTCTCGGAGAAGATGCCCTTAAAGGTCTCGACGAGTTCCTGCAGGTCCTCGGCCGAAAGCTCGGAATCGACGCGAACGCCGGCGACCAGGCGGGCCTGGGTCAGGGCGTTCTCGAACAGGTCGGCATCGACACCCATGACGACGTTGGAGAACATCTGGATAAAGCGACGATAGCTATCCCAGGCAAAACGCGGGTTCTGCGTCTGCGCGATGAGGCCCTGGACGGAATCGTCATTGAGGCCCAAGTTGAGGACCGTGTCCATCATACCGGGCATGGAGAACGGAGCGCCCGAACGAACCGACACGAGCAGCGGATCGGAGGCGTCGCCGAGCTTCTTGCCGCAGCGGGCCTCGAGGTCCGCCTCGGCGGCAACGATCTCATCGAGTGCGCCCTCGGGCCACACGTTGCCGGCACCGGAGTACTCGACGCAAGTCTGGCAGGTAATGGTAAAGCCACCGGGAACCGGCAGGCCGATACGGCTCATCTCGGCAAGGTTAGCGCCTTTGCCGCCAAGCACGAAGTTCATGGACTTGTCGCCCTCGGTGACACAGGTGCCCTGGGCGTCGGTTCCAAAACGGTAAACCCTCTTGCAATCGCTCACGATACTTCCCCTTCCATGCACTAACGCGCACGACCGTGGTAACGAATCGACCCACCGGATGCGGGCCGTGAGGGAACTATACGGCGCGTTTTGGGCAGGCTTGAGCAGAGGATGCGCGGTTTGGTAAACGTGCTAAAACTGGCGGTAAACGGTAGGTAAAGGTGGTTACCTTATGAAGAGACCACTTCAATAAACTTGCAGGTCAAATGCAAGTAATTTGCTAAATCGCTTTACCATTATCGTGCATTATTTTTAGTTAGTCTTTTTAGACGGGGCTTTTTAGCTACCCCAATAAGCTAGCTTTGTTGGGCTCGACGGGCGGCGCGGCGGGCGCGGGCTTCTTGGATTTCCTCCAAGTGGCTGATGATCTCGGAGGCGCTCTCCTCGATGGCCTTGCCGTCGGTACGTACCACAAAGCAGCCTAGGCGCTTCATGAGCGCACGGGCTTCCTCGAGCTCGCTGTGCACGCTCTCGGGCTCGGCATAGGAGCCGGCAACGGCACGAGCGTAGTCATCGCCCAAGCGGCTATCGCGAATTTCAGAAATCACATCGACGGTCGAAATCAGGCCGAACAGGCGCATCGGGTCAACCTCGTAAATCGACTTCGGCGGCTCCATGCCATGGGCCAACGGAACATTGGCAACCTTGTAGCCCTGATAAGCCAGATACATCGACAGCGGCGTCTTGGACGTGCGCGATACGCCCAGCAGCACGATATCGGCACCCGACAAATCGTCGCAACCGCGCCCGTCATCGTGCTCAACGAAATATTCCATGGCCTCGATACGATGGAAATAGCGGTCATCGGTCCTGTGAATCACGCCCGCGACGCCTTTGGGCGGCACACCGATGAGCGACGATAGCACGGCGAGCGTCGGACCGATCAGGTCGACCGAACGGATATGCAGCATGCCCAGGTAATCGAGCACGCGGGCGCGAAGCGCCGGATCGACAATGGTGTGAAACACGGCAATATCGCGATGGTCGGCATCGACGCGCGGGCCCACAAACGACTCCACCTGCTCCACCGAGGTCACCTTGGGCAGGCGCAACAAACGAAAAGTCCCTTCATCAAATTGCCCGGACGCCGCAAGCACCACCTCACAAGCGGTATCGCCGAGCGAGTCGGAGATAACGATAACGGTGGGACGAGCGGTGACCGGGCAATCCATGCGGGGCTCCTTTTGCGCTTATGCGCAGGCTAGCTTACTTTTTGCGGGCAAGCTCACCGATGTTGGCGATGCCGGAGAAAACGGCCTCGAAGCGGTTGAGCAGCTTAAGGCGATTATCGCGGAGCTGTTCGTCCTTGTCCATGACCATAACCTCATCGAAGAAACGGTCGATGGGCGCGCGCAGGGCGGCGAGGGCGGCAAATGCGGCCGGGTAGTCCTCGGCAGCAAGGGCAGCATCGACAGCAGTCTGAGCAGCCTCGGAAGCATCGGCAAGCGCGAGCTCGGCCTCGCCCATCAGGCTGCGGTCGTACTCCGCGCCCAGCTCGGACTTGGAGATATGCGCGGCACGGGCATAGGCCGTAGCCAGGTTGTCAAAGGTCTCGGCATCGTTCTTGCGGGCCTCGTCGAGGGCGGCGCAGCGGGCGAAGAAGACGGACGGGGCGATGATGTGCACCGCGGAGACGGCGGCAACGGTGTCGGCCGGGATCTTCTCGTCGCGGGCCATGCTCACCAGGCGGCCATGGAAGAAGTCGCGAACCTGCTGGGCGACTTCGGCGGCGTCAAACTCAATGCCCTGCTCACTATAGAGCTCGAGCGCAAAGTCGATAAGCGACGTGGGGTCGATCGGCAGGCGGTCGCGCAGGATGTTGATGATGCCGATAGCGGCACGACGCAGCGCATAGGGGTCCGAAGAGCCGGTCGGGGGCTCGCCGATGGCAAAGATACCGGCGATGGTATCGAGCTTGTCGGCGCAGGCCACGATGCAGCCAGCGGTGCCCTCGGGCAGCTCGTCACCGGCAAAGCGGGGACGATAGTGATCGCGAATGGCGTGGGCGACCTCGTCGTTCTCCCCCATCGCGGTCGCGTAATAACCGCCCATCACGCCCTGCTGGCTCGTGAACTCGACAACGGCGTTGGACACCAGGTCGGCCTTGCACAGGTGCGCGGCACGGCCGGCATCGGCGGCAAGGTGGGCGCCCAGATGAGCCTCGCGGGCAATAGCGAGCGCGAGCTGCTCGATGCGCTCGGACTTGGCGAGCACGCTACCGAGCTTCTCCTGGAAGGCAACCTTGGCCAGACGCTCACGGAACTCGTCAAGGGAAATCTTCAGGTCCTCCTCGTAGAAGAACTTGGCGTCGTCCAGACGGGCGCGCACGACGCGCTCGTTGCCGTCGATCACGCGCTCGGCATTCTCGGGCTTGCTGTTGGAGACGACCACGAACTCACGCGTGAGCTTGCCCTCGCCGTCATAGATCGGGAAGTAGCGCTGGTTGGTGAGCATGGACTCGCAGATGATCTCGTGCGGGACCTTGAGGAACTCCTCATCGAAGGTACCAACGAGCACCGTCGGCCACTCGCAGAGGTTGATGACCTCCTCAAAGACCTTCTTGGGCGTATCGACATGGCAGCCGGGACGGGCAGCCTCGACCTCGGCGATACCGGCAAGGATGGCCTCGCGACGACGCTCGGCAGAAAGCACGCCGGCGTCCTCGAGCACCTGCTCGTAGACGGCGGGGCTGGCGACCACATGGTCACCGGGGCCAAGCACGCGATGACCACGCGTGGTATTGCCACTCGTCACGTCGGCAAACGACACGGGCACAACGTCCTCGCCCAGAAGGCAGCAAATCCAGCGGACCGGACGAACAAAGGTCGCATGCTCGTGACCCCAGCGCTGAGAGCGGTAGTTGGGCCACTGCAGGCCAGCGATAGTCTTCTCGCACAGGGCCGTCAGGATCGGGGTGGCCGGGGCGGAAGGGATGTTCTTCTCGGCAAAGACGTACTCACGGCCGTCGGTGTCCTCGCGACGGACCAGATCCTCGGCAGCCACACCGCACTTGCGGGCGAAGCCCTGGGCGGCCTTGGTGGCGTTACCGTCGGCATCGAAGGCGATGTTGGCCGCGGGGCCGCGCTTGACCTCGTGAACCTCGTCGGTCGCGGTGGCGACGTCGGCAACGAGCGCAGCCAGGCGGCGCGGGCTCGAGATCACGCGGACCTCGCCGTGGGCCAGACCGGCCTCGTCGAGACCCTTGGCGATCATGGTGCCAAGCTGCTTGACGGCATTGTTCAGCGGTGCGGAGGGCATTTCTTCCGTACCGATCTCAAACAGGAAATCCTTAGCGTCTGCCATGGCTTACGCCACCTCGCCTTCCTGGTCGGCATTCTCGTTGACTCCGGCGACCTCGGCCATATAGGCCTCGCAGCACGCCTTGGCGACGGCGCGGACGCGCAGGATGTAGTTGGCACGCTCGACCGCGGACAGAGCGCCGCGGGCATCGAGCAGGTTGAAAGCGTGGCTGCACTTCATGACGCAGTCATATGCCGGCAGCGACAGCTTGCGCTCCAGGCAGGAATGGCACTCGGCCTCGTAGTCATCAAACTTCTGACGCATCATCTCGACGTTTGCGACCTCAAAGTTATAGGCACTGAACTCGCGCTCGTTCTCAAGGAACACGTCGCCATAGGTCATGGGCGTGCCGTCGGGCAGGTAGCTCCACACCAAGTCGTAGACCGAGTTAACGCCCTGCGCATACATGGCAATGCGCTCTAGGCCATAGGTGATCTCGACGGGTACGGGGTCGACCTCGATGCCGCCTACCTGCTGGAAGTACGTAAACTGCGTGACCTCCATGCCATTGAGCCAGACCTCCCAGCCAAGGCCCCAGGCGCCGAGCGTCGGGCTCTCCCAGTCGTCCTCGACAAAGCGGACGTCATGGTCGTTGGGGTCCAGACCGATAGCGGCAAGAGACCCCAGGTAGAGCTCCTGGGCGTTAACCGGAGAAGGCTTGATGAGCACCTGGAACTGATAGTAGTGCTGCATGCGGTTGGGGTTCTCACCGTAGCGGCCGTCGGCGGGACGGCGGCAGGGCTGCGCATAGCAGGTGCGCCACTCGGCGGGACCGAGCGAGCGCAGCGTGGTCGCGGTATGGAAGGTACCGGCACCGACCTCGGAGTCATAGGGCTGCATAATGACGCAGCCCTGCTCGCCCCAGTACTGCTGGAGGCGCAGGATGATGTCTTGGAAGGAAAGCGATGAAGCGTTCATGCCTCTAATATCCCCTCGTCGAAACGATTACACGGTTAGGTACTGTACTATAGCGGTTTTTAGTCGATAGCGCCGATGCGGTTGAGCGGCCAGTAGCGCACAAGCGCCACAGCGATCAAATCAGAGCGATCGACGGGACCAAAGTAGCGTGAGTCGGCAGAGTTTTCGCGGTTGTCGCCCATCACCCACACGCACCCGTCGGGAACGGTGTAGGGATAGCTCACCTGAGCACCGGGCGCTTGGACCGAAAGCGGCCAGCTCATGCCCGTCGTATAGTCCTCGTCGAGCGCTTGGCCGTCAACGACCACCTTGCCATCCTGCAGGTCGACCGTCTGGCCGGCCGTGGCAATAACACGCTTGACAAGAACATCATGCTCGGAGGTGCCATCGGGGTTGTGAAACACCACGATATCGCCCTGCTTGACGGGCTGACCGAGCTCGAGGCTCACCTTTTGTGCCAGGATCTGGTCGCCAATCTCGATCGTGGACTCCATGGAGCCGGTGGGCAC
Organism: uncultured Collinsella sp.; assembly: GCA_958413895.1. Classification (GTDB taxonomy): domain Bacteria; phylum Actinomycetota; class Coriobacteriia; order Coriobacteriales; family Coriobacteriaceae; genus Collinsella. Next base: position 90,282 of record CATYVQ010000004.1, read on the forward strand.
CACAAAGGGCTCGACCACAAACGAGCGAATCAAGAAGGTGGCGACCAATGCGATCGCGATGACCGCGATCCACTCAAAAGCGCCCCTCAACGCGGAATGCTGCGATGGAACCATTCTCACTCCTCGCTCTGCGAATACGAAGCGTCCAAAATCTCCTGCGCGTACGCACGCTCCTGGGGCGTAAGGCGCGCCGTCTCGATCAGATCGGGACGCCAACGGCAGGTGCGCTCGATGGCGTTCTTGCGACGCCAGGCATCGACCTTGGCGTGATCGCCACTCACGAGCACCGGCGGCACGCCCTCGCCGTTGAACTCGGCGGGACGGGTGTACTGCGCGTACTCGAGCAGGCCTCCGTCCTCGGCGGTCGAGAACGACTCGTCCACATTGCTCATCTCGTCGCCCAGGGCGCCGGGAATCAGGCGTACGACGGCATCGGCAACGACCATAGCGGGAAGTTCGCCACCCGTAAGCACGTAGTCGCCGATCGACAGACGCTCATCGGCATACGCATACGCACGCTCGTCGACGCCCTCGTAGCGGCTACACACAAACAGCAGGCGCTCACTTTTGAGCAGGCGCTCGGCCACATGCTGCGTAAAGGGCTCGCCACAGGGGGTGAAGAACACTACGGTGGGCTTGGGACCCTCGGAGCTGATGGCCTCGATGGCCTCGGCAATAGGCTCGACCTTCATGAGCATGCCCTGCCCGCCGCCGTACGGCTCGTCATCGACGGTACGATGGCGGTCGTGCGTCCAGTCGCGCAGGTTATACGCCTTAAAATCAAAAAGGCCGGCCTTGCGGGCGCGGCCCAAGATCGATGTGGACATGACGGGCTCAAACATCTCGGGAAAGACCGAAAGGGTCTCGATCAGCATGTTGTCCTCCCTACTTGTCCATATCGATCAGGCCGTCCATAACGTGGACGGAAATTGTTCCTGTGTCGGGAAGATCGAGCACGACCTGCTCGATCACGGGAATCAGTACCTCGCCGTACCGATCGCCCTCAACAACCCAAACATCGTTAGCGGGCGTCGACATGATCTCGACGATCGTGCCGAGTAAACCGAAGCGCTCGTCGACCACCTCGCGACCCATCAGGTCGGTATAGGCAGCGTCGAGCGAATCGAGCTCAAAATCGTCACGATTTGCCAGCACGTAGCATCCCGTGATGCCCTCGGCGGCCGTCAAGTCGTCAATGCCCTCAAACGAGACCAGATCGCCATCGCCCGTATCGGTGACGGACACGACCGTGCAAAAGCGGTCGCGCTTGAGCGCCGGCGGCGTCAGGGCGACGCGCATACCAGGCTCTAATACAGAAGGAAGCCCCCGCAGCGGCTGCGCGAGGACCTCCCCCTTCCTTCCATGCGGCTTGACCACACGGGCGATGTTTTTGTACTGGGACCTCAAGGTCCTAGCCCAGAACCTCTACCTCGACAGCAGTGTCGAGGCGAGCGGCCAGTGCACGGGCGAGCGTGCGAATGGCCTTGATGGTACGGCCACGACGGCCGATGACCTTAGCGACGTCATCCTCGGCGACCGAAACCTCAATCGTAGAGGCGTCGTCACCATCGATGACCTCGAGGCTCACGGAATCCGGGTCGTCGACGATCTGAACAACGAGATATTCGACGAGATCGGCGATGCGATCTGAGAGCATTGCCTCACCCTCGAGCTGTGCAGCGTCAACCTCAGGCACGATTTACTCCTCGGCGCCCTCAGCGGCCTCAGCGGCAGCCTTAGCGGCCTCGGCCTCTTTGGCGAGCTGCTTCTTGGACTTCTTGACGACGGTCTCGGTCTTCTCGCCCTCGTTGGCGGCCTTGACCAGAGCGGCGACGGCGTCGGTGAGCTGAGCGCCCTTGGACTGCCAGTCGGCGATCTTCTCGAGGTCGAGGTTGATGGTCTTGGGGGCGGTCATCGGGTTGTAGCGGCCAACCTCCTCGATGATACGACCGTCACGCGGGGCGCGGGAATCGGCGACGACGACACGGTAGTACGGACGCTTCTTAGCGCCGTGACGAGCAAGGCGAATCTTGACTGCCAAAGGAAACTCCTCCAACCAAGCAGCTTTAGGCTGCAACTACAAACAAACAGTTGAACATAATACGCCATCGACGCGGGCAGGTGAAGTCCGTGAGACCAACTTCTTCGGTGTAGTCGAGGGCAAATCCATATCTTAGACAAGAATTCGGGATTTGCAAGCACATACACGCACCCCACATGAGCTGCGCGGTATACTCATGACATGGAAAGACGCGAACATACATACGGTTATGAGGATGCCATGGGCGTCACGCCGCCTCCCTGGACGGGTCCGGCGGTGGGCCTGATGGACCTTGATGCGTTTTTTGCGAGCGTGGAAATGCTCGATCATCCCGAATGGCGAGGAAAGCCGCTCATCGTGGGCGGAGACGCCGATTCGCGTGGCGTCGTGTCCACGTGTTCGTATGAGGCACGTCGCTTTGGCGTGCACTCTGCCATGGCCTCGGCCGAGGCGCGGCGCTTGTGCCCGCAAGCCATTTGGACACACGGGCACTTTGACCGCTACCGCGAGGTGAGCGCGCAGGTCATGGCGATTCTCGCAGACGAGACCCCGCGTGTTGAGCGCGTATCCATCGACGAAGCCTTTATCGATATCACACCGGGTCGCTTTGCGCCCGAAGACCCGCTGCTGGTTGCGCGGCGTATAAGCGACCGCGTGGCAGGGCTGGGAGTGACCTGCTCCATTGGCGTGGGCTGCAACAAGACGGTCGCAAAGATCGCAAGCGAGCGGGATAAGCCGTTTGGGCTGACCATCGTGCGCCCCGGAACCGAGCAGCGCTTTTTGGCCGCGCTGCCGGTATCTGCCATGAGCGGCATCGGGCGCTCGGCCGAGGAGCGACTGCGCCGCATGCGCATCTACACCCTCGGCGAGCTATCACGTGCACCGGAATCCACCTTGGCCTCTATTTTTGGCGTCAACGGCGAACGCATGCGCCAGCGTGCGCTGGGACTCGAAATCTCCGAAGTCACGAGCCTCGATGAAGAGCGCGAGGTCAAGTCGGTCAGCAATGAACGCACCTTTGCTAAAGATTTAACTGAGCGTGGGGATATTGAGGCGGCGATTGCGCTGTTGGGAGAGTCAGTGGGACGCCGCCTGCGCCGTCAGGGGCTGACGGGTGCCACGGTAACGCTCAAGCTTAAGTATTCGTATGGCAGCGGGCGTACGGCACAGCGCCGGCTGCCTCATCCGACCGACGATGAGAACATCTTCGTGGCGGTTGCACTCGAACTGCTCGACAACATCTGGCAGGATGGTATGCATGTTCGCTTAGCGGGCATCGGCATGAGCGACTTCGACCACCAAGGCGGCATCCAGACTGACCTGTTCTGCGAGATCGATGACCGCGGAGCCCAATCCAGCGACCGCCGCGACCTCTCCGTCGCCATCGACGCCGTCCGAGACAAATTCGGCGACACCGCCCTTTCCTTCGGCCGCCAATCCCGCTTCAACGATTAACCGCCTTTGGGCAAAAAGAAAGCCGGGCAGGTGCGGAAAACCGCACCTGCCCGGCGATATGCGTGAGGGTAGCTAAACCCCGTCTCAAATGAGCTACTAGAGGAGGTTGAGGGGGAGCTGGGGGGCGTCTCCCCAGAGTTTCTCGAGGCGGTAGAAGTCGCGGGCTTCGGGAGTGAAGACGTGGACGACAACCGAACCATAGTCCATGAGCATCCAGGTCTTCTGCTCGCGGCCCTCGATGGAGAACGGATGCTCGCCGCAAGCCGCGGCGACCTTCTCCTCGATCTCGTCGACGATAGAATCGACCTGGCGGTTGTTGGCACCGGTGGCAAGCACAAAGTAGTCGCACACATCGGAAAGCTCGGTCAGGTCGAGCACCTGAACGTCCTCACCCTTCTTGTCGTAGGCGGCCTGCGCGGCGGCGCGGGCGACATCCTCGGCGGCGACACCGCTCGCGGACAGCGAGGCGGCGGTGCGGTCGGACGTGGCGACGAAGCTCTTGTGCTCCACACCTTCAAGAATCTGCTCGTTGGTCATGGTCTCGTCGGCCATGGAATACCTCTTTCTAGACAGCCCGAGCTAGCGCAGCTGGGCGTAATGGTTGTAAATCGAAATAGCCGTGGGATAAAGATAGCGCCCGGACTGAATCACATAGACCAAACCCTGCGCAAAACAGGAGAAGAACAACTCGTCGAGCGTCGACTCCCCCACCATCTTGCGCAGCGCATGGGCATAGTCGCCGTGACGGTTGGGCTCGATGGCATCGGCCACAAAGACCACCATATCGAGCGGCGTCATGTCGCAGGCACCCACGGTGTGACGGTCGACAGCCTGGAAAACGGCCGGCGACAGCTCGGGAAAAAGCTGCGGAAGCTCATAGGCGGCAACAGGGCCATGCAAAAGCGGCGTCGCGGCGGAAGGAGAGCCGGCAATCTTAATGCCGTAATGCAGAGCGCGCGTGACCAGCTCGTCGTCGGAGAGCACTTTGTCCCAGTCATGGATCAGGCCGGCGGCAGCGGCATCAAAGCGGTCGACGCCGTAGACCTCGGCCAGATGAAGTGCGGTCTCGGCAACACCCAGCGAATGCACATAGCGCTTGCGCTTATCCTTCATGCGAACATCGAGCAGCTCTTGAATGCGCTTGAGCAGCGCGCGCTCATCGCCCTCAAACTGATCCTCTACCGACAACGTAGACCCCCATCACTCAAAATCTTCTTGGCCCAAATCGGCATATAGCCTGCGTTTGCGAATGTAGCCGAGCACGGACTCGCTCGTAAGATAGCGCACGCTCATACCGCGGGCAACTCGCTTGCGAATGTTCGTCGAGCTGATCGCCAGCGCTGGAATCTGAATATAGCGCACGTCGAACGGCAGCCCCGACTCTTTGATTCGGGCACGCGCCGTATCGATATCAAAGCCCGGTCGCGTCGCCGCAATAAAGGTAGCAAGCTCAGCGATTCGTTCGGCATCATGCCAGGTCACTATATCGATAATCGCGTCGGCGCCCGTAATAAAGTAGAGCTTTACCTGCGGCGGGTAAAAGTCGCGAAGGGCATGAAGCGTATCGGCCGTATAGGTTACGCCCGGGCGGTCGATCTCGAACCGGCTCGCCAAAAAGGCCGGGTTCGCGGCGGTGGCGAGGACCGTCATGGCATAACGGTCCTCGGCAGGCGTAACCGGCTTGTCAAGCTTAAAGGCAGGAGAACCCGCCGGCATAAAGAGCACGGCATCCAAGTCGAGGGACTCACGCGCCTGCTCGGCGGTCACCAGGTGCCCGTAATGGATGGGATCAAAGGTGCCACCCATAATGCCGAGCCTAAACTCCTGCCCGTCCTCTAGAGGAAGCTCGGGCAGACCGATTCCACCGCGCAGCGACATGGCCTACTCGCCCTCCGAGGTCTCGGCATCGCCCGCGGCATCCGCCGCATCGACAACCTCGACGCCCTCATCCGCAGCATCGGCCACGTCAATTGCCTCGACGGCAACGTCCTCGCCAGCATCCTCGAGCTCCTCGTACTCCGAGAAGTCCTCAGCTCCCTCAAAGTCAAAGGCACGCTGGCAAATGCGGACCTCGTCGCCCGCACGGCAACCAGCCTTCTCGAGCGCGTCGTCAACACCCATACGCGCAAACTTATGCTGCAGGTAAATGACGGCTTCCTCGTTTTCCCAGTCGGTCTGAATGACCATGCGCTCGATGGCACGACCGACCACGCGGAAGGCACCGGGCTCTTCCTGGACAATGCGGAAACGCTTCTCACGCTGCAAGCGACGGCGCTCCCACTCCTCGTCGCGCAGAACGACCGGCTCATCGGAGACAGCCAACTCGGCGCGAAGCTTAGCCACCTGCTCGCCCACGGCAAGCATCAGCGTGTTGAGGCCGGCACCCGTCACAGCAGACACGGCAAAGAACATATGTCCATCGTCGAGCGCTGCGCGCTTGAGGTCGGCAATCTTGTCGGCCGTGCCCGGCGCATCGCACTTGTTGGCAACGACGATCTGCGGACGCTCCGAAAGCTCGGCGCCATACTGCTCGAGCTCGCGGTTGATGATGCGATAATCCTCGACCGGATCGCGATCCTCAAAACCACCCGTCATGTCGACGACGTGCATGATGAGTGCCGTGCGCTCAATGTGGCGCAAGAACTGGTGACCCAGGCCCTTACCCTCGCTCGCGCCTTCGATAAGACCGGGGACGTCAGCAACGACGTAAGAATATTCGCCGGCACGCACCATGCCGAGGTTCGGCACGAGCGTGGTAAACGGGTAGTCGGCAATCTTGGGACGGGCGGCACTCATGCGCGCGATGAGCGATGACTTACCCACCGAGGGAAAGCCCACAAGCGCGGCATCGGCCATAAGCTTCATCTCGAGCTCAATCCAGTGCTCCTCGGCCGGTTCGCCCAGCTGAGCGAACGCGGGCGCGCGGCGCACCGACGTCACAAAGTGCGTGTTGCCCAGGCCGCCGGCACCGCCGGGCGCCACGACGACGCGCTCGCCATCGTGCACCAGGTCGGCAATCTCGAACATCGGGGTCTGCGTCTCGGGGTCGAGCTCCCGCACCACGGTACCCATAGGGACCTTGAGAATCAGGTCCTCGCCGCTCTTACCGTTACGACGGGCACCCTGTCCGTGCGTGCCGCGCTCGGCGCGGAAGTGATGCTTAAAGCGGTAATCGATCAGCGAAGACAGCTGAGCATCGGCCTGGATGACGACATTGCCGCCACGACCGCCGTCGCCGCCATCGGGGCCGCCCTTGGGAACAAATGCCTCGCGCCTAAACGACATGCATCCGGCTCCGCCGTCGCCGCCGCACACGTTAATGCGGCTGATATCGGTGAACTGTGACAACAGAATCGCCTCCTACAAAAAGAGGGAGACCCTTGAATCCTAAAACTCAAGTGCCTCCCACATATGTGCTCTATGAAGGGTGAATTACGCGTTCGCGAGCGGGCGTACGCTGACCCTGTGCTTGATACCCTTGTGGAACTCAACGGTACCGTCGACCAGCGCGAACAGCGTGTCGTCCTTACCACGGCCAACGTTCTCACCCGGGTGGATGTGCGTGCCGTGCTGACGGACGAGAATCGTGCCCGTGGTTACCGTCTGGCCGGCATAGCGCTTCGTGCCAAGGCGCTGACCGCGGGAGTCACGGCCATTACGGGAGGAACCGAGTCCTTTTTTGTGTGCCATTGTGTATACCTACTCTTTCGTTACGAGTGTAATCTACTCGGCGACGGGAGCCTCGGCAACAGCCTCAGCCTCTGCCTTGACAGCCTTCTTGGCGCGGGAGGTAGCCTGAACCTTCACGATCTTCAGCTTGGTGAGCTGCTGACGGTGACCCTTCAGACGACGATAGCGCTTGCGCTTGTGGAACTTGAAGACCAGCTGCTTCTCGCCCTTGAACTGCTCAACGATCTGAGCGGTAACCTTGGCCTTGGCCAGCTTGTCGGGATCGGTGACGATCTTCTTACCATCGTTGAGGAAGATAACCGGCAGGGTGACCTTGTCGCCCTCATTGCCCTCGATCTTCTCGACGGTGATGACATCGTCGGTGGCGACCTTGTACTGCTTGCCGCCCGTGTTAACGATTGCGTACATGTTTACTTGCCCTTCATGCATCAGTTAGTGCAACAGCCGAATATAGTAGCAGGCGAAAATACCCCCGTCAACGAGTATGTGGAGCAAATCCACAAGTTCGCACAGGTATGGGGCTGACGAGTCGGCCCTCGTCGTCCTCGCATGCTTGATTCTGACGCTCGACATCGTAGGAGCAGATGGTCACGAGGTCTTGCATACCGGTGGAAACAATAGGTGCATCCACGCCCGGGGTCAAGCCCTGCAACAAAACATCAGCAGCGGAAAGCAAAATTTCCGGACGCATGGAGCCCTCGTTGTCGGCATGGGTGTCGAGCATGAGTACCAAATGGTCCGGGCGCTCCCCCGCCGTGAGCTCATAGCCCACGAGCGTGTGATCCAAATCCAAGCGCTTGCTCTTTTTGCCGCGCGCGTAGTCGATGCCATGGTCCGCGCGCAGTGTGTCGATCGCACGACGCACCTCGTCGGCGCTTACGGGCGCCTCGGGATCCAAGTGCAGGTCGATGCGATACGACAGGCGCGTGAGCTGCGCCGTCAACGCCGGCGTGCGCACGTCGATGTACGCCGCCTCGATGGGCGCCAGATCGGCCGGAGATGCCGCAGCCAGGCGCTCAAACGCCTCGTCGAGCGCCACGAACTCGGTCATAAACAGGTCATACCACTCGCAGGTCGACGACGTACCAACCGGTAGCGCCGAAGAGAAGCCCACGCGCATGTGCGGAGAGAAGCCCTGCGTGACGGCATAGGGAAGTCCTGCACGGCGCACGATGCGCTCAATGGTATGGATCACTTCGAGATGGCCCAGGTACTTAAGGCGATCGCGCTTGCCATAGCGAACACGAAGCCTAAAGAGCGAGGGGTTGTCGGTCAGGCGCTCACTCATGCGCGATCACCCATCAATACATTCTTGGCGTGGAGCGTGGGGCAGATCCCGCAGCCGGTGCACGACGTGCGGGTGCAGTCGGGAGTCGTGACGCCCTCGAGCGAGCGACGGTACTCGCGCTCGAGGAAGCCGCGCGTGCAGCCGGGGCTCACGTGCTCCCACGGCAGGCGCCAGTCCAACTCGTAGGGCAGGTGCACGAGCTCATTGAGGTCGATGCCGTTTTTGGCAGCAGCTTCCTTCCAGTTATCGAGCGAGAAATGCTCTACCCAGGCGTCAAAGCGAGAGCCCGAGCGCCAAGCATCGATGATGACAGGCGTCATGTCGCGACCGGCGCGGGACAGCGCGGCCTCGATGAGCGACGTCTCGGCATCGTGGTAATGCACGCGGACGGCACGGTTGCGAACGCTCGTGATAAGCAGCTTCTGGCGACGCTTGACGTCGTCGTAGTCGAGCTGCGGGCACCACTGGAACGGCGTGGCAGCCTTAGGGATAAAGACCGAAACCGAAATGGACACCGAGATCGAGCCGCGACGAGCCTTGGGCACTACGGAACGACCGAGCTCCAGCACGTGATCGGCCAGATTGGCGATGGCCACGATGTCCTCGTCGCGCTCGCCGGGAAGGCCCATCATAAAGTAGAGCTTCATGCGGTTCCAGCCGGCCTCGAAGGCCGCCTTGGCCGCACGGTCCAGGTCCTCCTCGGTCACGTTTTTGTTAATGATGTCGCGCATGCGCTGGCTGCCGGCCTCGGGCGCGAACGTCAGGCCACCTTTCTTTTCGCCGGCGACCGACTCGGCCATATCCACGCCAAACGAATCCAGGCGCTGCGACGGAATAGACACGCGAATACCCGTATCCTCCAGGCGACGGTTGAGCCTGCCGAGCACGTCGCGAATGCAGGAGTGGTCGGTCGTGGAGAGCGAGGTCAGCGACACCTCGTCATAGCCGGTCTTTTCCAGACCCTGAATCACCGACGAGACGATCTGGTCGGCCGAGCGCTCGCGCACCGGGCGATACGTCATGCCGGCCTGACAAAAACGACAGCCGCGGGCGCAGCCGCGCAGGATCTCGATAGACAGGCGGTCGTGAACCAGCTGTGCATAGGGCACGCACGACTGCGACAGCGGATTCGTGGCGCCGAAATCCTCGACGACGCGCTTGTAGACCACGGTCGGCGCATCCTTGCCCTCACGCGGCACGGTGTAGCCATGCGGCGAGCAGGGCTCGTCGTGACGAACCTCATAGAGCGACGGCACGTAGTTGCCGGCAATGGATGCAAGCTGCTCGACAATCTGCGCGCGAGGGACCCCTTCGTCACGCAGGCGGCGATGCAGCTGGCAGGTCTCGAGCAGCGATTCTTCGCCCTCGCCGATGAGGATGACATCGAAGAAGGCCGCGTACGGCTCGGGGTTGTACACCGAGGGGCCGCCGGCGATAATAATGGGGTCGTCCTCGGTGCGGTCGGCGGCTAACAGCGGAATGCCAGCGAGGTCGAGCGCCTCGAGGAAGTTCGTCACCGCCATCTCGTGCGGCACATGCAGACCGACGATATCGAACGAAGCGACCGGCGCGGCACCCTCGAGCGAGAGCAGCGGAATACCCGCCTCGCGCATGGCGTCACCCATATCGGGCCACGGCACATAGCCGCGCTCGCAGGAGATGCCCTCGGCCTGGTTAAGGATGTTGTAGAGGATGGCGATGCCCTGGTTGGGCAGACCGACCTCGTACACATCCGGATAGATCAGGCAGCAACGGTAGTCGGCATCGGCCTTGGAAAGCGTGCCCCACTCGTGATCGATATAGCGGCTCGGCTTCTCGACCTTGGCGAGCAACGGCTCAATTAAATGAAAACAGTCTTGGTATGCAACGCGCAACGGAAAACCCCTAAGCAGCGAGATCTGATGCGTCCTGATAGGACGCCATAGGACGGGTAGTGCCCGCGACCGTGGTCACCAGATCGCGAACGCGGGAGAACGTGGCAGTGACCACCTCGTTGGCACGGCTGTAGTCGACATCGCGCTCGTAGAGCGAAACGAGCGCACGGCCCATGCCATAGGTGCCCGCGGCAGCAGTGAGCGCCTTGACGGCAAACCCAATATGCGGCGTCTGCTTGACGAGCGCGCGGGTGACCGCGCGGATCACCAAGCCGCCGGCAAGCACGCCGGCGACCTCGTAGCCGCGCTCGGGCTTAATGCCGCGTCCAAAGACGGCAGCGAGCTCAAAGAGCATGCCCACCTGCGCCAGCGCCATAACGGGATAATCGGCGCCCGGCAAAAACACCAGCGCACCGGTCGCCATATTGGTGAGCGCGCACGAGGTGATGATACGATTGGCCGCCGCGATGCGCATGAAGGCAAAGTTCGCCGCAAAGGCCGTTTCCTTGTCGGTGCGATCGAGAATCCAGCGGGCAAGCGTCTCGAGCAGATACGTCTTATCGGTTGCCGCTACCACGCCGAGCATGGGCGTGGACTCCTCGATAAACGGCACCTCCACAGCAGACTCGGCAAGCACGCACACGGGCGCACCGGCGATCACGAGCTCCTGCACGGCACTCTCCAAGCGGTCGGAACCACACGAGAGCACCAGTACCACATCGGTATCGGTCTTTGGAGCAATTCGCTCCTCCCCCAGACGCTCGACGCGCACAATGCCCGAGGTCGTCTGCGGCACAAAGGCGTCACGCACCGTCTCGGCCAGAAAGCGCGAGGCGGACGAATCCAGATAGACCGAGACGCGCACCGGCGTATCGGAATCCTTCTTAACGGACGCGCCCATCTTAAAAGCGCGGGTCAGCTTATCTACGGGAATTTTCATAGCAAACCCCTCCAGCGGTTACGCGGCGCCCGAACGATGCCGCCATATGGATTGTACGATACCCACCGTCAGCAGCTGGATCATCATCGAAGACGAACCAAAGCTAATAAACGGTAGCGGAATACCGGTAATCGGCATCATGCCGATGCACATGCCGATGTTCTCGAAGGTCTGGAATGCCCACATGCCGACGATACCTACGCACGACAGACGCAGGAACAGCGACTCACACTTAAAGGCGACGCGAATCGTCGAAAAGATCAGCAGCACGTAGAGGCACAAGAGAAAAAAGGAACCGCAAAAACCAAAGGTCTCGGACAAAAAGGCGAAGACGAAGTCGGTGTGGAACTCAGGCAGAAAGCCGCCGGCCGACTGCGTCGCATGGCCCAAACCCTTACCAAAGAAGCCGCCCGAGCCAACGGCGATAAGCGACTGCTGCAGGTTGTAGGCATCGTCCGAATCGGCATTATCGGGGTCGATAAAGACCGTCAGACGGTTCATCTGATACTGCTTGATGAGCACATCGTGGCCGAGCAACGAATCAAAGACCGAATCGAGCGCCAGAACGAGGGCCACCAAGCCCACGAGCAGGGCCAGGGTCGACAGCACCCATTCGCGGCGTGCACCGCTCATACAAATGACGATGGCGCCCGAAACCAGCACGACCAGGCCCGATCCCAGGTCGCCCATGGCAACGACGGCCAAAAACGGAATGGACAGCATGCCGCAGAGCTTGACGTAGTCGCGAACGGTATCGATGCGGCCGTTATACTGCGATCCAAGCGTAGCAATAAAAAAGATGGTGATGAGCTTGGCAAGCTCAACCGGCTGGAATGTCAAGCCAATACCGGGAATCTTGATCCAGCCCGTCATGCCCAGACCGCCCGTATAGGACAGACCCGGAATCTTGGGCGAGAGGATCACGATCAGGTCGATGACGAGCAACGCCGTCGAGAAATTGGAAATACCGCGCAGATCGGTACGCCAGACCAGCACCGCCAGCACCGCTCCGATGCCAATTCCCAGCAGATGGCGTGAGAACGAGGCATCGGCCTTAAACTGCGAAGCCGACCAGATGATGATGGCACCGTAGGCAACGAGCGCCACAGTAGCCACGAGCACACCGATATGCACCTTTTGGCGAAACGTGCCGCGCGAGGCCGAAAGTTGCTTGTTGACGCGGTCCAGGCTGCTGCGAGAGCCGGTTTTGGTTGAACGGAACAGATCCGCCGGAGAAAAATCCATCGCAACCTCCTATCGAACCGAAGAATCGCCCGAGGCCGAAGAGGTATCGGGCTCGTCATAAATCACGCCGAGCACGTCGCGCACGACATGCATCGCGGTATCTGAGCCGCCGCCGCCCTGCTCCAGAACAGTAGCGATGACATACTTGGGATCATCGGCCGGTGCATAGGCGCAGAACCACGCGTATTCGTCCTCGCCACTTTTCTCACCCGTGCCCGACTTGCCGTATACCTGCGGCGTCAGGGTGCCAAAGTGAGCCGCCAGGGACGTCGATGCCGTGTAAATCACGTCGTGCATGCCGTTGCGAACAAGAGCCAAATCCGAATCACTGTTGATCTTGGCCTCCAGGCGCTTCTTCTTGCCCTTGCCGTTGTACTTATAGGCATCACCGTCGCCATCGCGCGACACGGCAGACAAAAACACGTGAGGAACGTACTGTTTGCCGCCGTTGGCAAGACCCATATAGGCGCACGCCATCTGCAGGGGCGTCACCAGAATGTCGCCCTGGCCGATGGCAATGTTGGTCATATCGCCGGCATTCCACTTGCGGTCCTCGGCAGAGGCGTCGGTAAAGTACGACTCTTTCCACTCGGCATCGGGAATACGGCCCGCGCCCTCACTCGGCAGATCAATGCCGCAGGTCTTGCCTAGGCCCCAGCGACGAAAGACCTCCTGCAGGCCCTCGGGATGTTGCTCGTCATAGAAGAACGCCTTGCCCATGTCGTAGAAGACGGGGTCGCACGAGTTGGCGATACCCGACTGCAGCGTCATGGTGCCGTGGCCAGAAGTCAGCCAGCAGCGCTTGCCCCAAGCCTTGCCCAGGCCCGTCCAATAGCCCGTGCAGTTGGTTGTCTGCGTTGAAGTGTAGGTTCCAAACTCAAGACCGGCCAGTGCCGAGAGCGGCTTGATGGTCGAGGCCGACATGTACTGTCCGCTAATGGCGCGGTTGATCAGCGGGTGCGAACCTTTGTCATCATTGAGCTCGGTCCACACGTCATTTGAGACGCCGCCGATGAAGACGGACGGATCGAACTTGGGCTCGCTCGCCATGCCCAGGATCTCGCCATTGTTGGGATCGAGACACACCACAGCGCCGTTACCGGCATTGCTGTAGCCAGTGGTCTTGGCAAGCTCGATAGCGCTCGCCAGTGCCGTCTCACAGGCCTGTTGGATCTTAAGGTCGAGCGTGAGCTTAATGTCGGAGCCGGCCTTCGCGGGCACGGCGCCGGCCTGACCGGTCACATTGCCCGAGGCATCGACCTTGACGATCTGCTCGCCACGGATACCCTGCAGCAGGTTTTCGTAGTAGCTCTCAACGCCCGCCTGGCCCACGATATCGCCCGACTGGTACGTAATCTTGCCAGCAGAAGCATCATCATCGCCAGAGGTTTTCTTATTCTGGGCCTCGAGCTGCTCGGAGGTAATGGTGCCGGTATAGCCCAAGATATGGCATGCCGTCTCGCCATATGGATACTGGCGCTCGGTACGCTCGGCAATCTTGACGCCCGGGAACTCGCCGGCATGCTCCTGAATATAGGCAACCGTGGAGCGACGGACGTCCGTCGCGATTGTATGCAGGCTCTGAGCGCCCTCTGTATTGTCCTGAATATTGCGAAGGACCGCCACGTAAGGCATTCCAAGCACGTTGGCAAGATGGCGAACCAGAACCTCATCCTCCGCAAGGTCGCGGTAGGCCACGACAGCAAGTGAGGGACGGTTCTGGACAAGCGCCACGCCATTGCGGTCAAGGATGCGACCGCGCACAGCGGGTGTGGTAACGGTGCGAGTCTGATTACTATTAGCCTGCTTCTCGTAATAGTCCGACGAGACCATCTGCATGCCCCACAGCTTGACGGCAAGTGCCGCAAACATCGCGCCCACACCCGTGGTGAGGATGGAAAAGCGGCCCTTAAAGGCGGTCGCCGCGGTATTGCCCTCGCCCTCGGTGGCGCGCGGGGCCGTTCCATGCTGCGTATCGTAGGTAAAACGGGAATCGCCACGACGCATGATGACCAGCGCGACCACGATGGCCACAACCAGCACGATACCGGCGATAATAACCGTCAACTGGGAAGACATCTATGGGCCTCCCCTATTTGAGCTTGCGGGTCTTGGGCTTAAAGCGCATACCCGTCTGGCGTCCGCCACGCGCGGAGAATCCATAGCCGGACTGCGGCACGACGCCGGACATCAAAAACGGAATGGCAACCAGACCCGTCAGGATCGAGGACGGCAGTGCATGGCCGAAGATCGCCACGACAAAGCTCGTCTCCAAACCCATAAACAGCAAGATGATGCTGTAGATCACATTAATGACGAGCGCGAAGGCGCCCACGGTGACGCCGCGCGCACTCGGGCTACCGCCCGTCTGACCGACGGCACTGTGCACCAGGGCAAAAGAACCCACGGTCAGCAGGAGCGACATAACGCCCACCGGCACGGCAGCGGACAGGTCATAAAACAAGCCGCTGCAAAAACCGCACACGACGGCACGGGTCGGGTCGCCCGAGAACACGCTTAAGCACACCAAGATAATCATGAAGTTGACGCGACCGCCCGCAATGGAGATCTGCGGTGCCAGGCCTGCCTGCAGCAGCACGCATACAATTGCGGCAATCACAAACGTGCGGGAGCTCATCCCCTGCTCGTGTAGATCCATGGACATGCCCCCTATTCGCTCGAGCCGGAATCGGTCGTCTCGGACGTGTCGGAACTGTCATCCGAACTCTCGTCCTTCGTCTTGGTCGCAGCATCGCGCGACGTTCCCTGCGGCGTGCTGTTGGCCGTGCTCACGTCCTCATCCGAGGCCGACTGTTCGTCGGTCAGCGAGGTGATGACCAGCACTTCCTCGTTGTTCTCGGCCGTGGTCTGAGCGCGCACCACAATGGTGTAGTACACGTCGTTTGCCGATTTCTCAACCGACGAGACGGTGCCAAGCGGTAGACCCTTGGGGAACACACCGCCAATGCCCGAGGTCACGATGATGTCGCCAACCTTAACGTCGGAGTCGACGCTCACGTACTCAAGACGCAGCGTGCCATCAGCCTGACCCTGAAGCATGCCCTGGGCGCGCGTGTCCTGCACCATGGCGGACACGCCCGAGTTCTCGTCGCCAATCAGGCGCACGGTCGATGTCTTAGCCGATACCTCGATAATCTGGCCGATAACACCGGCAGAACTCGTCACGGGCATGTTGATGGTAAGGCCGTCGGCAGAGCCCTTGTCGATGGTAACGGTCGAGGTCCAGGCATCGCCCGAGGCACCAACGATACGAGCAGCGGTCGATTTGAGGTTATAGGTCGACTGCAGGCCGACCAGCCCCTCCAGACGCTCAGCGGTCTTTTGAGCCTCGGAGAGCTCAGCAACCTTAGAGGTCAGTTCCTCGTTTTGCTTCTTGAGCTCGTCGAGCGTGTCCTGCGACGCCGTAAGGTTAGAGAACACGTTGCCGATGGCATTGAAAGGAGCCGCCACAGCCGAACCCACAAAGCGCACCGGCGAGGTAATCGTCGTTACGCCCGAACGCACGGCATGAATCGGCCCTGCCTCGCCCTCGCGGATGTAAAACGTGAGCAGCAACACCGAAATCAGGCTGAAAACAATCAACGGGCGCATACCCGTTGATTGTCGCTTGGTATTCAGATTTGTGGAGAAACCCGAAGATCGTGCCAAATGGAATCCACCTTTTGGAAATTAAGCATTGGTCTGGACGAAGCCGCCATCAAACGCATTGGCCTCGAGCACGCGGGCACAGCCGTTAACGACGTTATCGAGCGCCGTGGGGCTGACGTTGACCGAAACGCCGGTCTCATCGCGCAGACGCACGTCGAGACCGCGTAGCAGAGCGCCACCACCGGTCAGCAAAATGCCGTAGTACATAAGGTCAGAGGCAAGATCGGGCGGCGTGGCATCGAGGGCGTCCTTGACGGCCTTGGCCATCTCGTCGAGCGGCTTGTTGAGCGCGCGACGAATCTCCTCGCTCTCGATGCGCACGGTCTTGGGCAGACCGGTGATCACGTCGCGGCCGTTGACCTCGACGTCGAGCTCGTCCTTGAGCGGCACGGCGGAGCCGACCTTGATCTTGATATCCTCTGCCGTACGCTCGCCGATGGCTAGGTTGTAGGCATCGCGAACGTGCGTGAGGATGGCCTGGTCGAACTCGTCGCCGGCAATACGGATGGACTGCGAGACGACGATGCCGCCCATGGCGATAACAGCGACCTCGGTGGTACCGCCGCCGATGTCGATGACCATGGAGCCGGTGGGTTCCTCGACGGGCAGGTCGGCGCCGATAGCAGCGGCCATGGGCTCCTCGATCAGGTAGGCCTGGCGAGCGCCGGCTTGGATCGTGGCCTCAAAGACGGCACGCTTCTCGACCGACGTGACGCCGGAAGGAACGCAGACGACAACGCGCGGACGCGGGGTCCACGGGTAGCGCTTCTCGGACGCCTTGTCGATAAAGTAGCGAAGCATGGCCTCGGTAACATCGAAGTCGGCGATGACGCCGTCCTTCAGGGGACGAACGGCCACAATGTTGCCGGGCGTACGGCCGAGCATGCGCTTTGCCTCGATACCGACCGCCAGGATGCGCTCGTCGTTCTTGTCGATGGCGACAACAGAGGGCTCGCGAATGACGATGCCCTTGCCGCGCACGGAGACAAGCGTATTTGCGGTGCCGAGGTCGATGGCAAGATCGCCCGCATAGCTACCGAAGAACATATCCATCAAAGAAAACAACGCAACTCCTGATGTGTTGGATGATTGCTGGAAAACTACTAGATCATCATACTAGCGCAAGCCCGGCACCTCACTTGCGGTGAAGCGCCGGGCAAAGCTAAATCCCATAAGGTCACTACTGGTTGTCAGCAGCCGAGAAATCCATATCGAGCGAGGAAACGGCCCAGCCGATATGGTTGTCGGAGCGCACGAATTTGACGGTGTACTCCTGCTCGCCGCCCTTGGACAGCGATGCCTTCACCTGAGCGGTCGTCTCGGTCATGGACTGATCCATGCCCTCGACGGACACGGTGGCACCCTGCGGAATCGAGGAGATGATCATCGACTTAGCGTCCTCGGACAGGCTCGATGCCAGGCAAGACTCGGCCTTTGCGGTGTCACCGTCGCCGGCAGACTGGAACAGATCGGTAACGACAGACTCCTGGGACGGGAAGCCAAAGCCGCGCGTGTAGGCAAAGCCCAGACCGCCCGCGGCGATCAAAATGAGCAGAAGCAGCACGATGAAGACTTTGAGACCCGTGTGGCGATGGCGACGACGGACCTTGGCCTGCTTACGATCCTGACGGTCCTGCTGGACCATCTCGGACTCGGACAGCGTAAAGAAGCCGGTGTCCGAGGGATCGGGCATAAACTGACCGGTCGCGCCCGTAGGATCGAGCGGATCGACGGCAGGAGCGTCCATCGCGGGCGCCGGAGCCGTGGCCATAGCCGTCTGGGCAGACAGCGCGGCAAGCGAATCGTGCACGCGGGCAAGCTCATCGGCCTGCTCGGAGGTGAGCTGGTAGATGCCATCGGCAGTAGCGGCGTTAAAGGCGTCGAGTGCGTCGGAGGGACGGCCGGCGGCAGAAAGCGCCTGACCCATGCCGGCGTTGAGCGCACGCGTGTCGTCGCGGGGGCCGGCAAAGTCGATAGCCGTGCGGTAGGTCTCCACGGCATCCGCCGGACGGCCGAGATTGATGAAGCAACGACCGAGCTCGCCGAGCGCGGCGGCAGGAGCCGGATTGGCGCCATCGATGGCAGCCTGACGGAAGGCAGTACCCGCGTTGGCATAGTCGCCCGACTGGAACAGCGCGTTACCCAGGCCCAGATAGGCCTTGAACGGCGTGGCATAAGAAGCGTCCTGCGTAGCAGCAGAGAACGCCTGAGCGGCCGTCGTGTAGTCGCCCACGGCGGCGAGCGCCTTGCCGCGGTTGGTGAGCAGCGCGCCGCGCTTGCCATAGGTGCCGTCGTTGAGGGCGGCGGCGTAGGCCTCGGCGGCCTCGGCATACATGCCCAGGTGCATCAAGGCGTTACCACGAAGGTGATCGGCCTCGCCCATAATCTCATCGGGAGTCTTTGCCGCCCCAAGCATCTGGGCTGCAGCGGAAAAATCACCCGCGCGGTAAGCGGCGCGGCCCTGTTGGATCAGCTGGCTATTCAAGGAAATCCCCTTTACTCGTGAACGATCTCGACATGGACGATCTCGTCGCCGGCACGCAGCTGCGAAATCACATCGAGACCCTCGACCGTGGTACCAAAGACGGTGTAACCGGAATCGAGGTTATGCTGGGCGCCCAGGCAGAAGTAGAACTGCGAACCCGCGGAATCGGGGTCCATGGAGCGTGCCATGGCAAGGGCGCCATCGACATGGCTGTTGCGCGGATTGGTGGCAAACTCGCCCTTGATGCAGTAGCCGGGGCCACCGGTACCGGGCATGCCGTCGGGGCCCTCAAGACCGGCAGCGACGTCGGCGCCGGACATATCGCGGGTATTGGGGTCGCCGCCCTGAATGACGAAGCCGGGAACATAGCGATGGAACTTAAGGCCATCGTAGAAACCCATCGTGGAAAGCTCGCAGAAGTTCGCGACATGAATGGGAGCGCCCTCGCCGTCAAACTTGACCTTGATGGTACCCTTCGACGTCTCGATTACGGCGCACTCGTCGCCGGCAAGCTGATACTCGGGCGTGTAGAGCTCTTTCTTAAAACCAAACATGTGGTTCCTTCCTCGTGCGTTTAAAGCATATTTGTACGAATTGTAGCAATAAGCACAGGCTTACATCAATTGCGCACGTAGGTTATGCCGACTATGGCGAACTAATTTTAGGAACGCTGCTGCGGCTTCCAGGAACCCACATTGGCGTCGTACTGGTTCAGCGCGCTGTTGCCGCCCTGCGCGATGGGAGCCAGGATCTCGCTTTGGTGGGAACTCATCGACTCGCCATCGGGAATGGCCAGCGAGATGTCCCAACTCTGGCAGATCACGTCGACACGCTCGTACATCCACTCGGCAAGCTGCTTTAAGTGGGCGATGTCATCCGCATAGACCGTATCGTCCTGGTACTTAAGGTTGTTGAGCTCATCTTGCGTCTTTTTGATCTGGTCGCGCAGGGCGTAGGCACTCTGCGACAGCTCCTGACGGGTGGACAGCGGCGTTCGGAGATAGCCGTTGTTAAAGGAATCGATGACCTCGCCGATCTGGTCCTCGTCACCGTAGGACACGATGGTCTGATACAGACCGTCGAGCCTGGTATAGAGCTGATCATCGGTCAGCACGGTTTCTTCCTGGACCACCTCGGCAGAATCGTCCTGCTTGGTATCGTCCTCAGTCGCCTCGCCTTTTTGGCGCGTAGGGAAGGTCGTCTGCGCGGCCTGGTCAAACTGGTCGTAGAAGCCAGGCATGACACCCATGGGATCGGCCGTCACGAACCAATAGGCACCGCCGCAAACGACAGCAAGGACCGCGATGACGATGAGCGGCTTGGGGATATGACGCTTGTGCTTGTGATAGGCGTCCTCGTCGGGATGCACCTTGCGCTTGGGTTTTTGAGCATCGTCATGCAGGGAAACGGGTGTGGGAATATCGACCTTGGGGATACCGAAATCCTTATCGAAAGCCGGCAGCACGCAGGTCTCATTGGGGTCGGCGGCGTCCGAAAGCACTGCAGCGGCAGAGGCCGGCGCATGCGGCACCTCGGTATCGATCTGTTCTTGCGTTAGGCGCGGAAAGCCCGCCGTGCGGCCCGCAGCCAAGTCGGATGCGGCCGCGTCCTCGGAGAGGATCCCCGGAGCGGGGCGTCCGCATTTGGGGCACGTACGATCATGCGGAGAAAGACGGGCACCGCAGCCCTCACAGAACACGAACTCGGTGTGCTCGGGACCATCGCCCGGACCCACATAGGCGTTGCAGTAGGGGCAGAACGAGGCGCCGTCCTCGATAGTCTTAAGGCAATGCGGGCAGATCACGGCATCCTCTTTTCGAAGCAATTCAAACAATCGAGGTTAGAGCATAACATCGCCACGGCCCCTCTGGAGCAAGGCACCAATTCAACATCGCCAGGGCGCGTAGTTACTTCTTCTTTTTGCTTGGCATCGAGACTTTGATGCCTTGGGCGGACTTGGTCACGCGAGAGCGCTTGGCTCCGGTACTCTTCTTTTTCTTGGGCTGGGCTTGGGCCACACCCTCGGGTGCGCGGGCCTCGGCCTCGCGAGCGGTGCGATCTTCGCGGCGCTGCGCCATGTCGGCGGCGAAGCGCTTGGCAAAACGCTCGGCCGTCGAACCCGTCGAGCTCACCTTGCCGCCACCGCGACCCAGGTGGACGCGCACACCGCGGCCAAAACCAGTTGCGGCATGACGACGACGCGGCTTGAGCGAGTCCATCATCGTAGCGAGCTTAAAGAACACCGAGCAGGTAAAGACCACAATGACAGCCAAGATAACCATCTGGCCCATCGACAGGTTGGCAATAGACAGCAGCTCTGGGAATCCGATAACGCCCACCAGGATGCCGGCGACTACAAACACAAAGAGCACCACACGTAAGGGCGTGAGAGGCTGCGAGATGCGCCAGATCAGGCTGACGCTCGCCGCGCACGACGTAAGCAAGCACATCGTAGACAGCGTGAGCTGGCTAAAGCCAAACACGCGCGCCACAAAGATATCGAGCACCGCAGCCAAAATGACCGCAATCGACGCCGGCAGTGCACGCTTGAGTACGTTAGTCAAAAACGCACCCTTCACGCGAGCATTGTTGGGCTCCAGGCCCAACACAAAGCCCGGCGCGCCGATGCAGAAGAAGTTGATGAGCGTCATCTGGATGGGCTCGAAGGGATACGGCGGCAGCGCAATGCACAGCGCCGCCAGGCCCATCGAGAACAGCGTCTTGGTCAGGAACAGCGAGGCCGAACGCTGCAGGTTGTTGATGGAGCGACGGCCCTCGGCCACCACGGCGGGCATCGAGGCAAAGTCGTTGTCGACCAGCACGATCTCGGCCACGTTACGCGCGGCATCGGAGCCGGCCGCCATGGCAACGGAGCAGTCGGCCTCCTTGAGAGCCAGCACGTCGTTGACGCCGTCGCCCGTCATGGCCACGGTGTGCTCGCGGCGCTTGAGCGCCTGCACGAGCTCGCGCTTCTGCTGCGGGGTCACACGACCAAAGACATGGTAGCGGTCCACTGCGGCATCGAGCTTGGCCGGCGTGTCGAGCGTCGTGGCGTCCACATAAGCGTCCGCCCCCGGCACGCCCACCACGCGCGCGATCGACGACACCGTACGCGGGTCGTCGCCACTGATCACGTTGAGGGTCACGCCCTGCTCGTTAAAGTAGCCGATGGTCTCGGCCGCCGAGGTACGAATCTCGTCACGGATGGTCACAAAGCCCACGGGCTCGGCCACGCCCACCATATCGCCATCGGGCGTAAAGCCGTCCACGCGCGCCACAACGAGCACGCGGCAGGTATCGGCAAGCTCGGCGACACGGTTCTCGACCTGAGAAAACACACGATCAGAAAGCACAAACTGCGCAGCGCCCATTACGTAGGAGCCCTGCGCAAACGAAGCGCCACTCCATTTTTTAGACGACGAGAACGGAATGACCGACAGCGGCTCAGACACCTCGACCGGGCGATCGGCGTAATAGTTGAGCAGCGCCTGGCAGGTCTCGTTGGCATCGGCCGAAGTCGCACGTGCCACGTTAGCCAGCGCAAAATCGAGCACTGTGGTATCGACGGGAACAGCCGCCTCGACCGAGTCCACGCCAAAGCCAACACCCTCAACAGGCAGCGGGTAGGTGCCCTCGACCTCCATGCGGCCCGACGTGATAGTGCCCGTCTTGTCCAGGCACAGCACGTCGACGCGAGCGAGCGTCTCGATGCAGTAGAGCTGCTGCGCCAGCACCTTGCGGCGGGCCAGGCGCACCGTGGCGATGGCGAGCACCGACGAGGTCAGCAGCACCAGGCCTTGCGGGATCATGCCCAGCAGGGCGCCCACCGTGGACAGCAGCGCCGACGAAGGCACATGACCAGCCAACAGCTCGGAGAAGCCCCACGAAAGCGCGCTATCGCCCGGGGTTCCCGCGCCATCCCACAGCTCGCTCACACTCGAGGCAAACAACGCCAAACCGAGCGGGATCATGATGATGCTCGCAAAGCGCACGATGGCGTTGAGCGCGTTCATGATCTCGGAATTGACCTTTTTGACGTACTTGGCCTCGTTATTAATTTTGGCCACGTAGTTGTCGGCGCCGACATGAATCACGCGGGCGCGCAGCAAGCCCGAGTCGATAAAGCTGCCGCTCATGAGCTCGGAACCGGGCTGTTTCTTAATAAGGTCGCTCTCGCCCGTCAGCAGGCTCTCGTTCACGAGCGCCTCGCCCGAAACCACCACGGCGTCAGCGGGAATCTGATCGCCGCGCCCCAGGCGGATGATGTCGTCGAGAACGATCTGGTCCAAGTCGAGCTCCACCTCGGCACCGTCGCGCACCGCGATGGCCTTCTTGGAGGTCAGCAGCGTGAGCTTATCGACCATCTTCTTGGAACGCATGGACTGAATGACGCCGATAGCGGTGTTCAAGAACACCACGAACAGGAACGTCAGATTCTTAAACGAACCGGTCAAAATGACCAGGAAAGCCAAGATCACGTTGATCAAATTGAACAGCGTGCAGAGGTTCTCGATGATGAGCTCTTTGACCGACTTGGTCTTGAGCTCCATGTTGCGGTTGATCTTACCGGCGGCGATGCGCTCCTCGACCTCGGCGGTCGAGAGTCCGCGCTCGATATCCGTTGCTGCCATACCACGTCCCATCACGTCGCGTCGGTATAAGAAAAACCGCCCGGACCATGCGAGGTTCGGACGGTCTTACGTTCGATGGTGCCCCATGTTGGATTCGAACCAACGGCCTTCTGCTCCGGAGGCAGACGCTCTAATCCCCTGAGCTAATAGGGCCAACGTTTGGCATTATACCCAAGTGCACCACGGGCTATCAAAATAAAAGAAAAAGCTTTGCAATTCCGAGGAAGACGCGGTGCAACGGCCCACTTTAGAAGGCAAAAGCAAGTCAGATAGTATAAACTCTCATGCACCATATATACACGGCTCGCGATGCGGGCCGTTTTTGCAAGGGTTATCCATCGAGGTGAGAGGCACACCATGATTGCAATTTTAAAGCAGAGCGCCAGCGACGAGGCCGTCAGCCATATCGTCAGCTGGATTGAGAAAAAGGGCCTGAAGACCGATGTCTCGCGCGGCGAGAACGAGACGATCATCGGCCTGGTGGGCGATACGACCAAGATCGACCCGTTCCTGCTCGAGTCCATGGATGTCGTCGAGCGCGTGCAGCGCGTCTCCGAGCCTTTTAAGCGCGCCAACCGCAAGTTCCACCCCGAGGACTCCGTCATCGACTGCGGCCACGGCGTCAAGATCGGCGGCGACCAGTTCCAGGTCATCGCCGGTCCCTGCTCCGTCGAGGGCGAGAACCTCATCCGCATCGCACGCCGCGTGAAGGCCGCCGGTGCCACGATGCTGCGCGGCGGTGCCTACAAGCCCCGCACCTCCCCCTACGCCTACCAGGGCATGGGCCCTGCCGGCCTCGACCTGCTGTGCGAGGCGTCTGCCGAGCTCGACATGCCGATCGTCACCGAGATCATGGACCCGCGCGACGTGCAGGTCTTCCTTGACAAAAAGATTGATGTCATGCAGATCGGCGCCCGTAACGCCCAGAACTTCCCCCTGCTCAAGGAGGTCGGCAAGACCAAGACTCCGATCTTGCTTAAGCGCGGCATGTCCGGCACGATCGACGAACTGCTCATGGCAGCCGAGTACATCATGAGCGAGGGCAACGACAACGTCATCCTGTGCGAGCGCGGCATCCGCACCTTCGAGACCCGCACCCGCAACACCTTCGACCTCAACGCCGTGCCGGTGCTGCACCACTTGTCGCACCTGCCTGTCGTTGCCGACCCCAGCCACGCCACCGGCTACACCCGCTACGTAGAACCCATGGCACTCGCCGCGACCGCCTGCGGTGCCAATGGCCTGGAGATCGAGGTCCACGACGAGCCGAGCCGTGCCTGGTCCGACGGCGCCCAGGCCCTCACCCCCGATCAGTTCGACGACACCATGCGCCGCATCCGAGCCATCCGCGAGGTTGTCTGCCAAGAGACCATGGAGTAGCCCATGGGTACGGTGAGAAACGCGCGCGTTAACCAGGGCGGCCCCAAGTGCGCCGGTATCGTCGGCCTTGGCCTCATCGGCGGTAGCTTTGCCCGCGGCTATGCGCAGGCGGGCGTCCGCGTGCTGGCCTGGGACCCCGATGACGATGTCATGACGGCCGCCAGCATGGGCACCGTTGCCGGCGAGCTCAACGACAAGACACTCGGCGAATGCGACATCATCGTCCTGGCTTGCTACCCCGAGGCCTGCATCGAGTGGCTCGAGACGCATGCCCAGGCCCTCGCCGACGCCACCGACACCGAGGCCATCATGGGTCCCGTGGTGATCGACACGGTGGGCGTCAAAGGCATCGTGTGCGAGCGCGCCTTTGAGCTTGCCCGCGAGCACGGCTTTTACTTTGTGGGTGCGCACCCCATGGCGGGCACGCAGTACTCGGGCTACGCTCACTCCCGTGCCGACCTGTTCCAGGGCGCCCCGCTCGTGCTCGTACCGCCCGCGGTGGACGATGCGCTCAAGCTGGAGCTTTTGGGCCAGGTGCGCGAGATGGTGCGCCCCTTGGGCTTTGGCAAGTTCAGCGTGACCAGCGCCGCCGAACACGACCGCGTCATCGCCTTCACGAGCCAGCTTGCGCACGTGGTATCCAACGCCTACGTCAAGAGCCCCACCGCCCAGGTCCACCACGGCTTTTCGGCCGGAAGCTACCGCGATCTCACCCGTGTGGCGCACCTCAATCCTCAGATGTGGTCCGAGCTTATGATCGACGACGCCGATGCGCTCGCCTTCGAGATCGACCATCTTATCGAATCGCTCGGCGCCTACAGCCGCGCCCTTAAGGACCGCGACCAGCGCTATCTGGAGAATCTCCTTGCCGAGGGCGACCGCATCAAGCGCGCGCTCGACGACGAGGCCTCCCACTAGACCACCTATCACGCCAGGTCGAAAGGACCGAAGCTTATGGCGATTACCATCGATATCGACACTGCACGCCCCTACCAAGTGCATGTTGGCACGTTTTTGCTGGAGCAGGCGGGACCGCTCGTTCGCGCCACTGCCGGCGGCACCAAGGCCGTCATCGTGACGGACACCAACGTGGGCCCGCTCTACCAGATGCCCGTTAAGCAGAGCCTGGAGGCGTCAGGCTACGAGGCGAGCATCTGCACCTTCGAGGCCGGCGAGGCCCATAAGCGCGCCGAGACCTATGTTGCCATTTTGGAGTTTGTGGCCGAGCATGAGCTTTCACGCTCCGACGTGATCGTGGCACTCGGCGGCGGCGTTGTGGGCGACGTGGCTGGCTTTGTGGCCGCCACCTACATGCGCGGCTGCAAGTTTGTGCAGATCCCCACGAGCCTGCTCGCTATGGTTGATTCGTCGGTGGGCGGCAAGACGGCCATCGACCTAGCTGCCGGCAAAAACCTGGCCGGCGCCTTTTGGCAGCCGAGCGTGGTTATTGCCGACGTGGGATGCCTGGCTACCCTCACGCCCGCGCAGTTCGCCGACGGCTGCGGAGAGGTCGTTAAGCACGCCGTAATCGCCGACCCCGAGCTTTTCACCGAGCTGGAGAAGACCCCACTCACGCTGGAGCTCCTCAACCGCGACGTTGCCCGTGTGGCGCTCATCATCGCCCGCAATATCGACATTAAACGCGCCGTGGTTGTCGCCGATGAGCGCGAGACCAACCAGCGCAAGCTCCTCAACTTTGGACACAGCGCCGGACACGCTGTCGAGGCCTGCGAGCACTTTGAGCTCGGCCACGGCAACTGCGTGTCGATCGGCATGGGCATTATCACGCGCGCCGCAGCGCTACATGGCATTTGCGACGCCGAACTGCCGGTGCGCATCGAAGAGCTCTGCGCGCGTCACGGCCTCAAGACCCGCTGCGAGCTTTCGGCCGACGCCATCTTCGCCGAGGCGCTGCACGACAAAAAACGCGCCGGTGACACCATCGACCTGGTGATTCCGCACGGTATTGGCCGTTGCAGCATCGACCGCACGCCGCTTTCCACCTTCCACGATTTAATTGCCGAGGGCCTCGGCCAGAAGGGAGACGCTTCCGCATGCTAGCCCGCATCACCCCGTCCCCGCTCAAGGGCACTGTTCCCGCCATCGCGTCCAAGTCGATGGCGCACCGCCTGATCATCTGTGCCGCGCTCGCCAACGGTGAGACGCACGTCACCTGCAATACCACCTGCGCCGACATCGAGGCCACGGTGCGCTGCCTTACGGCACTCGGCGCCCGCATCGAGACCGTCGAGGATGGCTTCCAGGTCCACCCCACCATGAAGAGTATTGAGTTTGGCCTGCTCAAGGCACTTGCCGGCGGCACGCTCGACTGCGGCGAGAGCGGCTCCACGCTCCGCTTTATGCTGCCCGTCGCTTGCGCGCTGGGCGCAGAGGCCACCTTTGTGGGCCAGGGCCGTCTGGGTGCCCGCCCGCTCTCCCCGCTTTCCGACGAGATCATTGCCGCCGGCTGCGACCTGCAGGGTCTGGGCGGTTTTCCGCTCAAGACAAGCGGCCGCATGCGCCCGGGCACCTTTATCCTGCCGGGCAATGTGAGCTCGCAGTACATCTCCGGCCTGCTGCTGGCAGCCCCGCTTCTGGCCCAGCCCTCCTGTGTGCAGGTGACCGGCCTGATCGAGAGCCGACCCTATATCAACCTGACCATCCAGGCCATGAAGGCCTTCGGCGTCGAGGTCAACGTCGAGCGTATCCCCGCCAAGAATGGCCAGCCCGAGGTCACAAACTTCCGCGTAAACAGCGGCTCGTACCGCACGCCCGGTAGCGTGGCCGTCGAGGGCGATTGGTCCAATGCGGCCTTTTGGCTGTGTGCCGGCGCCATCGGCACCGACCCCATCACTGTGGAAGGCGTGTCGCTGAGCTCTGCGCAGGGCGACCGCAACGTACTCGCCGCGCTTTCGCGCTTTGGCGCCCGCATCGTGCGCTCCACCAACGCCGCCACTGTGCAGTCCGACAAGCTCGCCGGCTTTGAGATGAGCGCCCACGACATTCCCGACCTGGTGCCCGTCATCTCTGCCGTGGCATCGCTGGCGCAGGGCCGCACGTTCATCCGCGACTGCGCCCGCCTGCGCATCAAGGAATCCGATCGCTTGGTCACCACCACCCATGAGCTCACTGCGCTGGGCGCACAGGTGCGTATTGCCGGCGACGACCTCATCATCAAGGGTGTCGATGCCTTTACCGGCGGCGAGGTCGATTCGCACAACGACCATCGCATCGCCATGATGGCCGCAATCGCCGCGAGCCGCGCCACCGGCGAAGTCGTCATCCACGGCGCCGAGGCCGTCAACAAGTCCTATCCCGATTTCTTCGACCACTACCGCCTGCTGGGCGGCAAGGTCACGCTCGAGGAGGAATAGCATGTCCTCGACCTTTGGCAACGTTTTGCATCTGAGCATTTTCGGCCAGTCGCACTCCCCTGCTATCGGCTGCTCACTCGACGGCATTCCTGCTGGTATTGCCGTTGACCAGGAGCAGCTGCAGGCCTTTCTCGATCGCCGCGCCCCCGGTCGCGACGAGACCGCAACAAAGCGCCGCGAGGCCGACGCCGCGCATATCATCGCCGGTGTGGTCGATGGACACACCACTGGCGCACCCATCGCAGCAATTATCGAGAACACCAACACGCGCTCCAAGGACTATTCCGAGCTGCGCCGCAAGCCCCGCCCGGGGCACGCAGACTTTCCTGCCCGCGTGAAGTACCACAACATGCACGACGTCGCCGGCGGCGGGCATTTCTCCGGCCGCCTAACGGCCCCCTTATGCATCGCCGGTGGCATCGCGCTGCAGGCACTCGAAGCCCGTGGCATCAAGGTCATGGCGCACGTCGCGCAGATCGGCGGCATCTCCGACCTGCCCATGGACGACATGGTCTATCGCGAGGCCGACCGCAAGGCGATCCTTTCGAACGACCTGCCCTGCATTGACGCCGCCGCTGCCGGTCGCATGCGCGAGGAGATTCTGGCCGCGCGCGACGAGCTCGACAGCATCGGTGGCATCGTGGAGTGCGGCATCTACGGCCTGCCCGCGGGCATCGGCGACCCCATGTTCGACGGTATCGAGAACCGCATCGCGCGAATCGCCTTTGGTATTCCCGCCGTAAAGGGCGTGGAGTTTGGCATGGGCTTTGCTGTGGCCGCCATGCGCGGCAGCGAGAACAACGACCCGTATCGCATCGATGCCGAGAACGGCAAAATTGAAGTCGAGTCCAATAACGCCGGCGGCATCTTAGGCGGCATCTCCACCGGCGCGCCCGTCATGTGGCGTATGGCCGTGAAGCCGACGCCCTCCATCGGCCGCGAGCAGCAGACCATAGACATGGACGCCATGGAAAATGCCGAGCTCTCGGTCCACGGCCGCCACGATCCCTGCATCGTCCCGCGCGCTGTCCCCGTAGCCGAAGCAGCCGCTGCCCTCGCCATCTGGGACGCCCTCCTCGAGGACGCCGCCCAGCGCTAACTACCCACCCCTCAACATCCCCCGACACGTGAAAGGGGTCTCCATGGACCTTGCCGATATTCGCCAAGCCATCGACGGCATCGATACCACGCTCCTCAATAGCTTTGTCGAGCGCATGGATATTGCCACCGAGGT
This sequence comes from uncultured Collinsella sp., assembly GCA_958413895.1. GTDB lineage: Bacteria > Actinomycetota > Coriobacteriia > Coriobacteriales > Coriobacteriaceae > Collinsella. The sequence goes on from CATYVQ010000004.1 coordinate 119,588, forward strand.
CGCCAAGTCAAAAATCGAGATGGGCAAGGCCGTCTTCGACCCCGCCCGCGAGCGCTCCAAGCTCAACAACCTTGCCGGCCGCGCGCCCGAGCGCTACGAGGCGCAGACCATCACGCTGTTCCGTCTCCTCATGAGCATGAGCAAAGCCGAGCAGCAGCGCTACATCAACGAGCTCAAGGGCATCACGATCTCGCAAAAGGCACACGCCACGGCTGTAGCCTTCGATACGCCCTTCCCCCAGACGGCCAGCGTTGCCTGTCAGGGTGTGGAAGGCGCCTACAGCCAGATCGCCGCGTGCAAGCTCTTCGACGTACCCGACATCGCGTTCTTCGACACCTTCGAGGGCGTCATGCGCGCCGTGCGCGACGGCTTCTGCGAGTTTGGCGTGCTGCCCATCGAAAACTCCACCGCCGGCTCGGTCAACGCCGTCTACGACCTGCTCGCCCAGTTCGACTTCCACATCGTGCGTTCGCTGCGCCTCAAGATCGATCACAACCTGCTCGTCAAACCCGGCACCAAGCTCGCAGACGTGCGTGAGGTCTACAGCCATGGCCAGGCCATCGCCCAGTGCGCCGGCTTTATCGAGGCCCACGGTCTGCACGCCACCAAGTACCCCAACACCGCCATGTCGGCAGAGATGGTCGCCAACTCCGAACGTACCGACGTCGCCGCCATCGCCTCGCGCAGCTGTGCGGCGCTCTACAGCCTGGAGGTGCTGGAGCCCAACATCCAGGACTCGGACAACAACTACACGCGCTTTGTCGTCATCAGCCGCGAGCCGCGCGTCTACCCCGGCGCCAACCGCACCTCACTCATGATCACCACGGCCAACGAGCCGGGCGCGCTCTATCGTGTACTCGAGCGCTTCTACGCCCTCAACATCAACCTCATCAAGCTCGAGAGCCGCCCCATCCCCGGTCGCGACTTTGAGTTTATGTTCTACTTTGACCTGGACTGCCCCTTTGGCAGCAAGGCCCTCGACGACCTGCTCGATTCCATCGATGACGTGTGCGAGAGCTTCACCTACTTTGGCAGCTACACGGAGGTGCTCTAGATGACCGACACCGCCGCAACCCGTCCCTACGGCGTGCTGGGCCGCGTGCTGGGCCACAGCTACACCCCGACCATCTACAAGGAGCTCGCTGGGCTCGAGTACGTGCGCTTTGAGCGCGAGCCCGAGGATCTTGCGGCCTTTATGACCGGCAACGAGTGGGAAGGTACCAACGTGACCATCCCCTACAAGCGCGCCGTCATGGAATACCTGGATGAGCTGAGTCCCCTGGCCGAGCGCATGGGCAACGTCAACACCATCACACGCCTGCCCGATGGCCGCCTGCGCGGCGAAAACACCGACTACTTTGGTTTTCGGTGCCTGGTCGAGGAGTTAGGCGTAGAGGTTGCCGGCAAGAAGGTCCTCGTGCTCGGTGCCACCGGTGGTGCCGGCACTACGGCCAGCATGGTACTCGACGACCTGGGCGCCATCGTCGTACCCGTGGGTCGCACAAGCGAGGTCAATTACGACAACATCGCGCAGCAATCCGATGCCGCGCTGCTCGTCAACTGCACGCCTGCCGGCATGTTCCCCCACTGCCCCGACGCCCCCTGCACGCTCGAAGGACTCGATGCGCTCGAAGGCGTCATCGACATTGTCTACAACCCCGCCCGCACGGGTCTGATGTTCGAGGCCGAGCGCCGCGGCATCCCCTACATCGGCGGACTGCTGATGCTCGTGGCACAGGCGGCACAGGCCGTCGAGCGCTATACCGGCCAGGTCACCCCGCGCGAGCGCATCCTGGACGTAACGGAGCGCCTGTCGCGCCATGAGCAGAACATCGCCCTGATTGGCATGCCGGGCTCGGGCAAGACCCGCGTGGGCGAGCAGATCGCTCAGCTCACGGGCCGCGAGCACATCGACCTAGATCGCGCCCTCGAGGAGCGCCTGGGCATGCCCTGCGCCGATTTTATCGTCAAGTGCGGCGAGGCGGCCTTCCGCGAGCAGGAGACGGCAGCGCTGGCCGACATCTCCAAGCGCAGCGGCTTGGTGCTCTCCACCGGCGGCGGCGTGGTTACGCGCGACGAGAACTACCCTCTGCTGCACCAAAACAGCCAGATCGTGATGCTCAACCGCAAGCTCGACGAGCTCGCCCACAAGGGCCGCCCCATCACCGCGCGCGACGGCATCGACAAGCTGGCCGAGCAGCGTATGCCGCGCTACCGCGCCTGGGCCGACTACATCATCGACTCACGCGACTGCGCCGCCAACACCGCCCGTGCCATCCTCGACACCCTCCCACCCGCTCTCTAACCAAAACCACTACAAAGGGGACAGGCACCTTTGTGGTGGTTTTCCAATCACAAAGGAAGCAACCATGAAAGCACTCGTCATCAACGGCCCCAACCTCAACATGCTCGGCATTCGCGAACCGGACATCTATGGCAGCGACAACTACGACCGCTTAGTGCAGATCTGCCAGGAAGCGGGCGCTGCACAGGGCTTCGACGAGGTCGAGGTCTTCCAGTCTAACCACGAGGGCAGCATCGTCAACAAGATCCAAGAGGCCTACGGCAAGGTCGACGGCATCGTCATCAACCCGGCGGCTTACACGCACACGAGCGTCGCGATCCTCGACGCCCTCAGGGCCGTCGCCATCCCTGCCGTCGAGGTCCACATCAGCGCCGTCGAAACACGCGAGGACTTCCGCCAGGTGAGCTACGCCCGCCTAGCTTGCTTCGCCACCATCACCGGCGAAGGCCTGCAGGGGTATGCCCACGCGCTGGAGCTGCTGAAAGAGCATCTGCTACACTAATCTTTGGGGTAAATAAGCCAGTGGCGTTTATCCCGAATCATTTGTAACTGTCCAATTGACATACAAAGGAGTATATCCATGTCCCAGTTCGATTACCTTGTCGTCGGTGCCGGCCTCTCTGGCGCCGTCTTCGCCAACGCCGCCAAGCGCGCCGGCAAGTCGGTCCTAGTCATCGACCGCCGCGATCACATCGCCGGCAACATCTATACCGAGGACGTCGAGGGCATCCAGGTCCACCGCTACGGTGCGCATATCTTCCACACCTCCATGAAGGACGTCTGGGACTACGTAAACCGCTTCGCCGAGTTCAACAACTACGTCAACTCGCCGGTCGCCAACTTCCACGGCAACATGTACAACATGCCCTTCAACATGAACACCTTCGCTAAGATGTGGCCGGGCGTCGTCACGCCGGCCGACGCCAAGGCCAAGATCGCCGAGCAGGTGGCCGCCGAGAACATCGGAGAGCCGGCCAACCTCGAGGAGCAGGCGCTGTCGCTCGTCGGCCGCGACATCTTCGAGACGCTCGTGAAGGGCTACACCGAGAAGCAGTGGGGCCGCGACTGCAAGGACCTGCCCGCCAGCATCATCAAGCGCCTCCCCTGCCGTTTTACCTACGACAACAACTACTTCAACGACCGCTACCAGGGCATCCCCATGGGCGGCTACACCAAAATGGTCGCCAACATGCTCGAGGGCATCGAGGTGCGCTGCGGCGTGGAGTACAAGGAGCTGGTCGCCGCCGAGCCAGATATCGCCGCCAAGACGATCTACTGCGGCCCCATCGATGCGTTCTACGACTTCAAGCTGGGCACGCTGGAGTACCGCAGCCTGCGCTTCGAGACCGAGACGCTCGACGAGACCGACCATCAGGGCGTGGCCGTGGTCAACTACACCGAGCGCGAGGTCCCCTACACCCGCATCATCGAGCACAAGCACTTTGAGTTCGGCACGCAGGAGAAGACCGTCATCACGCGCGAGTACCCGGCGGATTGGAAGCCCGGCGACGAGCCCTACTACCCCATCAACGACACCAAGAACGAGGCCCTCTACAAGCAGTACGAGGAGCTGGCGGCGCAGGAGGGCGACGTGGTCTTCGCCGGTCGCCTGGGCGGCTACAAGTACTACGACATGGACAAGGCCATCGCCGCCGCCTTCGAGCTCGTCCGCAACGAGCTGGGTGTGGAGCCCACGGAGTCGTAAAAGCCCAACAGCCAAAGGCTGATAGCCATTCTGGGATGTAGAAAGTCCGGTGCAGCATCGCTGCATCGGACTTATTGTTGAGGGAGCACTGCACGCGCACGCGTCCCAAAAAGCAAAGACCCGGCACAATAACCGGGTCTTCAAAAACTCTATTGGTGCTCCATGGCGGATTCGAACCGTCGACCTTGGGATTAGAAGTCCCCTGCTCTATCCAACTGAGCTAATGGAGCATAAGGCCGCGCGTCCAAGCGGGTACAAGTTCACACGGCTAATAAATTATAACCTACTTGAACTGGTCGTGGTATGCCTTGCAGACCTCATCCACGGGGCCATCCATACGCAGGTCGCCCTTCTCGATCCAAACAGCACGCTGGCAAATACGCTCAACCTGCTCCATGGAGTGAGAAACGAACAAAACCGTGACGTCGCCACTCTCGATAAAGTGCTGAATGCGGCGCTCACATTTCTGCTGGAAAAAGACATCGCCAACAGAAAGCGTCTCATCAACAATCAAAATATCGGGCTCGGTAATCGTGGCGATAGCAAAGGCGATACGCGCGACCATACCCGACGAGAAGTTCTTCAAGGGCATGTCAACGAAGTCTTTAAGCTCAGCGAACTCAATGATCTCGTCAAAGCTAGCGTCAATAAACTCCTTCGTGTATCCAAGCAGCGCACCGTTCAGATAGATATTCTCACGCGCGGTAAGCTCAGGATCGAAACCAGCGCCGAGCTCAATCAGAGGTGCAATATTGCCGTGGACCTTAACCTCGCCCTCACTGGGCTCCAAAACGCCAGCAATGATCTTGAGCATCGTAGACTTACCGGAACCGTTAGTACCAACAAGGCCAACGACCTCGCCGCGATGCACATTAAACGAAATGTGCTTAAGCGCACGGAACTCCTCAAAGAACAGCTCGTGCTTGGCGAGCTTAATAAAGTACTCCTTGAGATTCGTAAGCGACTCGGACGCCATGTTAAAGATCATGGTGACGTCTTTGACCTCAACAGCAAGGGGCTGCTTGCTGTAATCAATAGCAGATTCAGTCATGAACAGCACTCCTTAGATGTAGAGAATAAACTTGTGCTCGGTCTTATGAAACACGGTGTAGCCAATAGCAAGAGCAAGAACAGCCCAAACAACACACAGCCCAAAGGTAAGCGCAGAGGGCATGGTATTAAACAGGAAAATATCGCGCATAAACTGAAGGTAGTTGTACATGGGATTGACAACCACGAGCACCTGAATCCAATGTGCCATCTGGCTAATGAAGTCGGTCGTCCAGAAAATCGGCGTCAGATACATCCAGGCCGTGATAACAACGGTCCACAGGTGCATAACATCGCGGAAAAAAACCGCCAACGCAGACAGCATCATGCCCAAGCCCATGCAGAAACACATAAGCAGGAGCAAGCAAACCGGCAGCAGAATTAAATGCCAGGTGGGAAGCACGTGGAACCAAAGCATAACCAAGGCGACAGCAACCAAAGAGAAGGCGAAGTTAACGAGCGAGAACAGCACCTTCTGCACCGGAAAGACCCAACGGTGCACCTTGACCTTCTTAAGCAGCGAGGAAGCCCAAATGATGGACATAAGCGCTTGGTTCGTCGACTCGGACATGACAGAGAAAGTCACGTTACCGACAATCAAGTAAAGCGGATACATTTCGGGCGTAATAGAACCATTGCGACCTTGCGCGAAGATTGTCGAGAACACAATCGACATAACAACCATCATCAACAGCGGATTGAGGACGGACCATGCCACGCCCAAAACACTGCGACGATATTTGATTTTAAAATCTTTGGTGACAAGCTGCTTAAGAATGAACTTGTCCTTTTCAAAATCATTTTTAGCGTGAGAGGCCGGTTTAGCCACCGCTTTCTGACTCTCTACGTTGTCAGCCACGGACCATCTCCTTGTCTCGTAAAACATAACAGTGGAAAGTATAGCCCTACCACGTAGACGATAACTCACCGCAACAAATCTGGAGAACTAACCCATATCTAATCAAAGGGGCAGGCGATAGGTATACTTTCGACCAGATGAGTCATTAAAGGAGGTCCTACATGGACTATTCGAGTACCGCCGTCATAATCCCCTGTTACAACGAAGCGTTGACGATTGGCAAAGTTGTCGACGATTTCCATCGAGAGCTGCCCGGCGCAACTGTCTATGTTTACGACAACAACTCGTCCGATGACACTTCACAAGTCGCCAAGCAGCACGGGGCTACGGTGCGCCACGAGCCTAGGCAGGGCAAAGGCAACGTGTGCCGCCAAATGTTCCGTGATGTCGACGCCGAATGCTATCTAATGGTTGATGGAGACGACACTTACCCCGCCGAGGCGGCAAAGGCGCTTTGCGAGCCCATCCTTAACGGCGAAGCCGATATGACCGTTGGCGATCGCCTGTCAAACGGCACCTATGCCGAAGAGAACAAGAGGGCCTTCCACGGCTTTGGCAACAATCTTGTTCGCACCATGATCAAGTGGATTTACGGCTACAGCTTCGACGACGTGATGACCGGCTACCGAGCCATGAGCAAACCCTTCGTCAAGACCTTCCCCGTTTTGAGCGAGGGCTTCCAGATTGAGACCGAGCTCTCCATCCACGCTGTCGATCACCGCTGGCGAATTAAAGACGTGCCGGTGGAGTATCGCGATCGGCCCGCAGGCTCCGAGTCCAAGCTCAACACCGTTAGCGACGGCATCAAGGTCATCGCAATGATTGGAACGCTCTTTAAAGACTATCGTCCGCTCAAGTTATTTACACTTATAGCGCTCATCTTCGCCATCATAGGCCTTGCCCTCGGAATTCCAATTGTTATGGAGTACTTCCAAACCGGCTTAGTCCCCCGTTTCCCCACGGCCATACTTGCGGCCTCATTCATGTTCCTGTGTGGGTTGAGCCTAGCAACGGGACTAATCCTCGACTCAGTTGCAAAAGTCGAAAGAAAACAATGGGAGTTACAAGCCTATAAAACCTATTCAAAATAAGAAGAGGTCCGGACTTAATCCGGACCTCTTCTTATTTCAGACCTAAATACTGTTCCCAAAACTCTCGCGAAGTCATGTACGGCATGGCATCTTTCCATGCCCCCCTGACGCTCTTGCCCTCTTTACGATAGCGCGCCATCAGTTCGTGCTCTCGGCGGCGAATACTCTTGAACCGCGCCCGATCCATCGTGCGGACCGACCCCTTCTCGCGGGTCGGATCAAGAAATACCAGCGTCTTGCAACGCGTCGAATTGCCTTCAAGCGTACAGCTGCCATTCTTAACTGCATAGCCGGGCTTTCCGCGCAACAGCGCATCGGGAAGATAGTGTTTGTCGTAAGGAATAGATCTCCAATACTTCATAAATTTCGAAGGATGGAATTCCAGATTAACATTAGCGAGCACTTGCTCCGTAACCCCAGCCTTGCGAAGAAGCTCTGGATCCATTTCGGAAACAGGAATCAGCTTTTCGTTTAACTTACCCTTACCAATCATCGTCGCGGCGCCATCAAGCTTCTGGAGATACTCAGGGCCGCGCAGATAGTCCTCAAAGCCATCAAGGATAAACTCAGCAGCCTGATAATCCATATCGCGCAAGTTCTGACGTACCCCTCGCTGAATACGAAGGACAAACATTTTCTCATCAGCACAATCATCGAGTGAAATCATGGCAAAGAAGTTGCGGAAGTACTGGTAGCAGTCAACCGAAGCGCGGAAACGCCCCTCAAAGCTTGCATGCCACACGCAAATGCAATTCATGGTCATGTAGACAGGCTTATTGCGCATGCCAAACTCAACGTCGTCGCAGCGGATAAAGAAAGGCATGGGAAGGCCGTTCTTTTCGATAGCCTTCACCGGAATGCAGCTATACCACCAAGCCCCATAGGCCTGATCAACTTCAACGTTCGTGCGTTCATTTTCGAGGATGTCGGACAGCTTGCCAACATTCAAGTCCTCTTTTACGCGACGATAGGCACCAGTGGTCGCCACATACGAGACATCCTCGAACTGACGAGTAGGGTCCTCCATTGAGAGCATGGCGCCGTTAATAAAGGCATCCTTATACTTGCCTTTAGCAAGAGAGAGGAGATTGAACGTGCGGATCAAACTCTCGGGCATAATAGAGACATCGTCATCCATCAAAATGATGTGAGTGTACTGATCAGGAGTTTCAGTAGCCGCCATCATTCCACGTGCGAATCCTCCCGAACCGCCCGTATTGGGATTCGGGAGCACGGTGACTAGCTCATCGGAAAGTGATGCAGAATCGAGCGTCTGTCCATTGTCGACGACAAACATGTGGAAGTGGTCGCGAATCGGACCGTCCTCTTTGGAGATGCCCGCTTTAACGAGTTCAATATTCGGAAGAATGTACTGCTCATTCTTAAATGTAGTAGTAGAAAGAGCAAGATTGATCTGGTTAATTGAGTCCTCAGGAACATCAGTCAGATAAGAGGCGTTCAAGAGGTCTACGGAATAGCCCTCATCACTCTCAATCCTAAAACCGATCAAGTCGTAGCCGGTTGTATCGATATCAATATCGAGAACGCAAGGATCAATTTCATTGCCATCAAAAGGATTCGATTTAAGCTCGACAGGATTCAGCTCGCTAGATCTCACTCCATGAACGACAACCCGGCCCCTGCCAAATAAAGCCATATGCAAGACAACGCCGCCAACAGACGCATACTGATGCCATTTGCCAGCAGATAGGCCATTCACATACGTCAGAAAGTCAACGTGTCCATTGACATGAAGTGAATGTATATCGTCATCATACGAAGCACCACCGGAGAGCACGCGATAGTAGAGCTCGGGAAAATCCTTTGCATGCTTTTCAACTTTAAGTACAACATTCGCAAGTTTAAACTGCATTTTAAATACCTTAATCAAAGCCGTTGTAACTACTAATTACATTCGTCGACAAACTTTGCCATCGCGGAGCGAACATCGGGATCAGACAAAACATCCTTTGCAAAATGATCATGCCCACAGATGTCCATTGGCATGTAAGGCCATCCAGGATAGCAATCATCAGCGACCTTTTCCGCTTTCGCGGGAACCAAAAAAGAGAAGCTGTCAAACGGATGCTTTCTTACGGGAAGGATATCGTTGCGGTCCCAAATTATTTTACGTTTAGGGGCATCAAAAACGTTATCAATCGCGTATGCAAAATCACCACGAGACTCATCGGTTAACAAACCTAGATCATGAGCCTTTTCATTAAACGAATCGAATACGCTCTGGACAAGATCAATCTCCGCAGAAGAAACAACTGTTCTCTGAGCTTCCAAGTCAACATCTCCGCACTGCACGCTAAGCCCACTGTGTGGATGAACCATCCAAGGATTATCTTTCCAAAAACTAAACTCACGTTCATTTTTGTCAAAGAAATCCATAAGCTCAATTCTGAGTTGCCTAAGTTGATCGTTCGCGCGCTTGGAATTCTCGGCCGCCCGGTCGTAAATCGAAATGTCCACAAAACAAGGTATAAGCGAATTAGTTGAACAAAAGCGAACTTGACGACACTTTACAAACCAGTCATATACGAGGGTGATTTGATATTCAGGGTCGTCTATTAAAGCGGCAGTGAGCTTATCCACATCGGACCTAAGCATGCAGATATCAATATCGTCGTCCCAAGGAATAAAACCCGATCGAGACAAGGTGCCAACAAGAGAACCATAAGAAAGCCAGTATTGAATATTATTGGCAACACAAATCGCGTCTAGCTTACTCATCAAGGCCGCGTTTGCCTGCTGCATCAATCGAATATCACCCTCGGCGTCGGGTAATGCATCAAAGATTTTGCAACGGAGCTCAAAAGGGGTGAGATCGGGGTACGCACGTCGCGCTAACAATTCAAAGCGAAGCCTCATTTGTTCTGACAGACTTTGTTGGCGTTGCTTGAGCAATTCAATTTCTGGAAATAGCCGAGTATCGAATTTGTAATTGATATTCATATTGATACCGTTATCGGCCTGCTCAATACGGGCGAAAACCTCGTCAAAACGACGGTCCATATCCTCATGCATAGCATGCAACGATCGGGATGAGCCAGGGAGGATCTTTTTAATAGTAGAAAGCAAGGACATGGCTTAACCTTCGCAACGACAAACAATGAACGAAGCACAATTACTCATATGATACAAAAGAATGAGTGGGTCCCACCTTGAAACCCACTCACATGAAGACTACTCCGACGCCTCTTTCAAATACTGTTTCCAGAAATCGATCGAAGTAAAGACATCTCTATACGAAGCGTATTCGGTATAAATCTTATCTTTGTTACGCTTGAATTCCTTCTCGGCTTTACGAAAACGACTCCAAACCTCTTTGAATCGCTTCTTATCCATATGTCTAATGGCACCCTTTTTATTAGGCATATCTACCACAATAAGCGTGTCAACATCCCTGATTTTACCTGCGGGATAAACCCATCCCGCAGCATCAATAACAGCAACCCTACCGTTACGTTTAACGGAGTCGTTAACAAAACGGTGGCCATTAATGGTCAGATAATCCTTAAATGCCTGCAGCCTAGACCTGTCGCCCCCAAGGCTCAAATTGCCAAAAGTCAGTTGCGTCAAGTCGACACCCAATTCTTGTGCCTGAGGGATGAGCTGCTCGATGGGAATCAATTGTTCCCTTTCACGATTTGCCGCCATAAAACGGGATTCAGCGACAGGATGAGAAATCCACTCCGGACCTCTCAAAAAATCTTCAAGACCTTTTACGGCAAGAGCAGCTTCATCGTAATTAAATTTCTTCAAGTCGAGCTCAACTTCACGACGAATCTCATAAAGAAAATCAGAGAGAGGCGCAGCGCCAGTTGTCGCCTGACTGATTAGCGTATTTCGGCTTACCTGATAACGCTCCACGGCAGCACTATACTTAAACTTAAAGGAATTATGCCAAACGCAAATACCATTCATGGACATGAACTTGGGTTTGCAACGAAGCGCATACTCAGCATCATCAGAACGAACAAATAAGGGCAAGGGCAACCCCTCACGTTCAATCGTTGCGGTAGGTATAACGCAATACCACCAGCCAGCATACTGTTGGGCAGTGTCCTCATAAAGGCCAGTTGGGGCCTTATATATCTCGGTCTCAACGACATCATGAAGTGAGGTCATATAGCCTGCAGGCTTAAGGGGAGAAAAAGTTCCCTTAGCAGTAAAGAACCCTAAATCCTCGGTACGCAAATTGGGCTCTTCCAAGCTCATCATAGCACCCGATAAAAAGGCCTCAGCATATTCTTCTTTGAGAAGAGAGAGCAGGTTGAAAGTGCGGATAAAACTCTCGGGAAGAACCTCGACATCATCGTCCATCAGGAGAACATGAGTCGCTTTAGGATTCTGCTCAAGTGACTCAATCATCCCCCGAGCAAAACCACCAGACCCGCCGACATTAGGATTTGGATGAACAGTAACACGCGATGAATCCAGGTTTGCACTATTCAGCGAACGGCCATTATCAATAATGTGTACGTGGAAATGATCAGCAATCTCTTCATCAGAATCAATAATGTTCTTTTGTAAAAGAGATACGTTACGGACAATATAGTCTTCTTTTTTAAACGTAGTAGTTGCAAGCGCTAGCTCAACTGGATGAATATCCAGTTCTTCACAATCGCAATAATAATACGCATTCCGAATATTAACAGGGCCTTCAGTACTGATATTAAAAGCGTGCAGAATCTCTCCCTCACAAAGGGAGAGTTCGATTTCAGCCGTACTCCATTCATCGGATCGTTGCAAACTAACCGCAGAGCCATCAATTGTAGAAGGAATCCAAGAATAATTATTTGCATACGTCTGCTGAAGCGTTAAGGCGGAGCCGCAATACTCGATATGAAGATAAAACGCCTTTGCAGTAGTGTATTTTCGCCACTTATAAATGGATAGCGCATTAAAATATGTTGTGAAATCAACATTGGTCGATTTCATGATTTCAATAGCGTCATTCGAAGTTGGAATAACAAGACCCTCCGTTGCCCTATAGCAAAGCAATGGATACTGCAACATCGCATCAGATCCGTTAAAAATCAAATTTGCAAGTTTAAAATGCATTGACAACCATCCAAAAAATTCCTGGTGCAACTTGGCAAAATGGCATAAATGCCCATGGCATTGTTTGCATTCTCACTGATTTTAAGAATGCAAACAATGTACTAAAGGCATCTAATCAAAATGAAGTTTTAGCTCTTCCTCCCAGTCGGGCATGTGGAAGCCGACCGACTCGAGCCTGGAAAGGT
>CATYVQ010000005.1 GCA_958413895.1 uncultured Collinsella sp.
TTTCCCGATGTCCAAGAAATGGGAGGCAGTTCACAGGCACCTTTGTGGTGGTTTTTGTTTTAGCTGGTGGCGATGACGAGGGCTGGACGTGAGCTGTCAGTGGCCTCGGCGATCGAGGTGGCGACGGCATGGTCGGGGTCACGGTCCATCACGATGGAGTCGACATCGGCAAGCTCGGCAAAGCGGTACATGCCGCGTCCGTTAACCTTGCTGGCGTCCATGAGGGCGACGCTTTGATGGGCCGCGACGATCATAGCCGTTTTGGTCTCGGCCATCTGGGGAAAGTCGGTCGTAAAGCCGCAGCTGGGGACAAAGGCGCCGGGGCACATGACGGCAAGGTCGGCATGAACCATTTGGAGCGCCTGCATAGTGAGCGGTCCGTACAAATAACGATGGCCTTTGCGCAGCGCCCCGCCCAGCATGACGACATCGACTGAGGGCATGCTCTCGTCGATGTAATCGGCAATGGTAATGTCGGCCGTGATGACGGTGATACCGTCGCGCTGATCGAGGAGCCGGACGAACTCGAGCGCCGTGGTGCCCGAGTCGACGAGCAGCGTGTCGCCGTCATTAACGAGCTCGATGGCGCTTTGCGCGATGGCCTGCTTGGCAGCGACGTTGACATTGATGCGGCGGTCCTGCGTGGAGACGGTCAGACGTTTGTGGAGCGATACGGCACCACCATGTGTGCGACGCAGCTTGCCTGCTTCGGCGAGCGCGTCCAGGTCGGCGCGGGCGGTGACGGAGGACACGCCAAAGGTCTGGGCGATTTCTGCTACCTGCACCGAGGCATTATGATCGAGCATTTCCATAATGGCGGTACGGCGTTCGTCGGCAAAAGCACGGTTGGTGGCTTGGGCCATGCTTGCTCCATTCTCGGCTAAATTTGCAGGAATTGTGTTGACTCTATTTTCGTTCATTTTCTTTTTGAGTAAGAAAACACCTTTCGATTACTTATCTTTTCTATAAAAGAAAGACGCTGAACGCCCAAAATTCAATATCGAACACGCCCACTCGGCTCAAATCCCTTCCGTTTACTTTTCAAAAACGACGGTATTGACCTGCATGGGCTCAATATCTCGCGCGTGTAAAGGCGTTGAATTTCATACAATGAGCGCAGAAAAACGCAAGGTAAAACGCCTTGTGAACAACTACGCCCGATGTCCAGATGCGGGCGAGGGAGAGGAGCAAACGCTCATGGCACTTGTTACCACCGAAAAGATGCTCAAGGACGCTCAGGCCGGCCACTACGCCGTCGGCGCGTTCAACGTCGAGAACCTCGAGTTTGTTATGGCCGTTCTGGCCGCTGCCGAGGAGACCAAGTCCCCCGTCATCATGCAGACCACCCCGGGCACCATCAAGACCGCTGGTCTGGACTACTTCTACGGCATGGTCAAGGCTGCTGCCGAGCGCGCTTCCGTGCCCGTCGCTCTGCACCTCGATCACGGCGATGGCTATGACCGCTGCATGCAGGCTTTCCGTACGGGCTACACCTCTGTCATGATCGACGGTTCGCACGAGTCCTTCGAGGACAACATCGCCCTGACCAAGTCCGTCGCCGACGCTGGCCGCGCCATGGGCGTGCCTGTCGAGGCTGAGCTTGGTAAGGTTGGCGGCAAGGAGGACGACGGTCCCGCGGTTGAGGGCGAGAGCCCCTACACCGATCCTGCCGAGGCCAAGGAGTTCGTCGAGCGTACCGGCTGCACCTCCCTCGCAATTGGCGTTGGCACCAGCCACGGTGTGTACACGAGCGATCCGCACATCGAGCAGTCCGTGGTCAAGGCCATCCGCGACGCCGTCGACGTGCCGCTGGTTCTGCACGGCACCTCCGGTGTGCCCGATGAGCAGGTTGCCGAGGCTGTGAAGAACGGTATCTGCAAGGTTAACTACGCCACCGAGCTGCGTCAGGCCTACACCAAGGGCTTCATGGCCTACATGGCCGAGAATCCCGCCTGCTTCGATCCCAAGAAGCCGGCCAAGGAGGGCATGCGTGAGATCACCGAGCTGGTTAAGATTCGCATGACCAACCTCAACTCCGTGGGCAAAGCAGAGTAACAGCAAGGGTACTCCGACTCGCTACATATCCCGGGGAGGGACGAGGGCTTAGTTCCCCAATCGTCCTCGGGCATGCAAAAAGCCTCGCTGCGCACTTCGTGCGGAGAGGCTTTTTGCCCCCTGCGGAAAGATTGGGGAACTAAGCCCTCGTCCCTCCCAGGTTGATCTACTCGAGGTCGTCGCCCTTGTGGCGTTAGAGCGGAAATGGGTGGGGCGTTAGGGCTTCTTTGTTGATAAGGGGTTAGTATGCCCGGGCTTGGTTGGGGAATGCCTGGTCTAGTGAGGCTTGGAGTTTTTCGAAGGATGTCTGCAGGTTGAGGTGTTGGTCTGCAGAGCGTTTGGCTTTTGTGGTGGGGGAGTCGAGGAGGCCGTCTCTCTGTGTCGGGGGGAAGGAGAAAAGGTTTGCATGTTTTAGGGATGGCTGCTGTGCTGCGTCATTGGAAGAATGCATGCTTATGCGGCCTCCTCGATGTCCACCAATAGATTGCGCTCGGGGTATGCTGCTAGGTCCCGTGCGCTGGCAGTATTATGCCGCGGCTGCTGCAAAGAAGCGCTAAAGAAAGGCTTAATGAGGTTTGACGTTGCGATGAAACCGCAGGTAAAAGCTATCGAGTAACACTCTTGAAAGGTTTTGAGCTTAAGGGCTTTCTAAGGTTTGTGACGTGGATGTGGCGCGGACGTGCGGAGCGTGTGAATGCTCGCTGTTAGCGCTGCGGCTCTGCGGCGCGCACCTGCTCGATGACCTTTTCCATCGTGGCGTCGATGCGGTCCTTTTTGAGCTCGCATTCCCAGATGGTTATGGGCGTCCAGCCCATTTGAGTGAGTGCTGCCACGGCAGCGCGGTCGCGCTCGACGTTGCGACGGAACTTTGCCTCCCAAAACTCAACGTTGCGCTTGGGCTGGCTCGGATTGCACTTGGGGCAGCGGTGCCAAAAGCAGCCGTTGACGAAGATGGCGATCTTGCGCCCGGGAAAGGCGATGTCGGGTTTTCCAGGCACCTTCCATTCCAGACGGTATCCCGTAAGGCCTGCGGCGCGCAGGCGCTGGCGAACGAGCAGCTCAGGTTTGGTGTTCGCACGCTTGTTGCCCTTCATGGACTTTTTTATAGCGGCGCGACGGCGCACGAGCTCACGCTCGTCAGCGGAGAGGTCCGAGGTATCGATGCCGTCGAGCAGACCGGGCTTGGGTCGCTTCTTGCTGCGGCGCTTGGCTTTGCGCTTGGGTTTGGTGGCGGGCTCGTCGGCCGTGGTGGCCTCGGCGTCGTTGGCGGTGCCGTTGGCCTCGAGCCGATCTTCCTTCAACTCAATCAGAGCATCGATAAGCCCTTTGTCGGCGGGCATCCACTCAACCGTGGCAAGCGAGGTGCGCGGAATCCAGCGGATATCAAGCTGACGGTCATGCTTCTGAGGCTCGCCAGACCCTTCGGTCAGCGAGCAGTAGTAGCACTCCATGGAGAGGTGGAAATCGGGGTAGTCATACTCAACGGTATAGAAATCGCGCAGGTTGGTGACTTTGACCTGCAGCTCTTCCATGAGCTCGCGGCGTACGGCGTCCTCGGGCGTCTCGCCGCGCATGAGCTTGCCACCGGGGAATTCCCAAAGACCCTGCATGTCGCCATAGCCGCGCTGCACGGCAAGCAGCTCGTCGGATCCTTCCTTGCGAATGATCCCAGCGGCAACATGAACAGTCTTCAACAGGAGTCCTCTCTCAACATCAACACGCGGCAGGGTTGCTACCCGTACCTTACACAACGGTAAGGCAAGCGTAAGCCATATCGATGGTAGCCGACTCGTCTTCTTGCGACTATAGATGCCGTAGACTAATTGCAAGAAAGGACTCGGTATGCAAACCACGCACATGGTGACCCCGGTACTGGAGGTCGCGCATCTCGAAAAGGTATATGGAGCGCTGGGCAACGTGACCCGCGCGCTCAACGACGTCAGCTTTACCGTCAACCGCGGCGAATTCGTTGGCATCATGGGCGCTTCGGGCTCGGGCAAGTCGACGTTGCTCAACTGCGTGTCGACCATCGATAGCGCCACGAGTGGCACCATCCGCATCAACGGCCAGGACGTGACGCGCATGAAGCAGGCTAAGCTCTCGCAGTTCCGCCGCGAGGAGCTGGGCTTTATCTTCCAGGACTCCAACCTGCTCGATACGCTCACGGCACGCGAGAACATCGCCCTGCCGCTCACCATCGCCCGCACAAACTCGGCAGAGATCTCGACCCGTGTGCAGGATGTGGCAGCGCGCCTGTCTATCAGTCAGGTGCTCGACAAGTATCCCTACCAGATGTCCGGCGGTCAGCAGCAGCGCGTTGCCGCGGCTCGCGCGCTCGTCACCGACCCCACCATGATCATGGCCGACGAGCCCACCGGCGCCCTCGATTCCAAGAGCGCTCGTCTGCTGCTCGAGAGCCTGGAGGCCCTTAACCGCCGCCTACGCGCCACCGTGCTCATGGTCACGCACGACAGCTTTGCTGCCAGCTACACGAGCCGCGTGCTGTTTATCCGCGACGGCAAGATCTTCACCGAGCTGCGCCGCGGCGACACCGACCGCCGAGAGTTCTTCGACCGCATTATGGAGGTCGTTGCCATGATGGGCGGTGAGGGCTCCGATGCTCTGTAAACTCGCTTGGGGCAACGTCCGCCGTGCCGGCCGCGACTACCTCGTCTACCTTTTGACGCTCACCCTGGGCGTCATGGTCTTCTATGCTTTTAACACCATCTCGATGCAGGTCGACATCGCCGGAATCGATGAAGAGGGCTTGGCGCAGGTTATGGGCAGCATGCTCGGCGACCTGACGTACTTTTTGGCCGGTGTCATGGCCTTTTTGATGGTGTACGCCAATAACTTCATCATGAAACGCCGCAAGAAGGAGTTTGGCCTGTACCAGGTGCTCGGCATGGGGCGCGGGCGCGTCGCCACGATCATGGCGCTCGAGACCGTGATCGTTTCGGTCGTGGCCTTTGTCGCCGGTATTGTGCTGGGTGTGGGACTCTCCCAGCTCATGACGTTCTTTACGGCCTCGCTTTTTAAGACACAGATTGCCAATTTCCACTTCTTTTTCTCGGTGCATGCGTTCAATCTGACTCTTGCCTGCATGCTCGTAATGTTTGTGCTCACGCTACTGCTGAACCTTCGCGCCGTGCGTCGTACCAAACTCATCGAGCTTATGGGTGCCGAGCGTCGCAACGAGAGCATCAAGACGCGCAACCCCTGGATCGCGATTGCCATCTTTGCCGTGGGCGTGGTGCTTGTGGGCGTGGCCTATTACCGTCTGCTACGTGATGGGTTCCCGCTAACCGCGACGGACAGCAAGCTGCAAGAGGCCATGAACCAGTTTGGCATTACGACCGCTATGGTTACCGTGGGCACCTTTGCCCTGTTCTGGGGACTCTCGGGCATGCTCATCAAGCTGCTGCAGAGCCTGCGCGGCGTGTATTGGCGCGGCCTCAACATGTTTACCGTGCGCCAGCTTGCGGCCAAGGTCAACACGGTGTGCTTTTCGATGGGCGTCATCGCGATGCTCCTGTTTTTGGCCATCACCTCGGTGACGTGCGGTATGTCGATTGCCAATGTGATGAACGAAAACCTGGAGCGCTATAACCCTGTTGACGTGTCACAGACGTATGTCTATTACACGCCCGATACGCTCGACTACTACAAAGAGTACATCAATCCGTCTGAAGCCGATCGCATGGTGCTGGCCGATAGTACGGTCGATTTGTACTCCGCATGGCACGGCGATCCATGGCACGGCGATCGTAAGGGCAAGTCGGCGGACAACAACGACGAGACCGGCAAGAAGGTCAATATTGCCGATGTTGCCGGTGAGCATGTGCAGATCGATTCGTATCTGAGTTACCCGCTTGGCGGTTCGGATCCTTCGGTGACTCCAAGTGAAATGTGCAAGGCCATGGGCGAAAAGCTTCCCAAGGCGTTCGGGGGTAGCAATGCCGATACGATGGGTCTGTTTGTGACGCCGGCGAGCCAGTACAACAAACTGCGTCAGATGATGGGCGAGGAGCCGGTGCACATCGGTCACGACCAGTATCTGCTCACGTGTGATATGGGCGGCGAGCTGGTCGACCTGTACACCAAGTATATGGCTGGCGGCCATGCCCTTAGCTTGGGCGGGCATACGCTCAAGCCCGCAACCGATAAGTCGGACGAAGATGCGGCGGCCATCGCCAACTCGGCGATGGGCAGTAATCCGGGTACCGTCGTCGTTGCCGACGAGCTGTTGTCCCAACTTAATCTGCAGCCGTATTCCAGTAGCCTGCTCGTTAACTACAAACAGGGGATGGATACGACCGAGGCAGACGAGAGTATTAAATACACTGTGCTCGACAATCTGCTCGTTGACGGCAAGGAGCCGGGGTCGTGGGGAACCTTCATCACACGCTCCGAGATGTACGCGCAAGCAGCGCAAATGAACGGTCTTATTAGCTACCTAGCCATCTACATCGGCTTTGTATTGGTCGTTGCATGCGCGGCGATTCTGTCGATCCAGCAACTCTCCAACGTGGCCGACGGCAGCCGCAGCTATCGTGTGCTGGCACAGATCGGCTGTGAGGACCGCCAGATTCGCCATTCGGTGATGGCGCAGCAAGCGGTATTCTTCCTGTTCCCGCTGGCAGTGGGTCTGGCGCACTCCTTTGTGGCACTTAAGGTGATCATCGAGCTGGTGAGCATTTTCGGAAATATGAGCATCGGCGGCACCGTGGGCCTCACCTGTGCAATCTTCCTGGCAGCATACGGTGGCTACTTCCTGGTGACCTACCTCATGAGCACCGGCATGGTGCGAGCCGCCATAGCCACCCGCTACAGCGAGTAACAAGCGGGCAAAATCGTCGCAAAATCAGAGGCGTATGACCGCCGCGAAGGAACCAGGGGCCCTTTCGCGGCGGTTTTTGCCTATCTGGGGGTGTCTCGGATGCAAGTGAGTAGACTTTTTTGAACTTGCCGAGCACATCGTGACAAATGATCTATAAAACTGCAGGTCAGAACTGTGGCGTTTTGGGGCGTGCTTGGCCTCCTGCAAAAAGCCTACTCACTTGGTTTTTCTGCTAGAAGACCGTCACGAGGGAAGGCAACTCCCTTACGGTGGTTTGGACGTTTGCCCAGATAGTCGTTGGGGACGTCCCCAACGGCTACCCAAGGAGTGTCCCAAACTGCCGGCAGAAAAGGAGCGTCCCTAACTGCCGCATCCGGAGCAAGACAACGCCGCAGTTAGAGGACGGACAGCGAGCGGGTCGCATTTGAGACAAGGTGACGTGAAACGAAAGGGCGCTGACCTCTTGGTCGCGCCCTTGAAGTTGAACGTCAGATTGTCCAAATGCGACCAGCGCAGCGTCGGCCGGTTACGGCGTTTGGTAAAACGCCGTAACCTACACCCGCTCCGCGATCTCGTGGATGAGGTAGTCGGTCTTTTCCCAGCCCAGGCACGGATCGGTGATCGACTTGCCAAAGACGCCGCCGTCGACCGGCTGGTTGCCGTCCTCCAGGTAGGACTCGATCATAAAGCCCTTGACCAGCTTGGAGATGGACTCGTTGCGGCGGCAGCTGTCGAGTACCTCCTTGCAAATGCGATACTGCTCCAGCGGGCGCTTGCCCGAGTTGTCGTGGTTGCAGTCGATGACCGCTGCCGGATTGGCATAGCCGGCGTGCTCGGTGTAGCGCTCGGCCAGGCGCTCCAGGTGTTCGTAGTGGTAGTTGGGGTAGGTGCGCCCATCGAGACCGATGTAGCCACGCATGACGGCGTGCGCGAGCGGATTGCCGTCGCACTCGACCTCCCAGTTGCGGAAGATGAAGCTCTGGTGCGCCTGCGCGGCGTAAATGGAGTTGAGCATAACGGTGGTAGAGCCGGCAGTGGGATTCTTCATGCCGACGGGTACCGAAATGCCGCTCGATACCAGGCGATGCTCCTGGTTCTCGACCGAGCGTGCGCCCACGGCAACATAGCTCAGCAGGTCAACGAGGTACTGGTAGTTGGACGGATAGAGCATCTCGTCGGCGGTGAAGAAGCCCGTTTCCTCGATAACACGCAGGTGCATATGGCGGATGGCCTTGACGCCTTCGAGCAGGTCGTCGGGAGCCTCGGGGTTGGGGTTGTGCAGAAGGCCCTTGTAGCCGGTGCCCTTGGTGCGCGGCTTATTGGTGTAGACGCGCGGAATGATGATGAGCTTGTCCTTGACCTCCTCGGCGGTCTTGGCCAGTCGGTTCATGTATTCAAGTACCGAATCCTCGCGGTCGGCAGAGCACGGGCCGATGATGAGCACCTTGCGTGCGTCCTCGCCGGTAAAGACTTTGGCGACCTCGGCGTCAAATGCCTGCTTTTTGGCGGTAAGCTCGGCAGAAAGCGGCATTTCCTCGCGGATCTCCATGGGGATCGGCAGCTTGCGTTTAAATTCCATGGCCATAGGGGCCTCCTCAATCTATAGAAAGAGCAATAAGCGTATTGTTGAGTGTTCGGCATTATCCGCTGTCGCACGCTAAAGTGCAAGCCCTTGTCACCCCGAAACCTGCCAAAAAGGGACAGGTTTATTTTGGTAGGTTTTATCTGGGCAAACGTCGGAGGATGTCGGGAGGGAGTGGCGCCACGCGGAACCCTAAGGCTGTTGTCGGTTCCCCAGGAAACACCCCGTGGGCAAAAAATGCCAAATATGAGTACTGTTGCTCACCTAGTAACATATCCGTCTAGCGAGATAATAGACAAAGTGATAAATATGTTCATTAACGTTGGCAGACAGAAGCCTGCTAACGGGCGTTTTGATTAATTCAAAGGCGTATAGGGGCCGCAAAGAGGTCGTTTGAGGTGGTTTTGGCTGTTACTAAAAAGGTGACAGTACTCATATTTGCCCTTTTTTGCCCACGGGGTCTGGAAAGCGCCGTCAATGAGGTCTCAGGGAAGGCGTTTCGAGGCTCGAAGGACACAAAACGGGGGCGCAGGTTGTCCTGCGCCCCCGTTCTCGGGCGTCATCACTTCTCTGCGGCCGTATCTACGCCGCCTCGTCGAACTGCGAGTTGTACAGGTCGGCGTAGAAGCCGCCTTGGGCGAGTAACTCGTCGTGCGTGCCCTTCTCGACGATGTCGCCGTCGCGGATCACCAAGATCACGTCGGCGTTGCGGATCGTGGACAGGCGGTGCGCGATGACAAAGCTCGTGCGGCCCTGCATTAGCGCATCCATGGCACGCTGAATAAGCTCCTCGGTACGAGTGTCAACGTTGGAGGTCGCCTCGTCCAAAATCAGTGCCGGACGGTCGGCCAAAATGGCACGGGCGATGGTCACGAGCTGGCGCTGACCCTGCGACAGGTTGGTGCCCTCCTCGTTGATCATAAAGTCGTAACCGCCGGCGAGCGTATGAATAAAGTGGTCGCAGCGTGCGGCGCGTGCGGCGGCCTCGACTTCGGCATCGCTCGCATCGGGGCGTCCGTAGCGGATGTTTTCGCGGATGGTGCCGTTAAACAGCCAGGTATCCTGCAGCACCATGGCAAACTCGCCGCGCAGCGCCGCGCGGTCCCAGTCGCGCACGTCGACGCCCTCGACACGCAGCGAACCGCCGTCCACATCGTAGAAGCGCTGCAGCAGCTTAATGAGCGTGGTCTTGCCGGCGCCGGTGGGGCCGACGATAGCGATGGTCTGGCCGGGCTGCGCCTCGCAGCTAAAGTCGTGGATGATGGTCTTGTCGGGCGTGTAGCCAAACTTGACATGGTCGAACTCCACGTGACCGGGGCGCTTCTCGGGGATCTGCGCGTCGGCCTTCTGCTCCTCCTCGGGCGCGGCCAGGAACTCAAAGACGCGCTCGGTAGCGGCAGCCATCGACTGCATCGTGTTGCTCACGTTGCCCAGCTGCTGCACGGGTTGCGTAAAGTTTCGAACGTACTGGATAAAGCTCTGGATGTCGCCGGGCGTGGCATTGCCGGTCAGCGCGAGCTGCGCGCCCACCACGACGACGCCCACGTAGCCCATGTTGCCCACCAAGCTCATAAGCGGCATCATCAGGCCCGACAGGAACTGCGAGCGCCAGCCACTAATAAAGAGGCGGTCGTTTTGACGGTCGAACTCTTCAATCGAGGCCTCGGCGCGGTCGAACACCTGAATGACGTTCTGGCCGGCAAAGTCCTCCTCGATAATGCCGTTGACGGCGCCCAGAACCTGCTGTTGCTCGCAGAAGTACGGCTGCGAGAAGTGAATCATCACGGTCAAGATAATCGCGGCGGCCGGCAGCGTGAGCACGGTGACGCCGGTAAGCGGCAGGCTGATCGAAAGCATCATGACGAGCACGCCGATAATCTGCGTCACCGACGTGATGAGCTGCGTCACGCTCTGGTTGAGCGACTGACCCAGCGTATCGACGTCGTTGGTGATGCGGCTGAGTACGTCTCCCTTGCTGTGGCCGTTGAAGTAACTCATCGGCACGACGGCAACCTTGGCGGCGATTTCCTTGCGCATGCGGTAGCAGATCTTTTGCGTGACGCCGGTCATGAGCCAGCCCTGGACCAGGCTGCAGACAGAGCTCGCCAGATACAGGCAGAGCAAAAAGCCGAGCGTCTTGGCGATCCAGTCAAAGTCAACGTCGCCGGTGCCGTTGACCTTGGCGACCAGGCCTTCGAACAGCTTGGTCGTAACCTGGCCGAGCACCTTGGGTCCCACAATGTTAAAGATGACCGAGCACACGGCAAAGGCGACGGCGGCAAACACGGCAATCTTGTGTTGGCCGATATAGCCGAGCAGCTGCCTCATGGTGCCCTTAAAGTCCTTGGCCTTTTCGCCGCGACGCATGCCGCCCATGCGGCCCATGGGACCACGTTGGCGGGTGGGCTTGGGAATCTGAGTCTTGGTCTCGTCTGCCATTAGCGCTCGCCTCCTTCCATGACGGCTGCAATTTCTTCTTGGGTAAGCCCCAGCTCCTCGGCGGAAAGCTGCGACTGTGCGATCTCCAGATACGCCGGGCAGCTGCGCAGCAGCTCCTTGTGCGTGCCGGTGCCCACTACGTGGCCGTCGTCGAGCACGATGATCTGGTCGGCGTGCATGATGGTCGCGATGCGCTGGGCTACGACCACGAGCGCGGCGTCGGTAACGTTTTTGGCCAGCTCCTCGCGTAGGCGCGCGTCGGTCTTGTAGTCGAGGGCACTAAACGAGTCATCGAACACCACGATCTCGGGCTTTTTGGCCAACGCGCGGGCGATGGCCAGACGCTGGCGCTGACCACCCGAAACATTGGAGCCGCCCTGGCTGATAGGGGAGTCGTACCCGTCCTCGCGCTCGGCGATAAAGTCCTCCGCCTGGGCGACGCGTGCTGCCTGGCGCATATCTTCGTCACTCACCATGTCGCCGGCAAACTTGAGGTTGCTCTCGACGGTACCCGAGAATAGACGACCCTGCTGCGGAATATAACCAATGCGGCGGCGCAGTTCGGAAAGGGTCATGTCGCGCACGTCGATGCCGTCGAGCGAAATGCTGCCGCCCGTGACGTCGTACAGGCGCGGAATCAACTGCACGAGCGTGGACTTGCCCGAGCCCGTGGAGCCAATGATGCCGAGCATCTGACCGGCATGTGTGGTGAAGTTCACGCCGCTGATGACGTCGGCACGGGCATCGGGATACTGGAAGCTCACGTCGCGGAAGGTGAGCTCACCGCGCGGCGCGCTGGCTGCGGGCAGTTTGGGCGAGACAGGGTCGTTGATGCTCGTGGGGCAAGTGATGACCTCTTCCACGCGCTCGGCTGCGACCTCGGCACGGGGCAGGATGACCGAAACCATGGTGAGGATCATAAACGCCATGACGATCTGCATGGTGTAGGAGATAAACGCCATCATGTTGCCGACCTGCATCACGCCGTCGGACACGCCCTGCGCGCCAAACCAGACGATAAGCACGGTAATGCAGTTCATGACGAGCATCATGAGCGGCATCATAAAGCTCATGGCGCGGTTGGTGTAGAGCTGCGTGGTCATCAGGTCGAGCGAAGCCTTGTCAAAGCGCTCGAGCTCATGCTCTTCGCGGTTGAACGAGCGGATGGGCATGAGGCCGTCGAGCAGCTCGCGGGCGGTGAGGTTTACGCGGTCCACAAAGCTTTGCATCTTTTTGAACTTGGGCATGGTGAGGCCCATAAGCACGCCGACGACGGCCGAGACGGCGATGATGGCCACGGCGATGGTCCACTCCAGGCCGGTGTGGTTGGCCAAGACGCGCATGACGGCGACGATGCCCATGACGGGGGCCATCAGGCACATGCGGATAAACAGGGTTGCGGCCATCTGGATCTGCTGAATGTCGTTGGTGCAGCGGGTGATGAGCGAGGCCTGGCTAAACTTGCCCACCTCGGCCGGCGAGAAGTGCATAACCTTGTTGAAGGTCTCGCGGCGCAGGTCGCGGGCGATGGAGCAGGCGGTGCGCGAAGCCACGGCGCCGGTCAGGATGGTGGCGACGAGCGACACCAGACACAGACCAAACATCGTGGTCGCCATGCGGCCCAGGTAGGCGTTCTGCACGTCGGCGGGGTCGATGCCCTGTGCCTTGTACTCGTCCTGCACATAGCTCACGGCGCGCTGGGTGACGATGGAGCCCGACATGGAGCCCATTTTGTCTGCCATTTGGTTGGCGCCCTCGACGAGCTTGCTTTGGTCTACCAGACCGCCCTTGACACCCAGGCGCAGGCTCTTCATGGTGATTTTGCCGCCGTCGGCATCAATCTGCTTTTGCATGTTCTGCGCCGCCGCGGCCTTCTGCTGCATCTCGGCGAGCTGCTCGGGCGTCATCGCTGCCATTTGCTCGGGCGTGGGCATGGCCTGAGCGGCATCGCTGTCTTTCTCACTGGACGTGCCGGTCATGTCGCCCATGGAGTCGGCGTCGATGCCTTGGTTGAGCGAAAGGACGACGGTCTCGGGCAGGCTCATAATGTCGGCGAGCTTGCCTCCATCGGCACGCTCTTCCTCGGTGCCCATGTACGTTCGAATGCCGTTTTTGTCAGCCTTGCTAAACACGGCCTCCACAGCCTTGGCGTCCTTGGTGTTCATAAAGAGTTCGAGGTCGTCGAGCGATTCGGCGCGGATGGTGTCGGGTACGGGCGAGGCGATACCGCCTTGCTGCACGCCCACGTCGACGATGTCGCTCATATAGGTAGGCAGCGCCAGATCGGCGTTGCAGCTGATTACGATAAGCACGATAGCTGCGAACAGTGCCAGGACATGTTTTTTAAAGAGCTTGAGAATCCTCACTCGGCATCTCTCCTTTCTTGATTGCGGTCGATAATTTCGTTGGCACGTCTTAGAAGGCGCACCATCTCTTGGGTATCTGTTTCGCCGAGCTGCTCGAGGAAAGCCGCGGTGCGGTTCTCGAACTCCCGACGTTTGATTTCGAGATCCTGTCGGCCCTTGTCGGTCACCGTGACGTGTACGCGACGCCGGTCGGTTTTCGAATGCTCGCGCACGACCCAGCCCTTGGCTTCGAGAGCGCGTAGGATATTGGCAATGCGGGCGTTCGAGACCCAGGCGCGATCAGCGAGTTCGCTCGGCGTGAGCGAACCGCCAGCGAGCATAAGGGCGCGCATGACGGCCATCTCGCCGCTGAGAGCTTTGTCCACAAAGCGCGAAACGCGCTGGTGAATACCGCCAAACTCGGTAAGGAGCTGACGCCCAAGTTCACGGAAATCGGTATCTTCCACCGAAAACCCCTAACACTAGAAACTATTTTCGGTGGAAGATGATACCCCCATATGTGGGCCTCATACAGTGGGCAATATAAAGAGCGCATAAAGACTTAAAATCATTCAATTGCTGAAGCGTTTTAAAGAACTATCATGCACGCGGTTAGGCGAGGGGCTGTCATCACCATGACGACTGGGACTCATTTATCGCCACGTGCGATGCTCCAACTTCCCGCAAGGAGACACCTGAATCAAGGGGGTTGGAGTCATGGCATTTGACTTCACGGGCAAAACCGCGATCGTTACCGGTGGCACTCAGGGCATAGGCCTCGAGATTGCCAAGGGTATCGTTGCGGGCGGCGGACACGTCGCGCTCATCGCAAGGAACGCTGCTAAGGGCGAGGCCGCTGTGGCCGAGCTTGGCGAGGGCAACAAGTTCTACCAGCTCGATGTTGCCGATGCGCCCAAGGCGCGCGAGACCGTCGAGCAGATTTTCACCGATCTGCCGCAGACCAACATCCTGATTAACTGCGCTGGCGTCATCAGCACCAAGAAGTTCGACGAGATCGATGACACCGAGTGGCGTCGCACCATCGACATCAATCTCAACGGCACCTTCACAATGATGAACGCCGTGTACCCGCACTTTAAGGCGGCCCATGCCGGCACTATCGTCAACGTGAGCTCTGTTGCTGGCAAGATCGGCGGCGGCCTGCTCGGCACCGCGGCCTACGCGAGCTCCAAGGCCGGTGTCAACGGCCTGACCAAGGCAGTCGCCAAGGAGGGCGGCAAGTTCGGTGTCCGCTGCAACGCTGTATGCCCGTCGCTCACGTTGACCGATATGACCTCGATTCTCTCTGACGAGAACTCTCAGCGCATCATCAACGGTATTCCTCTGGGCCGCGCCGCCCAGGCCAGCGAGCCTGCGCAGATGGTGCTGTTCTTCGCTTCCGACCTCGCCAGCTTCGTGAACGGCGAGATCGGTGACTGCGACGGCGGCATCGTCCTGGACGGGTAATACCCCGCGGTGATCGTTTGGCGGCGACCCTGGCGACTCGGGGTTGTCGCCTTCTTTCTGATATAGGCGCGTGCGGCTTCGATTCGCATGCATCCAAAGGAGATATATATGAGTGAATCGACTGCGGTGGAGGCGCCGGCGGCAAAGGAGCCGTTTTTTAAGATGTCCTCCATCCCGGGTGCCAATATTTTGGTGCCGCTTTTGCTGGGCTGCCTGCTCAACACGCTATTCCCCGACCTGTTTAAGACGCTCGGCAGCTTTACGCTTGGCATGACCCAGCAGGGTGCAGGCCCGCTCGTGGGCGCCTTTTTGCTGATTGTCGGCACGACGATTTCGTTTAAGAGCGCTCCTGCCGCCGCTGCCCGCGGTGCCATCATCATTGCCGTCAAGCAAATCGTGGTCGTTGCCGTGTCGCTGCTCATCCTGTATGTGTTCAACGACAACCTGTTTGGCATCTCTGCCATGGTGATGCTGGCCGCTTGCACCGGCGCCAACAATGCTATGTACGCTGGTCTGATGGGCACCATGGGTAACGAGGCCGAGCGTGGCGCCGTCGCCATCACTACGCTGGTTGTCGGCCCTCCGGTCACGATGATCGTGCTCGGCGCTGCCGGTCAGGCTCCGATCGGTTGGTCGCTCGTGGGCGCCATCCTGCCGATCGTCGTCGGCATTATCCTGGGCAACCTGTTCCCCAGCTTTAAGAAGATGATGGCACCGGCACTTTCCGCCATCATCGTGCTCGTCTTCTTTGCCATGGGCTCGACCATGACCTTTGGCCAGCTCATTAATGGCGGTCTTCCCGGTATTCTGCTCGGCGTGATCTGCTCGGTGGTCTTTGCAATTCCCGTCATCGCGGTCGATAAGCTCACGGGCGGTACGGGTGTCGCAGGTGCGGCCATTTCGAGCTGCGCCGGAGCCAATGTGGCCACGCCTGCTGCCATGGCAAGCGTCAACGGGGCCATGTACGGCGGTGCGGTGCTCGCAACGGCCACGGCACAGGTTGCTGCCTGCGCAATCGTGACGGCTATTTTGACCCCGCTGGTCACCAGCTGGTGCTACAAGCATTTTGAGGGCCAGGGCAACAGCAAGGCAACGACCGACAAGGCCGCCGCAGCCGCCTAATGCCAAGCGGCAATCAAAGCTAAATAACTAGCCACGCCATAGGGCGGCCCCGGGGGAAATCCCGTGGCCGCCCTTCAGTTTCTGAAGGGTCTCTGGGGTACTTTACCCTGATAAAGCTGACATAACAGCTAGAGTGAACGTCGTACAAAGGCAAGGAAAAATACCAAAGAAATCGGTGAACGGTAGTTGTTCGCGCTCGCATTTCCTGCGGGTTTGTAAAAAACGCCATTATGATATAAAAAAAGAAACATATAACAGCCCAGATGGAGAGGGTCGCTATGTTATCCTTCTCAAACGGGTGAAATCTTGGGTTTTGGGTTGTAGTTCCAAGGTGGATAAACGTTTTCCCTACACCAACGTGTGGTGAAGAACGGAAGAAGCCGGTAGTGCAAGCCGAACATTCAAGAATTCAATAAGCAGCGGTGTGAGAGAGCGCCGCATTACACGTAACTAGGAGCGTGGTTACACAATGCAGGAGGCATGGGAAGGCTTCAAGGAAGGCATCTGGACGGGAGAGGTTGACGTCCGAGACTTCATCCAGAAGAACTACACCCCCTACGAGGGCGACGAGTCGTTCCTCGCCGGCCCGACCGAGCGTACCAAGGAGCTGTGGGGCGAGGTTCTCGACCTGCTGCTTAAGGAGCGCGAGCAGGGCGGTGTCCTCGATATGGACACCAAGACCGTCACGGGTATCGTGAGCCACCCCGCTGGCTACATCGATAACGCCCACCGCGAGAAGGAGACCATCGTCGGCCTCCAGACCGACAAGCCGCTCAAGCGCGCTCTGCACGTCAACGGCGGTATCCGCATCGCTTGCCAGGCTGCCAGCCAGCACGGCTATAAGGTCGACGAGAACGTTGTCGAGCGCTACACCTTCGAGCGCAAGACCCACAACGCTGGCGTCTTCGATGTCTACACCCCCGAGATGCGTGCTTGCCGCTCGGCTCACATCATCACCGGTCTGCCCGATGGCTATGGCCGCGGCCGCATCATCGGCGACTACCGTCGTGTTGCCCTGTACGGCGTCGACTACCTGATCAAGGACAAGGAGGCCCAGAAGGCTTCCACCCCGACGGTCATGACCGCCGACAACATCCGCGATCGCGAGGAGCTGCAGGAGCAGATCCGTGCCCTCGGCGAGCTCAAGATGATGGCCGAGACCTATGGTTTTGACATTTCCAACCCTGCTACCAACACGCAGGAGGCCATCCAGTGGATGTACTTCGCCTACCTCGCTGCCGTCAAGGAGCAGAACGGCGCCGCTATGTCCATCGGCCGTACCTCTACGTTCATCGACATCTACGCTGAGCGCGACCTTGCCAACGGTACCTTCACCGAGGAGCAGATCCAGGAGTTCGTGGATCACTTCATCATGAAGCTCCGCATGGTCAAGTTTGCCCGTACCCCCGAGTACCAGGCCCTGTTTACCGGCGATCCGCAGTGGGTCACCGAGTCCATCGGCGGCATGGGTGTTGACGGCCGTACGCTCGTTACCAAGATGAGCTACCGCTACCTGCACACGCTCGAGAACATGGGCACCAGCCCCGAGCCCAACATGACCGTTCTGTGGTCGACCCGTCTGCCCGAGAACTTCAAGAAGTTCTGCGCCAAGACTTCTGTCGCCAGCTCCTCGATCCAGTACGAGAACGACGACCTCATGCGCGTTTACCACGGCGACGACTACGGCATCGCCTGCTGCGTGTCCTCCATGCGCATCGGCAAGGAGATGCAGTTCTTCGGCGCCCGTGCCAACCTGGCCAAGTGCCTGCTGTATGCACTCAACGGCGGTGTTGACGAGGTCTCCAAGAAGCAGGTCGGCCCCAAGTACCGCGCCGTCGAGGGCGATACGCTCGATTACGACGACGTTGTGGCCAAGTACAACGACATGATGAAGTGGCTCGCTGGCGTGTACGTCAACTCGCTGAACATCATTCACTACATGCACGACAAGTACTGCTACGAGCGCATCCAGATGGCTCTGCACGACAAGCACGTGCACCGCTGGTTCGCTACGGGCATCGCTGGCCTTTCCGTCGTGGCTGACTCCCTGTCCGCCATCAAGTACGCCAAGGTCCACCCCGTCCGTGACGAAAACGGCATTATCGTCGACTTCGAGACCGAGGGCGAGTTCCCCAAGTACGGTAACGACGACGACCGCGTCGACCAGATCGCTCACGACGTTGTGCACCAGTTCATGGAGTACATCCGCATGAACGATACCTACCGCAACTCCGTGCCTACGACCTCGGTTCTGACCATTACCTCCAACGTCGTGTACGGCAAGAAGACCGGTTCCACCCCCGACGGCCGCAAGGCTGGCCAGCCGTTCGCCCCGGGTGCTAACCCCATGCACAAGCGCGATAGCCACGGCGCCATCGCTTCGCTGTCTTCGGTTTCCAAGCTCCCGTTCCGCGATGCTCAGGACGGCATCTCCAACACCTTCTCCATCATCCCGGGTGCGCTCGGCAAGGAGGACCAGGTGTTCTTTGGCGATATTGACCTTGATCAGCTGGGCGAGTAACTATTGTTAGTGCTATACTAACAATAACGATTACTGATTAGCGCGCCGGTTTCGGCCGGCGCCTATCAATCGAAGGAGACACATTATGAAGGTTTCTGAAGTTTCTGAGACTCAGGCCGATAACCTGGTCCACATGCTCGACGCTTACGCCGAGAAGGGTGGCCACCACCTGAACATCAACGTCTTCAACCGTGAGACGCTGCTCGACGCTCAGGCCCACCCCGAGAAGTACCCGCAGCTGACCATCCGCGTTTCCGGCTATGCCGTGAACTTCCACACGCTCACCAAGGAGCAGCAGGACGAGGTCATTTCGCGTACCTTCCACGACAAGTTCTAAAGGGATTTAACTCCCGCAGGATCGCCGGGGCTGTTTGGGCTACCTCCCAAAACGTCCTCGGACATGCAAAGAGGCTCGCTGCGCACTTCGTGCGGCGAGCCTCTTTGCGTCCTACGGAATGTTTTGGGAGGTAGCCCAAACAGCCCCGGCTGGGTCCTGTGTAGTCACCCTTTAGGCGGAACTCTCCTAATTATTTGGATGAGTCGTTTACTTACTTGTACTGTTACCGGTTTCCCGCTGTTGTTGGGGTATGCTTTGTTCGTATGTAAACGTATGACATGTTGATGGGGGAGGGTGCTATGGCTCGCGAGGGCGCTCGTTCTAAGGATTCTGCTAAGCCTGGCATCAAGGAAGTTGCAGCGGTGGCGGGGGTTTCGCCTACTACGGTATCTCGCGTGCTTAATAATCGCGGCTATATTAGCCAAGAGACCCGCGATAAGGTCCATGCCGCGATGAAGCGCATCAACTATACGCCCAACGATATCGCCCGTGCCATGCTCAACGGTCGCCTGAATCTTATCGGTATGATCGTCCCCTATGTCAGCAGTCCGTTTCATGCCCAAGTGGTTCAAGTCATTGAGCATACCCTGGCCGAAAACGGTTTTAAGATGCTGCTGTGCAATAGCGCCAATCGACCCGAGCTTGAGCGCTCTTATATCGACATGCTTCGACGCAATATGGTTGATGGCGTCATCGTCAACTCGCTTAATATCGGTGCCGAGGCGTATGCCGAGATGGGCTTGAGTCTGGTTGGTATCGACTGCGACCTTGGCGAAGCCTCTGTTCAGATTGCGAGCGACAGCTATAGCATCGGCGAACTTGCCACGCGTCGCCTGATCGATGACGGATGTTCACGCATCCTGTGCCTGCGCAGCAATAGCCGCATGCGCATGCCTGCCAATAAGCGTACCGATGCCTACCTCGATGTTGTTGAGCAGGCCGGTTTGCCCGCGCTTGTCCGTGAGGTCGAGTTCGTTAAGCCCGACGACGAAAAGAGCGCGGTCGTTGCGAAGATCCTCGATGAGAACCCCGATATTGACGGCATCTTTGCGGGAGACGACACGATGGCGGCTATCTGTCTTAACGTGATGAAGCAGCGCGGCTTGAGCGCTCCGGGCGATATTAAGGTCGTGGGCGCGGATGGTGCCCGCCGCACTATGACGTTTATGCCTGACTTAACAACCGTACGCCAAGATATCGATCGCATCGGAGAGCTCGCGGCGCAATCCATCATTGCTCTTGTTAACGGCGAAAAGCCCGAATCGAATATCAAGCTCCCCGTTGAACTCATTGAGGGTAAAACCGCGTAGTTCATCCCGTGCCAAAAGAATTCCTCAAACACCTCTGATGACCGTTCGCCGGCATATGTCAACCGTTTGCCGACGACTGGAACTGCGAAAAGACGTATTGGTGTGAAAACGTTTGACATATGAAAACGATTGACATATCTTGCAGTTGTACCGAGTTAGTATCTCGTGAGAAAGGAAGTCTCGGATGCACAAGGTGTATTACCAGCCTGAGGGAATTTGGGTAGGCGACATCATGCCGTACGGCGAGGACGGCACGTTCTATCTCTATCATCAGCGTGACACGCGAAACCCCGGACCTTTCGGAGAGCCGTTTGGCTGGGCACTCGCGACAACCAAGGACTTCGTCAATTACAAAGACTTTGGCGAGAGCCTTGAGCGTGGCGGCGACGAGGAAGTCGA
Organism: uncultured Collinsella sp.; assembly: GCA_958413895.1. Taxonomy (GTDB): domain Bacteria; phylum Actinomycetota; class Coriobacteriia; order Coriobacteriales; family Coriobacteriaceae; genus Collinsella. The sequence continues at coordinate 20,418 of CATYVQ010000005.1, forward strand.
CCAGTATGTTTATGCTGGCACGGTGTTTAAGGTGGGCGACAAGTACCATGCGCTCTACACTGGTTGCAATCGCGATAAGGTCAAGGCACGCTTGATGAAGCAGGTTCTTCTTCACGCAACGAGTGACGACGCCGTCAAGTGGGAGAAGAACATCGCCGAGACGCTGCTTCCGCCCCAGGAGGGTTACGATGACCGCAACTGGCGCGATCCCTTTGTGCTTTGGGATGAGGAGAACGAAGAGTACATGCTCATCCTCGGCACGCGTGTGGGCGAGGACAAGCGTCTGATGACTGGTCGTCTGGTCAAGTTCACCTCCAAGGACCTGGATACCTGGGAGTTCCAGGGCGACTGGTGGAATCCGGGCCTGTACACCATGTTCGAGATGCCTGATCTCTTTAAGATGGGCGACTGGTGGTATCTGGTGTTCTCCGAGTACAGTGATGGCAACAAGACCCGTTACCGCATGTCTCGCTCTATCAACGGTCCTTGGATCACTCCTGCGGACGATTCCTTCGATGGCCGCGCGTACTATGCCGCGCGTACCGCATTTGACGGCGAGCGCCGCGTTCTCTTTGGTTGGGTTCCTACGCGTGACGAGGGCGGCGACCCCAGCTCTTACCTATGGGGTGGCACCTTTATGCCCCTCGAGATCGTTCAGCGTGCCGACGGAACGCTCGGCACCAAGCTCCCCGACAGCATGCTTGGCGCCTTTGGCGAGGCTAAGGCAGTCGAGACCTTTGAGCTTTCCTGCGAGTCGGGCAAGGTCGAGCAGGTGCTCGCCGCGGATGCCGGCTCCACCTACTTGCTCGATGCCGACATTGAGCTCGGCGGTAACGCTGCCGGCTTCTCGGTCAAGTTCGCCGAGGACGCCGAGACCGGTCTTGCCTATGAGTTCCGCGCCAACCTGCGCGAGGGCAAGCTCGAGTTCACGCCGGCTCCCCAGTACCCGTGGTTCCAGGTCAACAACATGGGCCTCGAGCGTCCGTTGTTCTTTAAGGGCGAGGGCACTCACCATGTGCGTCTGGTCGTCGACGACGACATCGCGACCATCTTTGTCGATGATGTTGCGCTCAACGCTCGCTTCTGCAACAAGCAGGGCCAGGGTGTGGCGCTTACCGTCACCGACGGTGCGCTCAAGTGCGCAAACGCAACGATCGCGTCTCTGTAGCGGCAACGAACCGTTTTATGATTTAGAAAAGGAATGGAGAAGAACATGGACTACAAGGCAGTGTCCCAGCAAGTCGTCGACAACGTCGGCGGACTGGAGAACATCGAGGGCGCCACGCATTGCGTGACCCGTCTGCGTCTGGTGCTCAAGGATACGAGCAAATACAACAAGGCCGAGCTCGAGAACATCGATGGCGTCAAGGGCGTGCTGTACAACAGCGGCCAGCTCATGATCATCTTCGGTACCGGTACCGTCAACAAGGTTTACGATGAGTTTATGGCTCTGACGGGCGTTAAGGAGATCAGTGCTTCCGAGGTCAAGGGCGCTGAGGCGGACAAGAAGGGCAAGTTCTTCTCGGTCCTCAAGGTATTCTCGGACATCTTTATTCCCATCATTCCCGCCTTCGTCGGCGCTGCAATCATCATCGGCCTTAAGTCGCTGATCGTTGCCAACGGCCTCTTTGGCATGGAAGGCAGCCTCGCCGATCACAGCGAGTTCCTCAAGAACCTCGCAAGCTTCTTTGCCATTATCGCCACCACGTTCGACTACCTGCCTGTCCTGGTTATGTACAGCGCGGTCAAGCGTTTTGGCGGTAACCCGATCCTGGGCATCCTCGTCGGTATCGTCATGGTTCACCCGAGCCTTATGAACCGCAACACGTTCGTTATGGACCCGACGGGTGCTGAGTACTGGAACTTCGGTCCGCTATCCATTCCCATGGTTGCTTTCCAGGGCGGCGTATTCCCTGCAATCCTGACTGCCTGGTTTATGGCCAAGGTCGAAAAGATTGCCCAGAAGTACATCCCCGAGGTCGTTTCGTTCGTCTTTGTCCCGACCGTTACCCTGATTCTCGCTAACGTCGCCCTGTTCACCGTGTTCGGCCCGCTCGGCAACCTGATCGGCGACGTCCTCGCTGGCGTAATCGATGTCCTGTACAACAGGATGGGCGTCTTTGGCGCCTTTGTCTTCGCCGCGTTCCTGCAGCCGCTCGTCGTTACCGGTACGCATCAGTTCATCCAGGGTATCGAGGCAAACCTTGTTGCCACGACTGGCTTCAACTACATCCAGGCCATCTGGTCGGTTTCCATCATCGCCCAGGGCGGCGGCGCCATCGGTATGTACCTCATTCACAAGAAGCACTCCAAAGAGCGCAACATCTGCATGTCGTCCTTTATCCCGACGCTGGTCGGAATCTCCGAGCCCGCTATCTTTGCTGCAAACATGCGCTATTCGATCATTCCGTTCATCTGCGCATGCATCGGTGCAGGCTGCGGCGGTGCCTTCGTCAAGCTCTTTGAGGTGCGCGCTATCGGTCAGGGTCTGACCGGCGTGCTTGGCCTGCTCATCGTCACGCCCGAGACCCTCGTGTGGTATGTGGCTGGCAATCTCATCGCCTTTATCGTGCCGATCGTCTTGATCTTTGCCTACAACAAGGCAAAGGGCGTGCCGACCACCGATGAAGAGGGCGCTGGCGCTGGCTTCGACGTTAGCTTCTAGTTGAGCCGTTCAGCGTAATGTGCGGATAAGTCCATTTGGGGAAGGGCGTTCGGCTCGTGTGAGTCGAGCGTCCTTTCCTATAGACGAGAAGGTCAATGGCGATGTTTAATCAAAAAAACAAGGTGATGCGTGCGGACTATGAGCAGTGGCGTGCCGGACAGGATGAGACGGCGGCTCGCATCGCGTCCGACCCCGATAGGCTTTTGTTCCATGTGGAGCCTGAGCTTGGCTGGCTCAACGACCCCAATGGTTTGGTTCAGATTGGTGATACGTATCACATCTATCATCAATACGATCCGTTCGATGCTGCGCATGGCGGTCCAGTGCTTTGGAACCATCTGACGACAAAGGATTTTGTGACGTACGAGAATCACGGCCCCGTGCTGTTCCCCGATTCCGATTTGGATTCGAGTGGAGCGTATTCTGGTTCTGCCTTTGTACGTGATGGCAAGATTCACTACTTCTATACCGGCAACGTTAAGCATTTTGACCGCGATGATTACGACTACGTGTTGACGGGCCGTGAGCAAAACCAGATTCATATGGTTGCCGAGAATCCCGACGAATTGGGCGAGAAGTGCATAGCTGTTGGACCGGTCGATTACCCCGACGATATCGGTACGCACGTGCGCGACCCCAAGATCCTTGAGCACGATGGTATCTACTACATGGTTCTGGGCGCTCGTACGAAAGACGACCGTGGCTGCGTGCTTGTCTATACCTCGCGCAATCTTGAGGACTGGAGCTATGCGACGCGCATTGAGTTGGGCGAGAAGTTTGGCTTTATGTGGGAGTGCCCCGATCTGTTTGAGCTCGATGGCGAGCTTATTCTCGTTTGCTGTCCGCAGGGTGTGCCTGCCGATGGTTGGCGTTACCGCAATCCGCATCAGTGCGTGTGGTTCCCCATCGAGGCCGATTGGGAGGCGCCGAGCTTTAAAATCGTCAGGCAGGGCATGCCCCCGATGGTCGATGCCGGTTTTGATTTCTATGCTCCGCAGTCCTTTGAGGATGCTGCAGGCCGGCGTTTGATGATCGGATGGTCGGGTTGCCCCGACGCGACGGCAGAAAACCCGACGGTGGCGCGCGGATGGCAGTGCGCGTTGACGGTGCCGAGAGAGCTGAGCATACGCGATGGTAAGCTCTGCCAGCAGCCGGCGCACGAGATTGAGAGGATGCGCGGTGACTGCGTTCGCGCGACAGGCGGTGAAACCGTTGAGGAGCCGGGCCGCCTGTTTGATCTTGTGGTTTCCTGTGAGGGCGCCAAGATGGCCGAGCTCGAAATCCGCAAGGGTGTCTTTGTGCGTTATGCGGACGGGATGCTTACCCTCGACATGGGTGACGAAGGCTATGGGCGCGACCAGAGGTCGATCGAGCTCAGCGAGCTTCGCGACCTGCGCGTGCTTTCGGACACTACGATGGTCGAGATTTTTGCCAACGGTGGCGAGGCGGCACTTACGAGCCGTACCTATTCGCCGGCGGTTCCGGCGATGGAGCTGCACGCCGAGGGTGCGGCATCGATGAATTTCTACCGCCTCGTGCATTAACCGTGCGTGGAGCACGATTGGATTTGCTGGACGGAATGTGTCGCAGTTGTCGCGGCCAACTACCGCTTACCGCATATAGTGACCGTTTGCGGAATAAGTAACACTCCTTAATAAACCGTGTAGAATCTCAGATAAGCACGGAGTTTTCCAGGGAGACGCTGTCCTTTGTTATGTGCAAAGGGCGGCGTCTCTTTGGCGCTTGGGGGTCGTTCTGTAGCAGGACGGCGGGCGTGTGTCACATATTAAAAAGCCAACGTCGAGATGGGTCGTGATAATAATGGGCAAGTACATAATCGTGGTTGAATCTGGTTCGGATGTGACGCCAGAGCTCTGCGAGCGCTACGGCATCGTGCGCGTGCCTATGCATGTCACGATTGGTGACGAGACCGTCGAGGACGGCTCGATCGATCCGCTCGAGATTTATTCGCGCTGCAACGAGTTTGGCGTGATGCCCAAGACCAGCGGCTGTGCGCCGGCAGATTTTGCGCATGTGTACGACCGCATCCATGCCGAGCAACCCGACGCGACCATTCTGCATCTTGCATATTCCGAGGCCACGACCTGCTCGCATCAATCATCGAAGATCGCCGCCAAGGGTCGCGACTACGTCTACTCCATGGACACGCGTTTTGTCTCGGTGGGCCAGTCGCTTGTTGTCGTCGAGACCGCCAAATACATCGAGGCTCACCCCGATGCCACCGTCGACGAGATCTTCGCCTTCGCGAACTCCGTCATGGACCGCGTGCTGCTGGGCTTTGTTCCTACCGATCTTGCCTTCCTTAAGGCGGGCGGTCGCTTGTCCAACGTCGCATTCCTTGGCGCACATCTGCTCAAGATTAAGCCCTGCATTGAGGTGACGGGCGGCAAGTTCGTGGCGACCAAGAAGTTCCGCGGCTCTATGCTCAAGTGCGCCCGCGCCTTTATTGACCACATGGTTGCGAAGGGCGAGATCGACTACTCGCACATTGGCCTGGCGTATTCGGTAGGCCTTTCCCAGGAGCTGCGCGACGACATGGAAGTCTATGCGCACGACCTGGGCTTTAAGGACATTACCTGGACTCAGGTCGGCGGCGTCATCTCGAGCCACTGCGGCCCGACCGCCTTCGGTGCGGTGCTCACGCTTAAAGCGTAAAGGCCGCAGGCGAGCGTTCTTCAGCCTGACATCTCGACGTAGACCCCAGCCATGGTGATGGGGGATAGATTAAAACGTGCCATTCTAGCCCGAGACGTTTAAACGCAAGCACATGGGCTAGAATGGCTCTGGCATTTTAATTGGTTGCATCCAAGGAGAGGCAAGGTAGCGCGAATGGCAGAAATGACGCTTGAGGGTGTGGACGCTCGTCCCGAGGACTCTGCGTTTGCCCTTGGCCGCGTGCATTCGATCGAGACGATGGGGACGGTCGACGGACCCGGCATCCGCTTCGTAGTGTTTGTCCAAGGCTGCCCCATGCGCTGTGCGTATTGCCACAACCCCGATACCTGGTCGGTTAACGGCGGCACGATGGTGACCGTCGAGCACCTTATGGACGAGTTCCAGAGTAACCATGAGTTTTACCGCAGCGGTGGTATTACGGTGTCCGGCGGCGAGCCGCTCCTGCAGCCTGAGTTTTTGGCCGACCTGTTCCACGCCATGCACAATAACCACGATGGTCGTGTGCACACCTGCTTGGATAGCTGCGGCTATGCGTTCGATCCCGCGCATCCCGAGAAGTTCGATGCCGTGCTCAACGAGACCGACATGGTACTGCTCGATATTAAGCATGCCGACCCGGTCGAGCATAAAAAGCTGACTGGGTGCGATCCCGCACGCATTCTGGCGTTTGGCGATGAGCTTGCACGTCGCAAGATCAAGGTCGTTATCCGCCACGTGGTGGTGCCGGGCATTACCGACACGGTGGAGGAGTGCGAGAAGCTCGGTCGCCTCATCGCTCCATGGCACAACGTGGTGGGCCTGGAAATGCTGCCGTATCACACGATGGGTGTCGTCAAGTACGAGCAACTGGGCATTCCCTATAAGCTCGAGGGCGTGCCCCAGATGGATACCGCGCGCATGCCCGAGCTGCGCAACGCCGTCATGACGGGCATGAAAAAGCGCCGCGCGGAACTCAAAAACGCCATCGGCTAGCGAGCCATTTTCGTTCCCCAAGGGCACTCATTGGGGACAGACTTAAATGAGTGCCCCTGGGCACCTAGTTGATTGCTAAAGAGCCCCGTCCCAAAAAGACTGGTCAAGATTGCGGTGAGATGCGCAACAGAATCGTGCCATTTGGATAAATACGCTTGTGGTTTCTTTAAAGACACCTTAAACGCCGCTGAATATCTTTGGAAAGAAATGCCTGCTCGGTATCATGCTGCTCGTATATGAACGGTAGCAGTCAGGAGACCACGTGCGAAACATCGCATCGCGGGACGAGTATGTGCCGCAGCATGGCAGCAGATATAAGACGAAGGGCACGTCTTCGCGTGGCCTTGCCGGCGCTCGCATCCGCGTGAGGAAGATTGCCGCCATTGGGATGCTAACGTCGGCGGTTATTATCCTCGGAATTACCGTTAAAACCTACGCCTCGGAGCGAACGGTGCGCCCAGATGCGTCAACGGTACAGCTGCAAAACGAGAAGGTTTCAAAGTCCAAAGCGTCGGCAGATCAAGCTCTGTCGACGGCAGATCTCAAGACGAGACTTTCGAAGGCGGACTTCAACGATATCCCTTCGGGTGATACCGTTCGGACCTTCTCGTTGGTGGATAACAAGACTCCTGCCTTGGAGGATGAGAGCCTTGCCTCGCTCCAGGATGCCCTGTGTCGGGCGCAGGAGCTGGGCGACGTGGGTGTAGTGTTCTACGACCTATCGAGCGGTAGGGGCGTGACGTATAACGCCGATGTCGAGGTGTATGGAGCGAGCAGCTACAAAGCGCTGTATGCGCTCTATATTTGCGAGACGTTGGTCGAATCGGGGCGGGTGTCGCTCGATGGGCCTTTAGCCACGTATGGTGGTTGCAGCATGGGCTGGCAGACGGTGCGCGACCTTATCGAGAATGCCGTCGCCAACTCAGACAACGATTCGTTTATCGCGTTACGCGCGGCGTTTGACCATGATGGCTATGAGGATTGGATTGCCAATCTGGGTGTTGATGACGAAACGGCACTGAATCCGATGAGTGATTTTCCGACCTACTGCCCGCGCACTTCTGCGAGGTTATGGCGCGAGATGAGCGAGTATCTGAGCATGGATACCGAGACTTCACAGTGGTTGTCAGGCCTTTTGGCATCAACATCGCGCTCGTTTATTCGCGATGGCATTGCGGACGATCAGGTCTTGGTGCGCAACAAAGCGGGTTGGATCAGCGAGGACGGCTACTATTCGACATGCGATGCAGGCCTCATCGACATCGATGGCCGTACCTATGTCATGAGCGTCATGACATCGATGCCATCGAGCGACCGTTCGAGCGAGGTTACGGCTGCGATTGCAAAGGCTCTGTTTGATACGCGAGCTGCACTGGCTTAGCGTGTTCGTTTGGCGAGGTCAAACAAAATGCTGGTACCATACCTTGGTTGAGAATTTCGTATAGGTTTGGGGAATGGTATGGCTACCATCGCGATTATCGGTGCGCTCGAAAAAGAGATCATGCAGATTAAGGAAGAGCTGAGCGACGTTTGCGAGGCACGGGAGGCAGGCTTGACCGTTGTGAGCGGTGAGCTCGACGGCCTGACAGTTGTCGCCACAACGGCGGGCATGGGCACGGTGAACGCCGCCGCTGCAACACAGCACCTCATTAGCAAGTATGCTCCGCAGGCTGTTGTGTTTTCGGGCATTGCGGGCGGTTTGAACCCCAAGCTCCATATCGACGACGTGGTCATTGGCAAACGCCTACGCTATCTGGATACCGATACCGCGCTTATCGCCGAGTCCGCACCGGGGCTCGAGGAGTTTGGCTCGACGCCCGCGCTGGTCGATATTGCCGCCGACGTGCTTGCTGAGCGTGGGTTTGTTGACGCTTCGAAAAATGCAGTCGCTTCGAACGAGGGCACCAAGCAGTTCCTGGTCGGCACGATTGCCACGGGTAACCGCTTTGTGACGGGCGCCACCATGCGCAATGACGCTATCGAGGCGACGCATGCCGATTGTGTCGGCATGGAGGGCGCGGCAATTGCCCATGTCGCAACCAAAAATGGTGTCGATTGCCTGGTGTTGCGCGCTATCAGCGATAATTGTGACGAGGCGTACGATGCAATTTGCGAGCGCGAGTTCGATCTGTTCGAGTACGCGCGTGTCGCAAGTGACATCACGCTCGATATCGTCCGCCGCATTGCCGCTGCGCAATAGCGCGTCTATTTGTAAGAACCTACGACCAAGGAGTGTCCATGGCCGATTCCATTAACTACCAGCTTGCCAAGTTCGTCGCCAGCTATGGCAAGGTTTCGCAGATTCCCGAGTCCACCTGCCCCGAGGTGAGCTTTGTCGGCCGCTCCAACGTGGGCAAGTCGTCGATTATGAACAAGCTTTTTGGCCGCAAGAACCTGGTCAAGGTTTCGAGTACGCCGGGCAAGACGAGCAACATCAACTTCTTTGAGGCTGACGATGTGCACTTCGTCGACCTGCCGGGCTACGGTTTCGCCCGTCGTTCCAAGGCCGAACGTGACCGCTGGGCCGAGCTCATTGGCGACTTCTTCGACTCCGAGCGCAGCTTCAACCTGGTTGTGTCGCTGGTGGACATTCGCCACGACCCCAGTAAACTCGACCATGACATGATCGACTACCTGCAGGGCAACGAGTTCAACTTTATCGTCTGCCTCACCAAAGCCGACAAGCTCAGCCGCACCCAGCAGGCCCGCCAGGCAGCAGCCATCAAAAAGCAGCTCAACGTTCCGGCCGAGAACGTGATCATCACAAGCTCCCAGACCGGCACCGGCATCGACGAACTCAAAAAGCGCATCGCCGAGGCTTGCCTCTAGTAAGGGCTCCAGCCTAGCAAGAGCCCCTACCAATAAAAAGCCAAACTATCAGCCTGGCGCCCCTTCAAAGCGTGGGTCCCTGTAGACATCGCTAGCCACGTTGCCATAGGGCCACCCAGGGGCATCCCCTTAAAAACATTCCGCAGCACGAGGCCCGCTTATCCGTAGCTCCGAAGGAGCAGGATAAGCGGGCCTCAAGTGCGAGGACGTTTTTAAGGGGATGCCCCTGGGTGGCCCGGACAGACCGATCGGCGATGTCTACAGGTACTCGATTTGAGCGCCTTCCGTGTCGCACGTCAGAATGTGCGTGTCACACTTGGGGAACTGCTCACGCAGCTTGACCTGCAGGAACTTTGCCACGATGGTATCGTCGGTCACAGCCATAAGGGTCGAGCCCGAACCGCTGATCCAGATGGTCTTGGCACCGCCGTTAAGGCAGGTGTCGCGCACGGCGTTGTAGTCGGGAATCAGACGGCGACGATAGGGTTCCTGGATGCGGTCGTCATTGGCGGCGGCAATCAGGTCGAGGTCACCAGTCTCCAAGCCGCGCGTCATACCGGCGATGCGGCCCATCTGCCACACGGCGGTGGAGAGCGGAATCTCCTGCGGCACGACCTTGCGCGCCTCGCTCGTATGTACCTCGTAGGGCGGAATCACGGTAATAAAACGCAGGCGATCGCTCACCTCGTAGCGCAGGCACTGGGGGAGCGAATCGGTCGGCGTAAAGGAGCAGACGGCGCCGCCCAGGATGGCGGGGGCGACGTTATCGGGATGGCCCTCGACTTCGGTGGCAATGCGGACGAGCTCGCCACGGTCGACGGTGTGGCCCGTCAGCGCGGCGGCCGCCATGATGCCAGCGACGACGCAGGTGGAGCTGGAACCCAGGCCGCGGGCGACGGGCACATCGGTTTGAATGTCGATGGCAACGGGAAAAGCCGGCTCGCCCCATGCAGCCAGTGCATCGACAAAGCTCACGTAGACCAGGTTGTTCTCGTTTTGGAATTCCTCGGGGCAGCCCGTGATGGTGAGTTTGTCGGCGCGCTCGAAGGTGAAGTGCGAGTAGAGGCTGACGGCCATGCCGAGGGTGTCGTAGCCGATGCCTAGGTTGGCGCTGGTTGCTGGGACGGTGATTTTGATCATGTGGGTCCTCCTGGGCGGGTCTGACCGTTTAGTTCGCTGCTCGGGCAGTCCTGGCTCGCTCGGAAAGCACATTAAGTGCTTTCCGGCTCGTGCGGAACTCGCGACGAACTAAACGGCCAGACCCGCTCGCATGCTCGTCATCATCCCGAAAGCTAAATAAAAAGAAGGTGCGCCGGCTTTCGCCGGCGCCTTATATGGGGTTTAGTTGGTAGCCATCTTTTTTGCTGCAGACTCGACGTAGCTGGCCATTTCGTCGACGTCACAGACGTCTTCGAAGCGGACAGGTTTGGACTCGAGCTCGGCGAGCTGGGTCGGGGCGACCGTGTTGGTGGCCTGCTCGAGCACGCGCATAGCCTCAAAATCGTCCTCGGGAACGTTGAGGCCCAGGGCATCGCAGCAGGCGCGCGGGAACTTGTAGGGGCTGGCGGTCGAAAGCAGCACGCGGGCCTTGGCGCCCTCGGCGGGAGCGACCTTTTCAAAGACGTGATAGCCGCAAGCGGTGTGCGGGTCGATCACGTAGCCGTTGGCGTCCCAGCAACTCTTGATGGCAGCGCGGACCTCGTCCTCGCTGGCCCAGCCGCAGCCAAAGACGCTCTGAATCTTGGCCAGCAGCTCGGCAGGCACCTCGTAGCGACCAGTCTGTGCCAGCTGCTCCATAAGGCCGGCAACGAGCTCGCAGTCGCCGTCGGACAGGAAGTAGAGCATGCGCTCGAGGTTGGAGCTGATGAGGATGTCCATCGACGGCGAAATGGTCGTGAAGAACGGGCGGTTGCGGTCGTAGACGCCGGTGGTCAGGAAGTCGGCAAGCACGTTGTTCTTGTCGCTCGCGACGATGAGCTTGGCGACGGGCAGGCCCATGCGCTTGGCGTAGTAGCCGGCCAAGATATCGCCAAAGTTGCCGGTGGGCACACAGAACTCTACGGCGTCGCCAGCCTCGATAGCGCCGGCGCGCAGCAGCTGCGCATAGGCGGCAAAGTAGTAGACAACCTGCGGTACCAGACGGCCGACATTGATAGAGTTGGCGCTCGAAAGCACCGTGCCGGCGGCTTCCAGACGCTCGGCAAGCTCCTTATCGGCAAAGATGCGCTTGACGGCGCTCTGGGCGTCGTCAAAGTTGCCGCGGATGCCGCAGACGGCGACGTTGTCGCCCTCCTGCGTGGACATCTGCAGGTTCTGGACGTGGCTGACCTTGCCCTCGGGATAAAAGACGGTGATGCCCGTGCCCGGAGCGTCGGCAAAACCGGCGAGTGCGGCCTTGCCCGTGTCGCCCGACGTGGCGGTGACGATCATGATGCGCTCAGCGCCGCCGTCCTTGGCGGAAGTGCGGGCCATGAGGCGGGGGAGCATCTGTAGGGCGACGTCCTTGAAGGCGCTTGTGGGGCCGCCAAAGAGCTCCATCACATAGGTCTGAGGGGCGTCAGCACCCGGCGCTGCGTCGAGTTTGACGAGCGGCGTAACCTCTTCACTCGCGAACGTGCCGCGGTATGCCTCGTCGACACACGCCGAAATTTCTTCGGCCGTGTAATCATTCAGTAACATTCCCAACACATCTTGAGCGATTTCAAAGTACGATTTATCTGCAAGCGAGCTGATATCGACCTGCTGGGTGCCAAGCTCGTCCGAGACAAACAAACCCCCGTCGGGAGCGATGCCGGTGCGGATTGCCACCTTACTTGAGCACGATAAAGTGCGTCCTCGTGTACTATGATAAGTTCCCATATAACACTGCTCCTCGGATGCCTTGGTCCCAATCGGTGAAACCATGGTATCAGAGCGCGCAAAATAGGTTCGCAGAGGCTTTTTAGAAAGGTAACCTCCAGCCCATGATTAAGATTGCCAAGTTTGGCGGCTCGTCGGTCGCCGACGCCGAACACTTTAAGAAGATCAAGGCCATCGTCGATGCCGACCCGGCTCGCCGTTTTGTGGTGGTTTCCGCCTGTGGTCGCCGCTTTAAGGGCGACACCAAGGTGACCGACCTGCTCTACCTGGTTAACGCGCACGTTAAGTACCACGTGTCGTGCGAGGAGCTGCTCGAGGACATCGGCCAGCGCTATTTTGATATCGCTGACGAGCTGGAGCTCACCTATCCCATCCGTGAGGAGTTCGCGGCTTTTGCCGAGCGCGCCCGCTCGGGCGGTTACTCCACCGAGGAGCTCGTGAGCCGCGGCGAGTACTTCACCGCTCGCCTGATGGCTGAGTACCTGGGCCTACCGTTCCTGGACGCCGCGACGGTTGTGGCGTTCCATCACGACGGTACGCTCAGCATGAACCGCACCTCCGAGCTGGTGCAAGAGTACGGTCAGCAGGGCGGCTTCGTTATGCCTGGCTTCTACGGCGCGACGCGCGAGGGCCAGATCAAGCTGCTCGACCGTGGCGGCGGCGACATTTCCGGCTCGATCCTGGCCAAGTGCCTAGGCGCCGACCTGTACGAGAACTGGACCGACGTTTCGGGCTTCTATTCTGCCGATCCTCGCATTGTGCCCGAGGCTCAGCCCATTGCGCGCGTTACCTACGAGGAGCTGCGCGAGCTTTCGTACATGGGCGCAAGCGTCCTGCACGAGGAGGCCGTGTTCCCTGTGCGTGAGGCGGGAATTCCGTTGGTCATCAAGAACACCAATGCGCCGCAGGACCCCGGCACCATCATTAGCGAGACGGCTGATGAGGGCGAGGCGGAGCCCATCATTACCGGCGTGACCGGCAAGCGCGGCTTTGTCGCCATCAACGTCGCCCGCGACCGCACCAAGCCCCGTGTTGGCTTTATGCGCCGTGCGCTTTCGGTGTTCGAACGCTATGACGTCTCCGTCGAGCACATGCCCACCGGTGTCGACCGCTTTGGCGCCGTGGTGCAGGAGCAGGATGTGCACGACTCGCTGTACTCGCTCGTGGGCGACATTCAGCAGGAGGTCGAGCCGCTCGAGATCGAGGTCGTCGAGGGCCTGGCGCTTATCGCGACCGTCGGCCGTAACCTGCGCGGGCGCGCAGGTATTTCGGGTCACCTGTTTGGCATGCTTGGCCAGGCCGGCGTGAGCGTGCGTATGATTTCGCAGAGCTGTGACGAGATCAACATCATTATCGGTGTCGAGGAGAAGGACTTCGACCTAGCGATTCAGACCATTTACCGTGCCTTCTCCGACGAAAACGGCATTGTGAAGGTCTCCGACCTGGAGGCTCCCGCGCCGGTCGATCCCGCCCTGGTCGCGCTCCACAAGTAGCTGCCATCCCGTTGATTTTTTGGGACATGTCTCAAAAATCTACGGCGGGGCGTTTCGTTTCGGTTTCGTTTCGACGGGGCGGGTTTCGTGCCCGCCCCGTTCTTGTATACACTGGCAACAATAATCGGCCTGCTCGGCGTGCGGGCAAAAGCCACAACCTTTAAAGGGGGAAGCATGAAACAGTACACGGTTGCTATTTTGGGCGCGACGGGAGCTGTAGGCACCCAGATGCTCGAGTGCCTCAACGAGCAGGAGTTTCCGGTCGGTAAGCTCAAGCTGCTGGCGAGCGCGCGCTCTGCGGGCAAGACCGTTGAGTTCCGCGGCGAGCAAATCGTGATCGAAGAGGCTTGCCCCGAGGCCTTTGAGGGCTGCGATATTGTGCTCGGAGCCGCCGGCGACGATATCGCGAAGGAGCTGCTGCCCGAGGCCGTCAAGCGCGGCGCTGTCGTGGTCGACAACAGCCATGCCTTCCGCATGGATCCCGAGGTGCCGCTGGTCGTACCCGAGATCAATGCCGACGATATCAAGTGGCATCACGGCCTTATCGCCAACCCCAACTGCGCGACCATTATCGGCCTGGTTCCCACCTGGCCGCTGCATCAGCTCGCCGGCGTGAAGCGCATGATCGTCTCGACGTACCAGGCGGCTTCGGGCGCTGGCGCTCCCGGTATGGCCGAGCTCGAGGCCCAGCTGGCCGCCCTGGGCCGTGGCGAGGAGATTCCCGAGCCGCGCGCTTTTGCCGCCCAGCTGGCGAGCAACCTGATTCCGCAGATTGGCGGCGTCAAGGAGGAGGGCTTTACCTCCGAGGAGATGAAGCTGCAAAACGAGGGCCGCAAGATTATGCACCTGCCCGAGCTGCGCGTGAACTGCACCTGCGTGCGCGTTCCTGTGCTGCGTTCGCACTCCGAGAGCATTACGCTCGAGTTTGAGCGCGATATAACGGTTGAGGAGGCCCGTGCTGCGCTGGCTGCCGCTCCCGGCGTCAAGCTGGTTGACGATATGGCTGCCGAGGATGCGCACGATCGCTTCCCCATGCCGATGGACACCTCCGACCAGGACCTGATTTGGGTCGGCCGCGTGCGTCGCGACATCTCGAACCCCGAGGCTGCGCGTGGCATCACCTTCTGGTGCTGCGGCGACCAAATCCGTAAGGGCGCGGCAACCAACGCCGTCCAGATCGCTAAGCTGCTCTGCGAGTAGTGTGACCTGTCCGGCGGGGGCCGGGCTTAGTTTTCAGAACGTCCTCGACCATGTGTGGCGCCTTGTCCTGCTCCTTCGGAGCCGCGGACAAGGCGCCACACTGGTCTGCGGAGTGTTCTGAAAACTAAGCCCGGCCCCCGCCTGCGGTGACGCTGCTGCGAGCGGCCTGCGATGGGGCTGTTGTTGGTTGAGGCCGCTGGGCTGATGTGGGGGCGCGTGGCTGTTGCGAGCCCTGGTCCCGGCGGCGGCCTCGGCGCTTTGCGCCTGCCGCCTTTGGGGACTGTGGGGTCGATTGGGGTTGTCTGCACAATTCGCGGTATTATGTTGCGGAGTTTTGAAAGGAGCCGCTGGTGGTCACGACGACGTTTGCTTCGCCTTTGGGCGAAATCCTGCTTGCCGCTGATGGCCGCGGTTTGACGGGGCTTTGGTTTGAGGGGCAGGAGCACTTTGGCTCCACGCTTCTCAAAGAAGATCCCGAACATGTTGAAGGCGCCGATGCGGTTTCTGGTGCTGGCGGCATGTCTTCGGTGAATCCGACAAACGGTGCTGCCTCGTCGGTACTTGAGCGTTCTTGGGCTTGGCTGAATGCTTATTTTGCGGGGCAGGAGCCTCGGTTTACGCCGCCGTTGCATATGATTGGTACGGCGTTTCAGCGCGAGGTTTGGTTTGAGCTGCTTTCTATCCCGCGTGGCGAGGTCGCTACGTATGGTGAGATCGCCCAGCGTGTTACGGCTCGACATCGTGTACCGGGAAACGAAGCACCCGTTGCGTCTCCCCGTGCCGTGGGGGCCGCGGTCGCGCGCAATCCCATTTCGATTATTGTGCCGTGCCATCGCGTGGTTGCCGCCGATGGTTCGCTTAACGGGTATGCCGGCGGGCTTGACCGCAAGGAGTGGCTGCTTCGGCTTGAGGGCGCGTACGAGGACTAACGTTCGAGCACTTTGCATAGCCAAGATGCCGTGAAAGAACGGGACATGCTTTCCGAATGGAGGCTCAGACGGAAACTACGTCCCGGAATTCCGTTTTAAAGCGGGATGCGCTTTCCGAATGGCGTTCCAAGCGGAAACCGTGTCCCGGAATACAGCCTCAGAGTGGGACGTCGTTTCCGGCTGAGACCACCTGCCTGGACATCGATCTACGCCCGCTCCTGCAGGGCGTAGATGGACTTATCCATGTTGAACAGGTAAGCCACAACGCAGACAATAATGAACATCGGCAAGTTACCAAAGCCGAAGACTTCGCAGCCAATAAGGATGGGTGCGAGCAGCGTATTGGTGGCGCTGCCAAAGACGGCTGCGTAGCCCAGTGAGGCGCAGAGCTCGACGGGCATGCCGAGAATCCCGGCGAGTACGACACCCAGGCTGGCTCCGATGGAGAACAACGGCGTCACCTCGCCACCCTGATATCCTGCGGCAAGCGTGGTAATGGTGAGTGCGAATTTGAGTGCCCAGTCCCAAGGTATGATGGCGACCTTGCCGTCACCGTCGAGCGCCGCGGATATCAGATTGGTGCCAAGCCCGCAGTATCGACCCTGCCATAGTGCGAACAGAATCGCCGATAACGCGATGCCCATAACGGCGATGCGTGCATAGGGGTTGGGGAACAGCCGCGCCGCAAGTGTTTTGGCATGTGCAAGGCACCAGGCAAAGGCGCCGCCCACCATACCAAACGCGATGCCCAACAGTGCCAGCCGTCCAAGACCGGGGAGGTCGAGCGCATACGAGGCGGTAACGGCGACCTCGAACTTCTCGAGCCCCAGGGCGCCGGAGGTCATGCTTGCGGCAAGTGAAGCCGTAAGCGCGGGGAGCAACGCGCGGTATTCCATGCGTCCGGCGACCAGCACTTCGATAGCAAAGACCGTAGCAGCGAGCGGCGTTCGAAAGAGTCCGGCAAAGCCAGCGGCCATACCAATGAGCAAAAACGTGTTGCCGGGGTTTCGGAAAGGTAGACGCCTGCCGATCCAGTGCGAGACGGTTGCACCAATCTGCACGGCCACGCCCTCGCGCCCCGCACTGCCGCCAAAGAGGTGCGTCCCCCACGTGCTCAACATAATGAGCGGCACCAAACGCGGGGAGATGGCATCCTCGCGTCCGTGACCTACGTCAAATACCAGGCTCATGCCCCGATCGGTGCCTTTGCCCCAGGTGCGGTAGGCAAATACGATGGCCAAGCCCATGAGGGCGAGGAAGGGAAGGAGCAGTGCGATGTGTTCGTCGCGGAAGGCGCCGATTGCCAGAAGCACGCGTCCAAAGAGTGCGCAGATGGCGCCAACGATGATGCCGATAGGGATTCCGACGGCACCCATAAGCACGAGGCCGCTATAGGTGTTGAGCAAGCGTTTGATTCTGCTCGATGCGTTGCTTTCCGACATTTTGCTTTCCGACACTTGCTCTCTTGATAGAAAAAGAGCTGGAGTTGCGCATCGTTGAGAGGCTTTCCAGCTTTAGCAAAACAAACTTATAAGATGCGACGGGCCGCGTCAAGATAATTGCTTGACAGCCTAGGAGGCGGCTGGTTGGCTGGCTTAAAACCTAGCGCGTGAAATGACGCTCCACGCTATTCAGCGCGCTTGATAGGATGACGAACCACGGTCTTAAGTTTCTCCGGCGCACACTTGCGTGGATCGGAGAGATAGATTTCGTGATGTAAACGGGTATCTGAGAAGTCGGGGACATAGCCCTGCTCGGTCGCATATTCATGCATGGCGTCTACGGTTGCCGGCTCGCTGTCGTAGGGTCCGGTATGCATGCATTGAACGCAGAGACCCTCGTCAACTTTAAGCAGCTCGACGGCAGAAAAGTCCAGTTTCTTTTTGGCCGTGGCTTCCGCGACCGCCCAGTCAAAGTCATCCTGAGTGACGAAATCGGGCAGGCGGATGCACGAGATAAAGTTGAAATCGTCCTTGCGTACATAATCGATGTCGCCGCTCGGGGAGTCTTGCCACCAGAAGCCCTCGAGCGGCGGTACCACAAAGTCGAAATAGCCCTCGATACTCCTTGAGCCTTTCTTTGACATCTTGACGGTATAGGCGATGCCGTAAAGCAGCGGCAGGGCATTTTGATACTCGCCACCTTCGGTATTTGGGTCGCCCTTTCCGCGAACGGCAACGTAGCTCATAGGCGGGACAGTTATGATACTCGGCTTGCTTGCAGGTCTGTAGAGCTCCTTGCATTCCTTCTTAAAGTCGAACGCCATGTTGGCCGCCTTTCTGCGTATTGGCCTGCTTAGATAGCGGAATCATATCATAGAAACGAACAGTTGTTCGAATGATTTGGCTGACAGATTGAGATGCGTGCGTTGTGTTTGGCGGTCGGCCTGACCCCATCGATGATTTCTCTGCCTCCCCGGCGCCTCATCTATAGCTGCCGTTTCCCCATATAGAACCTGCCAAAATAAACCCGTCCCTTTTTAGTCGGTGCGAAATGGGTAATACTAAAGAGTTATCCGACCAGATGGGAACCGATCGATGGCTTATATCGAATTCAAAGACGTCATCAAGGCATACGGCGAGGGCGACGCCCGCATTCACGCACTCGACGGCGCGAGCTTTACGGTCGAGCGCGGCGAGCTCGCCATCATTCTGGGTGCTTCGGGTGCCGGCAAGACCACGGCGCTCAACATTCTGGGCGGCATGGATACGGCGACCTCCGGCACCGTGACGGTGGACGGGCGCGACGTGAGCTCCGCCAACGAGGCTCAGCTCGTGGAATACCGCCGCGCCGATGTCGGCTTTGTCTTCCAGTTCTACAATCTGGTCCCCAACCTGACGGCGCTCGAAAATGTTGAGCTTGCGGCGCAAATCTGCCCCGATTCGCTCGATGCCGAGCAAACGCTTTGCCAGGTTGGCTTGGGTGAGCGCCTCGCCAACTTCCCCGCGCAGCTTTCGGGCGGCGAGCAGCAGCGCGTGTCCATTGCCCGCGCGCTGGCAAAGAACCCCAAGCTGCTTTTGTGCGACGAGCCCACGGGCGCACTTGACTATAAAACCGGCAAGCAGATCTTGCAGCTGCTGCAGGACACTTGCCGCAAGCAGGGCATTACGGTCATCATCATCACCCACAACTCCGCGCTGGCGCCCATGGCCGATCGTCTGATCCGCTTTAGGAGCGGCCGCGTGGAGAGCGAGACGGTCCAGCAAAATCCCGTGCCTATCGAGACGATCGAGTGGTAGCGCCCATGGACCAAGATCGCCAAAACAGCCTACGCCACGACGCGCAGAATACGGAGCGCGAGCAGGATTTTACGACCTACCGTACCGCTCAAAGCTCAAACGATATGGTGCCGACGGTTTTTCGCCGCGGCATCTACCGCACAATCCGAGGCAGTCTTAAGCGCTTTTTGTCCATCGTGGTCATCACCGCGCTCGGCGTGAGCGTGATGTGCGGCCTTAAGGCGGGCTGCGAGGACCTGCGCGATTCGGTCGACGCCTATTTTGACCAGCAGAATGTCTATGACATTAACGTGCAGTCGACCTATGGCCTTACGCGCGACGATCTCGCGGCCATCCAAGAGGTCGACGGCGTCGAGACGGCCGAGGGTATCTACACCGAGACCGCCTACACCGCCGTGGGCACAACGCGCGAGCGCGTGGTCGTGCAGAGTCTCTCCAAGGAGAACATCGATCAGCCGGTGCTGGTGAGCGGCGATTTGCCCGAGAGCGCCGATGAGGTTGCGGTGACTTCGAAGTTCCTGAAGGCTTCGGGCAAAAAGCTCGGCGATACGGTGAGTTTTGCCGCCAATGACGCAAGTTCATCGAACCAAAGCGCCAAGGATCAGTTTGCCGCGGGCGATTACACCATTACGGCCGAGGTCCTCGATCCCACTGATGTGAGCTCCGACTCGACAGTCAACGCCTTTCGCGCTGCTTCGGCGGCGGACTATAAGTTCTATGTGAGCGAGGACGCCGCGACATCTTCTTCCTACTCCGCGGTCCACGTGATCGTCGAGGGAGCCAAGAGTCTCAACTCCTATTCGGATGCCTACGCGGCAAAGATCAATGAGGTCAAGGGCAATATCGAGAAAATCCGTGAGGAGCGTGAGAAGGCGCGTGCTCAGGAGCTGATGGTCGACACGCCGGCAAGCTTGGATACGGCCGAGCGCGAGGCGAATATGCTCTTTGGGATTGAACAGGGCAACATCAATCGCATGGCCGAGGGCAGCGAGGAGCGCGTCCAGGCTCAGGCCGAGTTGGACCAGCGCCGCGCCGCCGCTGACCAGCATTTTGCCGATGCCCGCGCCGAGCTTTCCGATCTGGGCGAATGCTCCTGGTACATCCAGGACCGCGGTAACATCGCAAGCTACTCGAGCGTCGAGAGCGACAGTTCTTCGATCGAGGCCATCGCCACGGTGTTCCCATTTATCTTCTTTGTCGTCGCTGTGCTCATCAGCCTCACCACCGCCACGCGCATGGTTGAGGAGGAGCGTACACTTATTGGCCTGTACAAGGCGCTCGGCTATTCACGTGGGCGTATCCTGTCCAAATACGTGGACTACTCGCTGTGGGCGTGTCTGATCGGCGGCGTGCTTGGCAACATCATCGGATTTGTGGGCCTGCCGCTGTTCCTGTTTACGGTGTTCGACGACATGTACTCGCTGCCCCAGATGCTGCTTTCGTACGATATCGTGTCGTCGCTCGTGTCGGTAGCGCTGTTTGCCGTGGGCGTGGTGGGCGCCACGATTATCGCCTGCCGCCACGAGATGGCCGAGACGCCGGCTTCGCTCATGCGTCCCAAGGCGCCGCGTGCCGGCTCACGCATTCTGCTCGAGCGTATCGGATTTATCTGGCGCCGCATGGGCTTCTTAAACAAGGTGGCGGCGCGTAACCTGTTCCGCTACAAAAAGCGCGCCTTTATGACCATCTTCGGTATCGCCGGCTGCACAGCGCTCGTGATCTGCGGTATGGGCATCCGTGACACGTCGGTGGCGCTTTCGCCCAAACAGTACGGGCATATCACGCGCTACGACCTGCTGGCGGTCGCCAATCCCGACGATTTTTCGCAGACGTGCGCGGCATTGGATGAGCGCAGCGCGGCCAATGATTCCAACGTGACCGTGACCTCAACCCTGCCGATTATGACCGACAACGTCACCTTTACGTTTGGTGGCAAGAGCGAGACTGTGCAGCTCATCGTGATTCCCGACGACCGCACGGGTGACTTGGGCGATTACGTGCGCCTGGAGGATGAGTCCAAAGAACCGCTGTCTTTGCGTGACGGAGACGTGTATCTGAGCAAAAGTTCACAGCTGGTACTGGGGATTCAGCCGGGCGATACGGCGCACGTCCAGGATTCGTCGCTCAATGTTGCCAAGGTCAAAGTCAGTGACATTTCGCTCAACT
This sequence comes from uncultured Collinsella sp., assembly GCA_958413895.1. GTDB lineage: Bacteria > Actinomycetota > Coriobacteriia > Coriobacteriales > Coriobacteriaceae > Collinsella. Next base: position 41,467 of record CATYVQ010000005.1, read on the forward strand.
ATCTGGGCAACACGCTTTACATGACGCAGGGCACCTATGAGCGCGCGTTCGGTCGAAGCGCGCGCCTTAACGGCGTCTTTGTGCTGCTTAAGGGCTCGTCGGCCGATCAGATTGCGTTTAGCAAGAAGCTTAAGAGCGACGGTTGGCTCACCATCTCGAGCACGGCTGAACATTGGCAGAACTTCGAGGCGAACTTCACTATCATCAATTCCGTCGTGGTGCTCGTGACCTTTATGGCGGCGTGCCTATCGTTTGTGGTGGTGTTTACGCTGTCCAACACGAATATCTCCGAGCGCGAGCGCGAGCTGGCGACCATCAAGGTGCTGGGCTTCCGCCGTGGCGAGGTGCACCACTACGTCAACAAGGAGACGTTGATCCTCACGGCGATCGGCGCTGCGCTGGGCGTGCCGCTGGGCGGCTTGCTGGCCGAGAGCTTTACCTACATTTTGCAGATGCCGTCGCTGTACTTTGACGTCGAGGTCGAGCCACTGAGCTACGTGCTCGCCGTGCTGCTGGCCTTTGGCTTTACGTTTATCGTCAACCTCGCCACCAACCGAACGCTCAACAAGATCGACATGGTCGGCGCCCTCAAGAGCGCCGAGTAGCCTGCCAAAAAGGGACAGGTTTATTTTGGCAGGTTTTATCTGGGCAAACGCCGGGCAGCCTATAGGTGGCCCGGCGTTTGCCCCGTTTTGCTGGGGATGTTTGTCGTTCGGTGCTCTTACTGGCCAATCCAGTGTTGCGCATAGCTCTTAATGTCCTCGGTAAAACCGTCAAGGTCGTCAAGGGTGATCACGCTGTCGATAAGCAAATTGGCTATCTCGCGGTGCATTGTGCTGCGGCGAATGTCGTTTGCAATTACGCCTGAGGACAGCTTGTCTCTATTGAGGCTCTCTTCTAGTGCCCAAAATCTACTGGACGCTTCGCTGTCGCCATTCAGTATCTCAACGTACTGGCCGATGAGCTTTTCCATATAACGTTCTTGCCATTGAGGAAGCGTTTTCTTAAACAGCTTCCAGTCGCTTTCGGCTACGTCGCGCATATGTCCTCCGCTCGTCAAACGGGCTTTTCATTTGCCTTTTATTCTATTTGCTTTTCGCTCTCAGGCGTGGATGAGAGGCTCTCTTTAGCCTTCGAGATAGGGCTTGAATGGGTCGTATGCCACAAAATGGGCCTATCTACTATGTTTAATTGGATACCCTCAACCATGCCGGGAAAACAAAAAACAAAACCGCAGGTAGAAGGCCTGTCGATTTTCGAAAAGGCGGTCATGGTTGGCCCCATCGAGTTAAACGTAGTAGATGGCCCCATTTCGTGGCGGACCATCAAACGAACGCCGATGCTTGTGCTGTAGCCGCTCCGATCATACGTAAGTTGCGGTGGAATAGTTCCTAGATTCAGCCATTTGCGGGCTAAGCAGGAACTATTTCACCGCAACTGAATTTCAGGCCAGGCACCCGCAGCAAGAAGACGAATAGCCTCGGCGAGTGTGTAAACGAAGGGCCCTCCGCCCCCGCCCGACGATTTCGATTGGCGACCTTTGACGGAGTCAAGGGAGGAGCCATATCGAAATACGTCGGGCGGGGTCGGAGGGCCCGATGGGATGGATTTCGGCCGAGGCTATTCGTCGCCGAAGCTGATGCCCAACGCCTTGGCCTCACGCACCAGATCGCTCTGGGGGTCGACATACTTGAGCTTGCCGGCGACATCCTCGAGCGGCATGTGGCACATCTTGCCGTCGCGCAGAGCAATCATGTAGCCAAACTCGCCGCGTAGGCAGCCGAGTGCCGCCTCGACGCCGCACTGGGTCGCAAAGATGCGGTCCTGGGCGTCGGGCTGGCCGCCGCGCTGCGTGTGGCCGGGGATGGCGACGCGGGTCTCGCGACCGGTCTTGGTCTCAATCTCCTTGGCGATGTCGTAGACAATCGACGGGCTCGTGCGCTCGGCGAGCTTCTTCTTGTACTCTTTCTTGGACAGAGCCGCGTCCTCCTTGGAGATAGCGCCCTCGGCGACGGCCACGATGGTAAAGCGGCTGCCGGTCTCCATGCGATGTTCGATGGTCTTGATGACGTTGTCCATGTCGTAGGGGATCTCGGGAATCAGGATGACGTCCGCGCCGCCCGCGACGCCGGCGTACAGCGGAATCCAGCCGACCTTGTGGCCCATGATCTCGATAACGAACACGCGGCCGTGACTCGAGGCAGTGGTGTGGATGTCGTCGATGCACTTGGTGGCGACGTCGATGGCGCTCGTAAAGCCAAACGTCAGCTCGGTGCCCCAGGTGTCGTTATCGATGGTCTTGGGCAGGGCGATAACGTTGAGGCCCTCTTCGCGCAGGCGGTTGGCGGTCTTGGTGGAGCCGTTACCGCCCAGCATAAACAGACAGTCGAGCTGCAGCTTATGATAGGTGTGGACCATCGCCGGCACCTTCTCGACACCATCGGCCTCGGGGGTATCCAGACGCTTGAACGGTGTGCGGCTCGTGCCCAGGATGGTGCCGCCGCGGGTGAGGATACCGCTAAAATCGGCGGGCGTCATGACGCGGAACCTGCTGTAGATAAGGCCCTGGTAGCCGTCCTCAAAACCGTAGATCTCGATAGGTTCTTCGCTATTGGTCATAAGCGTTTTGACGATGCCGCGCATGGTGGCGTTGAGCGCCTGGCAGTCGCCGCCACTAGTAAGAAGACCGATCCTAAGCATGGTGAATCCTTCCGGGCAAGTTATAACATGCGCATAAGTTTACCCCCGCACACTGTTGATGCGGGGGTAAAACGTGTTAGCTCAAGCGTATAGAAATGTAAGCAACGTCAGGCCAGCGTAAGGACGACGGTGCCAGCTCCTTACAGCGCGAAGGCATCGATGTCGCCCCAGTGGCGGCGCAGCGTGATGGCGGCAGCGGGCTCGGTGTTGTCAAAGACGACTGACCACTGCGTGTTGCTGGTGATGTCTTCTGGATTGGGTTCTTGCGCCGCGGCGCGTAGGGCCTTCCAAGCGACTGCCTCGTCCTGGGCACCGACATGGGCGTCGAGGACATCGGCGATTGCGACGGCGCGCTCTTTACCATGCCCCAGCTCGCCATTCTTTTGGTTGAGCAGCACTTCGTTGCCATAGCAGGCGTAGAAGTTCGTAACCTGGCGAACAGGGGTCGCTTTGAAAGCGCGGTCCGGATCGCGCGGATCCCACTCTACTACGCGCGCGTCACCGGCGGCGTCGTTGATAAAGAAGTGGTAATCGCGTCCTGCCATGGCGTGCATGTCGTAGGCGGAAAGCAGGTCGACAGCTTCTTGCGTGGTGGCGGCACGGTCGAGCACCAGGCGGATGGCGAGCGAGGTATTGATGACGGGGCGTTGCGTGTCCTGGTCACAGGGCTGGGAATCCAGGGTGAGTACGGCAATGGACACGCCGCATTCGTTAACACCGTCGAGCTGGGCAAACGGGCCCATCAACGCCGCGGCGCGTCCGGTGACGGAGTCAAGCGGAGTGTTGGCGCCCAGGTTATTTAGGGCGGCAAAGCCGATGGAGGCATAGCCGCCGCGTGGGTGATTGCGCACCAGCAGCGCCGAGGTGTCGTCTTTAAAGTCGTAATTGCGACCGGTGCGCACGCGGCCTTCGGCATCTACGGCGACAAAAGCGCTGCAGGCAAACTGGGGCGCCTGGACATGTACCGGCACACCGGGCAGCACCTGCGCCACCACGGCATCGATGTAGGCCTGGTCGTCGCGCACGCCAGCGGCGATGATGCGATCAAGATCGTAGTCGTAGGCGATGTCGATTGCGTACAGGTCATAGCCATCCGCGTAGCCGGTCAGGCGTTTGAGCGACGCGGCGGACTTGATTTGCTTGTGATAAACGATACCGGTGGCAGCGGCAAGGCCGACGGCGACTCCCGCGACACCGCAGGCGATGGCAATGCTACGTGGCTTCATGACGGCTCCTCTCGTCCTGTTAGCGTAATTGTCGCAAAAGGAGTGCGGGCATGATGGCTCAACTTGGTGAGCGGCGCGGGATTAAACATGGAATGAAGAGCGCGGCGCTGGCGTGGCGGGGTATGCTGGAGGGAACCATCAACCCAGCGAAAGGGGAGAGCATGACGGATCAGGAAACGCCCGAGCGCGCGCATGTGACGGACGACGATATCGAGGCCGCCAACGACCTTATCGACTTTATCGAGGCGTGCCCCAGCATGTTCCATACGGCGGCGACCATCATGGCCGAGCTCGACGAGGCGGGCTTTGCCTACCTGCCCGAGAATGCGGCGTGGGACATCGAGCCGGGCGGGCGTTATTACACGCAGCGCAACACCTCGAGCGTTGTTGCCTTTAAGGTGGGCGAGGACCTGGCCGCGACGTGGGGCGAGGACGGCGTTGCCGGCGACTACCATTTTCAGCTGACGGCGTCGCACAGTGACTCGCCGACGTTTAAGGTCAAGGCTGTGCCCGAGCTTGACGGCGCGGGCGAGACGCTGCGCCTGAACACCGAGGCATACGGCGGCATGATCGACTACACCTGGTTCGACCGCCCGCTGGCGCTCGCGGGCCGCGTACTGGTGCGCGAAGGCGAGCGTATTGAGAGCCGCCTGCTTGCCACCGAGCGCGAGGTTGCCATTATTCCGAGCCTTGCCATCCATATGAACCGTGGCGTTAACGAGGGCTTTGCGCCCAACCGCGCCGTCGACCTGTGCCCGCTCATCAGCGCCGGTGATCTTAAGCAGGGCGACTTTGATGCTCTGATCGCCGACGAGTTGGACGTTGAGCCCGAGCAGATTCTGGGTCGCGATCTGTTCCTGGTCAATCGTCAGGATGCGCGCATTTGGGGCTGGGCCGACGAGTTTATCTCGACGCCCAAGCTCGACGACCTGGCCTGCGCCTATACCTCGCTGCAGGCATTTTTGGGTGCTGAGAACGCGCGCGATATCTCGGTCTTCTGCTGCTTTGATAACGAGGAGGTTGGCTCCGAGACCAAGCAGGGCGCCATGTCGACGTTCTTGGCCGACGCGCTGCGCCGCATTAACGGCTCGCTGGGCTTTGACGACGAGTCGTATCATCGCGCCCTTGCCGCATCGATGCTCGTGAGCTGTGACAACGCGCATGCCGTGCACCCCAACCACGCCGAGAAGTGCGATGCGCGCAACCAGGTTGTGCTCAACGGCGGCATCGTCATCAAGGAAGCCGCCAACCAGCACTACTGCACCGATGCCTTTAGCCGTGCAGTGTTCCAGGCTATTTGCGATGACGCCGACGTGCCCACGCAGGCCTTCGCCAATAAGAGCGATATGGCGGGCGGTTCCACCCTCGGCAACCTGTCCAATATGCAGGCGAGCATGCATGCCGTGGACGTGGGCCTGCCGCAGCTGGCCATGCACTCAAGCTACGAGACCGGCGGCGTACGCGACGTAATGTACGCCATCCGCGCCCTCACCGCCTTCTACGAGCGCGACCTAACTATCAACGGCGCCGAAAGCGTGGAACTCTAAAATCTGTCAAAAAGGGACAGGTTCACTTTGGCAGGTTTTATCTGGGAAAATGCCGCAATGCCAACAGCTGGACAGAATTGTTATGACACCGCAGGTTGAGCAAACGTCAGCGAGCGATGTCCAGAGCGAACAAGTTGGCATGAAAAAGGTAAGGCATAGACCTTCTGGTCATGCCTTACCTTTTGAATGGCAAATTGTCGCTCTGGGCGGCGCGCAGCGTCGACCGGTCCGCCGTTCGTTAGAACGGCGGAACCCTAATGCTCGATCCAGCAGCGAAGCGTCTCGCTGGCCTGCAGGTGACGCAGGTTCTCCGCGGCGATGTCGACCACGTTGTTGAGGGTGGCGGCCAGATGGAACCAGCCGGAGACGTGCGGCGTGATGAGCATGTTGGGCGCATCCCACAGTGGGCTTGTTTCAGGCAACGGTTCGGGGTCGGTGACGTCGACCGCGGCGCCGGCGAGATGTCCCGACTCCAGGGCGGCAACCAAGTCGTCGGCGACCACAAGGTCGCCGCGGCCGCCGTTGGCAAAGAAGGCGCCCGGTTTCATCGCGGCGAAGAACTCGGCGTTCGCCAGGCCGCGGGTCTCGGGTGTGCTGGGCATAAAGGATGCGACGATGTCAGCCTCGGCCAGGCGCTCGGACAGGGCATCCATACCGTCCATGTCCTCAAACACAATGGGGTAGACGAGCGGGTGGCGCTTGATGCCGCGGACGTGCGCACCCATGTTGCGGCAGAGCGTGGCAAAGTGGCCGCCAATGTCGCCCGCGCCCAGCACCAGCACATTGGCGTTTTTGAGCGAGGCGACCGGCCCCAAATCCTCCCAGCGATGCTCGCGCTGCAGGTCCTGGTAGCCGGGCAGGCGCTTCATCATGGAAAGGACCATGGCAAACATGTGCTCGCTCACGGCCTGACCGTAGGCGCCGATCGAGCAAGACAGCTTGGCTTCAGCCGGCACGGTGCCGGCGGCCAAGTAATCGTCATAGCCGGCGGTCTGCAATTGCAACAGCTGGAGATGCTCGCATGCGGTAAGCAAGGCAGGGTCTATGTTGCCCAAGATCACGTCGGCATCGGCGACCTGCTCGTGCGTGGCGGCGTCGGCGCTCGTGTAGATAAAGTCCTCGCCCGGAGCACTCGACTCAAGAATTGCGCGATGGCGGTCATTGACGGGCAGCAAAACCAGGATGTTCACTAGCGGTCCTCTCCGCTCGACTTGCCAAAAAGGGACAGGTTTATTTTGGCAGGTTTTATCAGGCAAAACGTTTAAATAAAACGCCGGATGCAAGACGAGCGTGCCCGTCAGCATCCGGCGTATCCACGGCTACCAGCTCAGCAGCTCGTAACCATCCTCGGTCACCACGAGTTGTACCTCGCACTGGGCCGAATCGCTGCCGTCCTTGGTACGCACGCACCAACCGTCGCCCTTGCTGATCTTGATGTCGGGCGCTCCGGCGTTGACCATGGGCTCGATGGTAAAGACCATGCCCGGAGCCATGATGGTGTCCACATCGGGCGCCTCGGTGGTAAAGCCCACAAACGGGTCCTCGTGGAACTCCTTACCGATGCCGTGTCCACCGTACTCGCGCACCACGCTAAAGCCGGCGTCCTCGACCGTCTTTTGCACGGCCTCGGCCATCACGGACAACGGCAGCCATGGCTTGACGGCTGTCAGGCCCGCCTCCACGCTGGCGCGGGTGACGTCGACCAGGCGCTGGCGCTCGGCCGAGACCTCGCCGATACAGAACATGCGGCTCGAGTCGCTAAAGTAACCGTCCAGGATCGTGGAGCAGTCCACGTTGATGATGTCGCCCTCGTGCAGCACATCCGCATCGCAGGGGATACCGTGGCAGACGACGTCGTTGATCGAGGTGCACACGCTCTTGGGATAGCCCTCGTAGTTGAGGTCGGCCGGCGTGCCGCCGTGCTCAACGGTGTAGTCGTAGATCATCTGGTCGATCTGGTTGGTGGTCATGCCCGCGGCGATGTGTTCGCCTACGTAATCGAGCACGCCCACGTTGATAGCGGCCGAGCGCTTGATGCCCTCGATATCGGCGGGTGTCTTGTAGAGCGTGCGAGGCAGAACCTCCCAGCCCTCTTCCCACAAGCGCTCGAGGCGCTCATCAAAGGCGCTATGGCATTTCTTGTATTTCTTGCCGCTGCCGCACCAGCAAGCGTCGTTGCGGCCAGGCACGGGTCCTTTGTCATACATGGCTAACTTCCTTTCATCCGCAGCTAGTATAGCCCACCCACGCGTCCATAAAAGTTGCGGTGATATAGTTCCGATTTAAGCGGTTTAACAGCATAAATAGGAACTATATCACCGCAACTGATGGAGCGGGATGGCGGGCACTAGCTGCTGCGTGGTTTTGCTAGTAGCTCACCTGGCAAGGGATGCCGAGGACGCGCACGCGCGCAGCAATGGCGTCGAGCACCTCGGGCGCCGCTTTGGCAAGGCCGGCGACCGGTGTCTCGCGCGCTACCGTGTAGATGGTCGCTTCTTGTGGGCGAATGCGCTCAAGCGCCGCGAGCCAGGGGGCAACGTACTCCTCGCCGGTGTTGTCGATGAGCTTGCCCTGATACTCGCCGGTCAAAAAGATCGTCTGGATAATAACGTGACCGTCAAAGCTTGCGAACGTTTCGATCTGGTGCTCGACGTCGTAGGGGCCAACAGGCTGGTCGAGCAGCTGGATAAACGTCGGGTCGACGGTATCGAGCTTGAGGATGTTGTCGTCGACCATCATGAGTGCATCGTGCACCTCGGGGCGGTCGGCGCGCGTACCGTTGGAGAGTACGGCGATTTTGGAGTTTGGGGCAAGCTCGTCGCGCAGCGCGACGGCGCCGGCGATGGCCTGCGGAAACTCCGGTGCGGCAGTGGGCTCGCCGTTGCCTGCGAAGGTGATCACATCGGGGAGCTCGCCCTCAGCTGCCATCTCGCGCAGCTTTGCCTCGAGCGCGTCGAGTACCACGGCGGCTGTGTTGTACGGCTCATGGCAGGGGCGCTCGGCGTTGAGGCCGTTTTCGCAGTAAATGCAGTCGAACGTGCAGATTTTGCCGCTTGCCGGCATCATGTTGACGCCGAGCGAGAGGCCAAGGCGACGGCTGCGAACGGGCCCAAAGATGGGGCTGGCATTCAAAAACGTAGACATAGGCATATGCTCCTCAAGACAATTGTGCCTAAGCATAGCATCGGCTCCAAAGCAAGGCGCGGGCTCTTGCTTTACAAGTTTCGTTTTTTCACGTCGCTCATTATGCCGTGCCATGAAAAGCCTCGGGTCGGGTACAGTTAATCTGTTAACAAGGCGTAAGGCAATGCGGGTCCATCTAGCCGTACTGACGTGCAACTGGATGGGCATTGATGATGGGGGCACAACATGGATTTTACGGTCGAGAATGCGGGCACCACGATTGCCTGTCGCGAATATGCCGGCCCGGATGTGTCGCCTGATACTCCTGCCTTGGTGTGCGTGCACGGCGCTTGTGTCGATGGCGCATTTTTCGACGGTATCGCTTGCGAGCTCAGCCGCAACTACCGCGTAATTGCCTACGACCGCCGCGGCTGCGGTGGCAGCAGCGATGCGGCAGACGGCAGCTATGATCTTGCCGCTCAGGCCGCCGACCTGCAAGCCGTGATCGAACACGTTGGCGCTCCGGCAAATGTGCTTGCGCATAGCGCCGGTACGTTGGTGGCGCTGGAACTTCTTCGCACCGAACCCCATCTCGTCGCCCGTGCGATTCTGCATGAACCGGCTGTGTCGGCCGAAGGCGTCGGTATGGGCGCAGCTCCGGTTTTGCTCGATATGATTGCGGCTGGAAAGGTTTCAAGGGCGCTCCGGCTTTTCTTGGGAGCCCTCGGCGACTTGGACCCCGAGGCTCCCGGGACGACCGAAGCGGAAGTCAAACATGCCCTGCGCAATGGTCGTTGCTTTATGGCCAATGAATACGGAACAAATATGACATATGCTCCCGACTGGGAGCACGCCCGCGCGTCAAAGGCGGTGTCGGCCGTGTTTTTGGGCGAGCTTTCGGTCGATACGCCCCGCGAGGCTGGCACGCGAGCGGCTGCCGAATATCTCGATTGCCCCCTTGTGACGATCCCGGGCGCGCATAACGGTCTGCGCGATCGCCCCGTTACGGCGGCAAACGCCGTTCGCGATGTCTTGGAGCGTTAGCACGCTCGATGACCTGCGGGGAGAGGGGCTGTTAGCGTTTCGTCATTGTTAACGAATGCGCCCATAACCGCGCGCCCGCGGCTCCATTACCGCCGCTTGCCAGGTCATAAAAATGTAACGATAATCGCGCGTTTGCCTTCAGCTGTTAGATGTTACCCTTGTACCAATTGATATGCACTGTTGCCGTGCGTAACGATAGGAAGGGCCCCATATGCTCAATAATCACGAGGTCAATCTAACCGACGAGGAGGCTGCCGCCGAGGTCGCCCGCGTCGCGAAGACCTACCCCGTGGTACGTTTGCTGTCGGCCGATCAGATTAAGAGCGAGCCTAACTGCCTGCTCGCCGGCGATCGCTGCCCTTGTCTGCGTCAGTCGAGTCTTGAGGCCTTGGCAGATTCGGGTGAGGTGTCGGAGCAACTGCTCAACGATGGCGTTGAATACCGCGCCCGTCTGCGCCCTTTAAAGGTCGAGGGTGAGCCTCATGTTTTGCTGATGGTGCGTCCGATCGATGAGCAAGAGGCTGCAGAAGAGGACCTCGTCTACACCGACGTGCTGACGAGTGTGCGCAATCGCCGATATTACGAGGAAAAGCTCCGTAGCGCCCGCATGAATGCCGGCGTTGCGGTGATCGACCTTGATGATTTTAGGGTCTTCAACGATACGTGTGGCCGTCATGCCGGCGACCTTGCGCTCGGTGCTGTGGCGACAGCCATACGCAGCGGAATTCGTTCGACTGACGAGCTCGTACGCTATGGCTGCGACAAGTTTGTGGTCGTCATGCCCAATATTCCCTCCGATGACTTCACCCGTCGCCTGCATCAGGTGTCCGATGCCGTTCGTGCCACGATTGTTCCGGGCCATGAGTACGTGAGCTTGACGGCATGTGTTGGTGGCGTTCGCATTCATGGCGAGACGGTCGATGAGGGCGTTGGCCGCGCTATCCAGTTATTGAGCCGCGCTAAGGCAAAAGCCGGTACGGTCGTGACCGATGCCGATTCCATCGAGGCCTTCCAAAGCGAAAAGCCTTTGGTGCTTATTGTCGATGACTCCGAGATGAACCGAGCCATTCTCAACGAGATGCTCAAGGACGAGTATTGCATCCTCGAGGCCGATAACGGTCGTGCGGCGCTCGACATGGTCGACCGCTATGGCGATGAGTTGTCGCTCGTGCTGCTGGATATTGTCATGCCGGGCATAAGCGGCTTCGAGGTGCTGGCCGATCTGTCGCGCCGATCGGGTATCGACAATCTGCCTTTCATCATGATTTCGAGCGAAGATTCCGATGATATGGTTCTGCGCGCGTACGAGCTGGGCGCCTCGGACTATATCAACCGCCCGTTTGACTCCCGTGTCGTGCGCCGCCGTGTAAGCAACACCATCCGCCTATACGCCAAACAGCGCCGCCTGACGAGCCTGCTGTCCCAGCAGTACAACGAGCGCGTCAAGAACAGTCGCATGCTCATCGACATCATGGCCGGCGTCATGGAACTTCGCAACGGCGAGAGCGGCAGGCACGTTACGAACATCGAAAAGCTGACCGAGCTGCTGCTTGACTGTCTGGTCCAGCGTAGCGACACGATCTCCCTCGACAATGAGGAGCGCTCCACGATTGCCCTGGCTTCGGCGCTGCACGATATCGGCAAGATGTCGATTGACGATGCGATCCTCAACAAACCCGGGCGTCTTACGCCCGAGGAGTTCGAGATTATGAAGACGCATACCACGATCGGCGCCGACATGTTGCTTGAGCTGGGCCGTCATCACGTCGGCAATGCGCTTATGGAATATGCGTACCAGATTGCGCGTTGGCATCACGAGCGCTGGGATGGCAGGGGTTATCCTGATGGCCTTAAGGGCGACGAAATACCCATTGCCGCACAGGTGGTCTCGGTGGCCGATGTGTACGATGCTCTGACGAGCGTGCGCGTGTACAAGGACGCTATCCCGCACAAGGAGGCAATCCAGATGATTCTGGACGGTAAGTGCGGCACCTTTAACCCGCTGTTGCTCGACTGCCTGCTCGAGGTGCAAGACCGTATTGCCGAGACGTTGGCACGCCCCGCCGATATCGCCGCGTTTCCCACGATTTAGTTTGACCAAAGGAGTTTTAATCCATGATTTCCATGCGTGAGGCGTATGAGAAGATCGGCGCCAATTATGATGACGCGTGCGCTCGGCTGATGGGCGAGGAAATGCTTGCCCGCTTTGCCCTCAAGTTTTTGGATGACGAGAGCATAGACAAGCTGGAGGCCGCCATGGCGGCGGGAGACGCCAAGAGCGCGTTTATGGCAGCGCATACGCTCAAGGGCGTGAGTCAGAATCTGGGATTCGATAATCTGTACGAGCCTGCGGTCGTGGTGACCGAAGCGCTGCGTGGCGCTGATGCCGTTGACGGCGCTCGCGAGGGAATGCATGCGCTGCAGCAGCAATATGCGGCTACGATGTCGGCCCTGCGCGAGGTGGCTGAATAAGAGCTTGCGAGCCTTGATGACTATGAGAGTGGATAATCTCCCGTTTTAGGCCCGGTGGCGGCCTCAAAGTGGGAGATTATCCACTCTCGTTCGATATGTGTCCAAAAATCCACGCTCACCCCTCCGGGTTAGTAAATGGCCTATGCGCACTGGCGGGGCTTTCCGCATGCAATCAATATCGTTGTTCGATAAACTGTTCGAATAACGATCGAGTCGATGAGGGTGAGTGTATGTCTAACAGCGTTCAGCGTATGGCCAAGGCGGGCGAAAATATCAGGAAGCTTGGCTTTTGCATGGCAGCCGTTTTTGCAGGGATGCTCGTCGCTTTTGCCGCGTTGGTTGTTTACGTGATCTGGTATGCGGTTGCAAACGTTGCCTCTGTCGATTCTTTCGGCGTCGTGACGCTTCTCGATGGCGGGTGCATCGTTATCCCAAGCGGACTGTGCCTGGCACTCGTCGTGGGTATTTCGCTTGTCGTTCTGTGTGGGATCAGCCGTAACATCTCGCGAGGCGTCTCGCCCTTTACCAAGACGCATGTGCGGCTTATCCGTGTTCTTGCGCTTGCCTTTGCTGTTAACGCCGCGGTTTCGCTTATTGGTGCCTACGGATCGGTCAATCTTACCATTGGTGGGCTGGAGCTTTACGTCGTGCCTCATTCCTTCGTTATTGAGATTTGCCAAGGCGTTGCCTTTGATGCGGGGTCGCTTATCGGCGCGGCTGTCTGTCTGTGTATCTCGGTGATCTGGAGTTATGCCTCGCTGCTCCAAGAGCAGTCTGACGAGCTTGTGTAGGAGGAAGCATGAGCTATCTCATCATCGAGCTTGAGACGCAGCTACTTAAGACCGGAAAGACCAGTGCTGATCTGATTCGTGCCACGGGGCATACTCCGGCTAATATTTCTAAGCTAAGAAACGGAAAAATTAAAGCTATTCGCCTTAAGACGCTTCTCGATATTTGCGATGAACTTAACTGTCAACCGGGAGATATTATTCGGCGGGTGAGTGAGAAAGAGCTTGAGGAGCTTATTGTTGAGCGTGCAAAAAATGTCGTGAGGCAGATGCGGAATGGTGGAGGCAATGAGGCGTCGCTTCCGACATCAGTCTTCGCTGTAGATTTGAGCGACGAGTAGCATAGAGCGAACAGCTATAACGAAATATCAGTGTAACGGGACCCGTGTCTAACACGGGTCCCTTCTTTATTAATTATCTTGACAAATATGAGTTATCGAAAAACAATAACAACTAGGAAAAACGATAAAGAAAAGAAGGAACGATATGAGCGGTTTTGCTATCAAGCAGAACGGGAGGCCAATGAATGCATCAGCGATAAAGCTGTCAAAGGTGTCAAAGCGCTACGGGAAACGGCGCGTTTTGCATGACGTTTCCTTCGAGGTGCATCAGTCTGAGCTTTGTGCCCTTGTTGGTGCAAACGGTGCGGGCAAAAGCACGCTTATTAAAATAGTGCTGGGCCTCTGCGAGCCATCGTCGGGGAGCGTGGAGCTCTTTGGAGGCAAATCAAAAAGAGAGCTTGGCTTGATGCGGACGCGTGTCGGCTATGTGCCAGATTCCAGCGGAGCATACCAATCCCTCAGTGCGGTTGAGAATCTCCAAATCCGATGTTTGGAATGGGGGCTTGATGCGAATCGTGAGATTCCTCGCGTTTTGAGCCTAGTCGGGCTGGACGTCGAAGAGAAAAAGAGCGTGAGCAGTTTTTCTCTGGGAATGAAACGGCGGCTGGATATAGCTACGGCTTTGTTGGGTGACACTGATCTGCTTATTTTTGATGAGCCAGCAAACGGGTTGGACCCGCTGGGCATCGAGAGTATATGGGCCCTTATCGGTCGATTGAATCGAGAACAGGGTAAGACCATGCTCATCTCTAGCCATGATTTGGATGAGTTGGCATCAGTTGCAACAAGTTGCGTGTTTATCCATGACGGCGAACTGCTGAAAAAGGAACCGATGGACGTCATAAGGGATGAGGCATCGTCCCTAAAAGAGTATTACAGGCGCTTGATGAAGGCGGTCTCGCTATGAAGCGGGCGATCCATCCCATAAAGGCAGATATGATGCGTTTGCACAGGATGTTTCCGGCGAAGTTTGGTCTTACGCTTATGCTGGCGTTCGGCCTTCTCTTCTGTGTCTTTCTAAAAAACGGAACAACGTTGCTCGCCTTTGGCAATAGCGTTTTTGGGGAGGATATTGGTTTCTGCTGGAATGTAATCGATCCTTCTGCACCCGATGAGTCCCTTGTGCGCAGTGCTTTTGCCGGCACCTCCCTGTTCGTTCCGCTCATCGTTTGCCTGGCGATTTTACAGGAGCGCGGCTATGAAGAGGGATACCGAATTTCTTCAGCAAGAGGTCTTACCCGCTTTAATGGGGCCCTAGCACATGTGCTTTCGTCTGCTTTAATAATTGGCGCAGCATATAGTGCGCTTTGCCTTCTTCTTTTTGCAATAGCCATAATACGTGGAGGGCATAACTACTCGCACGACATGCTAACTGCATTTTTGCCCGCAATGATAGTCAACGCCGTATTGGTGATATCGGTTGCGCTGGAGACGGTGACCATCTATCGGATTACAGGCAGCGCTGTATTGAGCGGGGCTGCGATAATTATTGGATTTGTCATGAGCTTGACGCTCTACGGAACCTTCCTTCAGGCGCCCGTACCATCCTTGCGATGGATCTTCTTTCTTCCGGGGCCGTACCTTGGAGTCGGATGTGCCCTTGGGTATAGCGATATGGGGCAGCTGACACTTCTGGAATATGGCGTGGCAGCCAGCTGTCTATCGGTATTGATTTACGCTCTCTTGAGCTTTCGCGCTGGGGGTGTGCTCAATGGCTCGTCAGATTAAAAGACTTCTCCAGTCAGAATTGAAGCATGTGAGCAAATGGGCGTACGCCTTAATCCTGGTAATTTATGCGTACATGGTGGTATTGCAGCTCAATTCTTTCCCGATGTGGTTCTGTAGCCTCCGTGAGAATAGTTTCTTGGGCTTTTTCCCAGACCCGACGCTTCGGCTATCGGCAGAGGATGTCCTTCTATTTGGTAATGCAGAGGTTTTTCGCGGTCTGCTGTTCAACGTAGCCCCGTTGGCTCATGCATTGTTCTTTCCGTTCATCGCGGCTTGTATTGTGCCGCGCTTTGTCAGTTCGGGCTTTATTGAGGAACCGTGGGGGTTGTCGGAGGCTCGGGGTGGGAAGCGTGTGTGCGCTATCGTTGCGCGAGTGGTGCTGTCTTCTTTTGCCCTTTTGGGCGCGTTTATCCTGTCGAGTGTCGTTTTGTACTGTCTTAACTGCGTAATCGTTTTGGATGCTTGGCAGTATTTCAACCTGAATATTTTTTGCTATCGACTTCTTCTGGCGAGTGTCGTCTGCCTTGCATACGTGGTCTCTTGCGTGATCGCTGTTTCCTATTTTGGGTCCGGCTTCGGTCCGATTGGCATGCTGTTGCTTGTCAATGTTGTAGCAATCTACATACAGCTCGGGGCCAATTCCATGCTTCCGCTTCCGTCCTCGATGCTCATGTGGATTTGCGGCGTGACCCCGTTGGGGAACGGTCAATGCATCTCGATTTTAATTGACTGTCTAATTAACGTAGCAAGCGTTTTTACCATTTGCTTTACCGTCGACCGATTGCGGTCGAGATTTCTTTGATTGTTTGTGAGGGATGACCATACCGAGCAAACCAAATACAGCGGGGGCGTGCACCGTGGCTGGTGCTCGCCCCCGCTGGCATAGGAGGCTTTAACTTGTGTGGCTTGCGAGCTAGCGGGCCAGCTTAACTTTTGCCGCTGCCTCGACAAACGACTTCCACAGGTTAAAGTCGGTCTCGAGCGTCTGCCAGGTGTACTCGGGATGCCATTGCACGCCCAGGCAGAAAGGCTGGCCTTCGACTTCGATGCACTCGGGAACGCCGTCGGTTGCCTTGGCGACCAAGCGCGTGCTCTTACCCAGACGATCGACGCAGCAGTGATGTGCCGAGTTGGTCTGGATCAGCCTGTGCCCGCCAACCGCGCGCTCCAGCAGCGAGCCCGGCACGACCTCGACGGGATGCACAGGGTCGTTGAGCACGTGTGTATGGCGCCACTGCGTGCGGCCCTCGCGAGCGCCCAGGCTCGGCACGTCCATGCACAGGGTGCCGCCGGTGGCGACGTTGAGCAGCTGCGTGCCGCGGCAGGTGGTAAAGAGCGGCTTTTTGGCGCGGAGCACCTCGTCGACCAGCTTGAACTCAAAACTATCGCGGATCTCGCAGCAGAGGGTGGGGTCGTAGGGTCGATCATCGCCCCAACGTTTGGGATTGACATCGGGGCCGCCGGGAATGGCGATGCCGTCGGCAATATCGACGTAATGACGGATAACATCGACGTCTTCGGTAATAGACATCTGCAGCGGCAGACCGCCGGCGGCAAGAATGGCATCGACAAAGACACTTGCGATTTCCTCGTTGGGGGAGAGCGTCTCGCTCAAAAACGGCTTTGCCTCTTCCCAACGCGGTGCGACGAGGATGAGTGGGCGGTCGGCGGGGTCGACGTCGACATGCGGGGTGTAGGACGATGAGGTGCGGGTTCCGATCATGGTTGCGGCTTTCGAATCCGGGTGGACATGGCACAGGGGTGGCGCGGGGCAAACGTCTTTCGAATCCGGGTGGACATGGCACAGGGGTGGCGCGGGGCAAACGTTACTGATGAATTTGCCCGCGTGGCAATTGGGTTAGTGGCCCTTGATGGAGTTGAGGAAGTCCTGGGCGCGCTTGGTCTGGGGATGGTCGAAGAACTCGTCGGGCGTGCCGGTTTCCACGATCTGGCCGTCGGCCATAAACACGACGCGGTCGGCCACGCGGCGGGCAAAGTTCATCTCATGCGTAATGACGATCATCGTCATGCCCTGCTGGGCCAGGCGAACCATGACCTCGAGCACCTCGTTGATCATCTCAGGGTCAAGGGCGCTCGTGGGCTCGTCAAAAAGCATGGCCTTGGGCTGCATGGCGAGTGAACGGGCGATGGCCACGCGCTGCTGCTGGCCGCCCGAGAGCTGTGCGGGCACCTTATCGGCCTGTTCGGCCACGCCCACGCGGCTCAGCAGGTCCATGGCGCGCTCACGAGCTTCCTCCTTGGACACACCCAGCACATCGACCGGCCCCAGCATGACGTTCTGCAGTACGGTCATATGTGCGAACAGGTTGAACTGCTGAAACACCATGCCCAGTTCGGCACGCATGCGGGCAAGGTCCTTGCCTTCCTGCGGCAGGGGCTCGCCCTCGATGAGGATCTCGCCCGAGTCGATAGTTTCCAGGCGGTTGATGGTGCGGCACATGGTCGACTTGCCCGAGCCCGAGGGACCGATCACAACGACGACCTCGCCGCGGTCGACCGAGAGATTGATGTCGTTGAGGACGTGCAGATCGCCATAGTGCTTATCGACGTGTCTGAGCTCGATCAGCGGCTGATTGCCGGTGGAAGAGGTGCTCTGTGCCATGGTGCTCGGCTCCTTATGACTCGAAATGGTAAAGCGTTAGCGGATGATGGTCGCGCCGGTCTTGTGCGAAACGTAGACAGCGGCCTTGTTAATTGCGACGTTGATGAGGATGTAGATGACCGCGATTACCAGGTAGACCGACACGAGGGCGTCGTAGTTGGTAATGAGCACGCGGGCGTTTTGCATGAGGTCGGGGTAGCTCACCACATAGGCAACGGTGGTGTCTTTGACTACGACCACAAGCTGCGAAATCAACGACGGAATGATAAACCGAATGGCTTGCGGTAACACGATTTTAAAGGTGATTTTAGCTTTGGAGAGACCGAGTGCCTGGGCGGCTTCGACCTGGCCGCGCGGCACGGCGTTGACGCCGGCACGGAAGATCTCGGCGAGTACGCCGGCAGCAGCGAGCGCGACGGGAAGCGTGAGCATCCAAAACGACGGCAGCGCGATCTTGTACTGGGGCAGCACCAAAAAGAAGAAGTAGATGAACAGCAGGCTCGGCACGCCGCGGAAGAAATCGGTGAGTACGCGGCAGAAGAGCTGCAGCGGCTTGATGCCGCTGGTGCGGCCGAGCATAAGGGCTAAGCCCAGTGCCAGCGCAATGGCGCCAGCGGTGAGTGCGACTTTAACGGTGCCCTCAAAGCCGGCAAGCAGGAACTTCCAGGTGGTGAGGTGCGTAAAGAAATACCAATAGTGGACCGAAAGCTGACCGGTCACAAAAAAGCGCTTCAACACGAGGACGACGAGCGCGGCGACGGCAACAAGCGAGATGGCGGTGCCGATGCGAATCTTGGCGCGCATCTTGGGGCCGGGAGCCTCGTAGAGCGCATCGCGCATGGTGAGCGCGGAGGTGGAGTGCTTGCTCATCGGAGGATCCTCACCTTCTTATCGATATAGTTGCCAATGTGGCTCACCACAAAGGCCGTGCCCAGGTAGCCGAGCGCCGAGATAAAGAACGCGGCGACGCCGCCGAGCGAGCGCGTGTTGATGTAGCTCACCACGCCGGTGAGCTCCTGCGGTTTAAGCGGCACCTGGCTGCCGAGCGCGGTGGTGAGCATGACGGCGATAAAGAGGTTCGTCATGGGCAGCACGCTTGAGCGCAGCGCCTGCGGAATCACGATCTTGGCGAGGATACGGCTGAAGCTCATGCCGAGCGAGCGGGCGGCTTCCACCTGGCCGACGCCAACGGTGTTGATGCCGCTCATAAAGTTCTCGGAGCCAAAGGCCGAGCCCAAAAGGACCGTGGCGACGATAACGCAGGTACGGTAGGGCAGGACGACCTTGAGCGGCGGCAGCGCATAGACGACGATGATGAGCAGTGCGATGCCTGGGATGTTACGGAAGACCTGGACATACAGGTCGCCAAAGACGCGCAGCGGCTTGAGCGGCGACACGCGCATCACAGTGACGGCAACGGCCAGCACCATGGCGATGGCAAACGACTCAAGTGTCATGCCCCAGGTTGCTAGCAGGGCGTCGATATAGTTCTGGCCATAGAGCGACCAGAGCTCGGAGAGACTCATGCGGACCTCCCGCCGATAAGGAAAGGGGCTCCCGTGTGTACGGAAGCCCCGACAACTCAGTGAGGAAACAGTTTACCGCAATAAAGCGCATCATGCGTTTCCGTATGGTTTCGTTGCGGTCGTTACCAGGCTCGCTGCCTAGGCGCCGATTTCGGGCAGCTCGGGAACATTAGTGTCGCCCGTACGGTCGCCGATGCAGATCTGCCACAGCTCGGTCCAGGTGCCGTCGTCCTCGATCTTCTTAAGGAAGTCGTTAACGAAGGCGACACCGTCGGAATCGAGCGGCAGACCGATGCCATAGGGCTCCTTGCTGCCGAAGGGCTTGCCGGCAATCTTGTACTTGCCGGGCTCGCGGACCAGGGCGCTCTGCTGCATGTTGTTATCGATGACATAGGCGTCAACGCGACCCTGCTGGAGTGCCTGACGGGCCTCCTCGTCGGTCTTGAACTCCTGCTGGCTGGCCTTGGGAGCGAACTCCTCCAGGATGGCGGGGCCGTTGGAGCCAGACTGGACGGCGACGTTCTTGTCGGCCAGGTCGTCGACGCTCTTAATGTCGTCGTTATCGGCGAGCACCAGGATGGCCTGCTGCGTGTAGTAATAGGGACCGGCAAAGGAGACGAGCTTCTTGCGCTCGTCAGTGATGGTGTAGGTGGCAAAGACGGCGTCGACCTGGCCGTTCTGCAGGACGGACTCGCGCGTGTCCGAGGTCACCTGGGTGATCTCGACCTTGTTCTCGCCCAGAATGTAGTTGGACAGGAGCTGTGCGATACCGGCATCGAAGCCGCGGGTCTGACCGTCTTTTTCGTTGAGGAGGGAGAAGAGCGTGGAGGTCTGAACGCCACCGATCTTAAAGACGCCGGCGTCCTTGACGGCCGTCGCCCAGGTGCTGGCGGCGATGGCGTCGTCATCGGCCTTGGGGCCGTCGTTGACGAGCTTGTCGAATGCCTTGGCATCGAGCGTGGTGGAAGCCTCGGTATCCTCGGAGCCCTTTGAGGAGCCGGCGGCGGAACCCTTGTCGGCCTCGGCGCTGGTGTCGGAGCAGCCGGCAAGACCAAGGCCGGCGACGGTTGCGAAGGTGGCGGCAACGAAGCCGCGGCGGTCGAGAACGACCTGCTGGGAGAGGTTCTTGCTCATGGTAGAACACCTTTCTCAATAAAATCCCTAGCGGTTGAGTAGAGTTATACCCTATCGCGCTCAAATGGGTCAACACGAAATAACTCAGAAACATACTTACCTTATGGGTAATTCTACCTACCAAAAAGGGACGGGCACCTTTGTGGTAGTTCTGGCCGGTGCAGCGGCATGCCTTGCTGTTTTGTCTCGATCTGTAACATCTGCAGCCATTTTTGCCGAGTAACTGTTACAGATCGAGATTTTCTCTTCAGGGGAATTCGAATGTCTCAATCTGTAACATCTGGACGGCCAAAAGGTCCCTATCTGTTACAGATTGAGACAAACGTCGGGGACTAAGACGTCTTGTCTCAATCTGTAACAGTTAGACGGAAATTCGGGCCCTAGATGTTACAGATTGAGATAATCGCGTCGCGAAAACAAAATCCTCCGCAGGGGTGCTTCCCTTGCGGAGGTTTTCTTACTCGTTGAGTAGTCTCACGGCTTCGGCGGCCATATTCTCGACCGTCATGCCGTTCTGTGCGAGCAGTTCGTTGGGGTCGTAGCGGTCGGGGAAGCCCTTGGCGATGCCGAAGGTGCGCGTGCGCACGGGCGTGCAGGCCAGGTAGCACGCCACGCGCTCGCCCCAGCCGCCGTCCAAGATGCCGTCCTCGAGGGTGACGACAACGCGATGCTCGGCGGCAAGGCTATCGAGGAACTCACGGTCGAGCTCGGTCGCAAAGCGCGGGTTGACGAGCGTGGCCTCGATACCGTACTCGGCAGTCAGACGGTTTGCCACGCGCTCGCCCAGCTCAAAGAAATCGCCAAGCGCGAGCAGGGCAACGTCGCGGCCCTGACGCACCACGTTGTAGCGCGCGACGCCGTAATCGGTGCCCTCGGCGGGCGCCAAATCGGGGCGGCTAACCAGGCCGATGCCCGGTACGCGGATCGCCACGGGATGCTCGCGGTGGTCGAGCGACCAGCTCAGCATGGACAGATATTCCTCCATGCAGGCCGGCGCCAAGTAGCGCATGTTGGGAAGACCGCCCAGCATGGAAATATCAAAGAACGAAAGGTGCGTCTCGGACGTGGTGCCAAAGATTGACGCACCAAACACCAGGATGGTTGCGGGGGCGTCGTTGAGGCACAGGTCGTGCCACAGCTCGTCGTAGGCGCGCTGCAAAAACGTGCCGTACACACCAAAGACTGGCTTGGTGCCCGAGCGTGCAAGCGCGGTGGCAAAGGTCACGGCGTGCTCCTCGGCAATGCCCACATCGACGAACTGTTTGCCGGCGGCAGCGCGAAGCTCGGGTGTAAAGCCCATGATGTAGGGTGTGGCGGCCGTGATGCCCACGACCTGCGGATCGCGCTCGATGGCGGCGCTGAGCGCCTCGCCCGTAATGTCGGCATAGGTGCGCGGCGCAGGCTCGCTCGGATGGCCCGGGCAGAGCTTGCGTCCAGTTGCCATGTCAAACGGACCCACATGATGCCAGTGTTCGGGGTCGCTCTGGGCCGGCTCAAAGCCCTTGCCCTTGGCGGTCGAGACGTGCAGCACGATGGGGTGATCGATATCGCGCAGTTCCTGCAGCGCGTCGACTAGGGCCAACACGTCGTTACCGGCGTCCAGATAGCGGTAGTCGAGCCCCATCGCGCGGAAAACGTTGCGCTCACAGGTGCCGTTGCTGGCGCGCAGCTCGGCCAGATTGCGATAGAGGCCACCGTGGTTCTCGGCGATGGACTGGTCGTTGTCATTGACGATGATGATTAGGTTGCTATCGAGTTCGGCGGCATTGTTAAAGCCCTCAAACGCCAGGCCGCCCGAAAGCGAGCCGTCGCCAATAACGGTAATGACGTTGTACGCATCGCCCGCCAGGTCGCGCGCGTGGGCAAGGCCGCAGCCCAAGCTCACCGAGGTCGAGGTGTGACCCATGGCGAACAGGTCGTGCTCGGACTCGTCGGGATTGGCAAAGCCAGAAGCCTCACCATAACGCTCCGGATCGATATAAGTGTACGCGCGCCCCGTCAGCGCCTTGTGGGCGTAGGTCTGGTGCGAAACGTCAAAGACAATCTTGTCGATGGGGGAGTTAAACACGCGATGAAGCGCAACCGTAAGCTCAACGACGCCCAAGTTGGGGGCAACGTGCCCGCCGACGGCGGCGGAGCTTTCGAGGATTGCCTGGCGGATTTCGCCGCAGAGCTGCGGGAGCTCGGCGCGATTAAGAGCCTTGACGTCCTCGGGCGTTGTCGTTTGCGTAAGCAGCATCGTTGTGGGTTACTCCATGCGAATCGTGCGCCGGCACTCCCTCGGCCGGCACAATTGCACAAGACAGTCTCGCACATTTTGGCGTTTGATATGTGACGGCGGCGCGGTAATTCGCCAACTGGTGGGGCAAAACGTTTTGTCCGATGCCATACTGATATGTTCCATGATGTTTTTATCGATTGTGCACAGGCCGTGGCTTGTCGCCGTGAGTCGCTGGAAGGAGGCAGCATGTCCGATGCCGTTCGTGCCGAAAAAATCGCGCACGAGGTCGACTATGCCGCCCGCCAGCTGGCCCAGGCGGGCCGCTTGGACCTGACGCACGAGTTTATCCAGCATGGCGACGTGACGGTCTATGCACATGTGACTTCGGTAGCGCGGGCGAGCCTGTCCTTTGCCGAGCGCTTGGGCCGTGCCGGCATTTCGGTCGACCGTGCTTCGTTGTTGCGCGGGGCCTTGCTGCACGATTACTTTCTCTATGACTGGCACGATCCTGACCCAAGCCATCGGCTGCATGGCTTTCGCCACCCGTTTTTTGCCCTGGCACGTGCGGAGGAAGATTTTGAGCTGACGCCGCGCGAACGGAATATTATCGTGCGGCATATGTTTCCGCTGGTGCCAGTGCCGCCGACGTGTCGTGAGGCTTGGATTGTATGCCTGGCAGATAAATGGTGTGCTCTGCGTGAGACGGTCGCCGGTCGTCTGCGGCGCAAGGACGAGGCGGACGATGACGTGAGTAAAGCATCGAGCGAAAAGAGGAGAGGGTAGACGGTGGAAACCGCGATTGATATGGCGTTTGGCGGCGCGACGCTTGCCGCCTGCCCACTCTCGGCACTGGTGCTCTCGTTTGCCTTTTACGGGTTTTGCGGTTGGGCATGGGAGTCGACAGTATGTGCCATGCTCAATCACGGACGATTTGCCAACAGCGGCTTTTTGCTGGGGCCGTGCTGCCCAATCTATGGCGCGGGCGGCATTGCCTGCTGGCTGCTGTTGCGCGGGATTCCGGATGCCTCGAGCCAGTTTGTCGCTGCAGCACTCGTATGCAGCGTGATTGAGTATAGCGTAGGCGTGCTGTTGGAAAAAACAACGGGCGCTCGCTTTTGGGACTATTCGCACCTGCCGTTTAACCTGCACGGACGCATCTGCCTGTACTGGGCATGCGCGTTTGGCCTGGGTGCGTTGTGCATTTGCCGTTTAGTGGAGCCGGCATTGCTGGGGCTGCTTGGCCATCTGCCGGTGCTGATTGTGCGGCTGTCCGCCTTTATCGTCGCGGTCGCGATGATGGTCGACGCGGTGTGCTCTTTGGCCAGCTGGCGCCGCCTGTCCGATCAGCTGGAGCGTGTGCGCGCCGACCTTGCCGACCGCATCAATGAGTCGCTTGCCGATGCCTCGGACTCAATGCTCGAACGTATTCCCGATTCTACGATTGATTCGGTGGCACAGACGCACATCCGTAGCCGTGCCGTTAACGCGTGGCTGGCCGAGCTGGGCGACGCGGCGCTCGATGCCCTGCGCGAGAAGGCTTCGATGCCGACGTTTATCGCGGATGGTGCTCGCGGCCTGGCACTTGCCGCCCGCCGCGTGGCCGATGCCGCGCCGAGCATGCCGCGTCCGTCGCTCAGTCGCCGCCTTGCCGGCAAGCGCATGAGCCGTCCGGTGCCGAGCGTGTCACTCAGCCGCCGCGACCTACGCTTCTTTAACGCCTTCCCGCGCCTGCGCATCAATCGCTACGAAGGTGTCATTCGAGCAACTAATCTCCGCGACCGCGCCCACGAGCTGTTTCGGCGCTAGCCGGGACGGGCGCGCTCACGGCTCCCTTGTTCGCGTATTTCCCGTCCGTTTCGCGTCCGTTGCCGTGCCGTTTCCAAGATTGCGGCACCGTTTCCATTCGACAACGCAGCGTTTAACAACGCCGTATCTGGTCTACACCAGTTGCCCCTCGGCCGCATTATGGGCGCCGACAACGTTCATGCGATCAAGGGGGAGCGAATGTTCGATACGGGATCGACAACGTTTATGCTCATCTGCACCATGCTCGTGTTTTTAATGACACCGGGTCTGGCGTTTTTCTATGGCGGCCTGTCCAGGCGCAAAAATGTCATCAACACCATGCTCATGTGCTTTGGCGCCATTGGCCTGGTTGGTGTGCTGTGGATTGTTGCCGGCTGGTCGCTGGCTTACGGCGGCGACGGTTCCAACCCGTTTATTGGAGGCCTTGACCAGCTGCTGTGCCTGCCGGTGCTCGGCCAGGTGCTGCAGACGGCCGAGGGCAATGCCGCGGACGGTGCCGTCTACCCTCAGATCATCAACATCGCCTTTCAGATGGCATTTGCCATGATCACTGCTGCTATCGTCACGGGCAGCCTGGCCGGCCGCGTTAAGTTTGGTGCCATGACGGCTTTCCTGGGCATTTGGCTGCTCGTGGTCTATGCGCCGCTCGCCCACATGGTTTGGGGCGGCGAGGGCTCCTTTATCGGCGACATCATCGGCGCGCTCGACTTTGCCGGCGGCGACGTGGTGCACATTTCGTCCGGTCTTACGGGCCTGATTCTCTGCTTAATGCTCGGCCGTCGTCGTGGCTTTGGCATGGTGAGCTATCGCCCGCATAACGTGCCGTTTGTGGCGCTGGGCGCCGGGCTGCTTTGGTTTGGCTGGTTTGGCTTTAACGGCGGCAGCGAGTTTAAGGCCGACGCCGTGGCGGCACTCGCCATCCTCAACACCGTGACGGCCAGCGCGGCGGGCATGGTCTCGTGGCTTGTCGTCGAGCGCGTGCACACCGGTCGCCCCACGCTGGTGGGTGCCAGCACCGGTCTGGTTGCGGGCCTTGTGGTGGTCACGCCGGGTGCGGGCTTTGTCGAGCCGTGGGCAGCGCTGGTCATGGGCCTGATCGTCTCGCCTGTCTGCTACTTGGCCATCAGTCATCTCAAGACCAAGTTCGGCTACGACGATGCGCTCGACGCGTTCGGTTGCCACGGTATCGGCGGCATCTTGGGTGGCGTGCTCACGGGCCTGTTCTGCGTGCCGGAGCTTTCGTGGACCGGTAAGGGCGGCCTGCTCTACACGGGCGACGTGTCGCTGCTCATCTCTCAGATCTTGGGCATTGTGGTGACGGTCGTCATTGTACTGGTGCTCGATTTGGTGATCGCCGCGGTGGTCAAGGCGCTGTTCCACGGCAGCCTGCGCGTGGACGAGGCCGATGAGGCGCTGGGCTTGGATGCGAGTCAGCACGGCGAGAGCGCATATCCCTCCTTCTCGGGACTTGACTAGCGGCTTCCCCAGGCACCGCACCTTGGGTTTCAAACCGTCGCTTGCGTACAAAAGTACGCGGCGCTCCTCTTTCAACCCAATCTGCGGCACCTGGGAAACTCGCGTCTCATGTAAAGGGATACGTTGATTATTGAGAGGAATTCATTATGAAAAAGATCACGGCTATCGTGCGCCAGGAAAAGCTTGAGGTTCTTAAAGACGCGCTGTTTGCTGCCGATGTTCGTGGCATGACTATCAACCAGGTGCAGGGCTGCGGCGCACAGCATGGCTGGAAGGAATACGTGCGCGGCAACGAGTTGCTTGTCAACATGATCCCTAAGGTGCAGTTCACCCTCATCTGCGCCGACGAGCACGTCGACGGCATTGTCGAGATTATCTGCAACGCCGCACGCACCGGAGCCGTCGGCGACGGCAAAATCTGGGTCGAGCCGGTTGAGGAAGTCATCCGCATCCGCACCGGCGAACACGGCCCCGCCGCGGTGTAGGACAATCTTTCGCCTGACGGGCGTGCCTCTCTTGGGGCGCGCCCGTTCTCGTCTACAATATCGTGCAGACGAAGGAGAGGCACGCCCATGATCAAGATGTTTGCGAGTGACTTAGACGGAACGCTGCTGAACGCCCTGCACGAGGCAGACGGGACCATCCGCCGTGCCATTCGCGAGCTGACCGAGGCTGGCCTGCATGTGGTTCCCGCGACCGGACGCTCGACGCTGCCGATCGGCGAGCACGGCTTTACGGGGCTGGCACTTGACGCCTGCTGCTCCAACGGGTCCATCGTGCGCGACAGCCATGGCGAGGTGCTCAAGACCTGGACCATCGATCCGCAGATTACCGAGGAGCTGCTCAAGGCGTTCCCGGACATTTGCTTTGATTGCTCCACGCCCGATGGCATGTTCTCGAGCGGTTCGTTCGAGATGCATCAGGCGGGCTTTAAAAAGGACAGCCCCATCAAGCGTATTGTGATGCGCGGCATGCGTGCACGTGGCGGGTATCACGAGGAGCAGTATTTCGACCAGTCGATCGGTGACATCCTGCGCCACGATGTGTGCAAGATCAACTGTCGCGTGACCTCGCCCGAGCTGGAGCGCGAACTTAAGGCGTATTTGGCCGAGCGCTCGGACCGCGTGGTCAACGCGCCGTTCGATCCGGTGATGTTTGAGATTACGGATGCGGCGTGCAACAAGGGCGAGAGCGTGGCCTGGCTGGCGGGCTACTACGGCATTGCCGAGGACGAGGTCGCGGTCTACGGCGACGGCGGCAACGACATTGCCATGCTCAAGCGTTTCCGCCACAGCTACGCGACCAAAAACGCAAGCGATGCAGCCAAGGCCATCGCGAGTGCGACCATCGGCAGCTGCATGGTCCACGCCGTCCCCAAACACATGCTCGCCACCATGCGCAAGCAAAACTCCCGCACCGTCATCGAATAATGTGACAAAGGGACAGCCCTTTTGTCACAGAGGTCTGTGTGCTTGGAATACGAACATATATTCGTATATATAACTAGGCTCTGGTAGAATCGGTATCGTTGGCGGCAGTTCCATGTGCCGGGCAACGCCCTCCATCTGATGGGAGGTGATGCCCATGACCGATCTGATTGATTTTGTGAGACTTCTGACCGCTTTGGTCTCGTTCTTCACAGCGCTCGTCGGGCTTTCCGAGGCACTCAAGCAACGTTCGAAGCAACGTAAAAGGGGTCGCCGCCGCTAAGGCGTTGACCCCTTAATCCAAGCAACGGCGCTGCCCAGCTTTCCAGAACTTGGGCTGCCGTCGACACTATTCTACCCACGAATGACATTTTGGACAATCGGTAATGCCGCTCCAAAAGCCAGGCACAACTGGCACAACCTAGGCGGTCGCTGAATGTGACAAAGGGGCAGCCCCTTTGTCACATCCCAAATATTGCCTTTACGTGTTGATACACACGGTGTGCAATAATACTCGCACTGTGCAATAGCGCACAGGCTGAGTAACAAGGAGGACGCTTGTCCCAGCTCGAGAAATGCGATCGCCGGTCCCTTCGCTCACAGCGTGCCCTTCGCCAGGCACTTGCCAGCGAACTTGCCGAAAGCGGCGACCTTTCGCGCATTAATGTCGCGTCGCTCACCGAGCGCGCTGGCCTTACGCGCCGCACGTTCTATTCGCACTACCGCGATATTCCCGACTTTATCAATCAAATCGAGGACGGCTTGCTGGCCGAGATCCGTGAGCGGGTGGAGCTTATCACCGCAGCTCAATTACCTGATCTTTACCGCAACATCGACGAGCTCGAGCCGGCACCCGGTTCGGTTGAGCTGCTTCGCTATCTTGCGGCTAATCGCGACCTTATCGGGGCCTTGCTGGGCCCGGGCGGCGACCCCGCCTTTATTAAAAAGATCATCGACACCGCGCGTGAGGCTGTGGTGCCGCGTGCGCAGACGGGCATCTTGGGCCTGGCGCTGGGCACGTTCTTTGACTACTACGTCACCTATGTCGTAAGTGCCGAGGTCGGCATGATTCAGCGCTGGTTTGAGCGCGGGCTTACCGAATCGCCCGAGGCCATGGCACGCATTATGACGGTGCTCGCTTTTGTGCGCCCTGGTGACCTGTATGGCCAACCTATCGATATCAATGTGCCGGAATACGGCATGAAGCTATTGAACTTGCAGCTCGAGGATGCGGCTGACACCGCCGCAACCGTCGGGTCCAACAACTAAGAGGAGAGACAGATGAGCAAACTCGTCGAGGGCATCAAGGACCGCATGGTCGCTGCTGCACGCGAGGCCGCGCCCGCCGTGGTGGACGCCGCGCAGAAGGCCGCGACCGCGGCTGCCGAGAAAGTTGCCGAGGCAGTTGCCGATGCCAAGAACGCAGCAGGGGAGACGTCCGTCGCTAGCGAGCCCGTCACCGCCGCTGAGCCCGTAGCCGCCGTCCACGCCCCCGAAGGCGCGATCTTCAACCCCGAGAACGCCCGCGGCAACCTGCACCTGGGCATCGACGTGGGCTCCACCACCGTTAAACTTGCCGTGCTCAACGACGACAACCAGATCGTCTACGCTAAGTACCAGCGCCACCACACCGACGTTCGCGCCTGCGCCCGCGACCTGTTCGAAGGCGCTGCGACCGTGCTGCCGGCTGCCCAAATGACCTGCGCCATCACCGGTTCGGGCGGCCTGCTGCTGTCCCAGTGGCTCGACCTGGAGTTTGTCCAGGAGGTCATCGCCAGCAAGCGTGCCGTCGAGACCCTTATCCCGGCCACCGATGTCGCCATCGAGTTGGGCGGCGAGGACGCCAAGATCATCTACTTCGACAACGGCATCGAGCAGCGCATGAACGGCACCTGCGCCGGCGGTACGGGCGCGTTCATCGACCAGATGGCAACCCTGCTGCACACCGACGCGAGCGGCCTCAACGAGCTCGCGGCCAACGCCACCACCATCTATCCCATCGCCAGCCGCTGCGGCGTCTTTGCCAAGACTGATGTCCAGCCGCTGCTCAACGAGGGCGCCCGCCCCGAGGACGTGGCCGCCTCCATCTTCCAGGCTGTCGTGACCCAGACCATCTCGGGCCTGGCTTGCGGCCGTCCCATCCGCGGCAACGTCGCCTTCCTGGGCGGCCCGCTGCAGTATCTCTCCGAGCTGCGCCACCGCTTCTACCTCACGCTCAACCTGGACGAGGAGCACCGCATCGTGCCCCAAAACGCCCATCTGTTTGTGGCGAGCGGCGCCGCCATGGCGCACGAGTCCAATAAACTCAGCACGTTCCCGCAGCTCATCGAGGCCATCGATGCCCTGGGTGACACGCAGGGTGCCGAGGTCGAGCGTCTGGATCCGCTCTTTGCCACCGACGAGGACTTTGCCGAGTTCAAGACCCGCCACGACCAGGAAGTCGTTCCCAAGGGCAAGCTCGACGGCTACACCGGCCGCGTGTTCATCGGCATCGACGCCGGTTCCACCACCATGAAGGCCGCACTCGTGGGCGAGGACGGCCAGCTGTTGCACACCTGGTACGGCAACAACAACGGCGACATCCTGGGCACGGCCAAGGTCATCATGGCCGATTTCTACAACCACATCCCCGCCGGCTGCACCATCGGCCACGTGACCACCACGGGTTACGGCGAGGCGCTGCTCATCGAGGCCCTCAAGGCCGATTCCGGCGAGATCGAGACCGTTGCGCACCTGCGCGGTGCCAAGGCGTTCCTGCCCGGCGTCGAGTTCATTCTGGACATTGGCGGCCAGGACATGAAGTGCCTGCGCGTCAAGGACGGCGTCATCGAGCACATCATGCTCAACGAGGCCTGCTCGTCGGGTTGCGGCAGCTTTATCGAGAGCTTCGCTGTGTCTATGAACATGGACGTGCGCGCGTTCGCCAATGCCGCCATCCATGCCAAGGCCCCCGTCGACCTGGGCAGCCGCTGCACGGTCTTTATGAACTCGCGCGTCAAGCAGGCGCAAAAGGAAGGCGCCACGGTGGGCGACATCGCGGCCGGTCTGTCCTATTCCGTCATCAAGAATGCCCTGTTCAAGGTCATTAAGCTGCGCGACCCCAAGGAGATCGGCAGCCAGGTGATCGTTCAGGGCGGCACCTTTATGTCCGACGCCACGCTGCGTGCGTTTGAGCAGCTCACTGGCGTTCACGCCGTGCGTCCCGACATCGCCGGCTGCATGGGCGCCTACGGTGCAGCCCTGCTCGCCCGCGATCGCGCCGGCGCCGACGGCACCTCGACCATCCTTTCGGCCGAGGACATCGCGCACCTCACCGTGACGCAAAAGCATGTCCGCTGCGGTCGCTGCTCCAACAACTGCCAGCTTACCGTCAACGACTTTGGCGGCGGCAGGCGCTTCATTACCGGCAACCGCTGCGAGAAGGGCGCCGGCCACAAAAAGCAGAAGACCGAGGCCCCCAACCTCTTCAAAAAGAAAAACGAGCTGCTTTTTAACCGCGAAGTCCTGAGTCCCGACGAGGCCCCGCGCGGCACCGTCGGCATCCCGCGCGCACTCAACATGTATGAGAACTACCCCTTCTGGCATGCGTTCTTTACGCGCCTGGGCTTTAGCGTGCAGCTGTCCGACCAGTCGAGCAAGAAGACCTACCAGGCGGGCATCGAGTCCATGCCGTCCGAGAGCGTGTGCTACCCGGCAAAGATGAGCCACGGCCATGTGATGAACCTTATCGACCGCGATGTCGATTTCATTTGGATGCCGTGCGTGCGCTGGGAGCGCAAGGAGGATCCGACCGCCGGCAACTGCTACAACTGCCCCATCGTTATGAGCTACCCCACGGCGCTGGCGCTCAATATCGACGAGATTCGCGAGCAGAACATCGAGTTCCTGTACCCGTTTGTGCCCTATCACGACAAGACCGAGCTCAAGCGCCGCCTGTATCAGGTGCTCGCCGTCGACCGTGTGGCCGATGCTGAGGCCGGTCGCGGTCGCGTGTGCGGTCCTAAAATCACGCGCTCCGAGGTCGATGCCGCTGTCAACGCCGCTTTTGAGGCCGATGCGCGCTTCCACGAGGATATCCAGACCATGGGCGAGGAGGCCCTTAAGTGGGTCGAGGACCACGGCGGTCACGGCATCGTGCTCGCCGGTCGTCCCTACCATAACGACCCCGAGATCAACCATGCCCTGCCCGAGCTTATCTCGAGCTTTGGCTTTGCGGTCTTTACCGAGGATTCGCTCGCGCATCTGGTAAAGCCCGAGCGTCCGATTCGCGTCGTCGACCAGTGGATGTACCACAGCCGCCTGTACGCCGTCGCCCGTTTTGTGACGATGCGCAACGACCTGGACCTGATCCAGCTCAACTCTTTCGGCTGCGGTCTGGACGCTCTGACCACCGACCAGGTGCAGGAGATTCTGGAAGCCAGCGGCAAGATCTACACCGTGCTCAAGATCGACGAGGTATCTAACCTGGGTGCCGCACGCATTCGCATCCGCTCGCTCATGGCCGCGCTTAAGGACCAGGAGGCCGAGCGCCGGGCCGAGGCCACGGCCGCGGGCGAGGCCTACGAGCAGGGCGATGCAGCGCCGGTGGCTCCCTCCAAGGATTCCCCCGCGTTCGCGAGCCGCAAGTATACGTTTGAGGCTCAGCGCGAGAGTGCTTCGACCGCGTGGCCCAAGGTGCCCTTTACCGAGCAGATGCGTGACGAGGGCTATACCATCCTGTGCCCGCAGATGGCACCGATCCACTTTGACCTGGTCAAAGAGGTGTTCCGTGGTGCTGGCTACAACTTGGAGCTGCTGCCCTCGACCGATCACGATGCCGTCGAGGCCGGCCTGCGCTATGTGAACAATGACATTTGCTATCCGTCGATCCTGGTGACGGGCCAGATTATGGAGGCCATCGAGAGCGGCAGGTACGATCTGTCCAAGACGGCCGTGGTTATCAGCCAGACCGGCGGCGGCTGCCGTGCCACCAACTACATCGCGCTCATCCGCAAGGCCCTGCGCGAGAGCGGCCACCCCGAGATTCCGGTGATCTCGCTTTCGGCCGTGGCGCTCGGCGAGGACAACCCTGGCTTTAAGATTACGCCGGCGCTGCTTAAGCAGGCAGTCTACGCAGTGCTCTTTGGTGACGTAATGATGCAGATGCTCTACCGCTGCCGTCCGTACGAGGCCACGCCCGGTGCCGCCAACGCGCTCTACGAGGAGTACATGGCACGAGCCCGCAAGCTGGCGCCCAAGTTCAACAGGCATAACTACACCAAGCTGTGCCGTGAGGCCATCCGCGCGTTCGACTCCATGCCGCTCGTGGGCGAGGGCACCAAGCCGCGCGTGGGCGTGGTCGGCGAGATTCTGGTCAAGTTCCATCCCACCGCCAACAACCACGTGGTCGATGTCATTGAGCGCGAGGGCTGCGAGGCTGTGGTGCCGGGCCTGCTCGATTTCTTCCTGTACTCCATGAGCAACGCCGAGCTGCAGAAGGACGAGCTGGGAAGCTCTGCCACTACGCGCGCGGGCATGCAAGCGCTCATCAAGCTCGTGGACTGGATGCGTACGCCGGTGGAGGAGATGCTCGAAAAGTCCCGCCGCTTTGAGGCGCCCGAGCGCATCGGCACCATGGCGGACAAAGCCCGCACGGTGCTTTCGGTGTGCAACAACATGGGCGAGGGGTGGCTGCTCACGGCCGAGATGCTCGACCTGATCGACCACGGTGCGCCCAACATCATCTGCACGCAGCCCTTCGCGTGCCTGCCCAACCACGTGGTGGGTAAGGCTGTGATCAAGGAGCTGCGCCGTCAGCATCCCGAGAGCAACATTGTTGCGGTGGACTACGACCCCGGTGCATCCGAGGTCAACCAGCTCAACCGCATCAAGCTCATGATCAGCGTGGCGAAGGAGAACATGCGCGCCGGTAAGGGCTTTAAGCTCGAGAAGGTGGCGCCGCTCGCGATGGACGAGGTCACCGGCCAGATGCGTGCCCACGATGGCTGCGTGAGCTGCGGCTCGGTCGACGAGAGTGCCGTGGCGTCGGTTGCTGAGCGCCTGGGACGCGGCATTAAGAAGTAACTGGCCTGCTTTGGGCTAGATATGAGACAAACGGGTGGTAGCCGTACCGGCTACCACCCGTTTTTGCTGGACATATGTTGCGTAAATGACCTTGCTATAGCCTTCCGTGGGCTTGCCCGATTTTTGGGCCGGTTCGGGCTTTGAGGACAAGTTGCTGCAGGCCCAAGGCGATTTTTCGCTCAACGCAGGCCAGCACAGCGTGACCTATCTGCCAAACGACGAGATGATCGCTGCGGACTGCCCATCGCCACCTACGAGATGGAAGCCGAGAAGTACATCTACCGCGTGTACAAGTACGAGCTGTAGCGCTGCGCTTGGCTGTGCCTGCGCCCCGCGGCTGCGCTCTCGTGCCGGGCCCACCTCGCGTCCCGCATCACTTTACGTCAAACTCCACACGATCGAGCTCGGGCACATTGAGGTCGATGAGCTTGCGGGCGACGTGACGGTCGTGTGCCCCAAGCGCCTCGCTTGTCGTCACATGGGCGACAACCTCGCGCTCGACGATGCCCTCTTCCTCGCCCTCGGCAGCCGAGGTCTCGACGGCGACGGTGTAATCCTTAAAGCCCGGCAGCACCGCGGCAAGTTCGCGCGTAGTTTCGGTGACGCCATAGCCGTCCTGCACGCCGGCCTGCGCCGAGCCAATGGACCCCGCGGTCATGACGATGCAGGGGATGGTAAAGATCATCGTGCCCACAATGATGCGGCGGCGCACCTTGCGTGACAGCTCGTTGACCTCGGCGTCTTCCTCAGCGGTCACAATACCGTCGCCGTTCAGGTCGCGCTTGAGCGGCACGCGCAAAAGAAGCAGCACGGCTTCGGCAGCCAGCGCGATAAAGACCACGTTGATGCCAAACTCATAAAGCGCCGAGAGAAACAGTGACCCGCTTGCGATGGCGATGCCGTAGCCCGCCGCGCACAGGGGCGGCATGAGCGCGGTCGCCACGGCCACGCCGGCGATGAGCGTGGCGGGTTCCTGGTCGCGCGAGTTGCCCAGCCCGCCTGCAAAGCCGCCTGCGAGTGCGACGGTAAGGTCCCAGACGGTGGGTGTCGAGTTGTCGATGATGGCGGCCGTGGTGGTGCCAAGGGGCGAGAGCTTAAAGTACAGCGTGGACGTGACCAGGCAAAAGGCCATCTGCAGCGCAAGGCTGGCGACGGCTTCGACGGTAATCTCGCGGTCGAGCGTGGCGATGCCGTATGCCATGGCAAGGACCGAGCCCATGAGCGGGCAGATGAGCATGGCGCCCACGATGGCGATGTCCGAATCGATATCGAGGCCGATGCTCGCGATCAGCATGGCGATGATGAGGATGCATAGGTGGGAGCCAGTCAGACGCGCCCCGTTTACAAAACGCTTGCGGATCACGTGATAGGGCGCGCGTCCCTCGCGAATGTTGAACGCGCGCTTTAAAAAGCGACCAGCCTGCTCGGCAGCCTCACTATGAGCAGGGCGGATGCCGTGGCGCCGGTGATGGCGTTCGCGTAGTCGCTTGATCTGTTGTTTGTCGAGTTCCATGTCCACCTCGTTCCAGCGCGGTCCGCGCAACGCGCCCGTTGTCCTAACTCTACACCGTGGCGGGCGGGGTGTCTGTTGGATGCGGAATCCGATGGGGCAGATGACGCGGGGGCAAATGCAAATCATAGGCTCAATTCGATCCCGCAAGAATATGATGCACCAGCTCCTACATATGTGACGAAATTGTGAAGCACGAGAGCGTGAATTTCAAAAAATACGCTGGTCGCCAATGTTGCGCAACAGAATTCAAAAATCGACAGCTACCGTTTGATACGTATGGATACATCCGTGTCAAAGGGAGAAAGCCATGGCAAACTACAGTCCACAACACTTTGAGCCTCGGGCCAAGGCCGTCAACGTCAAGGGCGTTGCCAACCGCGCCGTCGCAACCGTTTTGACGGCGGGCCTCATCGCTCAGCCGCTCATGTCGCCGCTGGCGGCAATCGCTGCACCGTCAACCGATAACGGCGATTCTGTTCAGGGGGGGGGTAGTTCTGTAGAGAATACCGTTGCCGCCGGTAACCAAGCGGTCGTAAAGACGGCTGCCCAGCTGGCCGAGGAGTCGGCAAAGCAGCTCAAGGACGCTCAGGCCGCCTACGATGCCGCCCAGAAGAAGGCCGACGCGGCGGGTCAGTCTCAAAAGCAGGCTCAGCAGCAAAAGGATCAGGCCTCGCAGGCCGTGACCGATAACGCCGCCGAGCAGAACGAGGCCGAGGTAGCCGCGCTCCAGGAGAAGATTGACGAGCTCAAAGCCGCCGTCGAAAAGACCGAGCAGCAGCAGAAGAAGCTGGGCGACCTGAACGATCAGCTCGATCAAGCCAACAAGAGTGTCGAGGATAAGACCCAGGCGCTCAAGGACGCCAAGGCAAAGCAGGATGAGGCCAAGAAGGCCCTCGATGATGCCCAGGCCAAGCTCGAGGCCATGGGTATGGACGAGTACGAGGCCGCCAAGAAGGCCGTCGAGGACGCACAGGCAAAGCTCGATGACGCCAATAAGGCCGTTGCTACTGCACAGGCCAATCTGGACCAGGCCAAGGCTGCCGAGGCTAGCGCCCAGCAGGAAAAGAAGGACACTGAGGCCGCTCTGACGACTGCCCAGGCCAAGAAGCAGGAGACTGCCGCTGCGCTCGCAGCCGCAACCACCGCGCGCGATAACGCCCAGCAGAAGTTCAACCAGGCGCAGGCCGCGCTCGATGCTGCCGTCTCGGGTACGGGTGTCGACCTGAGTGCGCTTGAGGCCGCCAAGATCGCTGCTGCTGGTGAGCTCAAGACCGCGCAGGCGGAGCTCAATGCCGCGACGGATGTCGACGCTACCGCCCAGGCGAACCTGCAGGCGGCCCAGAATACCGCCACCGCCGCGCAGGAGAAGGCCAACGCCGCCAACGCTGCCGTGGCATCTGCCCAGTCTGCATACGATGCGGCAAACAAGGAGTACAAGGACGCGGCCAGTAAGCGTGACGCCGCGAAGACGGCATACGAGCAGGCCCAGCAGACCGAGGCCGACAAGAAGGCGGAGTACGACCGTCTCGTCGAGATCCGTCAGCAGAAGCACAACGAGTTCAATCAGGCTCGTGCTGAAGTAACCGATGCGAAAAATGCATACGATGCCGCAACCGCCGAGGTCGAGAAGCTTAACCAGCAGATTGCCGACCTCAAGTCGAACATGACCGTAGACCAGAATGTAATCAGCCAGGGCATGTTCGGCTTCATGAACTACATCATCGGCGGCAGCCAGTTCACAGCCACGCAGAAAAAGAACGCCCAGGAAGCCGTATCGATGCTGACCGGTGCCGCTGACAAGGCCGAATGGTATGACCAGTACGTCGATCATGACATGTCTCGCGACACCAACCCGCTCTCCCTGGAGCAGATGCGCAACGCCTTGACATATCTCGACACCCAGAACAACCTCCGCAAGGCGAACGGCCAGTCGGCGCTCAGCGTCAGCCTCCGCATGACTGCGGCAGCCGCCCTTAATGTATCATATTCATCGAACATCTGGGGACACTCGGGCTGCTACTGGGACAATGGAGAAAATCTTGCCGGCGGCGGCGGCGCATATACCGGCGGCGAGACCGAGGATACGCTTGGCTGGCCATATACCGGTCTCTACACTCAGGAAAAAGAGGCATTCGATAAGTACGTCGAAAAGAATAGTGACCTTGGAAACCATCGATATGATTCCTACTATATCTACCAGCACTACAGCAGCATCTACCATGAGTGCGGGCACTATCTCAACATCATCGATGCCGGCACGAAGGCTATCGGCATCGCGACCGGTAGCGGTAAGAACACCGATTCCGAGGTAACAATCTTCGATTACAGCTCTTTTGACAGTGAGGCTGATTTCACTGTCTCCGAGTTCAAGAAGCTCCTGAACGACTACATCGATTCCGCATACAACGCAGGCGGCACGCAGGAGCAGAAGGAGCAGCTGAAGCAGCTGCAGAATAAGCTGGCAGAAGCGCAGAAGAACTTCGGGACTGCTGGATCGGCTTATTCTAACGCATTGGATAAGCAAGAAAGCGCGCGCGACGCCTATACCGCGGCCGACACTAACGCGAACACCGCCAAGGGCGAGTACGAGAAGGCTAAGTCCGGCACCGCCGCCGCGAAGACGGCATACGACGCCGCGAAGGACGCACTCGGCGGAATCGACATCGAGTCCCTCAAGCAGAACCTCGATGCCGCCAAGGCCGAGGCCGCTACTGCCCAGGCGGCTCTCGATAAGGCAAACGCCACGCTTGCTGACAGCAAGACGAAGGCAGCCGAGGCCGCTGCTCACAAGGCGAAGGTTCGCAGCGCCCGCGATGCCGCCCAAGCGGGCCTTGCGAATAAGCAGGGCTCGCTTGACGAGGCAAAGAAGGCCGACGATGCCGCCCAGGCTGGTGTAGACAAGGCCCAGGCCGCAGATGTCCAGGCCGCGACTGCTCTTTTGGACGCCAAGCAGGCGGTTGCCGCCAAGGCGCAGGCCCTGTCCGACGCACAGGAGAAGGCCAAGGCCGCCGAGGGCGAGCTTGCCACCGCAAACAAGGCCTTCGAGCGCTTCGCCGGCGCCCAGAAGGCGGTCGACGACGCCAAGGCCGCCTATGACGCCGCCGTCGCCGGTGTCGCCGATGCCCAGAAGCAGCTCGAGGCCGCCAACGAAGCCGTCGTCGATGCGAACCTCGATATCTTCAAGGCCAAGGCAGAGCTTGCCAACGACGAGGCACTCAAGGCCGATCTTGAGGCTGTCGATCACAAGGCATCCCTTGCCGCGGGCACGACGGGCAACGAGAAGCTGGTCAAGCTGAACGCTGCCTACGCTCGCTATAAGGCTGCCGTCGATGCCGTCGCTGGTCTCAAGGCTGCTTTGAGCGATGCCGATGCCAAGCTGTCCGATGCCAACGACGCCTATGCCGCCGCGCTGGCCGAGCTTGGCGATGCCAAGGACGCACTGGCTGCCGCACAGGCCGAGTACGACAAGTACCACCCCAAGGCCGAGCCGCAGGCCAAGCCTCAGGTTGCGCAGGCTGCTGCAAAGGCCCCCGTTGCCAAGAAACAGGCTGCGCCTGCCGCGCTCGCCCAGACTGGCGACAATTCCGCTCTTGCGGGCGAGGTGTTCGTCATCGGCGGTATCACTCTCGTGGCCGCTGGTGTGACGCTGAGCGATCGTCGTCGCAAGCAGATGTAGCGTTTCGAGCGTAGTTTCTGCAACGAACTTCAATTCATAACGGGACCGTCTCGTTAGCCAAACGATAAGGCCGGCGCGCTGTTAAACGCAGCGCGCCGGCTTTTCTTTGTTTCGATATCAAAAAGCCCGGTCAGCAGCCGCAAAAGCTGCCGACCGGGCAAGCCGTAGGCAATATGGTTGCTGTCGAGCAGCTGCTCGACTTAGCCCAGCAGGCTCAAGCCCACGGAGACAAACGCCAGGATAACGCCGACGATGGACTCGCCGCCGAGCAGGCCGCTGGCGACAACCAGGCCCTGCTCTTGGAAGGCGGCGTCCTTGGCAGCCCTCTCCTCGTCAGAAAGACCAGCGGTGGCGTCGCGGTGGGCGGACCACTTGTCGTAGGCGAGCTTGACGCAGGAGCCCAAGAAGGCCGTGAGCGACATGTAGAACGGCAGGTACACGCCTAGGCCGATCATCATAGCCGGAATGCCGAGCCAGTACATGACGATGCCGGCGATAAAGCCGCCAACGAACCACGGCACGCTCGGGATACCCGAGACCATGGTGGCGACCACACTTGCCTGCGCGGCAACGAAGCTCTTGTCGGGACCAAAGGCGTCCGGACCATAGGCGGTGACGAGCGCGACCATGACGGCGGCGGCGACCAAGGCGCCCACGATGCCGCCGATGGCCTGGCCGATCCACTGTGCGCGCGGGTTGGTGCCCAGCACGGCACCGGCCTTAAAGTCGTTCATGACGTCGCCCGCAAGGCCGCACGCCACGGCTACGATGCCGGCGATAAAGAACAGCTTGACCTGAGCGATCTGTGCGAAGGCAGCCACGATGAGCATAACGATGAGGCCAAAGATCTCCATGGGGTCGATGCCCGTCTGGCCGCAGCTCTGTGCGCTCATGATGGTGGTGACAAAGGTGAACAGCGTCACGATGACGGCCGGAACGGGGCCAAGGTCAAGCACGATGGCGACGATCACGGCGATGGCGGCGGCGCCCAGGCCGATGATGCCGGCGTCGAGCTTAAGGGAGCCCGAGATGAGCGACTGCTCGTCGGTGTCGGTGGAGCTGTCGGCGGCAAGACCGCGGACGATACCGGCGACCTGTGGCAGGATGTCCTTGAGGACGACGGCGACGCCAAAGCCCATCATGAGGCCCATGCCCAGGGACTTGACGATGCCCTGCGCAGTCACAACGTCGAACAGACCGGCAGCGGTGCCGCCCACGATGATGCCAAAGTTGCCCAGCAGGGCGCCGGCAAACCAGAAGGCGACCGGGGCGAAGCCCACGAGGAAGCCGACGGAGAGCAGCATGGGCGAGTTGTAGATACCAAAGGTCACGCCGGGGATGTTGAGCGTGCACAGCATGCTGGGCACCACGCCCAGGGCATCGCGCAGCACGCTATAGATGCCGGCGATGGCCATAGAGCCAAAGAGCTGCTTGCCGGTCTTGCCGCCAGCCTCGGTCGCGCGCAAAGTCTGAGCTGCGGCGTTGCCGGTGGGGAACTCCAACGCGGCATCCACGATAAAGTGACGGTGGATGAGCGCGGTGGCCAGCAGGCCCAGGATGGTGCCGGCGAGTGCCACGATAAACATGTCGAGCCAGCTGATCTGGTCGGCATAGCCCAGCATCCAGGCGCCCGGGATGGTAAACGCCAGACCGCCGGCGACCATGGCGCCTGCGGACATGATGGTGTGGGTGACGTTGGCCTCGTTGAGGCTGGCATTGCCCATGAGCTTAAGGAAGAACAGCGAGATGACGGCAGCGAAGACGATCGGCCAGGGGAGTGCGCCCATCTTGAGGGCGGTGTAGGCCGAGCTTGCCGTGATAATCACGCAGCCAAGGACGCCGATGACGACGCCGCGCAGCGTGAGTTGCCCGCGCATCGAGGCGCGGTTCGAGGGATTGCTCATATAGAACTCCTTTGCGTATATCCGCTTCCCCCGCAAGCGCCGCTACGGATACGGCGCGGGAAGTCGGGTTACCAAGGGCCGCCGCGTGAGCTCGCGCACGACCGCGCACCAGTATAGCCGCAAGCTAGTCATTTTGGGATGACTGGTTTAGGTAGGGGATATACTGCTGGGCAGACGAAAGGAGCGCCGACGATGCTTAATGGGTGCGCATATATATTGACGGTCGACGTGGGTAACACGTTCATTCGCTTTGGCCTGTTTGCCGAGGATTCGGCCGCGGCGCAGGAGTGCCCGCTTGCGACGTGCGAGATCACGACGCCGTCGAGCATTACGGCAGACGAAGCGCGTATGCGTCTCGCTCAAGTCATGGCCGCGCTGGCGGCTGATGCGGGCATGCCCGGCGCGCTCGTGCCCACGGCGGCCGTGCTGAGCTGCGTGGTGCCGGCGCTCGAACGCCCATGGAAGGCGGCGCTTTCCCGTACTTGCACGGGACGCGTGCTCACCGTGGGGCCGGGCCTCAAGACCGGCATGCCCGTGCACTACGACGACCCGGCCGAGATCGGCCCCGACCGCATTGCCGATGCCGTGGCGGCACGCGCCGTCTACGGCTCTCCCTGTATCGTGATCGACCTGGGTACGACGACCAATATCGAGGTCATCGACGCGCACGGTACCTTTGTGGGCGGCGTCATCGCGCCGGGTCTGGCGCTCGGCGCCCGCTCGCTTTCGGCTGCTGCGGCGCGTTTGCCTCAGGTCGAGCCTTCGGCGCCAACGCACGTCATCGGCCGCAACACGCGCGAGGCCATGCGTTCGGGCGTGGTCTTGGGCGAGGTAGCCCGCATCGACGGCATGCTCGACATGGTGCTTGCCGAGATGCGCGCGACCAAGGCGGCGGGGGAGGATGGCGTGCCCATCGTCATTACCGGCGACGATGCCGAGGCGCTCGCGGCGTTGGTCGGCCACAGTCTGACGGTAGATGACGCACTGACGCTGCGGGGTCTCGCCGAGCTCTACCGCATCAACCAAAAGCCCCGCCGCGTGTAAAAGTGAGGGCGCCGGTGGGACAAACGCCTCCACCTTTCACCTGCTACAATGGGTCAAACTATTGCGATTACGGAGGTGTCTGCCATGTCGGACGATCTTCATCAAACTTCGTCAGGCAAGCGCCTGGACGTCATTAGCTGGGACGAGTTCTTTATGAGCGTGGCCATCGCCGCGCAGCGCCGCAGCAAGGACCCCAATACGCAGGTGGGTGCGTGCATCGCCAGCACCAACCACCGCATCCTTTCGGTGGGCTACAACGGTACGCCCTCGGCGCTCAACGACGACTTTTTCCCGTGGGGTACGAGCGACGACCCGCTGCAGGACAAGCACAACTACGTGGTCCATGCCGAGGCCAACGCCGTGCTCAACTACCGTGGCTCGCTCAAGGATCTCGAGGGTTCCACGGTCTACGTTACGCTGTTCCCGTGCCACGACTGCGCCAAGATCCTGGCGCAGGTGGGCGTGGGCGAGGTCGTCTACCTGGACAACAAGTACGCCGACACTGATGATGGACGCATCAGCCGCCGCATCCTCGACTCCTGTGGCATCAGCTACCGCCAGGTTATCGTCGATGTTCACATCGGCACCGAGGGGCAGGCTCAGCAGTAGCTCGTGGCAACGCCAGCTGGCGGCAAAACAGCCAAAAGAGACCCGTCCCAAATTGACCGCTCGTGAAAGTCGTGTCCGCACGCATGGCTGGCGCCTAAGCGGGTACATGGCTGTAGTAACATAGCCCCTGTCCGCGGGCGCGCCCGCGTAATTGTGAGAAAGGAGCCCCTGTGGCTGTTAACGAAGAGCTGCTTAAGAAGGTTCTTGAAGAGATTCGCCCCAACCTGCAGGCCGACGGCGGCGATATGGAGTATGTGGGCGTTGACGACGAGGGCGTCGTCCAGCTTGAGCTTCAGGGCGCCTGCGCCGGCTGCCCTATGAGCGCACTGACCCTGTCCATGGGTATCGAGCGCATCCTGAAGGAGCATGTGCCCGGCGTTACCCGTGTTGAGCAGATCAATGCCTCCGGCGAGACCGACGACCTGTACGACGAGTACGCGCCGTTCTAAGATGCGAAGGCTGCGGACGGCATACTCCGCATAGACGTTACGCCCAAATATGCGGCTGCGAGCGCAAGGCCCGCGGCCGCATTTGTATGTAGGGAGTAGGAGGGTCGACATGCTCAACGACTTCTACCATATGCTTGATCCTGTCGCGATCTCGGCGGGCCCCATCACCATCTACTGGTACGGCCTGGCCTACGTGGTCGGCGCTCTGCTCACGGCGGTCGTCATGTACCGCACACAGCGTCGCTGGGGCTTTAACATCACGATTGACGACCTGACGAGTGTCGTGGTCGGCGTGGTCTTTGGCCTAATTATCGGTGCGCGCCTGTTCTACGTCGTCTTTTATGGTGATGGCTACTACTGGGCGCACCCGCTCGAGATCTTTGCCACCAACGAGGGCGGCATGAGCTTCCATGGCGGCTTGGTGGGCGGCATTATCGGCGGCATCATCGTGTGCCGCATGTATAAGCTCGATGCCTGGACTTTGGCAGATCTTGCCGTCATAGGCGCGCCGCTGGCCTTGTGCCTGGGCCGTTGTGCCAACTTTGTCAATGGTGAGCTGTGGGGCAAGCCGACCGATCTGCCCTGGGGCGTGGTCTTCGGTGGCACCGCGGGGGATATGCCGCGTCACCCCTCCCAGCTCTACGAGGCATTTCTTGAGGGCATCGTGCTTTTTTGCATTCTGCAGGTGCTCAGCCGCAAAAAGCCGCTACTGCCCCAGGGCACGTTTATGGGCGTGTTTGTGATGGGTTACGGCATCGTCCGCTTCCTCATTGAGTTTGTGCGTGTGCCCGATGCGCAGCTGGGCTATCTGCTGGGCGGCGTCATCACCATGGGTCAGCTGCTGAGCCTGCCGCTCGTAATCGCGGGCCTGGCGCTCGTCATCTTTGCTCGTTGCCGCAACCAGCCCCAGCGCATCTACCTCGACGCCTAACCACCAAAACCACCACAAAGGGGACAGGCACCTTTGTGGTGGTTCGCTGGGCAACGATGACGGAACCGTAACGTTTCCCCAGATAAAACCTGCCAAAATAAACCTGTCCCTTTTTGGCAGGTTTCTAGAAAGGCTCTTTGGACTGTGAAGGATTCCGATCTCTCCACAACGGCTGCGCGCGACGCTGCCCGCATCGTCTGGTTTAAGCGCTACCCAGCCAAGCAGACGCTCATCGCATTTTTGCTCGCGCTGTTGGCGACCACGGCGTTTTCCATCGATCCCGCCCCGGTGTCGAGCAATGCGGTCCTGGCAATCGACCCCAAGGCGACGGGCACACTCTATGTGTGCTACGAGGTACTCCTCTCGTTTGCCGGCCATACCGACGCGGTCATGCTGCTTGCACTTGCCTGCCTGCTCACCTTGCCGTTTCGCTACGTGTTCTTTGGCCGTGGCGACACCTGGCGTCCATCGATCATTCTGCCGTCGCTGTTCTTTGCCGTCTGCATGGTGTTTGGCCGCAGCTACGACCTCACCGATTCGGCCGAGATCGTGCTCGGCGACAAGGCCCGCATCATCTGCGCCTGGATAGGCGGTGCGGGCTGGATGCTCTTGGCGGTCGTTGCCTTCTACCTGGCTTTTGAGTGTCTAGATTGGCTGAGCTCCCGACGCATCCCGTTTTCCGAGGCGCACTTTGGCCGCATATGGCGTGTGGCTCACACCGTGCTCTCGGTCCATCCCTTTGCCGGGCCCTTTCTGGTGCTTATGATCGCCTGGGCGCCCACGCTCATCGCTTCGCTGCCCGGCCTTTTTATGGGAGATACGGGTGCGCAGATTCGCCAGTGGTTCAACTATCCCAACGGCACGAGCGACTACCTGCGCCTACTCAATCCCAACGTGCTGCTCAACGGGCATCATCCTGTAGTGCACACGGCCATTATCGGCTCGTGCGTTCAGCTGGGGCTTTCGCTGTTCAACAGCGCCAACGCAGGTCTTGCTATCTACACCTGCGCCCAGTTCGTCATTACGGCCGCCTGCATGGCCTATTCC
The DNA here is from genome assembly GCA_958413895.1 of uncultured Collinsella sp. Taxonomy (GTDB): domain Bacteria; phylum Actinomycetota; class Coriobacteriia; order Coriobacteriales; family Coriobacteriaceae; genus Collinsella. The sequence goes on from CATYVQ010000005.1 coordinate 85,885, forward strand.
ATTTCGTCGCTGCGCAAACTGGGCGTGAGCCTGCCGGTTCGCGGTGCGACCCTGCTGTTCTTTGCGTTTATGCCGATGTTCTCTAACTACGCGGCGTTGCTCACCAAAGACGTGCTCTTTGCCGACGCGTTTTTGGTGCTGCTGGTACAGACCGTCAAGCTCGTGGCATGTGGCTTGCCCCGTCGCGATGCCAATGCCGAGCGAGCGGGCGAGAAAGCCCCCGTGCTCTTTGCGCGCCACGACTGGCTGTTGCTCGCTCTGGGCGCCATGGGCTCCACGTTTCTGCGCAACGGCGGCCTGGTGTTTCCCCTGGCGGCATGCGTAATCGCGGCGGCGTTTAGCGCATGGGACGCGCATGCGGCTCGTCGTGCAGCCAAGCAGGCTGGTGCTGCGCCTTCGGGCGCCATCCCACGTTTCCGCTGGGTGGGAGTTCTTGCTGTGCTTGCACTCTGCCTTGCCTCTAATATGTACTTCACCAAGGTGTTTATGCCGACGCACGACATTACGCCCGGTTCCAAGCGCGAAATCCTCTCGATTCCGTTCCAGCAGACGGCTCGTTTCGTCCAAAAGCACGACGGTCTCAACTCGGGCGTCAACCCTACGGTTAAGGAGGACGGCACCATCGTGGAGGCTCCTTGCGACGGCTTGGTGACCGACGAAGAGCGTGCCGTGATCGATCGCGTACTCAAGTACGAGAACCTGGGCCGCCGCTACAACCCCGACAAGTCCGATGCCGTCAAGAACTGCTTTAACGAGTACGCCTCGCAGGAGGACATCGATGCCTATTTTGAGGTATGGGCTCAGATGTTTAAGAAGGATCACGAGTGCTATATTTCGGCGCTTATCAATAACTACTATGGTTATTTTTATCCGAGCGCGCGCGATGCCTGGGTCTACAGCACGGCGCGTAGTGCCGAGATCATGGCGCGTCCCGACAACCTCAAGTACTTCGACTTCCATCCGGTTGACAGCAACGTGGTGCGCTGGTGCGACCACCTGATCAACCTGTATCGCGTGGCGGTGCAGCGCATCCCGTTTATCTCGCTCACCATGAGCTCGGCCACCTATGTGTGGATCATGGTCGCCGTGGTGGTCTATCTGCTTCGTCGTCATTCGTGGCGCGGGCTGGCCATTTGGGTGCCGCTGTTGGGCGTGCTCGCCGTGTGCCTGATCGGTCCTTGCAACGGCTCGACCTACATGCGCTACCTGTATCCGGTCATCGCCTGCATGCCCTTTGCCATCGGCGCCACCATCACCCGCAGCGATCTCCTCTGGTCCTAATTTGGTGCATTGGGGTCAGGTTTCTTTGCACCAAAGGGGTCATCATCACGACGCCTTCATTTTGGGGTTTATCTCGCAGGCCAGTAGGTATATCATAACGACGTTTGTTTATATTGCCCGAGCATCTGCGCTGGGCTTTAGGTCGAAACCGATAGGAGACACGTATGTCCGGACACTCTAAGTGGGCCACAACCAAGCATCGTAAGGGCGCGCAGGACGCCAAGCGTTCCGCCCTCTTCTCCAAGCTCAGCCGCAACATCACCGTTGCTGCCCGTCTCGGCGGTGACCCGCTGCCCGAGAACAACGCCAGCCTCGCCGCTGCCGTTGCCAAGGCCAAGGCTCAGTCCATGCCTAAGGACAAGATCAAGTCCGCTATCGACAAGGCCTTTGGTTCGGGTGCTGACGCCGCCGTCTACGAGAACATCGTGTACGAGGGCTACGGTCCCGCCGGTGTCGCCGTCTACGTCGACTGCCTGACCGACAATCGCAACCGTACCGCCGCCGATGTCCGTTCCGCCTTCTCCCACGCTGGTGGCAACCTGGGCACCTCCGGCTCCGTCGCCTTCCAGTTTGAGCGTAAGGGCCAGATTGTCGTCGCCAAGGAGATCCTGGACGAGAACGCCAAGAAGGAGACCATGATCGCCAACGGTGCTGCCGGTGACGAGGATGAGTTCATGATGGCCATCGCCGAGGCCGGTGGCGAGGACTACGAGGACGCCGGCGAGGAGTGGATCGTCTGGACTACTGCCAACGAGGTCATGGCTGTCTCCAAGGCGCTCGAGGAGCAGGGCGTCCAGGTCAAGGGCTCCGAGACCACCATGGTCCCGACCACCCCGACCGAGGTCTCCGGCGCCGATGCCAAGAAGGTTCAGCGCCTCATCGACCGTCTTGAGGAGCTCGACGACGTCCAGGATGTTTACAGCACCATGGACATGACCGACGAGGTCATCGCTGCCCTCGAGGAGGAGTAGCGCCCGCACGGGTTAAGCCGTGCATATCTGGGCATAATGAAGCGAGCATGCAAGCCTCGTGGAATAGATGAGCCGGATCCGCGTGCGTAGAGCACCGGACCCGGCTCTTTTATAATGATGCGAACCGTTTTGCATTTCGAGAGCCGAGATTTGAAGGGAGCGCCACGTGCGCGTACTCAAACGAGCCCTAGCGATTGTGTATCTTGCCGCCGCCATCGTGGCGCTGGGTACGCTTGTCTGCCAGTTTTGGGGGCCGTATACGTATCGCTTTATGCTGCTGATGCGCGACCCCATGCCGCGCATTGTCGTGACGGCATGCGGCGGAGTTGTGGCGATCGGCGTGCTGGTAAGCTTCTTCCGCCTGATGTTTGCTCGTCGCGAGCCGTCCTGCGTGCATCCGGCGGGGGAACGCAATATCGAGGTTACCCTTGCGGCGCTTTCTTCGTGTGCCAGGGCTGCTGCCGAGCGCGACGACCGCGTGATGGTCGAGCATGTCGAGGCCCGCGTCCAAGGCTCCGACGATTCGCACGTCCGATTTAAGGTCGAGGCTATCGCGCTTGACGATAAGGACGTGGCATCTCTGGCTACCGCGATGCAGCAGCGCATCGAGGAAGCTTGCGACACCATGCTCGGCACGCCGGGTACGACCGCGCGCGTCCGTTTTTTGCCGTCCAAGACTACCGTCCAGACCGTGGAGGTTTCCGGTGAGTGATACCAATCAAGATAAGACCGCTCGTACGCCGCGCCTGACGATTGACCAGAGCGCTGCGCCGGCGAGCGAACCTGTTGATTCCAAAGCAGAGGCAACCGAGTTGCAAGATGCGGCAGCCGCGGATTTTGACGAGGCTATGGGTCTCATCAAGGGTACGGGCGCTGCCATCTGGAGCTATGCTGTGCGTCATCCCAACACCACGCTCGGCGCCGTCGCTGGCTTTATCCTCGCCGTGTTGGTGCTCACGCTCGGCCTGTGGGATACGCTTGTCATTGCATTCTTCGTGCTGATCGGCGCTGTGATTGGCCAGATTCGCGACGGCGAGAACGGGATCGTCAACTTCTTCGGCCGTCTGTTTAGTGGCCGCTAATATGTATTCGACTGTCGCATCCGCGGCAGGCATAAGGAGGAACCATGGCTTTTAATACGAAGGTCGATGTGGCCGATACCGAGCTCGAGGAGAACGAGGCGGTCGTCGCCGAAGCCGAGGATGTGACGCTCGAGGACGAGGCTCTTGTCGAGGTCGAGTCCGATGAGGATGAGGACGACGAGGAGGCGGACGAGTCCGAGGACTCGCTGACCTATTCCAACGGTGTGATCGAGAAGATCGTTGCCATGGCCACTCGCGAGGTTCCGCACGTTCTGGGCATGAAGGGTAACCTCATGCACTTTGTGCAGGAGCAGTTTGGTGCCGAGAATCTGACCAAGGGCGTGACGGTCGAGGTCACCGATGACAATCGTGTGGTCGTCAACATCTCCGTCATTATCGAGTACGGCGCCTATGCGCCCGCGATCTTCGACGATGTCAAGGCACGTGTCACCGAGCGCCTTGCCGCGATGACCGGCCTTGAGGTGGCGGGCGTCAACCTGCGTATCGAGGACGTCATCACCCCCGAGGAGTACGAGCACCGCACCAGCCAGCACGAATAACCTTCCAAAAAGGGACAGGTTTGTTTTAGCAGGTTTTATCTGCGAAAACGTTAAACGGCCGACCGCGCAAGCAAAAGCGTGGCCGGCTGTTTTTGTACGCTCCCGATATAGTCATACCGCTCGTCTAACTAAGGGTTGCAATCCCCACGTTCCGCGTTACTCTAATGAGCGCATTGTTTCCAAATTGTTAACGAGGGGTTGCCGTAATGGCTGACGAGCACGAAACAGAAAGCCAGGCATGGGCGATTGAGGCTGCCGCGGCAGAGGCGGCATCGCGAGCTGCCGAGGAGGTACATCGTCCTCCCGTGGTGCCGATGGAGCGCGTGGTTGATCGCACCGATATCGAGCGCGGCGAGCGTGCCGGCCAAAAGCGTAGCCAGGAGCCAGGCTTCCCGCGCTTTTTCGCCGAGCTCAATCTGGGCCTGATTCTTACGGCCTTTGCCATCGTTGCGTTTAAAACCCCTAATCACTTTGCTTTTGGCGGCACCTCGGGCGTGTCGGTTATTCTGTCCACGCTGTTCCCGACCCTGCCCGTCGGCGTCTTTATGTGGATTATCAACGCGGTTCTCGTCGTTTTGGGCTTTATCTTTTTGGAGCGCAAGGCAATCCTGTGGAGCGTCTTCGCCTCGTTTGCGCTGTCCGCCTATGTTTCGCTTTTCGAGCTCTTTATCCCGACCAGTGTCTCGATGACGGGCGATATGTGGCTCGACCTGTGTTTTGCCGTGATTCTGCCGGCGCTCGGCAGCGCCATCGTCTTTGATATCGGCGCCTCGACGGGTGGCACGGACATTCTTGCCATGATCCTCAAGCGCCGCACGACGCTCGAGATTGGCCGCGCCCTGCTGCTGGTCGATATCGGCATCGTGGCCATCGCGGCCTTCTTGTACGGCCCGCGTGTCGGTCTGTATTGCGTGCTCGGCCTGTTTGCCAAGACGCTTGTGGTCGACAAAGCCATCGAGAGCATTCACCTTCGTAAGGTCTGCACGGTCATTTGTTCCGAGCCCCTTAAGGTCGAGGAGTTTATCGTCAAGCATCTCAACCGTACGGCGACCATTAGTCGCGGCTACGGTGCCTTCTCGGGCAAGTGCGTGACGGTGATCATGAGCGTGCTGAGCCGTCGCGAGGCCGTGCAACTGCGCCGCTATGCGCGCGAGGTCGATCCGGGTGCCTTTATCACGATTGTCGACAGTTCCGAGATCGTCGGCAAGGGTTTCCGCGGCACGAACTAGCGCGAACGCATTCATCAAACAATCGAAAAGCGCCTCGCGCGTTGCAAATACGTCATCTAAGAGTATTTGAACTCACATTGGGTGATAATGATGCCAAAGACATCGTTTGCGATCCAGGTGATTCGCTCTAGATACGAAGGGATGATTCTATGTTCTGCTCGCAGTGTGGCGCCCCCATGGGCGATAACGACAAGTTCTGCGGCGTGTGTGGTGCTCCTAATGCCGGTGCCGCTGGCCCCGCTCCCCAGGGACAGCCTCAGCCCCAGCAGTTTGTTCCGCAACCGCCCGTGGCGAATGCGCCAAAGGGCTGTGTGGTTCAGGCGTTCCAGGATATGACCAAGACCCCGGGCGTGCTTCAGCGTGTATGCCAAATCGCGTTTTTGCCGGCGCTGATTTGCGTTGTGTCGGTGCTCGTGTTGTTTATTCCCGTTATTGGCGGCATTGCGGCTGCCATCGGCTTTTTGGCAGCTTGCATTGCGAGCGTGTGCGGTTCCGGCTTTGGCATCGAGTGGGGTCGCGATCTGTCGCTTAAGATCGATGACGGCATGGATCGTCCGCTGATGCGTTCCACGTCGTTTGGTCTCGGAGTCTTTTCGAGCGTTATTTCGGTCGTGCTCGAGGTTATCGCTGCCATTCCCGTTATCGGTGTAGTGCTTTCGCTGGTGGAGGGCGTGGCGCTTGGTGCCGCAGGCTCGTACTCCTACTATGGCTCCTATGCGCTCGAGGCTGCGCTGTTCGGTTCGCTCGGCCTGCTTGTCCTGGCTATGATTGCCACGGCAGTCTTGGGGGTCTTCTTTAAGATGTTCGCCGACATTGCCGTGATGCACTTTGCGGTGACCGGGCGCGTTGAGAGCGCGTTTTCGCTCGACAAGGTCTGGGCGGCGTTTAAGCACAACAAGACCAAGCTGTTCTGCGCTTCGTTCCTTCCCGAGTTTTTGACGGGCCTGGTTTCCAACGCCATTACGTGGATCTTGACAGCTGTCTTTGGTGCCATCGCCGGAATTGGCGCGTACGGCTATTACTATCGCCCCACGGGTATCGAGGCGATTGTTACCGCCGGTGGTGTCACGCTCGTATTGTTCCTGGTGCTGATTGCATTCGTCACGGTGTTCCTTACGGTCTTTGGCAAGATGCTCAAGCACCGTGCCGTTGGCTATTGGGCTGCACGTTATGCAAGCGAATGGGCCGATGAGGACAAGGACGACGTTTTGACTTTTGTGCTCCCGGGTGAGAAGAAGCCTGCTCCTGCGGGATTCAATCCCACGGCAGCCACTGGTGCTGCGCCTGCCCCGGCACCCGCGCCTGCACCTGCCCCGGCACCCGCGCCTGCCCCTGCCCCGGCACCTGCTCCTGTCCCCGCACCGGCGTCCGAGGCGACGCCTGCGGAGCCCGATTGGGATGCCGTTGCCACGCCGGCGGATGAGCCGGGCGATAATCCTGCTGCCGAAAACAATCAAACCGAATAGCCGGTCGAGGCGCCCTGGGCAACTGAGCCCGGGGTGCCTTTTTCTACTGCGAAAGCAAGAAAATGCCTGGGAAAACGGTTGCAGCAAAATTTCTCGGAAATTGGTCAATGTTGCGCAACAACGTCGCGGCTATTGTTGAGAACGTAGACGTGTAAGGTTTGAAGGCGTGCGACGCCTTAGGAAAAGGAGAGGCTCATGTTCTGTCCCACTTGTGGTTCTCCCATTTCGGATGATGCCAAATTCTGCCCTGTTTGCGGATCCGCCGTTGGTGCCGCTTCTGCCGCTCCGGCCCCGCAGCCCCAGCCCGCTCCGGCCCAGGCTATTCAGCCCGTGCCCCAGCCTCAGCAGCAGTACACCGGTCAATACGCCCAACAGTCCGCATCCGCTCCGATGGGCTATGGCCCCATTAAGGCTGACCGCAGCCTGATCGGCTGGCTGCTGCTCTCTCTTGTGACCTGCGGTATCTATTCGTTCTACTTCCTGTATTGCTTGGCACGCGACGTCAACACGTTGTGTCAGGATGACGGCGATTACACGCCGGGTCTGGCGGAATTCATCCTTCTATCGTTTGTGACCTGCGGCTTCTACGCGTACTACTGGTATTACAAGATTGGCAACCGCCTGCAGGCCAACGCTCCTCGCTACGGCCTGGTGTTCCAGGAAAACGGCACCACCGTTCTTCTGTGGCAGATCTTCGGCGCGCTCCTGTGCGGCCTTGGTCCCATCTTCGCTATGAACATCATCATCAATAATACCAATGCCATGGCAACGGCTTACAACACTCGCCTTGGCGCTCGTGCCTAACAATAAGGGCGGCGTGAACAGCTCCCAGGGACATAGGGGCACGGCAGAGCTCCTTCGCCGCGCCCTTTTTTGCACCGGCGCGCTCTTTGTCGCCTGGCTCGCGCTCTACCTGCTCGATATCGGCTGCATTTTTCGAATGATGACGGGCGCTCCTTGTCCGGGATGCGGCATGACGAGGGCGTGGCTGGCGGCGCTGCGTCTCGATTTTGCGGCGGCCTTTGCCTACCATCCGCTGTTTTGGGTGGTGCCGATTGCGTTTGTGCTCGCGTTCGTGCGCGAGGAGGTGGCATCGAGCAAGCTAAAGCGTGGTGTCGACATTGCAGTCACCGTGTTGTGCATGCTGGTCATCGCCGTATGGATCGTGCGCCTCATCAATCCGGTAGATGCCGGCCTACTCTTTGGCGGCCATGCGCCCGCCGGAGTCCCCGACGACATCATCCACCTCGAACCCCCACGCTGGCTCACCATCCTTCGCTCTTTCCTGTCGTGACGGAGGACGCGCTAGAAAAGCGGTCGACACATAAGCGGGGGCGAACGTTGAGATAACGTTCGCCCCCGCTTTGCTCTAGCCAGGTTGTTATGGGTGGGCGTGATGGCTACTCGTCGCGCTTCTCCTCGTGGCGAGCGGCAGCCCGCGCATCGTGGATGCCCTTGATTGCAGCATGGCGAGCGGTGCGAGCATCGTGCATGGCGTCGCGCGCCTCAGCGGCTGTTGCCTTGGCAGAGCGCAGCTTGGCGGCCAGATCGGGGTTGGTTTCGGCGACCGCGGTAATCGCGGGGCCGTCGAGCTCCTCTTGCGTGGGCTCGGCCAAAAAGTCGATAGCATACTGGGCAGCCACCATGGAGCCCTTTGCCAGCACGGTCTCGTCAATCTTGTAAAAGCAGGAATGCTGGGCGTACGTGGCGCCAATCTTGGGGTTGCGCGTACCTACAAAGGCGAGCACGCCCGGTACGCGGCGCAGGTACTCCGAAAAATCCTCGCCCGAAAGCGTGCCGCGGTAATGGCCTTGACCGGTGGGGCCCAGGCACTTGATTACGGCCTGACGGCAGCGCTCGCTCGAGGCGACCTCGTTTTCGACCTTGTAGTTGGCGATGGTGTAGTCGGTGAGCTCTGCCTCGGCGCCCAGAGCTGCCGCGGTATGCTCCACGATGCGGCGCATGAGCTCCGGCATTTCCTCGTGGGTCGAATCGCCGTAGGTGCGCACTGTGCCGGCGAGGTAGGCCGTGCCGGCGATAACGTTGCGAGCGGTGCCGCCATGCAGCTCACCGACGGTGATGACGGCCGGTTCGTATGGGCTGATCTCGCGCGAAACGATGGTCTGCAGAGCGTTGACGATCTCGGCGGCAACCATAACGGCATCGTGACCGCGCTGGGGCATGGCGCCGTGGCATGAGGTGCCGCGGACGTCGATGCGGAACCAGTCGGTATTGGCCATGCGCGGGCCGGGCTCGCAGCTCACGGTGCCAGCGTCGACTTCGCTCCAGATATGCGCGGCGTAGGCACCATCGACGCCGTCGAGCACGCCCGTGCCGATCATGAGCTTGGCGCCCTGGCCGTTTTCCTCACTGGGCTGGAATACGATGCGAACTTCGCCGTGGATGTCATCGGTCATGTGGCGCAGGATCTGCAGCGTGCCGAGCATCATGGCGATGTGGCAGTCGTGACCGCAGGCGTGCATGCAGCCCTCGTTGACGCTGGCGAACTCCTCGCCGGTCTGCTCGGTGACGGGCAGGGCGTCGATGTCGGCGCGCAGCAGGATGCGGCGGCGTGGCGTGCCGTCCTCGCGATAGGCGTCGGGCGCGGTGCCGCGAAGGGTCGCCACCAGGCCCGTCTTAAGGGGACGCTCGTAGGGGATATTCATGGCGTCGAGCTGGTTGGCGATGTCAGAAGTCGTGCGCTCCTCGGCGAGGCTCAGCTCCGGGTGCTTATGGAAGTGGCGGCGCTGCTTGATGATGTAGGGTTCAAACTCGGTAGCGATATCTTTGATGGCTGCGGTGACGTCGTCAGCCGCGCGAGCCTCGGTCGCCGCCATAATCTGCTGTGCCTTGGTCTTCGTCATGGTCGATTTGCTCCTTGCTGGGTTGATCGCAAAATCGTACAGGCTCTCTCCAGTATGCCACCTGCCGCTAGGGCTGGTAAAGTTGCCGTTTGCCGCTTGGGGTTTTGTTGCAAGGGCGGGGGAGTACACTCGGGGGTGTTGAATTTCCTGCCAGAGATGGGGATGCCCATGCAACATATCGATCGGATTATCCGCTCCAAGAACGTCTTTACCGCGCAAGACGGCATCGATACCGCCCGCGAGCTAGCGATTGCCATCGCAGGCGACCGTATCGTCGCAGTCGGTGCGCCCGATGACGTGATTGCCGCCGCGCCTGCCGCCACGCCGGTTATCGACTACGGCGAGCAGTTTGTCTGCCCAGGTTTCCATGACGCTCATCTGCACTTCTTCCATACCTCGGTCGGCTCCTCGCCGTACATGCTCATGGATATGGGCACGTCCGAGGCTGCGCTGGTGCAGCACGCGCTCGAGTTTTCCCAGGACCTGCCCGATGACGCTTGGGTTGTGACGCAGGGCTGGCGCGACTACCGTTGGGACCCGCCCGAGCATCCTACCAAGGCGTCGCTCGATGCGGCATTCCCCGATCGTCCCTGCGTTATGTATTCGGGCGACGGGCATACGCTTTGGCTCAACAGCCGCGCACTCGAGGCGCTCGGCGTCACACGCGACAGCGAGCCGCCAGCGGGCGGCAGCTACGACAAGGATGCAAACGGCGAGCTCACGGGCATTGCTCACGAGGCGGCTGCCATGCAGCTGCTACCGCGCTGCCTGGAGTGGCTGGGCGAGGACCGCATCGCGAGCGCTTACGCCGACCAGATGAAGCGTATGGCCGAGCAGGGCATCACCTCGATCTGCGATATGTCGCTCATGCCCATGCCGGGCTGCGATTTTATCCGCGACGACGTCTACGACAAACTGCAGGCAGCCGGCAAACTGGGCATCCGAGCCCATCTATTCCCCACACTGCTGGATGACCAATCGCGCTTGGAAGAGCTACAGACCCGCTACGCGAACAACGCGCTGCTCTCGGCGCCTGGTTTTAAGCAGTTCTTCGATGGCGTGTCGAGCGAACACACGGCATATCTCACCGAGCCCTATACCAATCCGCGCTTCCCGGGCGACCAGGGCCGTCTGACGGTTCCGGCTGAGCGCATGCGCAAACTGGTTCTGGCGGCCGCGGAGCGCGGTCACACCGTGCGCATCCACGTCATTGGTGACGGTGCGATTCATGCCGCGCTGGATATCTTCGAGGAAGCGGCCGACCTGTACGGCCTGCCCCAGCACGGTCATAACACGCTTGAGCATCTGGAGAACCTCTTGCCCGAGGACATCGACCGCCTGCGCAAGCTCGACGTGGTTGCCTCGAGCCAGCCCTGCCATATCACGCTCGACCCGGGTGGTCCGGAGCGCGACCTGGGCTTGGAGCGCAGCCGCATCATGTGGCCGTTCGCAACCTATAAGCAGCGCGGCATTCGCCAAGCCTTCGGCACCGATAGCCCCATAACAGCTGTTACCAGCATGAACGTGCTCTACACGGCCATCACGCGCCAGGACCCCAAAAGCCACTGGCCCGAGGGCGGCTGGTTGCCGAGCGAGCGCATCGATGCAGCAACAGCCCTGCGCAACTACACCCTGGGCAGCGCCTATGCAGCGGGCGACGAACAAAATCTCGGCAGCCTGGAGCCCGGCAAATACGCCGATCTGGTAGTCCTGGACCAAAACCCGCTCATCGTTGACCCCCAAGACCTCCAGGCCACAAAAGTTCAGGCCACCTACCTGGCGGGCAACCTCATCTACGAGCGTTAACCCCACATCCCACCCCTCAGTTGCGGTGAAATGGTCCCTAAAATCGGCCTTCAAGCCCAAAACAGGAACTATTCCACCGCAACTTAAAAGAGCGCGTCCCAGCAACGTGCCCCTATCTTGTGCATTCCATCCGCATCGCCATTTTGCTGCACTGACTTTTCTGAATGCCGGGCCCGAATAAGTTACCCCAGCTCCCGGGGCGGACCGGAGGGCATGAAGTTTATCGCGAGTTCCGCACGCAAAGGAAAGCACTTAATGTGCTTTCCGTCTTGCGCAGGACTGTAGAGCAGTAAACTTCATGCCCTCCGGTCCGCCCCGGGAGTCACCGCTAAGTTATCCTCCGGCATTCAGAAAATCTAAGTGCCAAAAAATAAGATTTTTTGACTCCGTGTTGTATAACCCGCCATTCGTGGGTACCATTCAACGCGTACGCAAACAAAAAGGGTTAATTCGCGTGGTATAACCGCGCGGCCCAAAAAGGAGGAGACAAGCATGTCGTCTTTGAAGCCGCTTGCAGATCGTGTTCTGGTCAAGCCCGACGAGGCCGAGCAGAAGACCGCTTCTGGTCTGTATATCGCCAGCAACGCTCAGGAGAAGCCGCAGCGCGGCACCATCGTTGCCGTGGGCGCCGGCAAGGTCAACGACAAGGGTGAGCGCATCCCCATGGACGTTCAGGTCGGCGACGTTGTCATCTACGGTAAGTTCGGTGGCAACGAGGTCAAGGTCGACGGCGAGAAGTATCTGCTGATGCGCGCCGACGACATCTACGCCGTCGTCGAGGCCTAGTCTCGTCAGAATCTCTGATTCGTCTTTGAACGCGCCCGCCGCACAGGACTCGGAAGCGGCGACGCGAGTCACATTTCTTTTGGAGGATTACCTACCATGGCAAAGAACATTACGTTCAACACCGATGCCCGCGCTAAGCTTGCCAAGGGCGTCAACACTCTGGCCGACGCCGTTACCGTCACCATGGGCCCCAAGGGCCGCTACGTTGCGCTGCAGCGCACGTTCGGTGCTCCGACCATCACCAACGACGGCGTTTCTGTCGCCAAGGAGATCGAGCTCGAGGACAACATCGAGAACATGGGCGCTCAGCTGGTGAAGGAGGTTGCCACCAAGACCAACGACACCGTGGGTGACGGCACCACCACCGCAACCCTGCTCGCTCAGGCCATCGTCAACGACGGTCTGCGCAACGTCGCCGCTGGCGCCAACCCGCTGGCCATCCGTCGCGGCATCGACAAGGCCGTCAACGCCGCCGTCGCCGAGATGAAGAAGCAGGCCAAGCCGGTCGAGACCAAGGAGCAGATCGCTTCCGTCGGTACCATCTCCGCCGGTGACCCCGAGGTCGGCGAGAAGATCGCCGAGGCCATGGAGGTCGTGGGCAAGGACGGCGTCATCACCGTCGAGGATTCCCAGACGTTCGACATCACCATCGACACCGTTGAGGGCATGCAGTTCGACAAGGGCTATGTCTCCGCTTACTTCGTCACGGACAACGACCGCATGGAGGCCGTGATGAAGGATCCGTACATCCTCATCACCGACCAGAAGATCTCCAGCGTTCAGGACATCATGCCCGTTCTCGAGGCTGTCCAGCGCGCTGGCCGTGGCCTGCTCATCATCGCTGAGGACATCGACGGCGAGGCTCTGCCTACCCTGGTCCTCAACAAGATCCGTGGCGCCCTCAACGTCTGCGCCGTCAAGGCCCCGGGCTACGGCGATCGCCGCAAGCGCATCCTCGAGGACATCGCCGTCCTCACCGGTGGTCAGGCTGCCCTGGACGAGCTGGGCGTGAAGGTCGCTGACATCACCGCCGATATGCTCGGTACCGCTAAGTCCGTCACCATCTCCAAGGACAACACCGTCGTCGTCGGTGGCGCTGGCTCCAAGGAGGCCATCGACGCTCGTATCGCTCAGATCAAGGGTGAGATGGAGAACACCACCTCTGACTTCGACCGTGAGAAGCTCCAGGAGCGCCTGGCCAAGCTCTCCGGCGGCGTTGCCGTCATCAAGGTCGGCGCTGCTACCGAGTCCGAGCTCAAGGAGATCAAGCACCGCGTCGAGGACGCCCTGCAGGCAACCCGCGCTGCTGTCGAGGAGGGCATTGTCGCTGGCGGCGGCGTCGCCTTCATGGACGCTGCTCCTGCGCTCGACGCCGTTGAGCTCGACGACCCCGAGGAGAAGATTGGCGTCGACATCGTCAAGAAGGCTCTGACCGCTCCGGTCGCCACCATCGCCAAGAACGCTGGTTTTGAGGGCGCTGTCGTGGTCGACAAGGTTGCCGAGCTGCCCGCCGGCCAGGGTCTCAACTCTGCCAACGGCGAGTGGGGCGACATGATTGAGATGGGCGTCCTCGACCCCGTCAAGGTCAGCCGCGTCACCCTGCAGAACGCTGCTTCTGTCGCCAGCCTGATTCTCATCACCGAGGCTACCGTCTCCGATGTGCCCAAGAACACTCAGCTTGAGGACGCTATCGCTGCTGCCACCGCTGGTCAGCAGGGCGGCGGTATGTACTAAGGCCGACAAGGTCTAGAACTCCCACCGGGAATCCGGGGGCGTGACGGGGTTTCTCTCCGGAACGTCCTCGGACATGCAAAGAGGCTCCGCATCGCGCTTCGCGCTGCGGAGCCTCTTTGCGTCCTGACGCTCCTATTTGGCAAGGTGTTTTTTAGAATCCATTTTGCGCTCGGCCTCGAAGGCCTGCCTGTCCCAATCGAGCGGAAGTCCGGCCTCGACCCATGCCTCGTAGGCCCTCCTTATGGGCTTGAGCTCCCTTTGGCCCCTCTCCAGCATCGAGATGTACTTCTCGCTGGTGCCCAGTATGGACGCCGCCCTCACCTGGCTGACCCTCGCCGCGCGCCTGGCCGCCACGAGCTCCGAGGCGTCCTCGGGCCTCCTGATCTCGTGCGGGTGCATCAGCGCCCGGTACGCCTCCCTGGCCACGTAGCGCTTGAGGCACCTCATGACCTCCCTGTCGCTCTTTCCCCGCCCCCTGGCCCTCTCGGCGTACTCGGCGGTCTCGGGGTCGCGCATGACCCTCTGCCTCGCGATCTCGTGCAGCGCGCTGTTCGCCTGCCGGTCGCCGCCCCTGTTGAGCCTGTGCCTCACGGAATGTTCCGGAGAGAAACCCCGTCCCGCCCCCGGATCCCCTGCGTTTACGGCCTTGAGGTCGGCGTGGGCGGAGATCGTGGCTGATGGGGATACGTGTCCCGGTCGCTGTTTCGCGGCTTTGCGCGAAAGGCGCATCACTTTGGCGTGGATGGAGAACGTGGTTGTCGCGTTAACTTGTCCCGGCCGCATTTCTAGAGCGTTTCCCCCGCCATAAATTACCCTTGGCATACTTGCGTGAACGATTGCTCGTGCTACACTTGCAATTGCTGTTTCAGGGCGGGGTGGAATTCCCCACTGGCGGTAAATCGGGCGGTGCCAAAGGGGCGCCGTGGAGCAGGCGAGGTGCCTGCGACTGAGCCGATGAGTCCGCGACCCGTGCGTGTGTTGGTTCGCATGCCGGCTGAACTGGTGAGATCCCAGTACCAACGGTTAGAGTCCGGATGAAAGAGGCAGGTGATCTTAATGTCTGAACAGTCGCAGCATATCCATTTTGAGAATACGAATAGGTGGAGCACCAAACAGCTCGTTACCATGGCGCTGATGTGTGCCTTGGGCGCCCTGTTTATGTACGTGCAGCTGCCCATCCTTCCTTCGGCGCCGTTTTTGACGTATGACCCGTCGCTGGTGCCGGCGATGGTGTGCGGTTTTGCGTACGGTCCTGGTGCCGGCACCGCTGTTGCCGCTATGGCTATCGTTATCCATGCGCTCACCACGGGTGACTGGGTCGGTGCGCTTATGAACTTGGTTGCCACGCTGGGCTATATTCTGCCTGCGGCTATCGTCTACCAGAAGATGCACACCTATAAGGGCGCCGTGATTGGCCTGGTGTTCGGCGTCATTGCCGCTACGGCGCTGTCTATGGTCGCAAACCTTACTATTGGCGTTTGGTTCTGGTATGGCTCGGTCGATGTGATCGCCCCGCTCATGATTCCCGCTGTGCTGCCGTTCAACCTTATCAAGACCGTGCTTAACTCGGTGTTGACGCTGGCGGTGTATAAAGCAGTCTCCAACCTCATCACGCCTAAAAAGGACCAGGTCAAAGGCCGCGCATGATTGAGTGTCGGGGCGTTTCCTTTAGCTATGACGGTGCCGTGTCGGCACTCGACGGTGTCGATCTGAACATCGAGGACGGGGAGTTTTTCTGCATCCTCGGTGGCAATGGGTCGGGCAAGTCGACGTTTGCTAAGCATCTGAATGCGCTGCTGCAGCCCGATGCGGGAACGGTGTGCGTCAACGGCATGGACGCGTCCGATCCCGAGCTGGTCTACGACATCCGCTCGACTGCTGGCATGGTGTTCCAGAATCCCGATGATCAGCTGGTGGCAACGCTTGTCGAAGATGACGTTGCGTTTGGTCCCGAAAACCTTGGCGTGCCATCGGCGCAAATTGCGCGGCGCGTACGTGAGGCGCTGAAGGGCGTGGGCCTGGTGGGCTTTGAGCACCATGAGACCCACGCCCTCTCGGGCGGACAAAAGCAGCGCGTGGCGCTCGCCGGCGTACTTGCCATGGAGCCGCGCGTTCTCATTTTGGATGAGGCCTCCTCGATGCTCGATCCGCGCGGACGCAAGGGCCTCATGAAGGCTTGCCGCGCGTTGCACGATCGCGGCATGACCATCGTGATGATTACGCACTTTATGGAAGAGGCCGCCGAGGCAGATCGCATCGCGGTGTTTCAGGCGGGACGAGTTGCCATGTTGGGCACGCCCGAGGAGATTCTGACGCGGGCAGATGAGCTCGCGGAGCTCAACCTAGATATGCCGGCGTCGTGCCGTTTGGGCATGGCGCTTCGTGCGAAGGGCGTGCCCGTTCACGCGCAGGTGCGCGAGGTGGATATGGTCGCCGAGGTTGCGCAGACTTATGCCGAGCGAAGTGGGGCAGACATCGCGGGGCAGTCTTCCGTATCCCAGTTGGAAATCGCTGACGGCACTGTTCCGGTAGACAACGAGGACAACGCGTCGGAGCCCGTCATCGAGCTAGCCCGTGTTTCGTACAGTTATTCGCTCAGTCCGCGCGAGCGCCGCCGCTGGCATAAGCGCTCGGCCACTGCGGGCAAATCGAACAAACAGGCTCTCTGGGGAAACGACCCCAGCAGCCCGTGGGCACTGCGTGATGTATCGCTGACGGTGCGTCGCGGCGAGTTCCTGGGTTTGGCAGGTCATACCGGTTCGGGTAAGTCGACGCTGGTCCAGCATCTCAACGGTTTGATTCGTCCCCAGGAGGGAAGCGTTTGCGCGCTGGGGCTCGACCTATCAAACAAGAAAGACGCCGCCGCTGTTAAGGCCAAGGTCGGCGTGGTGTTTCAGTATCCCGAGCGCCAGCTATTTGCCGAAACCGTGGCGCAGGACGTGGCGTTTGGTCCGCACAACCTTGGCTTGCCGCAAGATGAAGTCGACCGTCGTGTCGAGTCATCGCTCTCGCGCGTGGGCCTCGACCTTTCCACGGTCGGCGACAAGAGTCCCTTTGAGCTTTCGGGCGGTCAGCAACGGCGTGTGGCATTCGCCGGCGTGCTCGCCATGGAGCCCGAAGTCCTGGTGCTCGATGAACCCATGGCGGGGCTCGATCCGGCTGCGCGCAGGGATTTCCTTGAGCTTATCGATCGACTTCACCGCGATGGCCTGACCGTTGTCATGGTTTCGCATAGTATGGATGACCTGGCCAATTGCTGCGACCGCATTGTCGTAATGAACGAAGGCGCGGTGTTTGCCGAGGGAACCCCCGCGCAGGTGTTTGCGCATGCCGATGAGCTCAAGTCGATCGGCTTGGGCGTTCCCGCCGCCCAGCGTATGGCGCTGGCGCTTACGGAGGCGGGCGTGCCGCTGCGTCGCGGCGGGCTCTATACGGTTGAGTCGCTGGCAGACGAGTTGGTGGACCTGCTAATCGGTCGCTCGGGCGGTCCTTCTAACGTCGCGGACATTGCTAAATCCAAGACGGTCGCGCGAGAGGAGGGCTGCTAATGGAGGCGTTTTCGTTTGGCAGCTACTATCCCGGCGATAGTGCGATCCACCGCCTGGACCCGCGAACTAAGTTGCTCTTGGGCTTTGTGTTTCTGATCACGACGCTCACAGTCAGCAGCTTCCGCGGACTGGCCCCGGTTGCAATCTTCGTTGTCCTGATCTATGCCGTGTCCCGGGTGCCGGCTCGTCGCGCTCTGTCGTCGATGGCGCCGCTGCTGGCAATCGTCATCGTGGTTGCGGTGCTCAACCTGTTTTCCGACCAGAGCGGGCGCATCCTGTGGCAGCTCGGCTTTCTGCAGATAAGCGAGGGCTCGCTGCGTTCTGCCGCCTTTATGGCGTGCCGCCTGACCCTGATGATGGCCGGCATGAGCGCCATTACGCTCACCACGCCCACGCTCGACCTCACCGCGGGCTTTGAGCGTCTGCTCGCACCGTTTGCGCGCGTGGGGCTCCCTGCGCATGAGCTCGGCATGATCATGGGTATCGCGTTGCGCTTTATGCCGCAGTTCGCCACCGAGATGAAGCAGACGGCGGACGCGCAGGCAAGCCGCGGCGCGCGCGTGACGTGCGGTCCGCTCGGCGGTGTGCGCATGCTCGGCAGTGTGGCGATTCCGCTGTTCACCGGCGTGTTCCGTCATGCCGAGACGCTTTCGGCCGCCATGGATGCGCGCTGCTATCACGGCGAACAGGGACGCACGCGTCTGCATACACTTACGTTTGGCCGCGGGGATGCACTGGCCGCGGTGGTGACGGTGCTGCTGCTCGTGTGTGTCATCGTCATCAACCTTCAACTTGTTTAGGCGCGATTCGAGCGCAAGAAAGGGGTCCCTATGACCGACAACGACCGCACGGCTCAGCTTGAGCGCGCCTGTTCGTATCTCAGGCGCATTCCGGCGTGGTATCTGGCCACGACCGATGTGGCCGACGGGTATCAGCCTCGCGTGAGGCCGTTTTCATTTGCCATGGTCGATGACGGTAAGCTGTGGTTTTGCACATCGCGCGACAAGGATGTGTGGGCCGAGCTCAGCGCGAACCCCAAGTTTGAGGTTTCGGGTTGGAAACCGGGGGAGTGTTGGATTGTACTGACCGGCGAGGCCGCGCTCGAGGACGATGCGGTCGTGAGCGACAAGGTACGCCAGGCGGGTTTTAAACACATGGTGGGCATCGGCGAGGAACACGATAGCGCCAACGACGGCCGCCTTGCTTTCTTTTCGGTCCGCAACATTGCCGCGCGCTTCTGTGATATCGACGGCAGCGAGGAGCGCCTGGAGCTCTAATTTCCCAAATTGATTACCCATTCCAAAAAGACTGGTCAGGCGACAGGAGGACACATGGACGGATTGAATACGGTGTTGGAGTATCTGACGTCGGTGCCGGCATGGTATTTGGCGACGAGCGTTGACGGACAGCCTCATGTGCGTCCGTTTTCGTTTGCGCAGATCCAGGATGGCAAGCTGTGGTTTGTAACAGCGCGCACCAAAGACGTGTGGCAAGAGCTGCTACAAAATCAGCGCTTTGAGGCCACGAGTTGGTGGCCGGGCCATGGCTGGCTCATCTTGCGCGGGCGTGCCGGCTTGGATGACCGGGCTTCGAGCGAAATGCGCGAAGCCGGGTGGAAGCATCTAGAGCGCCTGGGTGAGCACTATGAGGGGCCTAACGACCCCACGCTCGTCTTCTTTAGCGTCGAGGATTCCGAGGCTTTTATCTGCAATCACGACGAATGGGTGCCGGTCGAGCTCTAGCCAGCTGGCTCATCCTAACAACTTGGTTTTCGCATGGGCGGGCCCCGTATTGCCCGGCGCCGTTAGGAGCGCCGGTCAATACGGGGCCCGCTCCATTTGTCAATTCCTTCGAGCGAATGTGTCGGGAATGTTTCAATGCATGAATATGCAAGTCATTTACGTGTTCATGCATCTTTTGGTGCTAAAGTTTCAAGCCACTTCATAACGACCGCTGCGAAATGCGCATCGGTGCATAAATCGCAGACAAGGAGTCTGATATGTCTTTGAAGGTTGGAATCGTCGGCGCGGCTGGATATGCCGGAGCCGAGCTCATTCGCCTCGTGCTCGGTCATCCCGAGTTTGAACTTGTTGCCATTACGTCCAACGCCGATGCCGGCCAGCCGTTGTCTGCGGTGTACCCGAGCTTCACCGGCGTAAGCGATCTTGTCTTCACGACGCATGATGCCCCCGAGCTCAAGAACTGCGACGCGGTATTTTTGGCCGTGCCGCACACGGCTGCCATGGCTCAGGTGCCCGCCCTGCTTGCCGCGGGAGTCTCCTGCATTGACCTCTCGGCCGACTATCGCCTGAGCGATCCGGCCACCTTTGAGGCCTGGTATGCCGCCGAGCACACGAGCCCCGAGTTGCTCAAGACCCGCGCCTTCGGTCTGCCCGAGCTGTTCTGCCAGGACTTAGAGACCGCTGCTTCCAACCATGCCGCTGGCAGGCCCGTGTTGGTCGCCTGCGCCGGCTGCTATCCCACCGCAACGAGCCTTGCTGCCGCTCCTGCCGTGCGTGCGGGCTGGGTGGCCGAGAACGGTCCCGTGATTGTCGATGCCATTAGCGGCGTGACGGGCGCCGGTAAGTCCTGCAACGCCCGCACCCATTTTTGCAGCGCCGACGAGAACTTGGAGGCCTACGGCGTGGGTAAGCATCGTCACACGCCCGAAATCGAGCAAATCCTTGGTCTAACAGATCGCGTCGTCTTTACCCCGCACCTGGCACCGCTCAAGCGCGGCCTGCTCTCCACGGTGACGCTGCCGCTCACGCCGCAGGCCATCGACTCCCTGACCCTTGAGGACGTTGTCGACTATTACAAGCAGTTCTACGCTGGTCGCACTTTCGTGCGCGTACTCGACGCCGGCCAGCAGCCCAAGACGGCTTCGGTCGTCGGCACCAACGCCGCCCAGATCGGCCTCGCGCTCAACAAGTGCGCGGGCGTGCTGGTGGCGACGGGCGCCATCGACAATCTGTGCAAGGGCGCTGCGGGCCAAGCAGTCCAGTGCGCCAATATCGTCTTTGGCTTTGACGAGCGACGAGGCTTGCCCACAGTGGCGTGCCCGGTGTAGCACATTCGATTGTTAACGATTTGGTAGTCGGGCATCGAGTGGGGCGCCACTCTTAAGCTGGTCTCATGATCACGACTGGCATGGCGCACCAACCGATGTCCGTTTTTTGTTTGACATAAGGAGTCATAAAGACGATGAATACCGAGCTGTTTGATATCAAGATTCGCGCCGTCGAGGGTGGCGTTACGGCTGCGGCTGGTTTTAAGGCTGCAGGCATCCACGCTGGGTTCCGCAAGAACCCCGAGCGTCTGGATTACGCGCTCGTCGTGCCCGATAAACCCTGTCCCGGTGCCGGCGTGTTTACCACCAATCGCTTTTGCGCGGCGCCCGTGCAGGTGAGCCGTGCCAACCTGGGCGGTGCCGACAAGGGCTACGGAATCATCGCCGGCGTTTCGGTTAACTCTGGCAATGCTAACGCCGCCACGGGTGAGACCGGCCTTGCATGCGCGCGCGAGACGTGCAGCATCGCATCGCAGGTCATCGGCTGTGAGCCCCAGCAGATTCTGGTTGCCTCCACGGGTGTGATTGGCCAGATTCTGCCGATCGACACGTTTGAGACCGCCATTCCTGCCGCCTACGAGGCGCTCTCCGCCCACGGTGGCGCCGATGCCGCTCGCGCCATCATGACGACCGACACGCACTCCAAGGAGTACGCCGTGTCCTACGTCAGCGAGGCGGCGGGTCATGCGGGTAATGTCTATACGGTAGGCGGCATGTGCAAGGGCTCGGGCATGATCATGCCCAACATGGCCACCATGATCGCAGTTATCACCACCGATGCCCCCGTCGAGCCTGCGGCACTTCATGCCCTGCTGCTCTCGACCGTCAAGCAGACCTTTAACAAGGTAACGGTCGATTCCGACACCTCGACCAACGACACCTGCATCATGCTTGCCTCCGGCGCCGCTGCTGCGGATGCCGAACCCATTGTCGAGGGCTCTGACGCCTTCGATGAGCTGGCCTTTGCCGTGCATGAGGTGTGCGAGAGCCTGGCGCGCAACATCGCCGCAGATGGCGAGGGCGCATCCAAGCTCGTGACGGTTAACGTCACCGGCGCCGCGAACGACGAGGAGGCCGATATCGCCGCTCGCGCCGTCGCCAACTCGCCGCTCGTCAAGACCTGCATCGCCGGCCACGACTGCAACTGGGGCCGCGTTGCCATGGCGCTCGGCAAGTGCGGCGTGCAATTTAACCAAGAAGATGTGTCCATCGACATGATGGGTATGCCCGTCTGCCGTGATGGTCTGACCGTTCCCTTTGACGAGGACGAGGCCCTGCGTCGCTTTGAGGCGCCCGAGATTGTGATCTCGGCAGACCTGGGCGCGGGCGCCGCGGCAACGACCGTGTGGACCTGCGACCTCACGCACGAGTACATCTCCATTAACGGCGACTACCGTTCCTAGACTCCCAATGTGCCGCGCGTCCCGCTGCAATCGCGGGCAACGAGGTACGGCGCGATAGCTACACGAAAGACGAGGCAGACTATGAAGTTCGCACGCGATTGTCGCTCGAGCGAATCCAACGAAGTTACCGCGCAGCTGCTGTTCGAGGCGCTGCCGTGGATTAAGAACCTGACCGGTAAGACGGTCGTTATCAAGTACGGCGGTGCCGCCATGGTCGACGAGCAGCTGCGTCGTGACGTGATGAGCGACATCGTCCTGCTCAAGATTATCGGCATGCGCCCTGTTATCGTGCACGGTGGCGGCAAGGCCATCAACGAGGCGCTCAGCCACTACGGCATCCCCGTCGAGTTTAAGAACGGCCAGCGCGTGACTACGCCTGCCACCATGGACATCGTGCGCGAGGTACTGGGCGGCAAGGTCAATCAGGAGCTGGTCGCGGCGCTCAACCACCACGGCAACCTGGCCGTGGGCGTGTCCGGCAGCGACGCCGGTACCCTTATCGCCGAGCCACTCGACCCAGAGCTCGGCCGCGTAGGCAAGGTCACGCACGTCAACACCGACTATATCGAGCGTTTGCTCGACAGCGAGTACATTCCCGTTATCGCCACGGTCGCGGCGGGGGAGGACGGCGGCTTCTTCAACATCAACGCCGATACCGCCGCCGGCGCCGTTGCGGCGGCGCTCCACGCGCATAAGGCAATCTTCCTTACCGACGTCGACGGTCTGTACAAGGACTTTAGCGACAAGGATTCGCTTATCTCCAACCTGACGCTCGACGAGGTCAATGAGATGCTCTACGGCGGCGAGGTCGACAAGGGTATGATCCCCAAGCTGCGCGCCGCCGTCGATGCACTTACCGCTGGTGTGTTCCGAGCCCACATCATCAACGGCACGACGCCGCATTCGCTGCTGCTGGAGCTGCTGACCGATGCCGGCGTCGGTACCGTGATCCACTCCACCGAGACGGCCTACGAGTTCGATACGCATCCGCACCCGCTTTCGACCTTTGCGGCGCGCCTGACCGAGAACCTCGACGAGGTCGAGAAGCTTCAAACGGTCTAGCCGACCCGCGGTCGTCGCGTCCCTGCACCCATAGCCCTGCGCCGTACGGCGCCCAACGAAAGGCATCCCATGTCACTTGCAACTCAACAATCGCTCGAATCCCATTACGTTATGCATACCTTTGGTCGCTCGCCGGTAGAGTTTGTCGAAGGTCACGGCATGAAGCTCACTGGTGACGATGGTCGTGAGTATCTTGACTTTCTCGCTGGTATTGGCGTGTGTAGCCTAGGCCACGGAAATTCTGCAGTGCTTTCGGCGCTCGAGGCTCAGACCAAAAAGCTTCTGCATGTGTCTAACTACTTCTACATCGAGCAGCGTGGACAGGTCGCGGCGCTGCTGTCCAAGCTTGCCAACGACGACGTAGATGGTGCGTGCGTTCTGGCCGATGCCATTGCCGCCGGCGATGAGACCACGGCGGCTGCGCTCGGTGAACCGGCTGCGGATGAGCAAGTGTGGGAGACGTTCTTTGCCAACTCCGGCGCCGAAGCCAACGAGGGCTCGATGAAGCTCGCGCGTCTGTACGCCAAGCGTGCTGGTAACGGCGGCAACACCATCGTATGCATGCGCGGCGGCTTCCATGGCCGTACGCTCGAGACCATTGCCGCCACCATGCAGGATTGGCTACAGGACAGCTTCCGTCCGCTGCCGGGTGGCTTTGCGGCCTGCACGCCCAACGATGTCGACGAACTACGTTCGATTTTTAAGCAGCTGGGAAGCGAGGTCTGCGCCGTCATGCTCGAGCCGATTCAGGGCGAGAGCGGTGTGCACCCCATGACCGAGGAGTTTATGGCGGCGGCGCGCGACTTGGCGCACGAGGTGGGCGCCGTGTTTATCGCCGACGAGGTCCAGTGTGGCATCTTCCGTTCCGGCAAGCCGTTTGCATTCCAGACCTATGGCGTGGAGCCTGACATTATGAGCCTTGCCAAGGGCATCGCCGATGGCGTGCCCATGGGTGCCGTGGTGGCAAAGAAGGAGATCGCCGACGTGTTTAAGCCGGGCGACCACGGCTCGACCTTTGGCGGTAGCTGCTTGGCTGTCGCGGCGTGCGCCGCGACGCTCTCCGCGCTCGTGCGCGGCGATTATGCCGAGCATGCTGCCAAGGTGGGTGCTTATATGGAGGCAAAGCTCACCAAGCTGCCGCATGTGGTCGAGGTACGCGGTCGCGGCTTAATGCTCGGCTGCGATTTGGATGACGCTGCGGGCGATGCACATGGTATTGTTGCCCGCGCGCTGGCCGCCGGCGCCGTGATTAACGCTACGGGTGCTCATACGCTGCGTTTCTTGCCGCCGCTCGTCTGCGAGGAAGCCGACGTGGACAGTCTGATCGAGATCCTGTCGGGTGTCTTGGTCTAACGCGGCGCAATAACTCAATTTGGACCGGGTTCCGGACTGCGAGCGTGCCCTATGTGGCATGATTCAGCGGTCTGGAGCCCGTTTTGCCTTAGATTTGCTAAGGCAGGGAGACCCGCTGGTCAAAAAACATTAAATATGAGTACTGCTACCGATTTGGTAGCAGCAATTTTGGACTAATAAGGCCAGATAGCAAGTCGAAATGGCGATGGATGCACGATTGTGATCTAACTGTTAGTCCTTATAATGGACATATGTTGCGTAACTTACGCAAACGCTATCTTTTTATATGTTGCAAGCAAAGTAGCAGTACTCATTTTTGCCATTATTTGGCCACGGCCTTTGTGACAGACGTGCTGGCGGGTTCGAATCCCATGAAATGGGCCCAAACAAAAACGGTCCCCTTTCGAGGACCGTTTCCAACTCAATGGTGGGCGATGAGGGGTGTCGCGTGCGGCTGACGCCGCCCGCTTTCGCTTCGGGCCTACGGCCCTCGCGTGCTGCGCTGGAAAACGCTTCGCGTTTCCTCAGCTCCGCACCCTGGCGGGTCCGAATCCCATGCACCGGGCCCAAACAAAAACGGTCCCCTTGCGAGGACCGTTTCCAATTCGGTGGTGGGCGATGAGGGATGTCGCGTGCAGCTTCGCCGCCCGCTCTCGCTTCGGGCCTACGGCCCTCGCGTGCTGCGCTGGAAAACGCTTGCGCGTTTCCTCAGCTCCGCACCCTGTCGGGTTCGAATCCCTCTGCGATGGGCCCAGAAAAGAAAGGCTCCCATTGCTGGGAGCCTAACAATTCAGTGGTGGGCGATGAGGGATTCGAACCCCCAGCCTTGTGCGTGTAAAGCACCTGCGCTAACCGTTGCGCCAATCGCCCGTGCGGAGAGAGTATAGCAAAACAATCGCCTCATTCATCTCATATCCATTAAAGGTAACTGGCGCGTGTCGGCGCGGAGCTGATTCAGTTGAGATTGCCTGAACATTCCGCCCCTCTTTACGCCCTCGGGTATACTCAAAAGCTACTGATTCGATTTGATGCCCAGCAACAGCAGAGGGGATAGTATATGTGCGGTTTTGTCGGTTTTGTCGGTGGGACGGATAACCAATCCGAGGTGCTCACCAAGATGATGGACCGCATCGTCCATCGCGGTCCCGACATGGGCGGTCAGTTTATCGACGGCCGCGTTGCCCTGGGCTTCCGCCGCCTGTCGATCCTCGACCTGACCGAGGCCGGCGCTCAACCCATGGCCAACGAGGACGGCAGCGTCGTCATTGTCTTCAACGGCGAGATCTACAACTTCCAAGAACTCCGTTCCGAGCTCGAGGCCAAGGGCTACAAGTTCCACTGCGGCGCCGACACCGAGAGCCTCCTGCACGGCTACGAGGAGTGGGGCGAGGCCGTCCTCGATCGCCTGCGCGGTATGTACGCCTTCGTCATCTGGGACAAAAAGAAGAACAAGCTTTTTGGCGCCCGCGACATCTTTGGCATCAAGCCGCTTTACTACTATCCCATGGCCGATGCGGGCGACGGCGCTCCGGGCGTGCTCTTTGGTTCCGAGATCAAGAGCTTCCTGGACTACCCGCACTTCCACAAGGCGGTCAACAAAAAGGCTCTGCGTCCGTACATGACGCTGCAGTATTCGGCGACTGAGGAGACCTTCTTCGAGGGTGTCTACAAGCTGCCGCCGGCGCACTACTTTACCGTCGATATCCCGACCGGCAAGATGAACATCGAGCGCTACTGGGATTGCGATTACTCTGCCGTCGAGAAGCCGTTCGAAGAGTATGTCGACGAGCTGGACGAGGTCGTGCACGAGAGCGTCGAGGCCCATCGCATCGCCGATGTCAAGGTCGCGTCGTTCCTCTCCGGTGGCGTCGACTCCAGCTACATCGCCGCTTGCCTCATGCCCGACAAGACCTTCTCGGTGGGCTTTGACTACAAGAACTTCAACGAGACCAACTACGCCAAGGAGCTTTCCGATAAGCTCGGCGTCGAGAACGTTCGCAAGATGATTACCGCCGACGAGTTCTTCGGTGCGCTCGAGGACATCCAGTATCACATGGACGAGCCGCAGTCCAACTTGTCTTCCGTGCCGCTGTGGTTCTTGGCCGAGATGGCCCGCAAGGACGTCACCGTCGTGCTTTCGGGCGAAGGTGCCGACGAGCTCTTTGGCGGCTACGCCTACTACGAGGACACGGTCCCGGTGCGCAAGTACAAAAAGATGGTGCCGCTGCCCATCCGTCGCGCGCTCGGTAACCTGGCGCTGCATATGCCGTACTTCAAGGGACATAACTTCCTGGTCAAGGGTGCCGAGATCCCCGAGAAGTCGTTCCTGGGACAGGCTCTGGTATGGCCGGAGCGCGAGGTCGACGGCGTGCTCAAGCCCGAGTACAACACCGGCGACGGCGCCTTCGAGCTTGCCGCTCCCATCTACGCGCGCGTGAAGGGTCAGCCCGAGCTGGTCAAGAAGCAGTACCTGGACATGAACATGTGGCTCCCGGGCGACATTCTGCTCAAGGCCGACAAGATGTGCATGGCGCACTCGCTGGAGCTGCGCGTGCCCTTCCTGGACCGCAAAGTCATGGAGTTCGCCGAGCACATTCCCGACCGCTACCGCATCAACGAGAACGGCAACAAACAGGTACTCCGCCACGCTGCCAACAAGTCGCTGCCCGATGAGTGGGCCACCCGTCCCAAGGTGGGCTTCCCGGTGCCGATTGTCTACTGGCTGCGCGAGCAAAAGTGGTACGACTATGTCAAGGAGTACTTCACCGCGCCGTGGGCAAGCGAGTTCTTCGATACCGATGAGCTCATGCACCTGCTCGATCTGCACTTTGCGGGCAAGGGCGATTTCCAGCGCAAGATCTATACGCCGCTCGTGTTCCTGGTGTGGTACAAGCGCTTCTTTATCGACGAGGATCAGCCCGCTGTTCAGGCTGCCTAGCCTCGGCTTACGAACGCCTGCGCGTAACGGCTCCTCCGGGAGCCGTTTTTGCGTGGGTGCGTTTCAGTTACTATAAAACCGTCCCTGCCAAATGGCTGAGAAAGGTGAAAGATGCACCATTCGGATTCCGCGACCGTGACCACGGTCGATACGCTTGCCAAGCTTCTCGATGTGTGCGGCGAGCTGCGCTCATCAGAGCAGGTTGACGAGCGTGCCGTGACCGGCTGCTCGTTTGATTCGCGCGCGGTCTCGGCAGGTGACGTATTCTTTTGCAAAGGTGCTGCCTTTAAGCCCGCGTTTTTGAGCATGGCGCTCGATGCGGGCGCCGTCGCATTTGTGTGCGAGGAGTCGCTGGTCGAGTCTCTGGAGCCGCTGGCGCAGGAGAGCGGTGCTGCGATGTTGGTTGTTGATAGTGTTCGCACGGCCATGGCCCTGTTGCCGCCGGAGGTCTACGACCGTCCCGACCACGACGTCAAGATCGTGGGCATCACCGGCACCAAGGGAAAGACCACGGCCGCTTTTATGCTCCAGTCCATCATCAAGGCGGCGGGCGAGTCCTGCGGCATGATCGGCTCGGTGAGTACCGACGATGGTATCGAGTGCTACGAGAGCACCAACACCACGCCCGAGGCCCCCGAGGTTTGGCGCCATATCGCCAACTGCCGCACGTCCGGTCGCCAGTCCATGGTCATGGAGGTCTCGAGCCAGGCGCTCAAGTACCAACGCGTCGAGAATCTGCCGTTTGACGTGGCGTGCTTCCTCAACATCGGCCGCGACCACATCTCGCCGATCGAACACCCCACGTTTGAGGATTATTTTGAGAGCAAGCTTAGGATCTTTGACCAGGCAAAGACCGCCGTGGTGAATCTGGGCACCGATGAGGTTGACCGTGTGCTGGAGACAGCGTCGACGGCCGAGCGCTTGGTGACCGTTGGCGTCGAGCATCCCGAGGCAAGCCTGTGGGCGAGCGATGTCCGCATGCTCGGCTTTAACATCGAGTTCAACTTGCACGGCATGAGCGCCGACGAGCCCGAGGCGGGGGAGAAGGTCCTGCTGGGTATCGCGGGCGACTTTAACGTGGAAAACGCGCTGGTCGCTATCGCCGCTGCGCGCGAGATCGGCATCGGTATCGAGGCTATCAAGAAGGGCCTCTCCAAACTGCGTGTGCCGGGCCGCATGGAGGTCGTGGAGTCGAAGGACGGCCGCGTGATCTGCGTCGTTGACTATGCACACAACCAGCTTTCGTTCCGTTCGCTTTTCTCGTCGGTCAAGCGCGCGTTTCCCGCCAGCCCCGTCATTGCGCTGTTTGGCGCCGCCGGCGGCAAGGCTCAGGAGCGCCGCGAGCAATTGCCACGCGAGGCCGCACCGTATTCCGACCTGATGATCTTTGCCAACGAGGATCCAGCTCACGAAGACCCGATGAAGGTCTGTCGCGAGCTTGCCGAGCATGTTCCCGACGATACGCCGAACAAGATCATCCTCGACCGCGAAGCCGCCGTGCATGCGGCGTTCAAGGCGGCGCGCGAGGAGTACGTCAACCCCGATGCTCCCACCATTGTCTTGCTGCTGGCAAAGGGTGACGAGGAGCTCATGCACGTGGGCGACGAGTTCGTGCCCATCGAGAGCGACCTTTCGCTGGCCAATCGCCTAATCGATGTTACCCAGTTTGACTAATGAACCATGATGGCGGCGGCGCCCTGAGTGCGCTGTCGCCATAAGCGTGTTCCCTCAATCAAAACATGCCGTCCAAGTCCAAACCCTTCTACGTAAACGGAGTAACCATGTCCCACAATACCCTGCCGACCGTCGCTGAGCTTTCGGGCGAGATGCGCGAGCGCTTGGCCAAGGTCAAGTACGTCTTTACCGACCTGGATGCCACGATGCTCGCACCCGGCTCGTGCGTGCTGCGCGACAACGACGGCAACCCCTCGACCAAACTCGTCGAGGCCGTCGTGGCGCTCGCTCGTGCTGGCATTCAGGTGGTTCCCACCTCGGGGCGCAACCGTACCATGATCCACGAGGACGCGCGCGTGCTCGGCCTCAACTCCTACATCGGCGAGATGGGCGGCCTGGTCATGTACGACCTCAAAGCCAACGATTGGGAGTATCTGACCGGCGACATGCCCTACGACCCCTCTTGCGGCCTCACGCCGCACCAGGTGATCGAGCAGACCGGCGTGTGCGAGAAGATCCTCGCCCGCTGGCCGCACAAGATCGAGTATCACAACGACATGTCGACCGGCTACAAGTACCGTGAGGTCACCGTCGGCATGCGCGGCGATGTGCCCGACGATGAGGTTCAGGCCATCCTGGACGAGGCCGGCTGCGGTCTGATCTGGGCTTGCAACGGCCACCTGACTCACCTGTCCAAGCCGACGACGCTCGAGCTCGATCGCGTCGAGGACGGTCGCGCATTCAACATCAACCCCGCGGGCCTCAACAAGGGCGTCGCCATTGCGCACTTCTGCGAGCACCTGGGGATCGAGCGCGAGGAGACGTTGGCGCTCGGCGATTCCGAGTCCGACTTTTACATGGCCGATCACGTGGGCATGTTCTGCCTGGTCGAGAATGGCCTGACGAGCGCCGGCGCGCCCGAGTTCCTGGCTGCTTGCGAGAACGCTTTCGTTACGCGCGGCAAAATTGTCGACGGTTGGGCGGCGACGGCAGAGCTGCTGGTCGCGGCGCGTTCGTAGCGCGGCGCCGCCGCACTTGGACATGTCTTTTCGAGAGAGACTGGTGAGGTAATGTCCGATATCGAGAATCCGGCAGGCGACACGCGCCCGATTGGCGTGTTCGATTCTGGTTTGGGCGGTCTGACGGTTGCGCGCGCCATCGCGACGGCGCTGCCGCACGAGTCCGTCTACTACTTTGGCGACACCAAGCGCTGCCCCTACGGCACGCGCACCGAGGATGAGGTGCGCTCGTTTGCGTTGCAGGCGGGTCGTTGGCTTTCGAAGCACGACGTCAAGATTATGGTCATCGCCTGCAACACGGCGACCGCTGCGGCCTTGCGTCTGGCCCAGCAGGTGCTCGACGTTCCCGTGATCGGCGTGATCGCGCCGGGTGCCCGTGCGGCAATCAACAGCACCCGCTCGCGTCGTGTGGGCGTGCTCGCCACCAACCTCACCATTCGCTCGGGCGCCTACACGCGCGCCATTCAGGATCTAGATGCCGGCGTCGATGTATACGGCTGTCCTGCCTCGAGCTTTGTCGAGGTTGTCGAACACGAGCTCGCCTCGGGTGCACATCTGCAGGAACAGTGGCTTGAGAACGAGGACATCTTCGATACGCCTGCCGTGCGTGCGCTGGTGGGTGCCACGGTTGAGCCGCTGCGCGACCACGGTATCGATACCGTGGTGCTCGGCTGTACGCATTTTCCGCTGTTGGTGGGACCTATCCGGCATGCGCTGGGGCCTGGGGTGCGCGTCGTGAGTTCCGCCGAGGAGACCACGCGCGAGCTGACCGATATCCTCACGCGCCGCGAGCAGCTGGCGGGCGACGCCGCCGAGCCGCAGCATCGTTTTGCCACGACGGCCGATAACATTGCCGAGTTTGCGGTGGCGGGCAGCTTTATCTTTGGTCAGCCGCTCAAGAGCATCGAACACATCGATATCGATGAGCTGAAATAGATGTAAGGCAGCCGCCAAAGCCTTCGCCACATCTTTTGCCGAAAGGATATTTCTATGGAGTACATGCAGGTCAACCGCGCCAACGGTCGCGCCGCCAACGAGTTGCGCCCCGTTAAGCTCACCCGTGGCGTCATGAAGCACGCCCACGGCTCGTGCCTGGCCGAGTTCGGCGACACGCGCGTGCTGTGCGCCGCCACTATCGAGGAGGGCGTGCCGGGCTGGCGAAAGGGAGCTAAGGCCGGCTGGGTGACCGCGGAATACGCCATGCTGCCGGCGTCGACCGGCAAGCGCTGCAAGCGCGAGCACGCCAACCGCAAGGGTCGCTCCATGGAGATCGAGCGCCTCATTGGCCGCAGCCTGCGTACCGTCGTCAACATGAAGGCGCTCGGCGAGTACACCGTCACCGTCGACTGCGATGTGATTCAGGCCGATGGCGGCACGCGTACAGCGAGCATCACCGGCGCCTGGGTGGCGCTGCACGACGCCCTCGCCATGTGGGTCGAGGCGGGCAAGATCGATCGCATCCCGCTTACCGGCCAGGTGGCTGCCATCTCCATGGGCGTTGTCGACGGCAATACGCTGCTTGACCTCGATTATTCCGAGGACAGCCATGCCGAGGTCGACATGAACCTCGTCGCCACCGACACCGGTGAGATGATCGAGCTCCAGGGTACCGGCGAGCAGGCGCCCTTCGACCGCAAGCGCCTCAACGCCCTGCTCGACCTGGGCGACAAGGGTATCGCCGAGCTCATCGAGCTTCAGCGCCAAGCCCTCGCCTAACCTGCCAAAAAGGGACAGGTTTATTTTGGTAGGTTTTATCTGCGGAGACGTCTAGGCACAAGACAGCCGTTGATTGAGAGGGGAGAGGCAGAGGCCCTCGTCGCCCTCGGCGCGGCATTGCTATAGAGACAAGGAGACCACTCATGGCACTTGAGAAGATCGACATCGACACCCTCGACCCGGCGGCGACCATCGTCGTGGCAACGGGCAACGCCCATAAGCTCACCGAGATCGAGGCCATTTTGGGCAAGGTTATGCCCGAGGTTCGCTTTGTGGCGCTCGGCCAACTGGGCGATTTTGAGGACCCCGAGGAAAACGGCACGACGTTTTTGGAGAACGCCATCATCAAGGCGCAGGCTGCGGTCGAGGAGACGGGCCTTATGGCCATTGCCGACGATTCGGGCTTGGTCGTCGACGCGCTGGACGGCGAGCCTGGCGTGTATAGCGCGCGCTATGCGGGCGTGCACGGAGACGATGCCGCCAACAACGCCAAGCTTCTCGTGAATCTGGAGGGCGTGGCCGACGAGGACCGCACCGCGCGCTTTATGAGCGTCGTCGCGCTCATCGACACGGATGGTCTGGTCACCTATGGCGAGGGCGTCTGCGAGGGCGTTATCGCACGCGAGGGCCGCGGCGATCACGGCTTTGGCTACGACCCGCTGTTCCTGCCGGTCGACACGCCGGGCAAGACCATGGCCGAGCTGACGGCTGACGAGAAGAACGCCATCAGCCATCGTTTCCACGCGCTCGAGCATCTGTCCGCCAAGCTGACGGGCGAGGAGTAGGCCATGCGTGCGGTGGTGCAGCGCGTGCTCAACGCCGGCGTGACGGTCGACGGCGAGTGCGTGGGCCGCATTGGACGCGGCTACCTGGTGCTGCTGGGTGTGGGCCATGGCGATACGCGTGCCGAGGCCGACAAGCTGTGGGGCAAGCTCCGCGGGCTGCGTATCAACGAGGACGAGAACGGCAAGACCAACTTGGCGCTTGCCGATGTCGACGGCGAGGTGCTCGTGGTGTCGCAGTTCACGCTGTTCGCCGACTGCCGCCACGGTCGCCGTCCGTCGTTTACGGATGCCGGCGCACCCGATGTCGCCAACGAGCTCTACGAGTACTTCCTGACGCTTGTGCACGAGGACGTTGAGCATGTGGCGCACGGTATCTTTGGCGCCGACATGAAGGTCGACCTCATCAACGACGGCCCATTCACCATCGTCCTCGATACCGACAACCTTTAGGTTACGCGGTTTTACTAAACCGCGTAACAACTGGTCATGCGAGGTTGTCGTCTGGTACGTATTTGGGACGGGGCTGATTTAGCTACTTGCGTATGGCGGCAGCAGGGTGCTATAGTATTAGAGTTTTGTCTATCTTAGGGGTATTATCCCCTTTTTGAATTGCACCTTCTGGAGGCCCTGTTCATGGAAGAGATGGAAGTCAATCACGTCGACGACATCCACGAGAAGCTGACCGATATGGTGGGCGATCGCGTCAAGGTTAAGGCCAACATGGGCCGCACCCGCGTTGTCGAGCGCATGGGCACCATCAAGAGCGTCCACCCCGCCGTCTTTATCGTCGAGGTTGACGAGCGCCGCGGCCGCAAGTCGCGTCAGTCCTACCAGTATATCGATGTCCTCACCGGTCAGGTCGAGCTATTCGACCCTGAGAGCGGCGAGCATATCTTTACCCCGCTCGGCAATCAGCTCGAGGAGCACTAACGGTGACCGATCGGTCCCTGACTCTTTCCGCGCCGGCAAAGATTAACCTCTACTTGGGGGTTCATACCGAGCGCGATGACCGCGGCTACCACAGGGTCGATTCCCTGATGGCAGCCGTCGGTCTTTCCGATACCGTGACGGTCACGCCGGCACAGGCGCTGGCCGTTCAGACGGTTCCGGCATCAGATTTTCCCATGCAAAAGAATACGGCGTATCGGGCTGCTGTTGCTATGGCCGAGCATTATGGTCGCGAGGCAAACATCTGCGTGACGATTGAGAAGCGCATTCCATTGTGCGCCGGCTTGGGCGGCCCCTCGACGGATGCGGCCGCGGTCATTGTCGCCTTGGCGGAGTTCTGGGGAATTGATCGCACCGACCCCGCGCTCGACGACATCGCGCGCGGCATTGGTGCTGACGTCCCGTTCTTTTTGCATGCGAGCCCTGCGTTCTACGTAGGTGGAGGAGACGTGCTGGCAACTGAGTACCCCGCGCTGCCCGCAACGCCCGTCGTGTTGGTCAAGCCGCGCGAGGCGAGCGTTTCGACAATTGAGGCCTATCGACGTTTTGACGAGGCCCCGGTGCCTGCGGACAAGCCCGGCGCGATAGCTTCTGCCTTGCGTGCTGGTGATGCCGAGACGGCATATGCACTCATCCATAACAACCTGGGTGTCATTTCCGCACAGATGGAGCCGCAGATTCAAACGGTCCTCGACTGGCTGCGTAAACAGGACGGCACCGTTGCTGTAGATGTGTGCGGATCGGGTGCCTGCTCGTTTGCCATTTGCGACACCGCCGACATGGCCGAAAGGCTTGCCGACGCTGCCCAGCAAAACGGCTGGTGGTCCTGCGCGACTGAGCTTATTCCCAACACGGTTCAAATCGACGC
The DNA here is from genome assembly GCA_958413895.1 of uncultured Collinsella sp. Lineage (GTDB taxonomy): Bacteria > Actinomycetota > Coriobacteriia > Coriobacteriales > Coriobacteriaceae > Collinsella. The sequence goes on from CATYVQ010000005.1 coordinate 120,048, forward strand.
GCCAAAGAAATAAAAATTTCTCTAGCGCGCGGCGAAAATCTTTGTTACTATAGTCGAGCTAACGGGTTGTGGCTCAGTTTGGTAGAGCACTGCGTTCGGGACGCAGGGGTCGCTGGTTCAAATCCAGTCAACCCGACCAGAGCATGAGGAGGGACCGCTTCTTGCGGTCCCTTTTTTTAGCTAGTGTTGTGATACCGCGATACCCGCGGTATACTCATTCGAGCTTGTCTCGCTGTATTGTGGAGGTCTACATGTTTGGACTGAGGGCTCCTGAGCTCATCATTATTCTCGTCGTTGTCCTGATTATCTTCGGGCCCAAGAACCTGCCGAAGCTCGGCAAGTCCCTCGGCTCTACCGTCAAGAATATCCGTGAGGGTATGGAGGGCGACGATAAGGCCGAGACCAAGCAGGCCGAGGAGGTCGTGGTCGAGCAGTCCGAGGAGGACAAGGAGATCGCTGAGCTCGAGGCCAAGCTCGCTGCTGCCAAGAAGAAGCAGGCAGAGGACAGCGACGCGGACGCAGAGTAGTCCCATCCCTTTGGGGTGAGCACCTGACCGGCTTGCCCGCAGGCTAGCCGGTCTTTTTCGTTTTGTTGACAGTTGATTGTTTGATCAGAGTTGGGGAGATATCCGTATGGACGCAAGCCAGATCGTACTGACCGCTGAGGGCCGCCAGAAGCTCGTCGAGGAGCTCGCTTGGCGTGAGGGCGATTACGCCAAGGAGATCGTCGAGGACATCAAGGAAGCCCGCGCGTTCGGCGACCTTTCGGAGAACTCCGAGTACGACGCCGCTAAGGACAAGCAGGCCCAGAACGCCGCTCGTATTGCCGAGATCCAGGCCATCCTCGCCAACGCTCAGGTTGCTGCCACCACGGGCGACCTGACCGTCTCCATCGGTTCCACCGTTTCGCTGATTGATCCCAACGGCGAGGTCATGGAAGTCACGCTCGTCGGTACCACCGAGACCAACTCGCTCGAGCACAAGATTTCCAACGAGTCTCCGGTCGGTCACGCCATCATTGGTCACGGCGAGGGCGACTCCGTCGAGGTCGTTACGCCTTCCGGCAAGACTCGCGTCTACACCATCGCCAAGATCGCACGCTAGACCACGGTCCCGCGTAAAGGTATGTTTTCGCTCCCTGGGACCGAATCCTGGGGAGCGTTTTAGTTTGAGGAGCTAACTTATGGCAGAGAACCAGAACGCCGCCGATCAGGCATCGACGCTCAACGACGAGCGCGCCACCCGCCTGGCCAAGCGCGCCGCCCTGTTCGAGGCGGGCCAGAACCCCTATCCTGAGCACTCTGAGCTTGAGGACTACGTCGCCGATATCGAGGCTAAGTACGCCGAGCTTGCCGATGGCGAGGACACCGAGGACGTCGTGAAGATCGCCGGCCGCGTGGTCGCCAAGCGCGGTCAGGGCAAGATCATGTTCATCGTCGTGCGCGATGCGACTGCCGAGATTCAGCTGTTCTGCCGCATCAACGACATGGACGAGGCTGCCTGGAGTACGCTCAAGGCCCTCGACCTGGGCGACATCCTGGGCGTGACCGGCGTGGTCGTGCGCACCCAGCGCGGCCAGCTTTCCGTTGCCCCTAAGAGCGCGACCCTGCTTTCCAAGGCCGTTCGTCCGCTGCCCGAGAAGTTCCACGGTCTTTCCGACAAGGAGACCCGCTATCGCCAGCGCTATGTTGACCTGATCGCCAACGACGACGTTCGCGAGACCTTCCGTAAGCGTTCGCAGATTCTCTCCACCTTCCGTCGCTTTATGGAGTCCGACGGCTACATGGAGGTCGAGACCCCCATCCTGCAGACCATCCAGGGCGGCGCTACTGCCAAGCCGTTCATTACCCACTTCAACGCGCTCGATCAGGAGTGCTACCTGCGTATTGCCACCGAGCTGCACCTCAAGCGCTGCATCGTCGGTGGTTTTGAGCGCGTGTTCGAGATCGGCCGCATCTTCCGTAACGAGGGCATGGACCTTACCCACAACCCCGAGTTCACCACGATGGAGGCCTACCGTGCCTTCTCAGACCTCGAGGGCATGAAGGCGCTCGCCCAGGGTGTCATTAAGGCGGCTAACAAGGCCATCGGCAACCCCGAGGTCATCGAGTACCAGGGCCAGACCATCGACCTTTCTGGTGAGTGGGCCAGCCGTCCCATGACCGACATCGTCTCCGACGTGCTCGGCAAGCAGGTCACCATCGACACGCCGGTCGAGGAGCTTGCTGCCGCCGCGCGCGAGAAGGGCCTGGAGATTAAGCCCGAGTGGACCGCCGGCAAGATTATCGCCGAGATTTACGATGAGCTGGGCGAGGACACCATCGTCAACCCCACGTTCGTGTGCGATTACCCCATCGAGGTCAGCCCGCTTGCCAAGCGTTTTGAGGACGACCCGCGTTTGACCCACCGCTTTGAGCTGGTCATCGCCGGCCACGAGTACGCCAACGCATTCTCTGAGCTCAACGACCCGGTCGACCAGGCCGAGCGCTTTGCCGCCCAGATGGCCGAGAAGGCCGGCGGCGACGATGAGGCCATGGAGTATGACGAGGACTACGTGCGCGCCCTCGAGTACGGTATGCCTCCCGCGGGCGGCATTGGCATCGGCATCGACCGCGTGGTCATGCTGCTCACCAACCAGGCTTCCATCCGCGACGTGCTGCTGTTCCCGCACATGAAGCCCGAGAAGGGTTTCCAGTCCGGTGCCGCTGCCGCCAAGGCTGCCGAGGCCGGCAACGCCGCGAGCCCGTTCGTTGAGTCGCTTAAGCCCACGCTCGATTACTCCAAGATCGCCGTTGAGCCGCTGTTCGAGGAGTTCGTCGACTTCGATACCTTCTCCAAGAGCGATTTCCGCGCTGTGAAGGTCAAGGCATGCGAGGCCGTCAAGAAGTCCAAGAAGCTGCTGAACTTTACGCTCGACGACGGTACCGGTACCGACCGCACCATCCTCTCCGGTATTCACGCTTATTACGAGCCCGAGGACCTGGTCGGCAAGACCTTGCTCGCCATCACCAACCTGCCTCCGCGCAAGATGATGGGTATTCCCAGCTGCGGCATGCTGATCAGCGCTGTCCACGAGGAGGAGGGCGAGGAGCGCCTCAACCTGATCCAGCTCGACGCCTCCATCCCCGCCGGCGCAAAGATGTACTAGGGGGTTACGGCGTTTTGCCAAACGCCGTAACCAGTTGACGCTGCAAGCCCGCCGGGGCGGCAATCTGCCTTTCAGCTTCGGCGGCATGACCAGAAGGTCAATGCCGCCTCG